>NZ_MKVV01000042.1 GCF_001899645.1 Pseudonocardia sp. 73-21 | reverse complement strand
CCAGCTGACGTGGGGCCGGTCGGATGCGGCCGCTCGCGGGCGACCGTGTCGCACGGACCCCACCGGATACACCGAGCACGGCCAGGGCCCCCGGGCCGCTGACCGCCCCACCACCAGTTCCTGATCACGGACAAGAACCTGTGGCCGTGATCTGGGCCCATGGCCACCGACCATCGACCCCGGAATCAGTCATCGAGCCGAGCGGATAGTCAGCGGCTATCGCTCTCCGATCTTGGACGGGGTCACCGGGCGATGCTTCCGTGGTCCCGTGACCGATCTTCGTATCCAGCCCGTCCTGTCCGATCCCTCGACGATGCTCGTGTCCTCGACACCGGTCGTCGGGGCGACCGGCGTCGTCGGTGTGGCGTCCGGGGCGGCGCACGCATGACCGCCGCGCCACCGCCCCTGCCTGCTGATCACCGGCGCGACCGGTGGGATCGGCCTGGCGACCGCCCGCCAGGCCCTCGACCAGGGCTGGAACCTCGTGCTCACCGGGCGTTCCGCACGAGTGGACGAGGTAGCCGAGCAGGTCGGGCCGCCGGAGCGGGTGCGCGGCATCGTCGCCGACAGCACCGATCCCGACGCCCTGGTCGCGGCCGTGCGGCTCGCGGATGGGGCATTCGGGGGTTGTCCGCGGCGTTCGTCAACGCCGGCGTGACGGCCGGCCCTGGCAGCTACCTCCCCGGCCCGGCCGCGCCGGTGGAGGGCTGGCGGGAGATGGTGTTGACCAACGTGCTCGGCACGGCGCTGGCCGTCAGGGCCGTGCTGCCGGCGCTGGTGGCCCGCCGCGGACGGTTGGTGCTCACCGGCTCGGTGCTCGGCCGCCACGCGTTGCCGGGCTCGCTGTACTCGGCCACGAAGTTCGCGGTCGCCGGCATCGCCGAGACCGTGCGGCTGGAACTGGTCGGCACCGGCGTCGGTGTCACCCTCGTCGAGCCAGGCCCCGTCGCCACGCCGTTCGCCGGCGGTAGTAACCCCACCGGGCCGGCGCTGGGTGCCGACGACGTCGCGCGTGCGGTCTGTTTCGCACTCGCTCAGCCCGACGGGGTCGAGGTCAGCGAACTGTTGCTGCGCCCACACGGTGCGACCCCATGACCTGGGCGAGCCGCAGCAGTAACCGGACGTCCAACACGGGAGCGGGCGCCGGGTTCGTCGACGAGTTCGTGAGTCGGGTCGCCGATGCGATGTCCAGCCATGCGACAGACTGGTGCGGCTCGGCCGCGATGGCCGGGCTCCGACGCGTGTTGACCGACAGGGCGGTGCACAGACGTGGCTTCGTCGCGCAAGCGGGAGATATCCGAGGAGACGCGCCGACGTCTCGTGGACGCGGCGTTCGAGCTGGCGTCCGAGGGCGGATCGACGGCGATGTCGATTCAGGCGGTCGCAGAGCGGTCGCAGATCAGCCGAGGGTCGGTCGCCTGGCACTTCGGATCGAAGGAGGGCCTGCTCATCGCGGTCGTCGACAACGCGTTCGCCTGGGGAATCGGGTTCATCTCGAACCGTCTCGCCGAGGCCGCCCACCCCGGCGTGGAGGCGTTGATCGAAGCGAACTTCGCGCTCATGACGCAGCCGAAGTCGCGCATCTTCTCGACGATCCTGCTGGAAGCGCTGGCGAATGACTCGCCGATCCGTACGACCTACGCCGCCCGCTACGTCGAACTTCGCTCGACCTACGCCCGTTACCTGAGGTCGGTCGCACCTCAGATCGGCGACGTCGATGCCGTCGCCGTCGCCCTGCTCGGAAGCACGCTCGGTATCAACATCCAGTACCACCTCGATCCAGCTCGCGTCGACCGGCGTTCGGCAGTCGACGCACTGGAGCGGGTATACGCGCAGGCCCTCGCTCGCCGCCGGGCGACCTCCTCCTAGCAACGTCCCGAGCCGGCACGCGCGGCAGGAGCCGCTTGCCTTGACCGACCGTCCAGTTCTATGTTGATCGTCCAAGTTGTCGACCGTGGACGGCGAAATGACGCTCATCGACCTGACCCGCACCATCGACCCGGCAGACCGGGAGCGTCTGCCCGAGGCGATCGCACCGCTCGCACGCGTGCTGCTCCCCGACGTTCACTACATGCACCCGGCCGGTGAAGGAAGGGACGAGTTCGCCCGTGCCATGTCGTGCGACGTCACCGATCTTCCCGACGGGGAGGGCTGGGGAGCGGAGATGATCACCGCCTTCAGCTCGCACCTCGGCACCCACGTCGACGCTCCACTGCACTACGGCTCAACGTGCGAGGGTCGCCCGTCGCGCACCATCACCGACATCAGCAGCGATGAGCTGTACTGCGAGGCGTTCGTCCTCGACCTCCGAGGCCGATGCTCGGCAGCACAACCCATCACCGTCGAAGCACTGAGCGACGCGTACGCGGCGGCCGGCGCGCCCGCCTCCGATGGATGCGCGGTGCTGCTCCGCACCGGACAAGAGAACTACGACATCGGCGACATGGGCTTCTTCAACTACCCCGGCATGTCACGTGCAGGCACGCTCTACCTCGCCGACCTCGGCGCCACAGTACTCGGCACCGACGCGGCGGGATGGGACCTGCCCTTCACCGTGATGGGCGACGCCTTCCGGAGGACCGGGGACAACTCCGTGCTGTGGGACGGACATCGCGCCGGACGCGAGCGCGAGATCTTCATCGTGCAGCAGCTCACCAACCTCGCTGCACTGCCGCCTTCCGGCTTCCGAGTCGCCTTCTTCCCGATCAAGCTCGCCCGAGCCAGCGCCGCCCCGGCTCGCGTCGTCGCGTTCACCTGAGCGGAGGTACCGACCGTGAAACTCGCAACCGTGCGTACCGCATCCGGTGCCCAGCACCCAGCGCTCGTCCTGGACGACGGTGCGTCCTACCTCCTGTTGGACCTCGCGTGGCGAACGCACACCGGGTCGGACTCCGGACACCTGCGGTCGATGCTGTCGATCATCGACGGAGGCGACGAAGCGCGACAGCAGATCGACGACGTGTCGCACGTCGCGCCCGACGTCGCCTGCGTCGACGCGGACCAGGTGCGACTGCTCCCGCCGCTGCCCGACCCCCGCCAGATTCGCGACTTCGGATGCTTCCCCGACCACTTCCGCAACGCGCGGGCACGCCGTGACGGCGTCCCGCCCGCCTCCGTCGTGCTGCCACCGATCATGCTGGAACGCCCGCTCTACTACCTGGTCAATCGTCTGGCGTTGGCCGGTCACGACGACGACATCGCGTGGCCCGCCTACTCCCACGTCCGCGACTACGAACTTGAATTCGCGTGCATCCTCGGACGCGGCGGGTGCGACATCGCGGCCTCGTCCGCCGACACACACATCTTCGGCTACACGATCTTCAACGACTTCTCGGCCCGGGACACGCAAGCCGAGGAAGTCGCGAGCGGACTGGGGATGAGCAAGGGCAAGGACTTCGACCGCGCCAACAGTTTCGGGCCCTGGATCGTCACAGCCGACGAACTCACCGACCCCTACCGGCTCGACATGGTCGCGAGGATCAACGGAGAGGAGGTGAGCCGCGGCAGGACCGAAACCATGCACCACCGCTTCGCCGACCTGATCGCCTTCACCTCGACCGCGACCACCCTGCACGCCGGAGAGATGCTGTGCTCCGGCACCGTGGCGACCGGATGCGGGCTGGAAACCGGCTGCTTCCTGCAACCGGGTGACACGATCGAGCTGGAAGTCAGCGGCATCGGGACCTTACGCAACAAGGTCGTGTCGTGAGCGAAGCCGTGCACGTCGTCGGAGTGTCGTGCACCCGGTTCGGACGCCACCCGGACCGCGGCGCCGGGACCATGGCACGGCAGGCGCTCTCCGACGTGCTCGCCGACGCCGGCACGCACCTTCGCGACGTCGGTGCCGTGTTCTACGCCAACGTCAGCCAGAAGGCGGTCGAAGGGCAACACATGATCCCGGGCCAGGTCGCGCTGCGCCCGGCCGGCGTGACGGGGATCCCGGTCGTCAACGTCGAGAACGCGTGCGCCGGCGGCGCTACCGCGTTCTGGCTGGCCGTCGCGCACGTGCGCTCGGGACAATCACCCGCGGCGGTTGCGGTCGGCGTCGACAAGCTGGTCCTGCCGGACGCCGCCGCGGCGCTGGCGGTGTTCGACGGCGCGCTGGACCGGGCTCACCGCTGCACCGCCCTGCGGACGCTCAACCGAGTGGCCGGCGTCGCGCACGAACCAGGAGAGCACGAAGGTGCTCAGGATCGCCGATCGGTGTTCATGGACATCTATGCGGCACTCGCCCTCGCGCACATGAACCGCTTCGGGACAACCGCACGGCAACTCGCGACCGTCGCAGCCAAGAACCACCTCCATTCGGTCGACAACGAACGCGCCCAGTACCGACGACCGTTCACCGTCGACGACGTGCTGGCGGCTCGGACGGTTGCGCATCCCCTCACGGTGCCGATGTGCTCACCGGTCAGCGACGGCGCCGCCGCCGTGCTCGTCGGCAACACCGACTTCGCGGCCTCCCTGCCCACCCCGGATCGGCACGTCACCGTTCGGGCCAGCGTCCTGGTCAGCGGCTCCGACCGCGAACCCGACGACGTCGAAGCGCACCTGGGCCGCAGGGCCGCCATCGCCGCCTACGAACAGGCGGGCCTCGGTCCGCGGGACGTGGACGTCGCCGAGGTGCACGACGCGACCGCCTTCGGAGAGATCCAGCAGACCGAGAATCTCGGCTTCTGCCCCATCGGCGACGGAGGCCAATGGGCGGAGTCGGGCGCCAGCGCGCTCGGCGGCCGATTGCCCGTCAATCCGTCCGGGGGCCTGGTGTCGCGCGGCCACCCGGTGTCGGCCACCGGGTTGGCGCAACTGTTCGAGCTCGTGACGCAACTACGAGGAGAAGCCGGAGCGCGGCAGGTCGACGGCGCCCGAATCGCAGTGGCCGAGAACGGTGGTGCCCTCTACGGAGTCGAGGAAGCCGTCGCCGCGATCTCCGTTCTCGAGAAGGGGTTCCGCCGGTGACCCAGACCGACGATGCTGTGCACACCCCGGTTCGTTACGCCGACCTGATCCTCGCCGCGCTCGACCGGAGGCCCGACCGCGCCGCCTTCCACTGGCGTGGCGACAGCGAGCCAGCGGTGGGGTCGTACGCCGACGTCGCGTCGCACATTCGGCGCCTGTCCACCGCGCTGAGCAACCTGCGACTCGCACGCTCGGACGGCATCGCCTTGCTGGCCGGTCCCCGGCCCGAAGCGTTCATGGTCATGGCTGCGGCCTGTCACGCGGGAATCCGCTATACCGCCCTGCACCCGATGGCAACGCACGTCGACGACGCCTTTGTCCTACGCGACAGCGGCAGCGCCGTCCTCGTCGTCGACGACTCCCGTTTCGACGAGCGCACCAACGCCGCACGAGACGCCGTTCGAGTTGTCCCGTTGCGCCGGCTCAACGACCTCTCCCGCGACTCCGCTCCGAGCGCGAACATCTCGGCGGACGCCACCTACCTCTTCTACACCGGAGGTACCACCGGTGAGCCGAAGGGGGTCATCCTGCGCGACCGATCGCTCACCGCGAACGCGTGGGCCAGCAGTACCTGGGATTGGCAGCACGACACCCGATTCCTCATCACCACGCCCATGTCGCACGCGGCCGGGCTGCTGGTCGCCCCCGGACTGCTGCACGGAGCCGACTTCCACATCCACGACCGGTTCGACCCGGCGCGCGTCCTCCACGCGATCGAGCACGACGGTGTCAACACCACGTTCCTGGTGCCGACCATGCTCTATTCGCTGCTCGACCACCCGGAGATCGCAACCGCGGACCTGAGCGGGCTCCGATGGATCCTCTACGGGGCGGCGCCCACGGCTCCGTCTCGCATCATCGAGGCACGAGAACGATTCGGGGCCGTCCTCACCCAGCATTACGGTCAGGCCGAGGCCCCGAATGCGCTCACCACGCTCGACAAGTATGCGCACTGCACGGACGACCACTCCGTTCTGTCCAGCTGCGGCCGCGTCATGCCGGGTGTCACGCTGACGATCCTCGACCACGACGGCAACGCAGTTCCACCAGGCATGCCAGGCGAGCTGTGTGTACGCGGCCCGCTCGTCATGCACGGCTACTGGAACAAGCCCGACGAGACCGCCGCAGCGCTCGCCGGCGGCTGGCTGCACACCGGCGACGTCGCAACCTGCGACGAGAACGGCCTCATCAGCATCGTCGACCGCTCCAAGGACATGGTCATCACCGGCGGCTTCAACGTCTACCCGCGGGAAGTCGAGACGGCCTCAGTGCGCACCCCAGCGTCGAGCAGTGCGCCGTCTACGGCGAGCCGGACGAACGCTGGGGCGAGGCCGTCATCGCTGCCGTTGTGACGAGAGCGGGGCACGAAGCCGATGCCGATCTCCTGATCTCACACGTGCGCACGGCCAAGGGAGGTGTGTGCACGCCGAAACGGATCGACTTCTACGAGCGCCTTCCGTCGACCCCGCTGGGCAAGATCGACAAGAAAGCGCTCCGACGGCGGGCTCGGTTCGACGCCATCTGACCTTCCCCCCGGTTCGGCGGACTCCGACCTCGAGTCGGCGCGGGACCGCCCGGGCCGCCACCGTGGTCCGGCCTGGCCGATCGCGTCGACTCACCGGCGCAGACGCATCATGTCCAACGCGATGCCGACGTACTGCTCGGCGACCTGCTCCGGGCTCAGGGGCCCGTCCGGACGCCACCACGTCGGCAGGGCGGTGCACATCGTGACGACCGCGCGGGCGGCCTCGCGGGGGTGGTCCGAGCGGAACCGGCCCAGCTGCACCGCGCCCTCCACCTCGCGGTCGACCATCCGCTGCTGCTGGGTGCGCTGTTCGGCGATTCTCGGGCGGTTCTCGGCGTCGAAGCTGCGCATCTCGCTCGCCCCGACGGCACCCAGCTCCCGGCGGTGGGTGTGGTAGAGCACGAGGTTCTCCACGAGCAGGCTGAAGCGCTCCACCGGGTCACGCCCCTCGGCCTGCGCCGACCGGGCGCGCGCCAGCAGGTCGGTCATGGTCAGGTCGAGGATCGTCACGAGCATCTGCTGCTTGCTCGTGTAGTAGTGGTAGATCCCCGAGACCGACAGGCCGCAGCGCGCGGCGATGCCCCGCACCGTGGCGCCGTGGTAGCCGATGGCCAGGAACTCCTCCAGCGCGGCGCGCAGCACGGGATCGAAGTCGATCGGCGCGTAGTGGCGCCAGTCCTCGGGCGGGGACAGCCGCCGGGGCGGAGGCAGCCCCTCGGGGGCGGCGGTGGGGGCGATGTCGAGAACCTCGCTGACGGTCAGCCCGAGCACGTCGGCGATCCGGCTCAGGCGGGCCACGGTGAGCCCGGTGCGGGCGTTCTCGATCTGGCTGAGCGTGGCCGGGCTGACGTCGATCATCCGGGCCAGCGCGCGCAGGCTCAGTCCCTTCGACGTCCTGGCCAGGCGCACCTGCGCCCCCAGGACTGCTTCGCTCGCCGTGAGGCTCATCGTTCAGAATTCCTAAACACGAGGCGTTAAACTCCGCTGTTGACGGGTCCGATAGTGACGTGCATCATCTCCTAAACGCAAGCCGTTCGAGCGCTCGGCCGCGCGCGCTCGTGTTCACCCCGAGGAGACGATGATGTCCGAAGTACCCACGGTGGCCGAACTACTGGGTGCCGACGCCCCCAGCAACTGGGGCAAGTGGGGGCCCGACGACGAGCTCGGCGCCCTCAACTACCTCGACGCGGCCGAGGTGCTGCGCGGGGTGCAGCACATCAAGTCGGGTGAGACGTTCACCCTGCAGATCCAGATGGGCCGCACCGACGGCCCCGGCGACCCGCTGTGGCCCGGTCGCGAGGGCATCCAGCGCCAGAACGAGCTCGACGAGGGCACCTGGGACAAGGAGGGGGCGCCGGCGTTCCCCGGCGGCCTGCACTACGCCGACGACACCGCGCGGATCTTCCTGCAGGGCTCCACGCAGTACGACGCGCTGGGCCACGTCTGGTACGACGGCAAGCTCTGGAACGGCTACGACGCCCGTTCCACGATCGGCGCCATGGAGAAGGCCTCCGTGCTCCCCATCGCCGAGAAGGGCATCGTCGGGCGCGGCGTGCTCATCGACATGGCGCGCCACCGCGGCAAGCAGTGGCTCGACAAGGGCGAGACGTTCGACCACAACGACCTCGAGGCCGCCGCCAAGAGCCAGGGCGTGGAGATCCTTCCCCACGACATCCTCGTGATCCGCACCGGCTGGATGAAGTACTGGTACGAGCTCAACGACCCGGAGGCCTTCTACGACGGCTTCATCGAGCCCGGCCTGACCTACTCCCGCGAGCTCGTCGAGTGGTTCCAGACCCGCGAGGTGCCCAACCTCGTCACCGACACGATCGCCAACGAGGTCACCTCCGACCCGAACTCCGGCGTCGCCCTGCCGCTGCACTGCGCGCTCATGCGCAACCTGGGCGTCACGCTCACCGAGATCGCCTGGCTCGACGACCTCGCCGACGCCTGCGCCGCCGACAACCGCTGGACGTTCCTCTACGTCGCCGCGCCGCTGAAGGTCGTCAACGGCACGGGCGCCCCGGTCAACCCGATCGCCATCCGATGACCACCGCGGAGGAGTCCACGATCTACGGCTCCAAGCCGTGGCTCGCCCGCTACGCCGAGGGCCAGCCGTCCACCACGACCGTCGAGTTCGACAGCGCCCTGGACATGTTCAAGGCCGCGGTCGCCCGCAACCCCGACGGCGAGATCATCCGCTACTTCGACGGCCGGATCACCCTGCGCGAGCTCGACGGGCTGACCGACGCGTTCGCGGCCGCGATCACCGAGAACGGGTTCGCGCCGGGCGAGCGGGTGGCGGTCTACCTGCAGAACGTGCCGCAGTTCCTGATCGCCCAGATCGGCACGTGGAAGGCCGGCGGCATCGCCGTGTCGATCAACCCGATGAACAAGGAGCGCGAGCTCACCGAGCTGCTCACCGACTCCGGCGCGACCGTGCTGGTGTCGATGGAGAGCCTGCACCGCGACGTGGCGGCGAAGGTCATCCCGCACACGTCGGTGCGCACGGCGATCACCACGTCCGAGCTGGAGTACCAGACGCGCAACGACCCGCGGATCTTCGCCGGGATCGAGCGCATCGCGAACGAGGGCGTGCTCGACCTGGCGACGCTGCTGGAGCAGTACAAGGACCTGCAGCCGCCCGCGGTCACCCTCGGCCCCGACGACGTCGCGTTCCTGACCTACACCTCGGGCACCACCGGCCCGCCCAAGGGCGCGATGACCACCCACCGCAACGTGGTCTTCAACGCCCAGAGCTACCGCGACTGGGTCGGTCTGAGCGGAGACGACGTCATCCTCGGCGTGGCGCCGCTGTTCCACATCACCGGCCTCATCGCCCACATCGCGATCTCGCTGCTCGTCGGGGCCCCGCTGGTGCTCATGTACCGGCTGGACCCCAGCGTCACGATCGAGACCATCCGCGACGAGAAGGCCACGTTCTCCGTCGGGTCGATCACGGTGTTCATCGCACTGATGAACGCGCCCAACGCGGAGAAGGAGTCACTCGCCTCCTTCACGAAGATCCTCTCGGGTGGCGCCCCCATCCCGCCCTCCACGGTGGTGGCGTTCGAGAAGACGTTCGGGCACTACATCCACAACGTCTACGGCCTCACCGAGACCACCTCGCCCAGCCACGGCGTGCCCTTCGGGTCCCGCGCGCCGGTCGACGAGGCCTCCGGCGCGCTGTCGGTCGGCGTCCCGATCTACGACACCGTCGTCCAGATCGTCGACGACGACGGCAACGACCTGCCCGTCGGCGAGATCGGCGAGCTCGTCACCACCGGACCCCAGGTGGTGGTCGGCTACTGGAACAAGCCCGAGGAGACCGCCAAGGCCCTGCCCGGTGGTTCGCTGCACACCGGCGACGTCGGCTACATGGACGCCGAGGGCTGGTTCTACATCGTCGACCGCAAGAAGGACCAGATCAACGCGGGCGGCTACAAGGTCTGGCCCCGTGAGGTGGAGGACGTCCTCTACGAGCACGAGGCCGTGCGCGAGGCGGCGGTCGTCGGCGTGCCCGACGAGTACCGCGGCGAGACGGTCAAGGCGTTCGTCAGCCTGCGACCGGGCAAGTCGGTGAGCGAGGAGGACCTCATCGCGTTCACCAAGGAGCGCATGGCGGCCTACAAGTACCCGCGCCAGATCGAGTTCCTCGACGAGATCCCGAAGACCGTGACGGGCAAGCTGCTGCGCCGCGAGCTGCGAACCCGCGCCCAGTAGCACCTCTCCGATGGCAGCAGAGCCACGTTGACGCAGCCAGATGGCGTGAACGTGGCTCTGCTGCAACGGAACCGACCCCTCTTCCAGGAGTACCGCCACCGTGGACGGACTTGATCTCCCGAAGCTCCAGGCCTTCCTCGACGCCGAGGTGGGCGGGATCGGGCGGCTGCACGCCGAGTTGATCTGCGGTGGCCGCTCGAACCTCACCTACCGCCTCACCGACGGGCGCTCGGACTGGGTGCTGCGCCGCCCACCGCTGGGCGAGCTCACCCCGTCCGCGCACGACATGGGGCGGGAGTTCCGCGTCGTCGCGGCACTGCGCGACAGCGGGGTGCCCGTGGCGCGCGCGGTGGTCCACTGCGAGGACCCGTCGGTGATCGGGGTGCCGTTCGCGGTGGTCGAGCACGTGGCGGGGCAGGTGCTGCGCACCCGCTCGGATCTCGACGGCCTGTCCGACGCCGACGTCCGGCGGTGCGGGTTCGCGCTGGTGGACACGCTCGCCGACCTGCACGCCGTGGACCCGTCGGCCGTTGGGCTTGCGGAGTTCGGCCGGGTGGGTGGCTACCTGCGCCGTCAGGTCCGCCGGTGGTACGACCAGTGGGGTCGGGTGGCCACCCGGGAGGTGCCCGACGTCGAGACGCTGCACGCGAGGCTGGCGGAGACCTGCCCGGAGGACAGCGGCTCGGCGATCGTGCACGGTGACTTCCGGGTGGACAACGCCATCCTCGACGCCGACGACGTCGGGGTGGTGCGCGCGGTGGTCGACTGGGAGATGGCCACCCTCGGCGATCCGCTCGCCGATCTCGCCCTGCACGTCGTCTACCGCGACCCCGCGTTCGACGCCGTGCTTGGCGGGGCGGCCGCCTCCACCAGCGACCGGATGCCCGACGCCGACGCGATCGTGGCGCGCTACGCGGCACGGTCGGGCCGGGACGGCGGATCCCTGTCCTTCGCCCTGGCGCTGGGCTACTTCAAGGTCGCGGTGATCGCCGAGGGCATCCATGCCCGCTTCGAGGCCGGCCACACGGTGGGCGAGGGCTTCGAGCGGGTCGGGGAGGCGGTCGAGCATCTCGCCGCGGCCGGATTGCGGGCCGGTTCGGTCTGATCGTGGACGGCAGGGGTTCGACCGGGTGATGTGAGAACACGACGTCACCGAGGGCATCGAACGGCCGGGTCGACCGCCGTGCTGCGTCGCCACGGCGGCCGGTTCGCCCAGGGGTACCTGTTCGGGTCAGGCCATCGTCGCCACGTCGATGACGAACCGGTAGCGCACGTCGCTGCCGACCACGCGGTCGTAGGCCTCGTCGATCTGGTCCGCGGAGATCGTCTCGATCTCGGCGCCCAGGCCGTGCTCGGCGCAGAACTCGAGCATCTCCTGGGTCTCGGCGATGCCGCCGATCATCGAGCCGGCCCAGCTGCGCCGCATCGGGATCAGCGAGAACGCCGGGACCTCCAGCGGCTCGGCCGGCGCGCCGACGTTGACCATCGTGCCGTTGAGCCCGAGCAGCGACAGGTACCTGTCCATCGGCAGGGCCGCGGAGACGGTGTTGACGACCAGGTCGAACGAGCCCGCGAGCTGCTCGAACGTGGCGTCGTCGCTGGTGGCGTAGTAGTGCTGGGCGCCGAACTTCTCGCCGTCGTCCTTCTTGGACAGCGACTGCGACAGCACGGTCACCTCGGCGCCGAGCGCAGCGGCGATCTTGACGCCCATGTGGCCGAGCCCGCCGAGGCCGACGATGGCGACCTTCTTGCCCGGGCCCGCGCCCCAGTGCTTGAGCGGGGAGTACAGCGTGATGCCGGCGCACAGCAGCGGCGCGGCGACGTCGAGTTCGACGCCCTCGGGGATGCCGCAGACGTAGTTCTCGTCGACGACGATCTTCTCGGAGTAACCGCCGTCGGTGGGCTTGCCGTCGAGCATGCCGCCGTAGGTGCCGACGTTGCCCTCGAGGCAGTACTGCTCCTCGCCCGCCTTGCAGTTCACGCACTCGCGGCAGGAGTTTCAATGACCGTGTCAAGCCGCGCTGACTGCCGGGGCTGGTGCCTCGGTGGTGAAGGTGCGGTTGTCGCGGA
>NZ_MKVV01000041.1 GCF_001899645.1 Pseudonocardia sp. 73-21 | reverse complement strand
GGGTGATCCACACCAGGTCCAGGTAGGCGGACAGGGCATGGCGGAACTCCTCGCGCATCGCCGCCGCCCGCCCGCGGGCCCGCAGATCCGGGAGGACGAACCCGGCCGCGGCGAGCAGGATCCCGCCGACGAGCGGGAGCCCGATGCCGAACCCGGAACCGGCGACGGCGAGCGCGAGCTGGGCGATCGTGGGGGCCACGAGCCCGGCCAGCGCCAGCAGCGCCTTGCCCGCGAGGTGCTCCCCCACCGGTGTGCCGGTGACCCGCAGATCCCCTCGTACGCGCGGACCGGGTAGTCCCGCACGCCGCTGCAGCGACACCAACGGGACGGTGAGCCGGGCCAGGCGGCCACCGACCGGGCCGATGTCCTCGGCCGCGGCAGGCGTGTCGAGGGTGCGTGAGAGCAGGTCGCCGAGGGTCGGTCGCGGCGGGAACGCCCAGACCGCCATCGCCCAGAGGCCGCCGCCGAACCCGGCGCCCAGCAGGATCGCCGCTACCGTCGTCGAGCCCGATGCGCTCACCCAGCCGGTCACGAGTCCGCTCCACCGGTGCGGGCGCCGGTGACGGCGTCGCGGTGCGCACGGGAGGGGTCGTTGGGCTCGTCGTCAGGGCGGGTGAGCAGCCGGGCAGGCTCGGGAACGGTGGCGATCCGCCGTAGCCAGGCGAAGCCGGCGGCGAACAGCAACCCGACCGCGAGCAGCACGACCTGTCCGGTCACCGAGTCATACATGGCGAGGTAGGGCCGGTTGAGCAGCACAACGGCTACCGCAAAGCTGGTGGTGGTGCCGACGATGACCCGTACTGAGGTGCGGGTCCGGGCCCGTCCGGCCTCCACCCGCATCCGCATCGACGCCCGTTCCCGCGCCGTCGTCGCGAGCGCGCCGAGCAGGTCGGCGAGCTGGCGGGCCTGCTGCTCGGCCGCGATCACCAACGCCGCGATGACAAGGTCAGCGGTGGGGTCGTCCAGGTCGTCGGCCAGCCCGCGCAGCGCCGGCACCAGGCGCTCGCCGCGGTCCAGGCACGCCGCGAGCGCGCCGACCTCGTCACGGATCGGGGCGGGGGCGAGCGGGGCGGTCGCCAGCACCGCCTGCTCCAACCCCGCCGCGGCCGACAGCGTGTCGCGGATCATCTCCGTCCAGGTCGCGACGGCCTCGATCCGGGCGACCCAGCGGGCGTGCGCGGTGTCGCGGCCCAACACCCGCGGCAGAAACCAGCACCCCGCCCCGACCAGCACCGCCCCGACGACCCAGCCGGTCAGCACCCCCGCCACCACCGCGGTGCCGACGGTGGCGCCCGCTCGGACGGCCATGTCGCGGCGGTCCCACCCGCCGTCGCGCCACCGCGCGACCAGCATCGCCCCGGCGGGCCGTCCCGGTAGCCGGCGGCGCAGGCCCACAAACAACAGGTACACCCCCAGCCCGAACCCTCCGCCCAACAGGGCGGCGACCGCGGCCCGCCCGGGGTTCGCCATCCCCGCCGCCGACACCACTGCCACGAGCACCGTCATGGCTGCCACCCGCGGCCGGCCCGGGTGAGCAGCATCGGGTCGAACCCGGCATCGACCAGATCATCGAGGGTGTCGGACCGGATCGCGCCCGGCACCGGGCGGGCGTGCCGGTCCTCATCAGGCCGGAAGATCTCGTTGGACACCACCTGCTGGCCGTCCGCGCCGACCACCTCGCGGATCGAGGACACCACCCGGGTCCCTCCCCCGGTGTCGGCGCCGCGGGTGCCGGGCACCCGCGCGAGGTGGACCACGACATGCACCGCGCCGGCGACGAGCAGGTTGGTCGCTTCTAGGGGGAGCCGTTCGGGGCCTTGCGCGGCGTAGGAGGCGAGCCGGGTGAACGCCAAAGCGGAGCTCGACGCGTGCAGGGTGGCCATGCTGCCGTCGTTGCCCTGGCTCATCGCGTTGCACATCGGGACGACCTCGGGCCCGCGGATCTCCCCGACGATGACCCGGTCGGGCGACATCCGCAGCGCCCACCGCACCAGATCCGCCTGCGATACCGCGCCCTCGCCTTCGATGTTGGCCTCCCGCGCCTGGAACGCGGTCACGTCGGCGTGTACTGCCGGGTCGGTGTCGAGGCCGAGCTCGAACGCGTCCTCGATGGTCACGATGCGCTCCATCGGGTCCATTTCCGCGGCCAGCGCCCGCAGCAAAGTGGTCTTCCCGACCCCGGTCCCGCCCACGATCACCACGTTCTTCCGGGCCCCCACGCACGCCCGCAGGAACCGGACCAGGACCTCGTCGACGGTGCCGCGCAGCCGCAGCTGATCCAGCGTCACCCGCGGGTAGCGGTGGCGGCGGATCGACAGCGACGTCACCCCGCCCGCGGTCACCGCCATCACCGCGAACAACCGCTCCCCACCGGGCAGCTGCAGGTTCACCGACGGGCTGCCGTGATCGAAGCGCCGTTCCTGGCTCGACGCCCGCGCCGCGAGCAGCCGCACCAGGTCGGTCAGCTCCTCGTTCGACCGTGCGATCGGCCCGACCCGGCAGCGGTGGCCGTCGGAGTACTGCACGAAGACCCGGTCGAACCGGTTGGCGTTGATCGTCTCGACCCGCGGGTCGTCCAGCAACGGCTGCAGCCCGGCCATCCCGAACAGCTCGTCGATGACCTCGGCGACCACGCGCCGCTCCGCCTCCGCCGCGACCAGCGGCCGGTTGGCGGTGAGCTCCTGTTCGGTGAACGTGTTCACCGCGTCGTCGACGATCTCCCGCGCCAGGGCCCGATGCCCTTCAGGAGTGTTCCGGGCGCCGGTGCGGCGGCGTTGATCCTCAGCCCGCCCCGGGAGCCGCTCGGCCAGAACCGTCCGGACGTGCTCGCGCAGCCGCCGCTCCGCCGCCTCGGCCGGGGCCGACGGCTCCTCGACATCACCGACGACGACCCGTTCTCCCCGCCGTTCGGTGCGCCTGCGGAGCGGCACCGGGACCGCTGCCGCCGCGCCCGCTCGTCCGCCACGCCACGCCACGCCTGTCGACCCGTCCTCGCCACCGCCCGTCACGACGCCCTCCCTGCCGTGGTCGATTGACCGAGGCTGTCGTTGCTGGTCGCACCTGCGCGACGACTCGCCGGGTTCGGGCGGGCATCGCCGGGAGTTGCGGCGATAGCGGCGCGGGCGGCGAGCGCATCGGCGATCTCGCGGGCGCTCTGGCCCAGCACGGACCGTCCGGGTCCACTGCGGTGCCAGCGCAGGACACTGTGGTGCCCAGTCAGCACCGCGGCTCCTCTCGGGTCGTGCGGGACGCGGGCCAGCGGGGTCACCCCCAGCTCGCGCGCGACAGCGGCGATCGAATGGCCGCCACCCGTGAGCAGCAGTACCGGGTCGCGTGACCAGGCCCCGATCTCCGGGATCCGCCGGGCCAGGTGCGCCAGGTCATCCGCACCCGCCCCGGTGAGCACCACCATGACGTCCGCTGACCGCAGCAGCGGCATCACCGGTGACCCCTCGTCGACCCGGCCGCAATCCACCAGCTGCACCGCTCCCGGGTGCGCGGCGGCGGCACGCAACGGACCCGGGCCGAGCCCACCCGCCCCGTCCAGTGTGGCGAGTACGGCCAGTGCTCCGCGGGCGCGTCCCGCGTCCGGCGGGGCCGCCACCACCGGCACGTTCCCCGGCAGCGGCTGCGCGTGGCGCCACACCAACTCCGCGCCCTCCGCCGGCCGGGCCACGCCCTCGCCTCGGGTGCCCGCGCGGCCGCGCGCGGCCGCGGCCAGGCTCAGCAGCCCTGGCGAGGGCGCCAGACCGAACCGCATCGCGACATCACCGCCGGCCGGGTCGGCCTCCACCACGATCGGAGCGCCTGGGTCGGGCCAGCACGCCGCCAGCGCCAGGCACAGCGTCGTTACCCCTGGGGAGCCCTTCACGCTCACCACCGCGATCATCATCAGACCTCCACCCCGCTCACCCGCCGGCCGCGACAAGCACGAGCGCGACCTGGCCCGACGGCACTGCGGCGACCTCGCGGGCCGACATCTCGCCAAGCTGCACCGACACCACCGTCAACCGGCCGGTGTCCGACGGCGCGACACTCGTCACCACCGCCGGCCACGACCGGGCCGCCGGCCGCTCAACAGCCGCGCCAGCGGTCGCGACCGCTGCCACGACGACCGACACCTGGTCGCCCGGCGCGACCTCCGCCGGTAACCGGCCCGGGTCCAGGGCGACCGCGACGATCGCCTGACCGGCCGGCGGCGTACCGGCGCCACTGAACGACTCCGGGGTCAGCACCGCACCCGCGGGCAGGGCGACCGCCAACGACCGTCCGATCAGCGTGGGAGCGGCGGACGCGTCGACCGCGCGGATATCGGAGTCGGCGGGCAGCGACACCTGACGGACGTCCGCGGCGGACAGGACCTGCCCCACTCCCACCGCCCGCGCAGTGGCCAGCACCATCCGGGAACCCCCGAACTGCACCGTGACCACCAGCGCCCCGACCGCGCACGCCAGCACCAACAGCACCCCGAGCAACAGGTGCGGCACGCTACGACGCCCACCCGGCGCGGCGGCCGGACGCGCGGGCCACGGGTCAGCCTCGACATGGGCGGCGTCGCCCGGGATGTCCACGCGACGCTCGCGCGTGGGAAGGATCGTGCGCATGACCGGACCTCCTAACCGTTGGGGGTGAGGGCGCGCAGGATCACCGCACCGACCATCCGGCCGGTCCGTTGCGCCCGTGCACTACCGCTGTCGTCTGCTCGTCTGTTGTGCTGTGTGTCGTCAGCCGCCGCCGGTGACCAGAGCCTGGGACTCGGCGACCCGGAACGCGGCTCCCCCGGTCGTGGTCAGCCCGGGGAACGCGCCACCGGTCCCCGCGCCGGCCCAGGTGACCGTCCAGCTCACCGCCACACTCACCGCGAACACCTCACCCGGCTTCCCGGCCGAGGACACCCGGTAGGTGTGGCCACAGTCCGGCGACGGCGCCGCCGGATCATTGCCCGCCGTGTAGGGGGTGCCCGGGCCACGGCAGACGACCACGCTGCCGTCCCCCATCACCCACCTCGCCGACGCCGGCACCGCCCGCGCCGTCACCGACACACCCGGTACCGCCGCCGTCGCCTGCACCGGAGCCCAGTCACCTCCCAGCCACAGCCACGTCGGCAGATTCACCAGCTGAGTCCCCACCGGACTCGCCGCGACCAGCGGATCCGGTAGCCGCAACTGCCGCCGAGCGATCTCCGCGAGCTCCGCAGGCGTCGGACCGGCAACCCCCGGCGCCTGCTGGCCGTCCGCGATCCACACCGGCGCCCGGTACACCGAATCCCGCCAGCCCTCCCCCGAACACCGCCACACGTACCAGGCACCATCGCCCGAACCCGGACCGGCCGTCGGTGGGCCCGCCGCCAGCGGGACACGCAGCACCGCCGCCACAGCGACACTCGGGCGAAGTGGACGACTAAACGCCGCCGTCGCTACGCCACCCGGCGGAGGTTGGAAATCGCTACGCGCGTACGAACAAGCAACAGCCGGCGCTTGTGGCGCCGAGGCGCTCGGCGCTCGACGCCGCGGCGGGTTGCTGGTCGCGCCCGAGGGCGGCGGCGCTGCCGAACCAGCCGGAGAGCCGGCATAGACATCGCACGCAGGAGACGGTGTCGAGTCACACGACGTTCCACCAAAGCCGTCCCCAGGCGGCGACGGAAGGGGTGGATCTCCAGCGCCCAGCAGCCCAACAGCCAGCAGCCCGACGGCGACCATCACGGACGATGAGTTCAACATGTCCCGAGATCCTCGACCGCATAGTCAGACACCTTCCACGATCCGTCGGCCTGCTTGTCGACGACGCCAGTAATGCGACGGCGGCCTCCAGATGTGGCGGAGGTTAGCGCGCCATCGTCCGCGCGGTACTTCAGCCAATGGCTTGAGTCACCACAGTCGCCGACAATCACCTTGACCGGATCATCAGTCGGATCGGCCGAACGCACGATCGGGTTCAGGATGGGCTCGCCCTTCGTAACGATGCCGTTGTAGTGATCCGCGTACAACGATCGCGACAGGTTGGTCAGCGCGACTCCGATCGCGTGGCGTCCAAGGTCGGGCGAACGCCAGTCTGAGGTCAGACCTGCTGTGACGAAATCCGCCCACATCCCGCGGTACGCCGCGAGGGCGTCCTTTCCTGCGAGCGCTTCGGCCGGCGATGCGGCCGTCGTCGCTGGCGGAGCTGCCGACACCGGCGGCGTGACCGGCGCTGGACTTGACGCCGAACACCCGGCAACGCAGCCCACGGCGACGACCACCGCGAGGACACGCGCTGGCAGGCGCATCGACTTCACCCCATCCACCGAACGTCCCCTCGACGGTTCCCGCGCCTCTGATCATGAGGCGATACTGATCACAAGTACACCCGCGACCCGTACGGACCTGGAAGTCCGTCAACACGGACTTCCAGGTCGGAAAGGGCCCTCGACCGATGTTCACCCGAACGGGCTACGAGTACCGAGCCCCTGAATCCTGGGCGCTGACGGCAAGCCCCCCTCCGGTAGCCGTTGTCCTTGCGGCGGCTGGCCTCGGCGTTCTCCTCGGAGCAATACTCGCCGTCACAGTCACCTCGCGTACCCTCACGCGGCCGACGAGCCCCAGACTGCTCATCGGTGTTGGATCGGCCAGCACCGGTCTCACATTCGCCGTCCTGGCCATTCGCTTCGAAGGTGTCGACCTGCTCGCCTTCTGCTGCCTCGCGGCCGCCGGGGCCGTGCTGTCCACGATCGACGTGATCGAGCGACGGCTTCCCAGCATCATCGTGTTGCCGACCTACGTCACGCTCGTCGCTCTGCTGACCGTCAGCGCGTTGGCCAACAACGACTTCGCGGATCTACTGCGTGCGCTCTGCGCATCGGCGCTGATCTTCGGCGCCTACCTAGTCATCGCTCTTGTCTCCCGCCGCGGGCTCGGAGCCGGCGACGTCAAGCTCGGCGGCCTGCTCGGTCTAGCGATGGGATGGCAGAGCTGGGAGACCGTCCTCGGCGGGACTTTGCTCGGTTGGACCGCGGCGGCTGCGACGACACTGGTCATCCGTTGTGCGAGGAGGGGACCGCCAGACTCGATCCCGATGGGCCCCTTTCTACTGTTCGGATCATTGCTTGGCATCACGCTGCATTAAGCAGGTTACACAAGGCGAATCACTGCTGACAGTTGCCCGCTTCGAGAGTCAGATCAAGACCACCGAAAACATCCTCGGGACCACTCACTATTTGGCCCTAAGTTCCGCTTGCCCTCTTGGCACTACCGAGCGTCCATTGTTGTGTGCGCAGCCACCGACTGAACAAATTTGTTCCCCCCACATGCCGCAGACCGATCGCCAGCATCGGACAGGCGCGACAATGAGGCAGCCTCGTGGTCGACGTAGGGGCTATCCGCGACGCCGCCATCAGACCTGGCCTATCCAGCATGTCAGGCGAGAAAGAAGATTGCCTCACCGAATCATATCGACGATGGTCCTAATCCTCATCTTGTCAATACTCTTAATCGCACTTCTGTAAGAACACCCGCCACACGGCCGGTGACGGCGACGACGACATGCTCGGGCGATGCGCTCGCCGCATGATTCGAACTGATGGCGTCTGATGCAGATATGCCGGCCCACGCCCATACCCTCGCCCTCGTGCCCGTGCCCGCATCACCCCGAGCCTGTGATGGCCTCGATCCTGCGCTCTGGCCGGCAGCGGGCAGTCCGAATCTCCCGCAGGCCGGTGCGGCTCCGGTGATGGCCCGCGTGCTCCGCGCCGGCGGCCAGACACCTCCTCGGACCGACGTGCCGGAGGGATTGCAGGAGCCGCCCCGATCGCGTGGGCTTGCTGACAGCCCCTGGCGCACCCGTCCCCGACCAATCATAATCGCACGCATGTTCGAATTCGTGGAGGATGCGGTCCTGGCCTGCCGGGCGGCTGTCGTCGAGCACCACCGGGCCGTGGAACGCGATGACCATCGGGTGACGGACCTCGCCGCGCTGCGGATCCGCTCGATCATGGTCTATCTCCGCGAGCGCGACCGCACCGAGCTCATCCACCCGTTGACCATGGAATGGGCCACCGAGGGACGCGACCCCACTGAACACGAACGCTTCCGTGCAGTCGTCGACGTCCTGCTCCGCGCCTTCCCCGACCGGCCCACCCTCAGTGCGTCGACACCACAGCCCGATCCCGGACCCGCTGCCGCGAGGTAAAGATTCATCTCCACTGCGTATCAGAGACCTCACGCAGGGCTCCTGCATGTCGGCGACCGGGTAGCGACCCCACCATGGTCGGCACACCTGGACCGGACGGTCAGAGTCGAGCGAGCAAAGGAGAGACGCGATGGTGGCGATCGGAACCTGGAACCTGGAGAACTTCTTCCCACCCGGAGGAGCGTCAGGCCCCACCACCCAAGCCGCCTACGACGCCAAACTCGCCGCGCTCGCCGCCACCATCCGATCGCTGAACCCGGATGTGCTCGCCGTCCAGGAAGTCGGCGACCCAACCGCACTGGACGACCTCGCGAAAGCGCTCGCCGACGAGGGGTACGCCTTCCACGCCACCGCCGACCCCGACGGGCGCGGAATCCGGGTCGGGTTCCTGTCCCGCCTCGAGCTCCTCGACATCCACCAAGTCTCCGCGTTCCCCGCACCGCTGCGACCGATCCAGGTCGACGACACCAACGTCAACGAGACCGCGATGGGCCGCCCCGCGCTCGTCGCCGGTGTGGTGACCAGGATCGGCACCCGGATCGACCTCGTCACCTGCCACCTCAAATCGAAACTGCTCACCTTCCCCGACGGAGCCTTCTCAACCCGCGACGAAGGCCTCCGCGCCCGCTACGGCGCCTACGCGCTCAACCGGCGCACCGCCGAAGCCGTCACCGTCCGCGACACCGCCACCACCCTGCTCGCCGGCCACGGCCAACAACGAGCGGTGATCGTGCTCGGCGACCTCAACGACGAACCCCAAGCCGCCACCACCCAGATCCTGTCCGGGCCCCCCGGATCCGAGATCGGCACCGGCGGCTACGACATCGACGACCAAGGCGACGGGAACCGGCTGTGGAACCTCGCCGCCCGCATCCCGATCGACAACCGCTACTCCCGCATCTACCGCGGCAACAAGGAACTCATCGACCACATCCTCGTCAGCCACCTCGTCACCCACCACGTCGCCGACGGCGACGTCACCGCCGGACCCCCACCCACGTCGATCGACGACAACCCCAACGCTCGCCGCGACACCCCCGCATCCGACCACCGGCCCCTCGTCGCCACAATCAGCCTCTAGCCTTATCCAGGCCAAAATCGGCACAGGCCCGAGCGTCCAGGAACAGAAGACCCGTTATCAGGTAGCCATCGCGGGCCGAAAGGGGCAGTGCCCCTCCCCCGCGGGTGGCGGACACCCCACGGCATCCCACGTTGGGATGCGAGGCACTCGCGACCCATTGGTCTGGACGCGGATTGCGGACATCAGGCCCGCGTGTCGCCCGCGGGTCGCACGACGGCCAGCAAACGACCCGTAGCCCTCAGGCACCCTCTCCAGGCCGACGCCAGGACGGCGCCTACGCCATCTCCTCCGTCTACATCAACAAGATGCTCAGCGGCGAGCGGCACGAGCCCAGCCCGCGCTACTTGCGCCTGCCCGCAGAGTTCTTCGGGTCAAGTCCGAGTTCTTCCTGGAGAGGGACCCGCCTGGCTCGACGGGGCTGAGCTCGACGCGAAGGTGAGCCTGCGCTCCGACAATGTCCAGTCCATGCTCAGTAGGGCGACCATGTTTGTCTTTGGGGCAGCTGTCCGCTCTGAGCGACATCATCGACAGCCTGCTGAGGGCAGAGGGCAACGACCCCGACGCCGCCACCGGCGGTGACGCGGCTCTGCCGTCGCGTGAGCTTCTCGTCAGGACGCCAGCG
This sequence comes from Pseudonocardia sp. 73-21, assembly GCF_001899645.1. Classification (GTDB taxonomy): domain Bacteria; phylum Actinomycetota; class Actinomycetes; order Mycobacteriales; family Pseudonocardiaceae; genus Pseudonocardia. The sequence continues at coordinate 2,478 of NZ_MKVV01000041.1, read as the reverse complement.
ATCGCTGCGACATGGCGGGGCAGGATCGCGGAGGAGACCAGGCAGCAGCGGATCTGCCTCGCGCGCCGCCGCACACCTCGGTGGTGGCCCCCCACTCCTTGTACCGGACTACGGCTGAGGTGGGCGAAGCGGAGACGTGCGGAGGGTAGGAAGCCACTGGGTCGGCAGGGCGCCTTCGGCGCGGAAGATCTCCGCCGCGCTTGCAGCGTCTAACGAGGACAAGCCGCGGCTGCGCAACGTGTGCCACGCGCGAACGATTCGGTCGAACATCTCAAAAACGGTCTCCGGGCGCACGAGGAACACGTGTCCTTCCGCCAGTTTCTCAGCGCTGGGCAAGACGCCGGGCTTTCGGCTCAACAGCAGACACACACCATCGCCTGGCGCTATCGTTGTGCGATCGGCCTCGACGGTGCGAAGGTGGCCGCCGGCCTGCTTGACGTCCGACGGGCCGATCGAGCCGGTGGTGGTGGCCCTGCTCTTGGCTTCCCAGATGACCCATTGCTCGTCGCCGAAGATCCAGACCGCGTCCGGCTTGGACTGCTCCCTGTCGTCGTCGTAGGTGTAGCTGTCGGCCGCGCCGGCGAGGGTGCCGAGCGTGACCAGGGCGGCCTCGAAGGGCTGGTGATCGTCCGTCTCTTGCAGACCGGTCCGGGCTATGGCGACCGCTGCAGTGAACTGCTGCGGGGTGGCGAGGTCGTGTTGGGTGAGGACTGCTGTCATCGCGGCCTCGTCCAGCACATCAAGGCTGGTCTGTGGTGGTGCGACGTTCCGCTCGGCCGGCGCGGCCATGCCAGAGATCCAGGCTGTTCCGCGCGCGGCCCGGCGGGCTTCTTGGTAGAAGTCGTCCGCAGTAGTGTTCAGCGTGTTGTCCCCGGTCAACCCGGCCACCCGGCGTGCGGTGGTGTAGCCCAGGTAGTTCCATAGTGCGGCGTACCGCTTCGCGGTACCCGCGGTCGCCAGCTCGTCGATCACCTTGCGGATCGCGGTGAGTGCCCAATCCCAGTGGCCAGCCCAGATGGCTTCCCAGGCGGCCACCTCGTGCTTGACGGTCTTCTGCAGGTCGTCAGTGCCCGAAGGCATGACCCGCTGATGCAGGTCGCGGTCTTCGGCGATAGCGACGTCGGCCTCAGCCCACGCCGCGCCGTGCTGATTGAACATCTCCAGGAGCTCTTGCAGCTCCCCTGATGTGGTGGGGTCCAAGCTGTTGTGCAATCCGAAGTCCAGTTCGGCGTGCGCCTCGGGTGGCATCGCATCCTTCGCCTCGCCGCCCGCGATGTACGAGGTCAGGTCGTTGCGCAGAAGCAGCACGGTGGCGTAGTCGCGAGCGTTGCGGGTGGCGCGTCCGGAGCCCTGCATGACTCGCGCACGGATGCGCTCTTGCAGCACCGTTACCGCGCCAAGTGCCTCGTGCAGGAACTTCTCCTGCAGGTCGGCACCCGTCGGCAACCCGTCCAGCACGACCAGCCTGCAGTCGTCATCCGGGAGGTCGATGCCGTCGTAGCGATTGGCCAGCACAAGCGCGGCCGCGACCGTCGATGTGAACGGCGCGAGATCGTTCTCTACAGCCTTGGCTCGGATCACCGGATAGCCGTTGGGGAGTCGGTTCGCGATGAACTGCGTAGCGGTGTGCTCGTCCGGCGTGAGGATCAGTGCTCGCCCGGCTTTGGCGATGACGGCGCTGACGAAAGCGTTGGTCGCGGCTGGATCGGCCGATAGGTCGTTCGTCAGTTCCGGGAAGATGAAGAATCTACGCCCGGCCCCCTGGTTCTCCCATCCCCTCGGGACCGGGATCCGTTTGATCTTGCTGCGACCGAAGGCACGTTCCAACTCACCACCTGAACCGAGGGTGGCGCTCATGTAGACCCGCCGGGCCGGGGCGCTGAACGCGGGATGTCCCACGGTCGGCACGATCATCGGTCGGATCAGCAACCCCCGGCCAGAGACGTACACCAGACAGCGGTCCACGTGGTCACGGATGTTCATCCAGGCGTACCGAGCGCCCGTGGACACCTTCTCGCCGGCCACCGCCATGGCCAGCACCTGCTCGATCTGCGATGCGTTCTCTGCGACCCCCACGGGCGAGGCCAGATACACGCCCCTATCGCTACGGTCATCTGGACTGGCGACCTGCAAGCGAGCGAAGACGAACGGGTCGAGCGCATCGCGCAGCGCCGACAGCACGTCCTGGTAGGCGCTCGGGTGCTCCGAACGGCTGATCTCTACTTTCCAGGGGCTAGCGACGTATCCCTCGGCAGCGTGCGCATCGTCCAGCAGCAACAGCTGGGCGTTGTCGAGGGCGGGGTTGGAGTTAAAGACGTGGCTGTAGACGCTGACTGCAACGGCGTCTGCGCGGTCGTAGCGGACGCGATCGGCCGGACTCCAGACCTTTACCTTGTCGATTGTCAACGACGCGTTAGAACTGACCCCTTGGCGACGGATTGGAACTGACCCCCTCGTGGTCGGTTTCGTGCTATTTAT
>NZ_MKVV01000040.1:1900-94803 GCF_001899645.1 Pseudonocardia sp. 73-21 | reverse complement strand
GCCGATCACCGGTACCGACAGGGTGATCCCCGACGCGATCCGCAGCCCGGTGCCGGAGAGCAGGTCATCGGGCAACGAGTAACCGCTGAAGCCCTCGAAGGTGCCGATGAAGACGAGCACCAGCCCGATGATCCAGTTGGCCTCACGGGGTTTGCGGAACGCGCCGGTGAAGAACGTGCGGAACATGTGCGCGAACATCGCCGCAAGGAACAGCAGCGCCGCCCAGTGGTGCACCTGACGGACGAACAACCCGCCACGTACCGCGAACGACAGATCCAAGGCGCTGCGGTACGCGACGCTCATGTTCTCGCCGCGCAGGTTGGTGAACGCCCCGTTGTAGGTCACATCGGCCATCGACGGGTCGAAGTACAGCCCCAGGTACGTGCCCGACAGCAGCAGTACGATGAAGCAGTACAGGGCGACCTCGCCGAGCATGAACGACCAGTGCGTCGGGAAGACCTTGTTGAACTGCTTCCGCAGCCCCGCGGCGGGGTGGTAGCGCTGGTCCAGCTCGTCGAGAACCTGACCGGCCCTGGCTGCGGCACCCCCGCCGGTGCTGGTGGGTGTGGTGATCGCACTCATGCTGTCGCCTGACCGTGCCGCGGCGCACGACGCGCGGGCAGCCCGCGGCCACCCTGCGCGCGACTGCTGCCGCTGACCGTGCCGGCTGCCCGGCTCGCACCCGCCGACAGCAGCTGGCCGGTCACGGTCGAGTCCGGTGTTCGGCCGCCCCGCGCCACACCCGCACCGATTCACCAGACATGGCGTCTCCCGGTCGTCCGCATCTCGCCGGCCGCGGGGAGGGGTACACCGAAACCATCTCCCGCGCAGCGGTCACAATAGTGCAATGGATGCGTTAGCGCATCTGGTTTCGGTGGGAATTCGAGCGAGTGCGCATCGTCGGATGACCCGGAGCGACCCGGAGATCGCCGGACCGGCCAAGCCCGCCGGCCGGAGGTCTGGGCGTGGTGACCGACCGCAACGGTTGCGCTGAACGTTGCATGGTGCTAGAGCTGAACGGAGTGGCAAGCAGCTCGCCAGGAGCCGATCCTGACGACCTCCGACCAGGAGCAGGCGACGGGCCGGGCTACGGACCCGGTGCTCGGCGAAGCGCCGGGCGTGCGCGGCGGCGGCGTGAGGGAGGTATCTGTGCAGGGGCTGAGGTTGGGCGCGGAGGACGCTGTCCCCGGGGCTGTGGTGGTCCGCGTCGCCGGTGAGCTCAACCGGGCCACCGCACCCCGGTTGGCCCGGTTGCTCGACTCCCGGCTCGATCATCTCCTGGAGCTCGCCCGCACCGATCGGGTCGAGACCGTGGATCGGCGTCTGCATCTGATCGTGGATCTCGCCGAGGTCGGTACCTACGGCGCCGGGGGTCTGTCGGTACTGCGACATGCGCAGTACGCCGCGGCACAGGCGGACATCGAGCTGCACCTGACCGGACTGCAGGCCCGGGCGGAGCTCGTGCCGGGCTGGGCCGCCGGTCTGCTCCATCGTCCTGGTGGCGTACCTTCCACCGCCGACGCGCTGGTCGCGGTGCTGAGCCCCGACCTGGCCGACACCTCCCCGCCGTCAGAGCGCTCCGACCAGGAGTGGCCGTCGACTGTTCGACGGTCGGCTGCCCCGCTGGGGCCACTGGTCCGCATTCCGGCACCGCGAAGTGGGCGGGGACCCTCGACGCGGGCGGGAACACCCATCAGCTGATCACCGCGGGAACCGCGCCGCGCGCGCCGACCACGGCGGTCGGGCCCCACCGGTCGTGTCTGGACGCCACGTCGTCACCGCCGGGAGGACGTCCGGACCCGTTGGTCGAGCGGCGGCCGGCCTCCAGGGGCCGACATCCCCCGGAGGTAGGGGCGTCATCGGTCGGAGTCGTGGTCGCCGAGTGATCGTCGATGCTCCCGTGTCGAGCGTGGTCGTGAGCCGGGTGCGGGCGTCGTCGTCGTCCGGGGTCACCGGTCGCCCGAGGTGGGTCACCCGGTTGCCGTGGGGTCGGCTCGACCCGCGGTGTGACCGACGGGTCGTTGCGTGGTCCATCCCAGGAGCCATGCTTCGTCGGGGTCGTCGTGTCGGTCCGCGTCCGGCCCGTCGGTTCTGTCGACGCCGGCGAAGACCAGTAGCGCCCGGGTGAGTCGCTCGCGGCTGCGGGCGGGCAGCCGAGCGAGCTGCGCGGCGACGGCCTCCCGGCGCGCGGTGTCGACCCCCTCGACGAGCTGCTGCCCGGCGGCGGTGAGCTCGAGGATGAGGTTGCGCCGGTCGGCCGGGTCGTCGTGGCGGGCGAGGAACCCGGCGATCACGAGGCGGTCGCAGGTACGGGTGGCGTTGGACGGGTGCACCCCGAGTCCGCGGGCGACCGAGCCGACGTTGGCCGGACCCCGGCTGGCGATCATGACCAGCACTCGGAGCTGGGCCAGGCTCACCCGGTCCTGCACCTGCGCGACGGATCGCGCCGTGACCGCGGCCAGGACCCGGGCCGCGAGCATCACCGCGTCGACCTGCTCGGGGCTGGGCGGATCGCCCCGGCCTGGCGTCGTTGACATGGTCTCCATCTCATCAGCGTCCCGCAGCGGTTGCGATCACGCAAACGTCGGGGCAGCTTTGTGATTCAGCGCAACCGATTCGGCAATGTGTGTGTGAACGCAACGGATACGGGTACGCAGTGTCTACGAGTACGCAGTGACCGACGTGCGGGTGCCCCGCTTGCCGGTGGGATCTCGAGGAGGACTTCGTGGCTGCATCAACCGTCGCCGATCACCTGTTGGACCGGCTGCGCGAATGGGACGTCGACACCGTCTTCGGCTACGCGGGGGACGGGATCAACGGTCTGCTCGCGGCATGGGGACGTGCGGGAGACGCGCCGCGGTTCGTGCAGGCCCGCCACGAGGAGATGGCCGCGTTCGAGGCGGTCGGCTACGCGAAGTTCACCGGTCGGCTCGGGGTGTGCGTGGCGACGTCGGGCCCGGGGGCGATCCATCTGCTCAACGGGCTCTACGACGCGAAGCTCGATCACGTGCCGGTGGTGGCGATCGTGGGGCAGACCAACCGGTCGGCGATGGGCGGGTCGTACCAGCAGGAGGTCGATCTGCTGAGCCTTTTCAAGGATGTGGCCAGCGACTACGTGCAGATGGTCACGGTGCCCGAGCAGCTGCCCGGGGTCCTGGACCGCGCGATCCGCACCGCGATGGCGCGCCGCGCCCCGACCGCGATCATCATCCCGTCGGACGTGCAGGAGCTCGAGTACTCCGCACCGACCCACGCCTTCAAGATGGTCCCGTCCAGCCTCGGTGTCGAGTGGCCGGAGCTGGCCCCCGACGACGCCGCGGTCCGCCGCGCCGCCGAACTGCTGAATGCGGGGAGCAAGGTCGCGATGCTGGTCGGTTCCGGTGCCCGCGGTGCCGCCGCGGAGATCGAGCAGGTCGCCGACCTGCTCGGCGCCGGGGTGGCGAAGGCGCTGTTGGGCAAGGATGTGCTCTCCGACGAGCCGACCTGGGTGACCGGGTCGATCGGGCTGCTGGGCAGCCGGCCGAGCTACGAGATGATGATGGGCTGCGACACGCTGCTCACGATCGGGTCGAGCTTTCCCTACACCCAGTTCATGCCGGAGTTCGGGCAGGCCCGCGCGGTGCAGATCGACCTTGACCCGTCGTTGATCGGGATGCGCTACCCGTACGAGATCAACCTGGTCGGCGACGCGACCGCCACGCTGCGGGCGCTGATCCCGCTGCTGGAGCGCAAGACGGACCGCGCCTGGCGCGAGGGCATCGAGTCGGATGTGGCCCGCTGGTGGGAGACGATGGCCATGGAGGCCGCGGTCACCGCGGATCCGATCAACCCGATGCGGCTGTTCGCCGAGCTGTCGGATCGGTTGCCCGAGGATGCGATCGTCTGCGCCGATTCGGGGTCGTCCGCGAACTGGTACGCCCGCCAGCTGCGTTTCCGCGGACGGATGCGCGGGTCGCTGTCGGGGAACCTGGCCACCATGGGCCCCGGGGTGCCCTACGGGATCGGGGCCAAGTTCGGCTGCCCGGACCGGCCGGTGATCGTGTTCGCCGGCGACGGTGCGATGCAGATGAACGGCCTCGCCGAGCTGATCACCATCAAGCGCTACTGGGAGCAGTGGGCCGACTCGCGTCTGATCATCGCGGTGCTGCACAACAATGATCTCAACCAGGTCACCTGGGAGATGCGCGCCATGGAAGGCGCCCCGAAGTTCGTCGAGTCCCAGAGCCTTCCCGACGTGGACTTCGCCGCGTTCGCCGCGAGCCTGGGGTTGCAGGGGATAGCGGTGGACAAGCCCGAGGACATCGGCCCGGCGTGGGACCGCGCGCTGGCCGCGGACCGACCGACGGTGCTCGACGTGCGCACCGACCCGAACGTGCCGCCGATTCCGCCGCACGCCACCACCAGCCAGATGCTCGACGCCGCCAAGGCGATGCTGGCCGGCGACGAGGACCGCTGGGGCGTCATGAAGCAAGGCATCAAGACCAAGCTGCAGGAGTTCCTCCCGCACAAGGAGGGCTGAGCGGTGCCCGAGACGCAGAGCCGATCGGTGGATGCCACCCCCGATCCGGCACCTCCCGACCGAGAACCGGTCACGACCGCAGGAGTGGCGGCGGACGCGGTGGTCGAGGCCCTGGACGTGTCGGTGTTCACCGTGCCGACCGATGCCCCGGAAGGTGACGGCACTCTGACCTGGGGCTCCACCACCATGGTGCTCGTGCAGGCCCGTAGCGGCGGGGTCATCGGTACAGGCTGGACCTACGGGCCACCCGCCTGCGCGCACGTGGTGCACGACCAGCTCGCCGAGGTGGTTCTCGGTACCGACGTGCTCGATGTCGGCGCGGCGTTCGACGCGATGGTGAAGGCGGTCCGCAACGCGGGCCGGGTCGGCGCGGTCGGCTACGCGATCTCCGCGGTCGACGTCGCACTGTGGGACCTCAAGGCCCGGCTGCTCGGACTACCGCTGCACCGGCTGCTGGGCGCGGTCCGCCACGAGGTTGCGGTCTACGGCAGCGGCGGGTTCACCACCTACGACCCCCGCCAGCTCGATGATCAACTGCACGCGTGGCTGTTGCAGCAGATCCCCCGCGTCAAGATCAAGATTGGGGAGTCGTGGGGCACCGAGCCGCGTCGGGATCTGTCCCGGATCGCCCAGGCGCGCTCGGTGATCGGGTCGGAGGTGGAGCTCTTCGTCGACGCCAACGGCGGCTACGGCCGCAAACAGGCCGTGCGGGTCATGGACCTCGCTGCGGAGTGCGACGTGCGGTGGTTCGAAGAGCCCGTGTCGTCCGACGACCTGGCCGGGCTGCGCAGTGTCCGGGACGCGGTGCGACCGGATGTGGCGGCGGGGGAGTACGGCGGCGATCTGACCTACTTCGCGCGGATGTGCGGGGCGGGTGCGGTGGACTGTCTGCAGGCCGACGCGTCGCGCTGCGGCGGGATCACCGAGTGGCTCCGCGTGGCCGCGGTCGCAGCGGCGCATCACCTGGAGATTTCCGGGCACTGCGCCCCGCACCTGCACGCCCACGTCGCGGCGGCCACCCCGAACTTCCGGCACCTGGAGTGGTTCCACGACCACGTCCGGATCGAGCGGATGTTCTTCGACGGCACCCTCGACCCCACCGGCGGCACCCTGTGTCCTGACCCGACAGCGCCCGGTCACGGGCTCACCCTGCTCACCGACGTCGCCGGCCGCTACCAGGTCGGGCAGACCCTGCGGCGTCACGTGAGTGACCGGAGCGGGTCATGACCGCCGACGTGCACGTTCCCCCCGAGGTGGAGTCGTGACGGCGTCGTTCACCTTCGGGCGGGTCTGTGGCGATGCCCCGGTCGCCTCGGCCCGGTTCGATGCGCCGGCCCACTGGATCCTCGTGGTGCGCATCACCGGCGAGTTGGACACCGTCACCGTCCCGCAGCTGCGCCCCGTGCTGAACGAGCATCTGGGGTGGTCGCGGCCGTGCCGGCTGGTGCTCGACCTGACCGGGGTGACGTTGTTGACCTCGGCCGCGCTCACCCTGCTGCTGGAGTTGCAGCACAGCACCCGACACCACGACGAACACCTGATCCTCGTCGGGGCCGGGCACCGGGCGGTGCACCGCCCGCTGCGCCTCACCGGACTGCTGCCGCTGTTCGACACCCGCCCGACCCTGGACCAGGCGCTCACCGGATCGGGCACCTCCCCGTTCTGCCCCTGGCCACGAATCCGCACGCCCGCGACCCGACAGGACGAGCATCACCGATGAACAGCAGCGACGACGCGAACCCCGATCGGGCCAGACCGACATTCCGCATCCCCTGGGGGGCCACGCTGCTGCTGGCCCCGCACGCCGTGCTCGCGGCGACGACCGGCCGCGACCGGGCCTCCCTGCGTCCGGCCAGTGCCGTGCTGCGGATCCTCGGCGCCCGACACCTCCTCCAGGCCGGCATCGAACTGCGGTGGCCCACCGCGCGGGTCCTCACGGCGGCGGCCGTCGTGGACGGCATCCACGCCGCAACCGGTGTCGCCTTCGGCCTCCTCGACCACCGGTGGCGCCGCGCAGCCCTGCTCGACGCCGCCATCGCCGCCGGGTTCTGCCTGGCCACCGCCCGGACCGCCCGCCACCAGCCACACCGACCCCAGCTACGGAGCACCCGATGAGCCTGCTACGCCGAACCCGAACCAGCCCCGACGCCACCACCATCGGTGCACGCGGAGCCGAGCACGTCCTCGACCACGTGCTGCGTGATGTCTCGCACGGCCGCTTCGAACGTTCGCTGTCCGGGTTGACCGCGATCTCGGCGATGGTGACCGGTGCGGAGGTGTACCTGGAGCACTACAAGGGCAGCTTCGGCAACAAGTGGATGTGGAGCCCGGTGCTTCTCACACCGCCGCTGGTGGTGGCCGGGATCGGCGGGGTGTTCTCGAAACGCTGGGCCAAGACCGCGCTGCCGGTCACCGCCGGGCTCTATGCGGCGAACGGACTGCTCGGGGAGTACTTCCACTTCCGCGGCGTCGCGCGCAAGCCCGGTGGCTGGTCGCTGGCCTCCTACAACATGGCGATGGGTCCGCCGATCTCCGCGCCGGGCCTGATGTCGATGGTGGGCGGTATGGGGCTGCTCGCCGCCGTGCTGCGGCGCGAGAAGTAGGCGCTGGCATGCCTGACACCTCCCGGCCGGACCATCTGCCCCACCGCCGCCCCGACGGGCGGGCGCCGCACCCGTCATGGTTGCCGCGCCAGCGCCGCGGGACCACCCCGCAGATGATCGGCCGCTACCCCGACTTCGACGTGTTCGACGCGGCCGACACCTGGGACGCCGCCACCGCCACGGTGGTGCGCGCCCGGCTGGGCCCGCCCGGCCCGCTGCGGTTCTTCACCGCCGCCGAGGAACCGGCCCTGCGCGCGTTCTGCGACACCGTGCTGGCTCAGGACACCGACCCGCGGGTGCCGGTCGCGGAGATGGTCGACGAGAAGCTCACCGCCGGTCGGCTGGACGGCTACCAGTACGTCGACATGCCCGATGACCGCGACACCTGGCGGCTGGTGCTGGCCGGACTGGAGCACACCGCGACGGCGGGCTACCGGCTCGGCTTCGCCGGGTGCACCGCGGAGCACCGGGAGAACATCGTCGGTGAGTTCGCGAAGGGCCGTCTCGTGGGCGGGGCCTGGGATCAGCTCAACGTCTCCCGCGCCTGGTCGGTGGTGATGCGCGCGGTGCTCGCGGCCTTCTACTCCCATCCGTGGGCGTGGAACGAGATCGGCTTCGGCGGTCCGGCCTACCCGCGCGGCTACATGCGCCTGGGCGGCCCCGACGCCAACGGTGCCGGCGGGCGTGAGCCGTTCGAGACACCCGGTGCCACCGACCGCGACCCCGTTCGCGACACCAGAAACGAGGACACCTGATGGGCACCTTCTGGCGCGGCGTGGTCAAGGGCTCGGTCGGCCCGCGCGACAACGACTCCCGGTTCCTGCTCGACGTGCACTCCCGCGACCTGCCCGGCCAGGCCACGATGCGCCGCTACACCGACGACGACGAGGTCGACCTGGTCATCATCGGCGCCGGCGCGGGCGGCTCGGTGCTCGCCCAGCGGTTGGCCCGCCGCGGATGGCGGATCGTGATCCTGGAGGCAGGCCCGTTCTGGCACCCCGACGAGGACTGGGTGTCGGACGAGGCCGGTAGCCACGAGTTGTACTGGACCCAGAAGCGGATCATCGGCGGGGCCGACCCGATCGAGCTGGGCAAGAACAACTCCGGACGCGGGGTGGGCGGGTCCATGGTCCACTACGCCGGCTACACCCCGCGCTTCCACCCGAGCGACTTCTCCACCGCCACGGTCGACGGGGTCGGGGCGGACTGGCCGATCACCTACGCCGACCTGCGCCCGCACTACGAGCAGGTCGAACGCGAGCTGCCCGTGGCCGGGCAGGACTGGCCCTGGGGGCACCCGCACCGGTACCCGTTCTCCCCGCACCCCATCTCCGGGGCCGCGGCGAAGCTACGCGAAGGCGCGCTGGCCTGCGGCATCGAGATGCGGGTCGGGCCGGTCGGGATCGTCAACGGCACCTTCGGCAACCGGCCGCACTGCATCTACCGCGGCTTCTGCCTGCAGGGCTGCAAGGTCAACGCCAAAGCCAGCCCGTATGTCACACATCTACCCGACGCGCTCGCCCACGACGTGGAGGTCCGCGCCGACTCCATGGCGTTGCGCGTGGACATCGACGACGACACCGGTCGCGCTCGCGGCGTGGTCTACACCGCCAACGACGAGTCGGGCGCAGGCGTCCAGCGGTTGCAGCGGGCCCGCGCGGTCGCCGTGGCCGGGTACTCGATCGAGACACCGCGGCTGCTGCTCGCCTCGGCCAGCCGCCGCCACCCGCACGGGCTGGGCAACAACTCAGACCAGGTCGGCCGGTACGTGATGGTGCAGGGCGCCACCCAGACCGCCGGGCGCTTCGCCGAGGAGCTGCGGATGTACAAGGCGCCGCCCCCGGAGATCTCTTCCGAGCAGTTCTACGAAACCGACACATCGCGGGGCTTCGCCCGCGGGTTCTCCATCCAGACCGTCGCGCCGTTGCCGATCGGCTGGGCCGAGCACGTGCTGGCCGACGGGCACTGGGGCCGGGAGCTGCGCGAGTACATGCGCGACTACAACCACTGGGCCACGATCGGGGTGCTCAACGAGCTCCTCCCGCACCCCGACAACCGGATCACCCTCGCCGAGGAGACCGATCCCTACGGCCAGCCGGTCGCCCGCATGGACTACACCCTCGGTGACAACGACAAGGCGAACATGGCCTACTCCACCAGGGTCATCACCGACATCCTGCACGCCGCCGGCGCCCAGGACGTGCTCACCATCCAGCGCTTCGCTCACCTGGTCGGCGGGGCCCGGATGGGCGCCACCCCCGAGCACAGCGTCATCGACGCCGACCACCGCATCTGGGGCGTGCCCAACGTGTTCGTCGCCGACGGCTCGGTCTGCCCGACCCAGGGTTCGGCCAACCCGGCGTTGACGATCATGGCGCTGGCGTCCCGGCTCGCCGAACGGATGGCCGACGGCGCCATCGATCACTCCGCGGTGGCCTCCACCCGAACGACTACCGGGAGCTCATCATGACGAACCACCGGCCGGTGCGCGTGGGAGCGGTGGCCGCGGCGGCGGCGCTGACCCTGGCCGCGTGCACGAACAGCCCGCCGGCGAGCTCCGCGGCCGGCGACACCGCCCGCAGCACCCCTTCGAGCGCGACGGCGTCGGGATTGGAGCAGCAGTACGTGAGTGTGGTGGCGAAGGTGCTGCCCTCGATCGTGCAGATCACCAACGGCCACGACCTCGGATCGGGGATCGTGTTCGACACCCAGGGTGACATCGTCACCAACGCCCACGTCGCCGCCGGCGCCACCCGCTTCCAGGTGACCCTGGCGGGCAGCCCGACCCCGGTGCCGGCGAGCCTGGTCGGGGCCTACCCGCCCGACGACCTGGCCGTGATCCACCTCGACACGCCGCCGCGGTCGCTGAGTCCGGCGACGTTCGGGGACTCCGCGACCCTGCAGGTGGGGGACATCGTGCTGGCCATGGGCAACCCGCTCGGGCTGTCCGGCAGCGTGTCCAACGGGATCGTCTCGGCCACCGGCCGGCTGGTCAGCGAACCCACCGGCGGCGGGTCCCCGGGGGCGACGCTGCCCGACACCATCCAGACCAGCGCCCCGATCAACCCCGGCAACTCCGGCGGCGCCCTGGTCGACCTGGCCGGCGACGTGGTCGGGGTGCCCACCCTGGCCGCGATCGACCCACAGGCCGGCGGCGGCCCCAACGGATCGGGCGCGGGCGGCGGGTCACCGGCTCCCGGGATCGGGTTCGCGATCTCGTCGAACCTGGTCAAGGACATCGCCGGCCAGCTCGTGGCCCACGGCGGCCACGTCGTCGACTCCCACCGCGCCGAACTCGGCGTGCAGGCCGTCACCGTGATCGACCAGACCGGGCAGCCCAGCGGAGCGGGGGTGGTCAGCGTCGTGGCCGGCGGACCGGCCGCTGCCGCCGGCATCACCGCCGGCGAGGTCATCACCGCGGTCGACAACACCCCGGTACACAGCAGCGCGGAGCTGTCGAAGGCCCTCGCGCAGCTGAGTCCGGGCCAGGCCGTCCCGGTCACCGTGCTCGACCCGCAGGGCGCCAGCCGCACCGTCACGGTCACCCTCGGCCAACTTCCCGGGAGCTGACCCCGTGCCCACGTTCTTCCCGCTGTGGGTGGTCATCACCCACTTCCTCAACCTGTTCTTCCTGCTGCTGCTGGCCCGCTCCGGGCTGGAGGTGCTCTCGGCGTTCCCGAAACTGTACTGGCACGACGACTGCCCACCCGGGCGGGAATGGGCCCGATTCTCGAAGAAGATGTACGGCGCGGATTCGCGCAGGATGTGGTCGTCGCTGGACGAGGAGGAGTCCTGGAGCCCGCTCATCGCGCTACCAGGACGGAAGAACCTCGGCCTGGGCCGGCACTGGCATTTCCTGACCGTGCAGTTCTGGATTCTCACCGGTATCGTGTACGTAGTGCTGGTGTTCGTGACCGGCTACTGGCACTACCTCATCCCCACGCACTGGTCCATCGTCCCGGACTCGATACGAGCGGTCGGCACCTACCTGCATTTCCAGATCCCCGCGAAGATCCCCGGGCAACCGTTCGAACCCGCGCAGAAGCTCGCCTACTTCCTGGTCATCTTCGTACTGGCGCCCTTCCAGATCGCCACCGGCGCGGCCATGTCCCCGTCGGTGCTGGCCCGCTTCCCGCGCTACGGTAAACTGTTCGGCGGCAAACAGGGAGCGCGTAGCCTGCATTTCCTCGGGTTGTGTGCGTTCGGCGTGTTCACCGTGGTGCACGTGTTCATGGTCATCGTCCACGGGGTGCCCGACGAGTTCACCAAGATCGTACTGGCCGATCCCGGCGGGAACAGAACCTTCGCGCTCGCGCTCGGCCTGGCCGGGCTGTTCGCGGTCCTGCTCTTCCACGTGATCATCTCCTGGTTCTCGTTGCGGTACCGGCGCCGAACCCAGCGCTTGCTGGGGTGGGTGGTCGACCCGTTCGAGAAGGCCATCTCGCGGGCGTTCCGTTCCCGGCAGCGGTGGCGGCGCAGCGACATCTCGCCCTATCACCGGGTCAACGGCTACCCGCCCACCGATGACGACTACGAGCGGATGGCGGCGACCGGGTTCGCCGACTACCGGCTCGCCGTCGGCGGTCTGGTGACCCGGCCGGTGACGTTGTCGCTGACCCAACTGCGCGATCTCGGCACGCAGCGGCAGATCGTCAAACACAACTGCATCCAGGGCTGGACCGCGGTGGCCGAATGGGGCGGAGTGCCATTGAGCGCACTGATGGATCACGTCGGCGTGGCGCCCGAGGCCCGTCATGTGGTGTTCTACGCCATGGACGACAAAGGCCTCACCGAAGGCGAAGGCCGCTACGGATACTTCTACGGCACCATACCGCTCCACCTCGCCGGCAACCCGCAGACCATCCTCGCGCTCGACATGAACGGTGCCCCGCTCCCGGTCGCCCACGGTGCTCCGGTGCGGCTGCGTATCGAAACCCAACTCGGCTTCAAAATGGTTAAATGGATCACTGCGATCGAGTTCGTGGTCGACACCGCCGATATCGGCATGGGGATGGGCGGGTGGCGCGAGGACCAGCAGTTCTATGCCAACGCCGCCGGCATCTGACCCCTCCGCACAGAAAAGGTTACGACGACGATGAGCGCGACGACGAATACGAACGATATCGTGGGCGATATCGGCGAGCAGTTTCCGCCGCACGTGTTGCGGGAGTACGCACTGCTCGCCGACGGGGAGCGCGGTGCGCTGGTCGGGCCGCGCGGGGACATCGCCTGGCTGTGCGCGCCACGATGGGACTCCGATGGGGTGTTCTCCTCGCTGATCGGCGGCGCCGGAACCTACGCGGTCACCCCGGTCGGGCGGTTCGTGTGGGGCGGCTACTACGAGGACGGGAGCCTGATCTGGCGCTCGCGCTGGATCACCGAGACCGGGATCGTGGAGTGCCGCGAAGCTCTGGCGTTCCCGGGCGACCCCGGCCGGGTGGTGCTGCTGCGCCGGATCATCGCCGTGCAGGGCGACGCCCAGGTTCACGTGGTGCTGGCGCCCGCGGCCGAGTTCGACCAGCAGCGCCTGCGTGAGCTGCATCGTGACGATGCCGGGTGCTGGACCGGCCGGGTGGGTGCGCTGCGGATGCGCTGGACCGGTGGTGGCGACGCGGCCCCGCACACCGACGGCCACCGCGGCCGACAGCTGAGCGCCACCGTGTCGGTGCCCGCAGGGGCCCACCACGATCTGGTCCTCGAACTCGGCGACACCACCTGCGCGCTGGAGGGTGACGCGCCGGACCCGGAAAGACTGTGGACGGCCACCCGCACCGCGTGGCGCGAGACCATGCCGGAGCTGGGCGACAGCATCGCCCCGCGCGACGCCCGCCACTCCTACGCGGTGCTGCGTGGCCTGACCAGCTCCGGTGGTGGGATGGTCGCGGCTGCCACGATGAGCCTGCCCGAGCGTGCGGCACAGGGCCGCAACTACGACTACCGCTACGTCTGGATCCGCGACCAGTGCTACGCCGGGCAGGCCGTGGCCACCGACGCCCCCCATCCGCTGCTCGACGACGCGGTCGGTTTCGTCGCCGCCCGACTCCTCGACCACGGACCACAGCTCGCCCCCGCCTACACCGTCACCGGCGACCCGGTCCCCGACGAACGCTCCCTGGAGCTGCCCGGCTACCCCGGGGGCACCGACGTGCTCGGCAACCACGTCAACGCCCAGTTCCAGCTCGACGCGTTCGGTGAGGCGTTACTGCTGTTCGCCGCCGCGGCCCGCCACGACCATCTCGACACCGAACATCTCAAAGCCGCTACCGCCGCCGTGTCGGCGATCGAGCAACGCTGGCGCGACCCCGACGCCGGGGTGTGGGAACTCGACGACCAACGCTGGGCGCACTCGCGGCTGATCTGCGCCGCCGGGCTGCGCGCCATGTCCGCGCAGGTCCCGGCCGGCGACGCGGCACGCTGGAGCGCGCTGGCCGACACCATCGTCGCCGACACCGCCAACGACTGCCTGCACCCGAACGGTCGTTGGCAACGCGCCCCGCACGACCAGCGGGTGGACGCCGCGCTGCTGCTCCCCGCGCTGCGCGGGGCACTCCCCGCCGACGACCCGCGCTCGATCGCCACCCTCGCCGCGGTCGCCCACGACCTGGGTGAGGACGGCTACATCTACCGGTTCCGCCAAGACCCGCGCCCCCTCGGGCACGCGGAAGGCGCGTTCACCCTCTGCGGGTTCTGGATGGCCCTGGCCTGCCACCAGCAGGGCGACCCGGCCGGCGCGGTGCGGTGGTTCGAACGCAACCGCGCCGCCTGCGGCCCACCCGGATTGTTCTCCGAGGAGTACGACGTCACGCAACGTCAACTGCGCGGCAACCTCCCGCAGGCCTTCGTGCACGCCCTGATGCTCGAGTCCGCGGTCCAGCTCACCGGACCCGCCACCCACCGGGACTCCACTGGGGTACGACCGTGACCGGCCGCGGCGTCCCGTCGGGGGCACAGTTCGAGATCCGCTCCGGCCGACACCGGGCAACCCTGGTCGAGGTCGGCGGCGGTATCCGCACCTACACCTACGACGGGCGCCCGGTCCTGGACGGCTACCCGCCCGAGGAGATGTGCAGCGGCGCTCGCGGCACCCCACTGATCCCCTGGCCCAACCGCCTCGCTGACGGCGCCTACACCTTCGACGGTACCGATCACCAGGTCGCCCTGACCGAACCCGAAGCCCACAACGCCATCCACGGGTTCCTGCGCTGGCGCAACTGGACCCCGCTGGAGACCGAACCCGACCGGGTCGTACTCGGCACCGTGCTGCACCCACTGCCCGGCTACCCCTTCACCCTCGGCGTCACCGTCGACTACCGGCTGCGCTCCGGTCCGTCGGACGACTCGAGGACCTCCGACCCGGGCCGGACCGGGTTGACGGTGGCCACGACCGCGACCAACATGGGCGCCCAGCGCTGCCCGTACGGCACCGGGCACCACCCCTACCTACGGGCCGGCACCGAGTACATCGACGACGCCGAGCTCCAGATGCGCGCCGAACGGTGGCTGCCCACCGACCAGCGCGGGCTACCCACCGGGACCATCCCGGTCGCCGGATCGCCGTATGACTTCCGCGGTGCCCGCCACATCGGCGACACGATCATCGACTACGCCTTCACCGACCTGGCCCGCGACTCCGACGGCCTGGCCTGGGTCGTCCTGACCGGGCCGCAGCAGCAGCGGACCCGGCTGTGGGCCGACGAGCACTACCGGTTCATCGAGCTCTACACCGGCGACACCCAGCCCCCCGACAAACGTCGTCGCGGCCTCGGGGTGGAACCCATGACGTGCGCCCCCAACGGGCTACGCAGCGGCAACGGCCTGCTCACCCTCGAACCCGGCCAATCGATCACCACCCGGTGGGGCGTCGAACCCGACCAGCCCGCCGGTCCCCACCCACACGAGATCGTCCGAGAAAGGCAACCATCATGACCCCTCCACAGACCGTGGTGATCACCGGCGCCAGCGGCGGGATCGCCCGCGCCACGGCCATCCAGTTCGCCGCCCGCGGCGCCCGCGTCGCGCTCCTGGCCCGCGGACAGGCCGGCCTCGACGGCGCGGTCAAGGACGTCGAGAACGCCGGCGGCACCGCCCTCGCGATCCCGACCGACGTCGCCGACCCCGACCAGATCGAGGCCGCCGCCGAACAGGTCGAGAACACCCTCGGCCCGATCGACATCTGGGTCAACGTCGCGTTCACCTCCGTGTTCGCGCCCTTCCACCAGATCAGCCCGGCCGAGTTCCGCCGGGTCACCGAGGTCAACTACCTCGGCTACGTCTACGCCACCATGACCGCGCTGGGCCGGATGCGACCACGCGAGCGCGGCACCATCGTGCAGGTCGGATCCGCCCTCGGGCTGCGGTCCATCCCATTGCAGTCCGCCTACTGCGGCTCCAAGCACGCCATCAACGGGTTCACCGAATCGGTGCGCACCGAACTCATGCACGACCACAGCAACATCGCCATCACCGTGGTGCACATGCCCGCGGTCAACACCCCCCAGTTCTCCTGGGTGCTGTCGCGGCTACCGCACCACCCCCAGCCGGTGCCCCCGATCTACCAGCCCGAACTCGCCGCCCGCGCCGTCGTGTTCGCCGCCGATCACCCCCGCCGCAAGGCCTACTGGGTCGGATCGAGCACCGTCGGCACCGTGCTCGGGCAGCGCATCGCACCCGCCCTGCTGGACCGCTACCTGGCCAGGACGGGATTCTCCTCGCAGCAGACCGCCGATCCCGTCGCCCCGGACCGGCCGCACAACCTCTGGGAGCCCGCCGACGGCGCCACGGGGCACGACTACGGCGCACACGGGGTGTTCGACGACAAGGCCATCAGCCATGATCCCCAGCAGTGGTGCTCGCGGCACCCGCGAATGGCGTCCGCGGCCGCCGCCGGGGCTGCGGCGTTGGCGGGGGCGGCGGTATGGCTGCGACGCCGCTAGAGCACCCGCGCGATCCGGCCGCGACCCATTCCGACCCGGGTCGCCCCCTCGATCCGTACCGCCACCCGGTGGCGCCGGACCCCTCGCCAGGACACCGACGGCCCGAGCCGACAGGCTCACCGGTCACCGACGGTGGACCTGGCGCGGTGGCGGCGCAGATCGCCGAGCTGCGGTCCCGGCTGCTCGGCGGGCGAGGACCCGGTGCCAGCGCGGCGGAGATCGAGCGCCACACCAGGGGGCGCACCCACCTCGCCGGACACCCGACCTCGTTCCAGCGAGGCCGGGTCGCCGAGCAGACCGCACTGGCCCGCCGTGATCCCGACGCGCTGGGGCGCCACACCACGACGGTCACCGCCCGGCTCGCCACCACCACCGCCGAGCTGTCCCGGCGGGTCACCGACCACCGGACGCTACGGCTGTGCGTGGTCGCGCTCGTCGCCGCCGGTACCGGAGCGACGGCCGTCGTGGTCGTGCTCACCCGCGCCCGTCTCCGCGGGCGGTGACCGGCACCCTTCGCCGTCAGCAGCTCCTGCGAATGGTTCGTCCGCCAACCCTCGTGTAGTGCGGTATCGCAACCATTGCGATACGATGGTGACTGGTGGCAGTGAGCAGCTGTCGACCAGGGTGGACCACCCCGCGCGTCCGGGGGAGGGGTAACCGCTACTCGTAGCGACTGTTCTGTAACGGACCGGCCTGCCGCATCACCGTCGAAGGATTCAGCGTCGAAGGATTCAGCGTCGAAGGACATACTCATGGGCAAACCCGACACCGTGCACCTGACCCCGAGCGAACGCCGCAGGGTGGCGGAGATCGAACGCCACCTGGCCGCCGAGGAGGCGCCGCTGCAGCGTGCTCTGGCCGCGATGAGCCTGCGGCCGCTGCGCTGCGGCCGGCTCCGACAGATCGTGACCGCTCCGACACGCCGTCCGGGGCTGCGGCTCGCGATGGTGGTCGTGGTGCTGTGCGCCGGTGTGGCGGCGCTGGTGGCCGGGGAGATCACCGGCACGATCGCACTGATCGTGCCCGGGGCGCTGGTCAGCGGCCTGGGCCCGATCGCGGTCTGTTGGTCACTGTGCCGCCGGGACCCGCCCCATGACATCGCGGGCACGGCCCCGGGCCACGGTCTCTGCGCGCCTCCGGCCGTGCGTGACAGGGCCGGCGATGTGCCCGGCGGACGGCGCGCCGCTCCCGGCCGGCCGAACCCGCTCGGTCCCTCGTGAGACCCGACCGCGCGGGGGCCCCAGGAACAGGCGGGCCGGCGATCCGGAGGGCCCCGACTGCCCGCTCCCCGGGCTGCACCTGAGCGCAGGGGTCCTGTTGCTCGCCTCGTCGGAGGGGCCTCCTGACCAGCCGCTCTCGGGTCGGCCCCGCGACCCGAGAGCGGCCCCGGCACCGTGGCACCGCTTGCCGGATGTTCCCGTCTGGATACGGCACCAGCCGCCCCGGCCCGTGTTGGGGGGCGTCCCCGCGCATCACCGTCCGGTATCCGGCCCCGGTCGTCTGAGGGACCGGGACGAGTTCGAGCTCAACGCGGGTCTCGCCCGCGGGCCGACTCCGCGCCCGCAGCACCGGCTCCCGGGCCGGGGTGCACACCTCGGTGACCCCTGGCTAGCTGGCGATGATCTGGGGCGAGACGATCTTGAGTTGGCCGTTGGCCCACCGCATCTGGCGAAGCATCTGGCGAAGCGTCTGGGGGTGGCAGCGTCGGGCCAGCTCGAACAGGTCGCGCTGGCGCATGGCCTGGGCGGCCTGGCTCAGCAGTTCCCAGTCCAGGGATACCCCGGCGGCCTTGCGGTGCAGTCTCCGCAGGTCGGCCAGGAGCAGCAGGCCGGGTTCGGGGCGGCGGCCGAGAAGTTCGCTGGTGCGGTGGGTGAGGCGTTCGAGCAGGGCGGGTGAGCCCGTGGACGGGGCCGGATCGAGATGCAGGTCGTGGGCCGCCGCGCTGCCCGCGATGAGCCGGACGTGGTCGTGGGACCAGCGGGCGACGTCGCGGGCGGTGTGGAAGATCTCGTGTTCGACGCGGTGCCGGTCGGCGACGGTCAGTAGGTCGCGGGCCAGGCTGTTCTCGGAACGGTGCAGCTCGCGCAACACCAGTTCGATCTTACTCATGGGGTCTCCACCTGGGTCGGCTGACGTGTGGTGTCCGTCGCGGCGTGGCCGCCGCGGGTGGGCGGGACATGATCGCCGACGGGGCGCGACCCGGTCGTGGTCGGTGCCGGCGCCGGTACGCCCAGCCCGTCGGCGATACGGGTCAGGTTCGCGGCAGCGGTCTTGAACAGGGGTTGTTTCGACACCGGGTCCCAGTCGGTCGGGGTGAGCTCGTTCGCCGCCCGGTCGTGGCCCGCGCGCTGGGCGTGGTCGGCGTCCCAGTAGCCGTAGTGGAACGGGAGGAACAGCACGCCGTCTCGGATGCCGCTGATCCGCACCCTGGCCCGTACTGCGCCGCGGGGGGTGGTGATCTCGGCCAGGTCGCCCTCACGGAGCTCGAGCGCGGCCGCGTCGGCGGCGGAGCACTCGACCCACACCTCGGACGCGGCGGCCTGCAGCTGCGGGGCTCGCCCGGTCTTGGTGCGGGTGTGGAAGTGATACAGCGTCCGCCCGGTGATCAGCGCGAACGGGTGATCGGGGTCGGGTCGTTCGTGCGGAGGCAGGTACGCGGCGGCCTTGATCACGGCCTTCGCGTCGGGGTTGAGCGCGCGGTACTCGGTCTCCTCCACCGCCGTGCCGGTGACCAGGTCACGGCCGTAGCTCTCGCACTCGTCCGGGGCGGAGAAGAACTTCCCGTCCGTGTAGAGGCGTTCGGTGCCGTCGGGGTTCTCGCTGTTGCACGGCCACTGGATCCCCGACGGTGCCGACCGCAGCTTCGCGTGGCTGAGCCCGTTGTAGTCGCACGGGCGGCCCTCGGTCGAGGCCACCCACGCGTCGAACGCCGAGGAGGCGTCGTGCCACTGCGGGAAAGGCTGACCATCACGGTCACGGAAGTCCATGCGCCGGGCGTAGTCGAGCAGGATGTCCAGGTCCGGGCGGGCTACGCCCGGCGGCTCCACGGCCTTGTCCGACAGGTGCACGGTGCGGTCGACGTTGGTGAAGCAGCCGGCCTTCTCGCCCTGCGTCGCAGCGGGCAGGACCACGTCGGCCAGTTCGGCGGTCTCGGTGCGGAAGATGTCCTGCACGATGAGGAACAGCCGGTCCTGGGCCAGGATCGACCGGATCCGGGCCAGTTCCGGCATCGACACCGCCGGGTTGGTGGCGGTGACCCAGAGGAACCGGATGCTGCCCTGCTCGGCGTACCGGAAGATCTGCATGGCGTGGGTGGGCGGGGTCATGTGCGGAATCCGGGACGGGTCGATGTTCCGGTGCCGGGCCAGGTCGGCGACGTGGGTGTCGTTGTTCCAGTTCCGGAACCCGGTTCATCAGCGCCACGTTCGTACCCGGCAGCAGGGCCAGATGCACCCCGCCGCCGGCGCGGGCCGCCCACGCGACCGGCATGTCACGGGGATCGACGCACACGATCTTCGGGGGGTTCCGTAGCCGACGACATGACGACGGGAGGAGCCCACGGTGTCGCCCCGCCCTGGTCGTCGTCAGTGCCGTGGATCGAGCGGGGTGACAACGTGGGGACGTCCTGGTCAAGTCCTCGGCCGGCATCCGACCGATGATGAACCGGGGTCGGGGCGGCGACACGTGGTCGATGGCCCCGACCCTGCGCCGGCAGTGGTGCCCGGCAGTACCGGTGTTACTGGCCGATCTTCACCCCGGGCTGGCCTGCGGCGTACTCGATGGGGCGCCGCGGCGAGGTGCCGGGCATCGCCGGTGCGCCGCGTTGCCCCATCGGCAGCACGTTGCGTCCGGTGCTGCCCGCCAGGACCATCGCGCTCGCGGTGTACCACGCCAACACCGCGGAGGCGACCAGCACGATGGCGCCGATCGTCACCAGGACCGGGAGAGCGGCGGTCATGCCGATGGCCAGCAATGTGGACCCGGCGGCCAGGGTGAGCAGCACCAGGCTGGTGGCGATGTTCTCGGCCAGCGCGGCGACGAAGCCTGTCCAGGTGACCGCAGCCAGCCCGATGAACCAGAAGCCGAACGCCACCTTCGCGTCCGGGCTGGTGGCCGTGCCGGGCACCACGTTCAGTCCGACCAGCAGCGTGTAGATGCCGTAGCCGATCCAGAACGACCCCCACGCGCCGTGGATACCGGTGGCCAGCCCGTCGCGGGCCCGGTACGACCACATCGCCGCGAGCAGTTGCGCGATCCCGCCGAACGCGAACGCGAACGGGAACAGCACCAGCGGGGTCGAGGTGTCGTTGCCGAACCAGCCCGCCAGGTTGGCCGCCACCATGAACGTGGACACGGCGAAACCGAACAGACCCAAGATCGACGGCGCGGCGACGGGCTGTAACGCGATCGTCGTGTGCTCGCGCCAGAACGTGTACTCGGCATCATCGGACGCGCCGTGACGTCCGTTCGTGTCCGGCAAGCGACCCGGCGACGAAGGTCCCGCCAGATGCGCGGACGAAGTGGTGGTCATGTCGAGCTCCTCTGCTTCGAGTAACGGAATGAACTGCGGCACGGGCTCTGATGGATGGGCCGAACGTGCGCAACGTGCTGTCTCGCAGACATACGGCGCCTCGGTTTCTCCCTTCCCCGGGGCCTGCGTCATGAACGGTCTACCCCACGGTTGATGTGCTTAACCGCAACGCTTGCATTTACGCAATTCTAGCGAAGTAGGCACTGATGAGCGGGGTGGAGGTGCGCTCAGCCGGATCGTCGAGCTCGCCGCAACCTGGATGCCGTCGAGCCGGGGAGTCGCGCTGGGCGTCGCCGGCCACGCGCCGACGCGGAGTCTGGCCGCTGTTCGGCGCGCGTGTCGCCCCGGGTGCCCGGTGTGCACATGGCCGTCCCCGGGTCGGTTCTCCGCCGGCCGGGTGTGAGCCTGCTGGGTACCGGGTAATCGCGGTTGTCCGAGCACAATGACGTTCGAAGGGCGACACCATGACGACAGGTCCGACGGAAAGCGATCGGCCCGGCGGCGATCTCACCGATGAGGGCGCCGACCCGGCCAAGCGTGAGCGAGACGACAGCGGCGCAGGCGATGGCAGCCCGGCCACCGGGGATCACGACGCACCGGCCGGTGGCCTCACCGATCACGGTGTGGACCCGGCCGGCCGCGCCGGCCAGGAGTAGCGCCGCCGCTGGTGTCGCTCACGGCCTGGAAGCGGCCGTGGCGCCCCGGCTGACGAGTTCCGGCATCGTCACGCCACGCACCGCGGAGGCCCTCACGCCGTGGCGGCAGAGTCCGGACCGGGCACGGTCCGGACTCTGCCGACGGTGCGGGGGAGGGGACCCGGGCACAGTGTGCGTCTCGGTGACTACGCGGTGTTCGTTAACGACCGCCGGCACCACCAGCGCCCGGATCCGGTGCCGCCGCCGCTCCTGCTGACCGACAGCCCCTGCCCACGCCGGCTGGTCGTGCCCAGCGCTGGTGACGGACCCGTGGCGACCTGAGGCGTTCACCGTGGTGGGGGGTCGAGGTCAGTGGATGGCGCAGATGCAGAAGGGCGTGCGGCACGAGAAGCACGGCGGCATGTCCCGGCAACACCTGTAGCCGCAGTCGGCCGGCACATGAGCCAGCAATTCGCTGGCCCTGTCCCGGCCGAACGGGTGCCGGCAGACCGGGCATGTGGGCGCCACGACGGTCACCATCTCGTCCATGCCGAGGCATCCTCGTCCCTGTGGCACTCGATCGGGGGGATAGTCGCCCGATCGGATCGACCGTGGCCGGGCCGGGCCGGGCTGCGCCTGCTGCCACCGGTTCGTCGCCGCCTGATCATGGAACGCGATCGATGTGTACACCGCGATCCACGCCGAGCTCAACGCGCCCGACCACAAGGCCCCGGACACGTCTCGGACGGTCCGGGTCAGCGCACTCCGTGTTCAGCCGGAAAGGCGCCCACCACGAGCGGGACGCCGACGGCCGGGCGGTCACCAACGAGATCCGCCGATCCGGGGGCGTCGACGCCCGCGTCCCGCCCGCGCCGGGCTCAGCGCAACAGGATGCGGCCGGCCCCGGTGCGCACCGAGCCGATCACCGAGGTCGGCGGCCCCAGCTGCGCCACGACCTGGGCTGCTCGTTCCGGTGGCGCACCGAACAGCAGACCGCCCGAGGTCTGGGCATCGGCCAGCAGCAGGACCTCCAGCTCGGCGAACCCGTCGGAGTCCAGCGACGACAGCACCCACTCACGGTTGCGCCTCGACCCGCCGGGCATCGTGCCGGCCGCCGCCAGCTCACGGCTGCCGGCCAGGAAGGGCACGGCGGCGACGTCGAGCACGGCGTCCACGCCGGACGCCGCCGCCATCTTCAGGAGGTGCCCGAGCAGCCCGAACCCGGTGACGTCGGTGCAGCCGCGTGCGCCCGCCGCGACGGCGGCCCGCGCGGCCGGGGCGTTGCTCGCGGTCATCGCCGCGACGGCCGCCGCGACCAGGGACTCCGGCGCCGTCCCGGCCTTGATCGCGGTGGTGGCCACCCCGATGCCCAACGCCTTGGTCAGCACGAGGGCGTCGCCGTCGCGCAGGCCGGTGTTGGTGAGGATCTTCTCCGGATGCACCTCGCCGACCACCGCGAGGCCGTACTTGGGCTCGGGATCGTCGACGCTGTGGCCGCCGACCACCGGGAACCCGCTCTCGGCCCCGATCTCCGCGCCGCCGGCCATCACCTCGGCGAGCATCTCCACGGGCAGCTCCGACGACGGCCACGCCACCAGGTTCAGTGCGAACAGCGGCCGTCCACCCATCGCGTAGACGTCGGAGACGGCGTTCTGCGCGGCGATCCGGCCCCACGTCCTCGGGTCGTCGACGACGGGGGTGAGGAAGTCGGTGGTGGCCACCAGCGCACGCGCAGCGTCGAGCCGCCAGACGGCCGCGTCGTCACCGGTCTCGGTGCCGACGAGGAGGTCCGGATGGGTGGAGGGCTTCAGCGTGCGCAGGACCTGCGCGAGCTCACCGGGGGCGAGCTTGCACGCTCAACCGGCGCCGTGGCTGAACTGCGTGAGGCGACGGGGGGTGGGGGGTTCGGTCATGGAGGGAGCCTACGGCGGGACCGGGCGCCCGGCCGTAGGGTTGTGCAGATGACGACCGTCGATCCCCGGCGTGGCATCCCCAGGACCGACGTCGTCCTGGCCGATCCCCGCGTCGCCTCCGCGGAGGAACGCCTCGGCCGGGCGATGGTCAAGGCGGCCGTCGTCGCGGCGCAGGCCCGGGCCCGGGCCGGTGAGCTGGCCCCGGGGGCCGTGGTGGACGCCGTGCTCGCCGTTCTGCCGGGTACCGCGACCATGCTGCGCCCGGTGGTCAACGCCACCGGGGTGCTGCTGCACACCAACCTCGGCCGGGCGCCGCTGTCGGATGCCGCCCGGGCGGCGCTGGACGTCGCCGCCGGTACCTGCGACGTGGAGCTCGACCTCGTCACCGGCGGTCGTGGTCCGCGCGGTACCGGGGCGATCGCCGCGCTGCTCGCGGCCGTGCCCGGCGCCGGGGCGGCGCACGTGGTCAACAACGGGGCGGCGGCGATGTCGCTGGTGGCCACGGCGCTCGCGGGCACCGGGAACCGCCGTGAGATCGTCATCGCCCGCGGCGAGCTGGTCGAGATCGGCGACGGGTTCCGCCTGCCCGACCTCCTGACGGCCACCGGGGCGCGGCTGCGCGAGATCGGCACCACCAACCGGGTCGGCCGCGACGACTACGCCGCCGCGGTCGGGCCCGACACCGCGTTCGTGCTCAAGGTGCACCCGTCGAACTTCGTGGTCAGCGGCTTCACCCGCTCCGTCGAGGTCGGTGGGCTGCGCGGGCTCGGGGTGCCGGTGGTGGCCGACATCGGGTCGGGTCTGCTCGCCCCGCATCCGCTGCTGCCCGACGAGCCCGACGCGGCCACCACGCTGTCCCGGGGTGCCGATCTCGTGACGGCGTCGGGGGACAAGCTGCTCGGCGGGCCCCAGGCGGGGATCATGCTGGGCGACGCGGCGCTGGTGCAGCGGCTGCGCCGGCACCCGCTCGCCCGGGCGCTGCGCGTCGACAAGCTCACCCTCGCCGCGCTGGAGGCCACCCTCCGGGGCCCGGTGCCCCCGACGCGGAGCGGGCTCGACGCCGATCAGGCCGCGTTGCGTCGCCGCGCCGGCCGGCTGGCCGGCGCGCTGGTCGCGGCCGGTGTCGACGCCGTCGCGGTCGACTCGGACTCCACCGTCGGCGGGGGCGGCGCGCCGGGGGTGGTGCTGCCCAGCGCCGCCGTCGCCCTGCCGGAGCGGTACGCGGCGTTGCTGCGCGCCGGTGACCCCGCTGTGCTCGGGCGTCTCGACCACGGGCGCTGCCTGCTCGACCTGCGGGCCGTCGCCCCGGGGGACGACGACACCGTGCAGAACTGCGTGCTGCGGTGCACGTAGTCGCTACCGCCGGCCATGTCGACCACGGCAAGTCGACGCTGGTCCGGGCCCTGACCGGGATGGAGCCCGACCGCTTCGCCGAGGAGAAGCGGCGGGGGATGACCATCGACCTCGGGTTCGCCTGGACCACCCTTCCCTCGGGGCCCATCGTCGCGTTCGTCGACGTACCCGGCCACGAACGGTTCGTCACCACCATGCTCGCCGGCGTGGGCCCGGTGCCCGCGGTGCTGCTCGTCGTGTCCGCCGACGAGGGCTGGATGCCGCAGTCCGCCGAGCACGTCGACGCGCTGGTGGCGCTCGGCGTCGACCGTGGGCTGCTGGTGGTCACCCGCAGCGACCTGATGGAGCCCGAGCTGGCCCGCGACGAGGCCCGCGAGCATCTGGCCGACACCCCGCTGGCCGGCATGCCCGCCGTCTGCGTGTCCGCGCGCACCGGCGCGGGCATGGACGAGCTGCGTACGGCACTCGGGGAGCTCGTCGGCGGCATGCCCGAGCCGGATCCCGCCGCCGACGTCCGGTTCTGGGTGGACCGCGCGTTCAGCGTCCGCGGGGCCGGGACCGTCGTCACCGGCACGTTGGGCGCGGGCCGGATCCGCGCGGACGACGAGCTGGAGCTTCTCACGGCGGACGGGACGCGGCGGGTGGGCGTCCGCGGGCTGCAGACGCTCGGGGCCCCGGTCGGTGAGGTGCGGGGAGTGTCCCGGGTGGCGCTGAACCTGCGTGGCCTGCCGCTCGAGGCGGTGGCCCGCGGCGACGTCCTGCTCACCCCGGGCGCCTGGCTGGGCACCGACGTGGTCGACGTGCGGCTGCACGGCGTCCGTGCCGGTGGGACCCCCGCCGTGGCGTCGCTGCCGTCGGAGCTGAGCCTGCACGTCGGCTCGGTGGCGGTGCCCGCCCGGCTCCGGCCGCTGGGCGCGGACACGGTGCGGTTACGGCTGCGGCGGCCGGTGCCGCTGCGGATCGGGGACCGTGCGGTGCTGCGCGACCCCGGGCGGCGCCGGGTCACCGCCGGGCTGACGGTCCTCGATGTCCGGCCGCCGCCGCTGCGTCGCCGCGGCTCGGCGGCCCGGCGGGCGGTGGAGCTGGCCGGTATGACGGGCCGGTCGTCGGCGGCGGAGGAGCTGGCCCGCCGCGGTCTGGCCCGCGGCGCCGACCTGCGCGCGATGGGTGTGTCGATCGCCGGGCTCGACGTGCCGGCGGCGGCCGGGTGGCTGCTCGACCCCGACCGGGCGAGCCGGGCCGCCGCGGCGCTCGTCACCGCCGTGGCCGCGCACGACGCCGCCGACCCCCTCGACCCCGGCCTGTCGACGGAGGCCGCGCGCCGGGCCGCCGACCTGCCCGAGTCGAAGCTGCTCGATGCCGTGCTGCGCCACGCCCAGAAGAGCCATGCCCAGAAGAGCCATGCCCAGAAGAGCCATGCCCAGAAGAGCCATGCCGAGAAGGGCCACGCCGAGAAGGGCCACGCCGACCCGACCGGGCTGGTCCTGCGCAACGGCCGGGTGGTGCGTTCGGCGGCCGCCGGCCTGCCCGCGCGCGTACGCGAGGCCCTCGACGCGCTCCGCCACGACCTGGAGCGCGCCCCGTTCGCGGCACCCGAGGCCGACCGGCTGGCCGAGCTCGGGCTCGGGCCGCGGGAGCTCGCCACCCTCGTCCGGGCCGGTGAGCTGCTGCGGGTCGCCGACGGGGTGGTCCTGCTGCCGACGGCCGACGCCCGGGCCGTCGAGGTGCTCGCGGGTCTCGACGAGGAGTTCACCCTGAGCGCCGCGCGCCAGGCCCTCGGCACGTCCCGGCGCGTGGCGGTGCCCCTGCTGGAGCTGCTGGCCCGGACCGGCCGCACCCGCCGCACCCCCGACGGCGGGCACCGGCTCGTCTAGGGCAGGATCAGCCCCAGGGAAGCGTTTGGGTGTCTGGTGACCCCCACGGTCTTCAAAACCGATGTGGCCGGGTATCCCGGTCAGGCGGGTTCGATTCCCGTCCGCTTCCGCCACAGGACCTGTGAGGACGGCCGGACCCGGGTGATCCCCACCCGCCGGGCTGATCGACGGGCGGCTACACCTCCCGCTCGGCCGCCGCCTCGCGGGCCGCCATGCGCTCGCGCTGCGGCACCACGGTGTAGGCCGGGTCCTTGGCCGAGACCATGCCCGCGTCGAAGACCCCGAAGCGGGTGGCGGCCGAGCCGGCGTTGAGCAGCACCCCGGCCGCGATGCCCGCCAGCCGGCCGCGCCGCCCCCCGAGCACACCACCGGCGACCGCGGCGGCTGCGCCGGCCACGGTGGCCGCGCGGGCCACCTTCAGCAGCATGCCGGGTCGGCCCGTGGTGTAGGCCTTCCTCGCGAACCCGATCCGGCGCTCCAGCACCGCCGTGGCGGTGAGCTCCAGGGCCGCACCGGCCACGGCCACCCTCCGGGCCGGGGTGACGTCACCGGTGGCGAGCAGGCCGAACCCCCCGCCCGCGGCCATGGCGCTGCCGGCGAACAGGAAGGGCAGCTCCTGGTAGCCCTCGTGCCAGGCGGGCACCGCCGTGTTGGCGAGCAGCACCGCCGTGTAGGTGGTCATGGCGGGGCCGACGAGCCCGGCCCCGACCCCGGCGAGGCGTCCGATCCCGGGAAGGAGCCCGGTGAGCTCCGACGCGGCGGCGATCCCGGCGAGCGTGCCGAACGGCGAGAGGATCCACGACCCCACCGACAGGGGCGACGTCGGCTTGATCACCCGCAGCATGTTGAGGAACCGCGTGGGCCGCCCGAGGTCGTGGACGAGCGCACCCACGCTGACCAGCGCCCCACCCAGCGCCGTGTAGCGCCCGACGATGCGCAGCGCGGGACGTCCGGTGAGGTCGGCCAGTGCTGCCAGGGACGCGGATGTGCCCGCGGCGCCACCCAGGTAGAGATACAGCGGGACGTCGGGGACCTTCCAGGTCGGGCTCTTGATGATCGGGCGGCCGTAGTAGGAGGTGAACTCCGCGTCGGGCACCATCAGCTGCTCACCGCGGCCCCTGCGCCGTCGCCGCTGCGGCCGTGACGCGTCTGCGGCCCCGGCCACCTCGGGCGCGTTCACCGACGGCCCCCGACGAAGGACGCCGCCACCGTGGCCGCGACGGTCAGCGCCGCCACGGCGGCGTGCCGCCACATCGACGGCAGGTCGCGGGTGGTCACCACCGGGTCCGGGGGCAGCCCGTAGACCTCCGGCTCGTCGAGGAGCAGGAAGAAGGCGCCGTCCCCGCCCACCCCGTCGTCCGGGTCGTGGCCGTAGAGCCGGGCCTCGGGCACGCCGTGTTCGTGCAGGGTGGCCAACCGGGCGTCGGCCCGTTCGCGCAGCTCGTCGAGCGGCCCGAACTGGATGGACTCGGTGGGGCACGCGGTGGCGCACGCCGGTTGCAGGCCGGCGCCGAGCCGGTCCTGGCACATCGTGCACTTGAACGCCCCGCCCCCGCCCAGCTCCTTCGGGCCCTTGCGCTGGTCGATCACGCCGTAGGGGCAGGCCGGGATGCAGTAGCCGCAGCCGTTGCAGATGTCGTCCTGCACCAGGACGGTGCCGTGCTCGGTGCGGATCAGGGCACCGGTCGGACAGACGTCGAGACAGGCGGCGTGGGTGCAGTGCTTGCAGACGTCCGACGACATGAGCCAGCGGACCTCGGTCGGGTCGCCCCGGCCCTCCGGCGGCGCCGGCATGCCCAGGTCCACCGTGGGGGACTCGCGCCGCGGCACCGTCTGCTCGATGAACGCGACGTGCCGGTAGGTGCTCGCCCCCAGCGCACCGGTGTTGTCGTAGCTCATGCCCGTGAGATCGAGCAGGTCCGGCTGGTCGTGGTGCGCGCCGTCGGCGGGCAGCGCGTTCCACTCCTTGCACGCCACCTCGCACGCCTTGCAGCCGATGCAGACGCTGGTGTCGGTGAAGAACCCGACGCGCGGTGGGTGGCCGTCGGGGTACCCGGCGTCGGCGGACGGGTCCGCCAGGGGCCCGTACAGGGAGTTGCTCATCAGGTCTCCAGACCGGCACGCCGGCGGTAGTCGGCGAGGAAGGTGACGAGATCGGGCCCGTGCGGGCGCCGACCGGGCCGGATGTCGCAGGTGGCGGCCTTGGTTTCCATGATGTGGACGTTCGGGTCGAGCGCCACCGACAGCAGCTCGTTGGCGGCGTCGCCGGTGGACAGGCCGTTGGAGCCCCAGTGCCACGGCACACCGATCTGGTGGATCGTCGTGCCGCCCATCCGCAGCGGCTTGGCCCGCTCGGTGACCAGCGCCTTCCCCTCGATCGCCGAGCGCGCGGTGACCACGTGGCACCACTGCCCGTTCTCCAGCCCGCGCAGGGCCGCGAGCTCGGGGGAGACCTCCAGGAACATCTCGGGCATCAGCTCGTTGAGGTGCGGTGTCCACCGGCTCATGCCGCCCGCGGTGTGGTGCTCGGTGACGCGGAACGTGGTGAACACGAACGGGAAGACGTCCGCGCCGGGCATGCCGGGAGCCGGGTGGTAGCGGTTGTCCGGGCGATCGAACTCCTGGCGGGCCGGGTTGGCGCGTTGCCGGGGGTGCAGCGCGTTGGGCACCGGCGACTCCTGCGGCTCGTAGTGCGCCGGCATCGGCCCGTCCAGCAGTCCGGCGGGGGCGTGCAGCCAGGCCCGGCCGTCGGCCTGCATGACGAACGGCTCGTCGCCGCCGATGGCCTCGGCGGCCCGCGCCCCCTCGGGCGGCCGGTAGTCCGGGGCGGTGGTGGCCGGGAAGTCGGGGACGTCGCCGCCGGTCCACGTCTTCCCGACCGCGTCCCACCAGACGAGCTTCTTGCGCTCGCTCCACGGCTTCCCGTCGGGATCGGCGGAGGCGCGGTTGTAGAGCACGCGGCGGTTCGCGGGCCACGCCCAGCCCCACTCGTGGGCGGCGAGGTCCTGGTCCCGGCCCGGCTTGCGCCGCTGGGACTGGTTGGTCTCGTCGGCGTAGACGCCGGAGTAGATCCAGCAGCCGCACCGCGTGGAGCCGTCGGCCTTCAGCTCGGTGTAGCCCCCGAGCGTCGCGTCGTCGGGGCCGGTGCCGTTGATCTCGCGCAGCACGGCGTCGGCACTCGGTTCGCCCGTGTCGTCGACGGGGTAGTCCCAGGTCAGGGCCTGCAGCGCCCGGTCCTTCGGGTCGGTCGAGCCGGCCAGCCGCGCCTTGATCCGCTTCCCGATCTCGTAGTAGAACCACAGGTCGCTGCGGCAGTCGCCCGGTGGCTCCACGGCCTTGTGGTGCCACTGCAGCAGCCGCTGGGTGTTGGTGAAGGTGCCGTCCTTCTCGCTGTGGGCGGCGGCGGGCAGGAAGAACACCTCGGTGCCGATGTCCTCGGTGCGCATCTCGCCGGTCTCGATCTCCGGCCCGTCCTTCCAGAACGTCGCCGTCTCGATCATGTTCAGGTCGCGGACGATGAGCCACTCCAGCGTCGCGAGGCCCTGGCGCTGCTGGCGGGCGTTCGCGGTACCGGTGGCCGGGTTCTCGCCGATGACGAAGTAGCCGGGCACCTCGCCGCGGGCCTGCGCCATCACCGTCCGGAAGCTGGAGTGGTCGCCGGTCAGCCGGGGCAGCAGGTCGAAGCAGAAGTCGTTCTCCGGCGTGGCCGCGTCGCCGAACCAGGACTTCAGCAGGCTGACGACGTAGGTGTCCATGTTGCCCCAGAAGCCCTTGTTGCCGGTGTTGGCGGCGATGAAGGTGTCCAGGTCCTGCTCGCGGTGGGCATGCGGCATCGGGATGTAGCCGGGCAGCATGTCGAACAGCGTCGGGATGTCGGTGGAGCCCTGGATGCTGGCGTGCCCGCGCAGCGCCAGGATGCCGCCGCCCGGGCGCCCGATGTTGCCCAGCAGCATCTGCAGGATCGACGCCGCCCGGATGTACTGCACGCCGACGGTGTGGTGGGTCCAGCCGACCGCGTAGGCGAACGCGCTGGTGCGCTCGCGGCCCGAGTTGCGCGTCAGCGCGTCGGCGACCTGCGCGAACGTCTCCGGGTCGATCCCGCAGACCTCGTGCACCATCTCCGGGGTGTAGCGGGAGAAGTGCCGCCGGAGCACCTGGAAGACACACCGCGGATGCTGCAGCGTGTCGTCACGCCGGGGTTCCTTGCTCATCGGCGCCCCGCCGGAGCCGGCGATCTGGCCGCGCTCGTGCTCGGCCACCGGCCTGTCGTCGCGCGGGCCGACGGCCGGCTCGACGGCGTCGTCGGCGTACTCCCACGACGTGACGTCGTAGGTGGCGGTCGCGGGATCGAAACCGGAGAACAGCCCGTCGAGGTCCTCGGTGTCGCGGAAGTCCTCGCGCAGGATCATCGGCGCGTTGGTGTAGGCGCGCACGTAGTCCTCGAAGTACGTGCCCGTCTCCAGCACGTGGTGGATCAGCCCGCCGAGGAACGCGATGTCCGTGCCGGCCCGGATCGGGACGTGCAGGTCGGCCACCGCGGACGTGCGCGTGAACCGCGGGTCGACGTGGATCACCGTGGCGCCGCGCTTCTTGGCCTCCATCACCCACTGGAAGCCGACCGGGTGCGCCTCGGCCATGTTGGAGCCCTGGATGACGATGCAGTCGGAGTTGACCAGATCCTGCTGGTAGTTGGTGGCGCCGCCGCGACCGAACGAGGTTCCCAGACCGGGAACGGTGGAGCTGTGTCAAATACGGGCCTGGTTCTCGATCTGCACCGCACCCATCGCGGTGTAGAGCTTCTTCATGAGGTAGTTCTCCTCGTTGTCGAGGGTCGCCCCTCCGAGGCTCGCTATCCCCATCGTGCGGCGCAGGTGCCGGCCCTGGTCGTCGACGTCCTGCCAGGTGCTCTCGCGGGTGGCCAGCACGCGATCGACGATCATGTCGACGGCCGTGTCGAGGTCGAGGTCCTCCCACTCGGTGCCGTGCGGACGCCGGTAGCGGACCTGCGTCTGCCGGGTGGGCGCGGTGAGCAGCGACAGCGTCGAGGAGCCCTTGGGGCAGAGCTTGCCGCGGCTGATCGGCGAGTCCGGGTCGCCCTCGACGTGGGTGACCTTCCCGTCCCTCGAGAAGATCTGCTGTCCGCACCCCACGGCGCAGAACGGGCAGATCGACTTCGTGACGGTGTCGGCGTCGAGCGTGCGGGCCCGCTTGTCCACCGATCCCCCGTCGTGGCGCGCTGAGGTGCCGCGGCCGAGCGGGTCGTCGCCGGTCAACTGCCGGACAACGGGCCAATGGTCGATCCAGGTTCGCATGCCCACAAGGATGTAGTTCCCCGGGAGCGGCCGGCCAAACCCCTCGCCGGGAACCAGGTACCGGCGCGGGCCGACGTGCTGATCGAGCACAGCGCCTCAGGGACCGCCGACGGCGCCGAGCTCGAACCAGACCTGTTTGCCGTCGGGATGGTCCTCCGTGCCCCACCTGCGGGCGAGCGCGCTGACCAGCGACAGTCCGTATCCTCCGCCGCTGCCGGCACCGGCGGTGGGCGTCGGTCGGCTGCGCGAGCTGTCGGCGACGCACACGCGCAGGTCGGGGCCGGCCAGGTCGATCCGGAGGGTCAGGTTGGCGGGCCCCTCGACGTGTCGGATGACGTTGGTGACGAGCTCGCTCAGCAGCAGGGTGGCCTCGCCCTGAAAGCGCTCTGCCGCCCAGGCGGTGAGCAGCTCGCCCAACAGCCTGCGGGCGGCGGGAACGCTGCGGGCCACCGGCGGGAGCACGATGGTGGCGGTCAGCGCGCTCATCGCGGTCATCGGGGTGTCCGAGGGACTGTGCCCGTCGCGGCGTCGTCGCTGCCGTCCCGCACGGTCAGACGGTCGAGCAGGCCCAGTGCCGCGAAGACGCGTTGTGCCGGACCGTCGCCGAGCCGGATCGTGAGGCGCTGACCCGCGACGCGGGCCCGCTCGTCGGCGAGAAGGACCAGCCGAACCCCCGACGAGTCGCAGAACTCCAGGTGGGTCAGGTCGAGCAGCAGATCGGCCCCGGCGTCCTCGGCCGAGGCGACGTGGCGTTCCGCGTCGGCCAGCGTGGTGATGTCGAGCTCGCCGTGCAGGACGAGTACGACGCCGTCGCCATCGTTCGAGCGTTCCACCCGCAGCGCGCTCGTCGGCTCGCCCACGCCGTCGAAGGGCCCCGGGGCGGTCATGCCGTGGCCTGCATGACGAAGATCGCCACGTCGTCCGACAACCGGTCGTGCTGGAACGCGCAGACGTCCTCCAGCAACGCACCGGCGATGCCGTCGGCCGTCGCGCCGGCGCACCGGCTGACCGCGGCGGCGAGGCGGTGTGCACCGTAGTAGCCATCGGCGGAGCGACCCTCCGTGACACCGTCGGTGTAGAGGACCAGCGAGTCTCCCGGGTCGAGCCGGATCTCGATCTCGGTCAGTGCGAGGTCCGCGTACACGCCGACCAAGGTACCGGGGGCGGTGACGGCCTCGACGCGGTCCCCGCGCAGGACGAGTGGCGGCGGATGTCCGGCGCTGACCAGCGAGACGGTGGTGCGGGGGCGATCGGTGCGCAGCTGCGCATGCACGAGGGTCGCGAAGCGGGCCGTGTCCGCGGGGGAGCCTCGCAGGAGGGCCGCATTGACCCCGCGGACGACGTCGGCGGGTGCGAGGTTCTGGCTGACATGGGCGCGCCAGGTGTGCCGGACCAGGGCGGTCAGTGCCGCGGCAGCGGGCCCCTTTCCGCACACGTCGCCGACCATCGCCGCCCAACCCCCGGGGCTCGTCGGTGGGTCGGGCGACGGCGCGGTGACGAGGACGTCGTACAGGTCGCCGCCGATGTACACCTCGGTGAGGTCGGCGCTCTGCGGACGGTAGCGGGCCGCGACCTGCATGCCCGGCACCTCGGGCAGTACAGCAGGCAACAGAGCGGACTGGAGTGTGTGGGCGATGTGTCTCTGCTGCTCGTAGAGCCGGGCGTTGTCCAGGGCCACCGCCGCGGTCGCGGCGAGCTGCTCGACGAAGGCCAGGTCGGCGTCGGTGAAACGGAGCCCCGACTCCGCGTGCACGAGGGTCAGCGCTCCCAACGACCGGCCCCTCACGACCAGCGGCACCACCACCGCCGACCGCATGCCGATCGCGCGGATCAGCTGCAGGTGGGTGTCGTCGACCGCCGCCTCGGTGAGCAGCTCGTCGGGGATGTCGGTGAGCAGGACCGGCTTTCCGGAGCGGGCGACGGCGATCGCGCCGCCCCCGGCGTCGGGATCGGACGGGTAGCGCCGCTGGAGCTGCTCGACGTACGTGACCTTGTCCGGGTCGGCGTGGGCGACGGCGATCTGCTCGACCCGATCGTCGCGGACCAGATGCACCGCGCACCAGTCGGCGATCTCGGGCACGGCGAGGTCGGCGACGCGCTGCAGGCGTTCGTCCACCGACAGCGGGGCCTCCATCAGCCGGCCGGTGAGGGCGAGGAAGGCCATCCGGTCGCGTTGGGCCTCCGCCGCCGTCCTCGCCGCCAGTTCCGCGGCATACAGCCGGGACCGGTCCAGGGCCTGGGCGCACAGAGCCGCCGTGGCGACCATGTACTCGCGCTCGTCGGGGGTGAACGTCCGGGATCGGGTGAAGCTGAACACGACCGCACCCAGATCACGGTCGTCCACCCTCAGCGGGAGACAGGCCGTGGACCGGAATCCGCTCGACGTTCCGGCCGGGGCCATCTCCGGGTACTGCTCCGCCCACTGCTGCGGGTTCTCCAGCCAGACCGGTCGGCCGGTGAGGACCGCGTCCGACAGGGGCCGGCCGGGCTGGACATCGAGGAGCCCGAAATGCCGGGTCGCGTCCGTGGGCCAGCCCGACGCGTGCGCGACCTGAAGCGTGGCGGGGGCCCCGTCCGGTCCCGGCGTGGGCGTGTACACGGCGGCCCCGTCGGCGCCCAGCAGCTGGGCGACGGAGGTGATCGTCAGGTTCCCGACGGCCGACGGCGTCGCCGCGGCGGACAGCGCTGTGGCGAGCCGCTGCAGGGCGGCGACGTGGGCGCGGCCGACGTCCGACGCCCCGTTCACGCGGCGGGCCTGGTGTCCGCCGGGTGGTCCACGTGCTCGGGCCCTGCCGTCACCCCCGTCGTCGGCATCCCACGGAGATCTGCGGCGGTGAACGGCACCGGCGCAGCGTAGCGACTCGGACCGGTTGCGGCCCGATGTCGCGGCCGGGGTGTGCTCAGGGCCATCGGCGGTGCGAGTCGGGGCCGAGTACCGCCGCGGGGGTGGCGGGGATGTCGAAGCGGATACGGGTCCCGTGCGGCGACACGTCCAGGGTGACCTCCCGGGCCAACGTGTGGATGACGGCCAGGCCCCGCCCGCGGTATCCGGGGTCGGCCGGCGGGGGGCGCCACCGGCCGAAGTCCTCCACCTCGACGTGGACGGTCCCGCCGGGTCCGCGGCCGACCTCGTAGGTGAACTCCCCGGGCTCGGTGTCCCGGTAGGCGTGCTCGATGGAGTTCGAGGCCGCCTCGCTGACGACGAGCTGCAGGTCCTCCGTGACGGCCTCGGGCAGGCCGGCCAGCCGTGCCCACGTGGCCACACCGCGCCGCATGCCGGGGAGGCACGTCGGTCGTGCGGTGAGGCGGCCACGGAGCGGGGCGGGAATCAGGCGGGCGATCACGATCGCGATGTCGTCGGCGTGGTCGGAGCCGGCCAGTGCCTCCTGCAGCAGCGCCTCCGCCAGCGCATCCGGTGGAAGGTGGTCGAGCGGGGCGGCGATGGTGGCGATCCGCTCGAGCCCCTCGTCGAGGACCTCGCCACGGCGTTCGACGAGGCCGTCGGTGTAGAGCAGCACGCTGGCCCCCGGCGTCATGACGTCACGGCCTCCGACGTAGGCCGGCCGGCCGGTGATGCCGAGCAGAGTGCCCTCGCCGCCGTCGAGGTAACGGGTGTCCCCTGGCCCGATGAGCATCAGTGGCGGGTGCCCGGCGGCCGACCAGTGCAGCTCACCCGTCCGGATGTCGAGGGTGGCGCAGAGCGCGGTGCTTCCACGCGCCCCGGGGACACGACCGGCGAACTGGTCGAGGATCTCCAACGCCTCCGGGGGAGTGCGGCCCTGCAGCAGCGCCGACGACAACACCCCGCGCAGCTGGCCCATCACCGCCGCCGCAGCCGGACCCTGTCCCACGACGTCGCCGACCGAGAGGGCGACGTGGGTGTCGTCGAGACCGAAGACGTCGAACCAGTCCCCGCCGGCAGAGGTGTCGGCCACCGCAGGTGCGTAGCGGGCAGCCAACGCCAGCTGGGGAACGTCGGGGAGTGCGGGTGGCAGCAGGGCGTTCTGCAGCGTCTGCGCGAGGTGCCATCGCTGGTCGGCGAGTACGGCCCGCTCGAACGCCTGCGCGGCCTGCCCGGCGATCGTCGACGCGAACTCCCGCTCGTCGGGCAGGAAGGTGCGCGAGGTCTGGAACGTGGCGGCCACCACGCCGATCACGCGGCCGCCGGAGATCAGCGGCAGCGCGGTGACGGCCTCGCCTCCGGTGACGGTGGTGATGGTGGCCGAATCGGGGTAGTGAGCGCTCCACGCCGCCTGGTCGCCCAGCCAGACCGCCCGTCCGGTGCGGGCTGCGTCCGTGGCAGGCAGCGAGGTGCTGGTCCGGACGACGGACGACGGCCTCGTCATCCCGGGCGGAAAGCCCGCGCTGTACACGGTGCGGATGTGGCTTCGGTCGGCGTCGACGGTGAAGACCGCCGCGGCCGCGGCGCCGAGGATGCCCAGGATGCCGTCCGTGAGAGCGACCGCGGCCTGTTCGAGTGTCGCGGCCGACGCCAGCTCGGCGGTGACCTGCTGCAACCGCTGCTCGCGGGCGGCGACCCTGTCGGCCTCGATGGCGCCGGCGACACGCCGGCCCAGCTCCTCGGCCAGCACCACGGTCTCGCGCGCGGCATCGTGACCGCCCGACATCGCGGTCAGGCTCAGCGAGCCCAGCAACCGACCCGCCACGGCGAGCGGGGCGACGACGATGTTCCGCACGGTCACCGCGTGGCGGGCGACGATGTCGCGGGCACCCGTGCCGAAGTCGTCCAGCAGGTCGTCATCGACATCGTCCAGTGTGAAGGCCCGGCCGGCGTGGTACGCGTCGGCCAGCTGGTCGGGGATCCGGAACGGGCGCATCCCCAGCACGTCGTCGGCCACGCCGGGGCTGGTGCGGTGCGCAGCCGCGTACGGCGCGAGGCGTCCGTCCGGGCCGACCACCGAGATCAGGGCCAGATCCGCGACCTCACGGACGGCGAGCTGTGCGAACTGGGTCAGCCGGTGACGCAGTGGACCGCTGCCGGCGAGGAGCCGTCCCGTGTCGGCCAGCACGGCGTCGCGATGGGCGGCCCGCCGCTGCGCGGTGACGTCGCGCATCGTGGAGATGAACACCCGCCGGCCCGCCCGGTCGCGCAGGGAGCTGTAGGTCACCGATGCCCACACCCGGGCCCGGGTGCCGATGTGGCGCAGTGGGATCACGACCTGACCGCTGCCGGACGCCATCGCCGCCGCGAAGGCCCCCTCGAGAATCTCCAGATCGCCGGGGTCCTCGTCCGCCGTGGGGAAGAACGGGTAGGGAGGCCCGCACGGCAGATCCCGTACCTCCAACCCGAGCAGCTCCGTCATCGCTGCATTGATCTCCACGATCGCTCCCGACTCCGCGTCGAGGATGTAGAAGCAGTCCTGCAGAGCGTCGATCATCGCGGCACGCCAGGTCGCCTCCTCGTTGCGCAGGCGGGCCAGCTGGAGGTTGGAGCGGACCCTCGCCACCAGGTCGTGTGAGGAGAAGGGCTTCACCACGTAGTCGTCGGCGCCCGCGGCCAGGCCGTCCGCCGAGGCCTCCTCGCCCGCCTGCGCGGACAACATGATGACCGGGATGGTGGCCGTCGCGGGATCGTTGCGCAGGGCCGCGAGCAGGCCGAACCCGTCGAGGCGGGGCATCATCACGTCGGTCAGGACCAGGTCGGGGACCAGCTCCCGGGCCCGGCTCAGGGCGGCGACGCCGTCGGTGGCGAGTACCACCGTGTACTGCCCGGCCAGCAGGGCCGCGAGGAACCGGCGCAGATCCGGGTTGTCCTCGGCGATGAGCACCGTGGCGCCGGCCGTGGACCCGGCGTCCACCAGAGACCCCGCTCCGGCCCCGGCGCCGTGACCCTCCGACACGGACCCGGATGGCGGGTCCGCGTCGGAACCGCTCCACTGCAGTGCTTCCTCGCGGTAGAGCGCTACGGCGGTCGACGCGCGGACCCCCTCGGTCGGGCGGCCGGTGAGCGAGGAGCCCGGCAACGTCACGGTGAACGTCGAACCCCGGCCGAGCACGCTCCGCACGCCGACGGTGCCGTCGTGCAGGGCCGTCAACTCGGAGACCAGCGCCAGCCCGATCCCCGATCCCTCGTCGCTGCGACCGGCCGCCCCGCGCACCCGGTGGAACCGCCGGAACAGCAGCGGCTGATCCTCGTCGGGGATGCCGACGCCGGTGTCGGTGACGCTGAGCCGTATCTGGGGGTCGTCGCCACCGGAGGGGGGATCCTCGAGTCGCAGGTCCAGAGTGATCTGTCCGCTCAGGGTGTACTTGACGGCGTTGGAGAGGAGGTTGAGGACGATCTTCTCCCACATCGCCACGTCCACGGAGACCGCGGACGGCAGCGGTGGACAGTCGAGCGCGTAGCCGAGGCCGGCACGGACGACGGCCGGGGTGAACGACTCCGCGATGCCCCGGGTCAGCTCGGCCAGGTCGACCGGGACCCGGTCCGGGGTGAGCTGCCCACCTTCGAGGCGCGCGAAGTCCAGGATGGTGTCCACCAGCTTCCGCAGCCGGCCCCCGTTGCGCGCGATCAGCTCGATCCGTTCGCGCTGGACGGCCGGTAGCGGGTGGGCCCGGTCCGCGAGGCTGTCCGTGGCAGGTGCGGTGATCAACGACAGCGGGGTGCGCAGCTCGTGGCTGACCCCGGTGAAGAACTCGGTCTTCGCGCGATCCAGCTCGGCCAGCTCGTCGGCCCGGCGCCGCTGGGCCTGGAAGGCGGCGGCGTCGGCGATGGCGGTCGCCACCTGCCGGGCCGCGAGGTCGATGAACCTCCGGTACTCGGTGTCCAGGGCGCGGAACGGGCTGACGCCGGCGAACAGCACCCCCGCCGCCTCCCCGCCGCCTCCTCCGGCCAGTGGCACGGCGACGACGGTGGTCGGCAGCGTGGTCCCGTGCGCCCCGGAGCCGGATCCCGTCGGTGTGAACAGGCCGCAGCAGGGCGAGTCCGTGCCGGTCAGCACCTGCGCCCGGCCGTCGGAGAGGACCGACCAGGCGTGCCGGTCGACGCTCTGGTCGATCTGGACCGGGACGACCCGCGCGTCGTCCACCATCCCGTAGAACCCGGCGCGCCGAGCGGTCTGCCCGTCCGGGTCGGTGAGGTAGATCGACGCGAACGGGAGGTCGAACTCGGCCCGTTCCATGACGGCCAGCGCTGCGCGGGCGGCCTCATCGACGGTCGGCGCGGTGACCGCGGAGATGTCGCCGAGTTCGCCGAGGATCCGCAGTCGCCGCTCGCTCAGCACCCTCTCCGTCGTCTCGGTGACCACGCAGAGCAGGCCCGAGATCGTGCCGCCCGCGTCGGCCAGGGGGCTGTAGGAGAACGTGTGGTAGGACTCCTCGAGGTACCCGCTGCGTTCCACGAAAAGCTGCAGGCTCTCGTCCCACGTGGCCTCGCCGGTCTCGAGCACCGACCGGATCCGCGGGCCGATGTCCTCCCAGACCTCGGCCCAGACCTCATCGGCAGGTCGCCCGAACGCCCACGGGTGTTTCTGCCGCAGGGTGTCGCGCCGGTACGCGTCGTTGTAGAAGAACGTCAGGTCCGGCCCCCACGCCATCCACATGGAGAACTTCGAGGTCAGCAGGATGCGCACCACGCTGCGCAGCTCGGGCGGCCAGGTGTCCGGGGGCCCGACGGACGTGGTCGTCCAGTCCCGGGCCGCCATCACCTCGCCCAGCTCACCCGCACCCGCGAACAGGGGGTCCCGGCCCTCGTTCCCCTCGACGGCGTCGCGGATCACCACGCTCATGAGCGCCGCGTCGCCCGTGGTCTCGCTGTCACCAGACCTCCGTCTCACGGACCAGACCCGTGAACGCTAGCCGCAGGCGCACCGGGTCGCCACCTCAGCCAGCCGCGATCAGGAGACCGCGTGCTGGGCGGTGGAGGAGGGCTGCTCCGGGCGCCGCATCGGCCGGCGCCACCCCGGTCAGGACGGTGATGGGGCGGAGCATGACCCCGCACGCTCGACGGGCCCCGCTCCCGGGTTCGGCGGTCAGCGGGCTGGAGGACGACGGTGCCTTGACGCCCCGGCCGCCTGCTCGTGAGACGGCCTACCGCGTGACGCTCTGCGTGACCCGGTGCGCAACGGAGGGGACGAACGCGCCACGCGAGGTACGGGATCCTCCGTACTTGTCGTCCACGCGTGCAGTGGTTCGGGGCTAGCGTGAGCTGCCGTGGCTGACGTCGACGACGCCGAGTGGAACCGTCGGGTGCGCGACGAGACCGACACCGAGCGGCTGGACCGCAACTGGGCGGACCTGCTCCAGGAGCTCCGGGTGGCGCAGACCGGCGTCCAGCTGCTCACCGGGTTGTTGCTCACGGTGCCGTTCCAGCAGCGGTTTCCCACACTGCCGGGACATGCGCAGGCCGTCTATCTGGTGACGACGGCGCTGTCCGTCGCCGCCACGGGCCTGCTCATCGCCCCGGTCGGCATGCACCGGCTGTTGTTCCGGCGGCACGCCCGTCAGGTGCTCGTGTCGGTGGGGCAGGGATGCGCGGTGGGTGGGCTGGGGTTGTTGGGTCTCGCGGTGACCGGCGTCGTGCTGCTGATCTTCGATACGGTCGCCGGGACGGCGGCCGGAGTTGCCGCAGCGGGCTGCGCGTTCGTGCTGTTCGCCGGGCTGTGGGGCGTGATGCCACTGGCGCTGCGCCGGTCGAGCGGCGTCGTCGATCCCGGCTCGGACGAGGTCCACGACGACAAGTAGCCGCCCCGGAGAGAGAAGCCGGAGTCGAGGGCGCTGGTGGCCGCCTCGCCCATCCTATGGAGCCTGTCGAACGTCGGTCGCCGGACCGGGCGGGCGGCTGGAGAGGGGAAACCGCCGCCGCAAGCTGGGTAGCGGTCAGCAGGATCCAGGAGTGATCTACGTCACCTGCGGGTACTCGCGAGAACACGGCGGAGAAAGGGCAACTGAAGTGATCGAATTCGTGCTCGTCTGTTTCGGGTTCCTGGCGTTGATGGCGGTCGTCGTCCCGATCGTGGACGCGGTCCGCACCACGTCGTTGCGAACAGCCGCCGGCGAGCGACGGGCGCGGTGGCACGACCGTCGGGCTGCCCGGCGGGCCGGCGCGGGCGTCGCGCCGCGCTAGTCCCGTTCGCAGCGGAGAGGTCGGGGCCAGGTCGGTGCTCCTCCGGGTCCGTTGA
Source organism: Pseudonocardia sp. 73-21 (assembly GCF_001899645.1). Lineage (GTDB taxonomy): Bacteria > Actinomycetota > Actinomycetes > Mycobacteriales > Pseudonocardiaceae > Pseudonocardia. The sequence goes on along the minus strand of NZ_MKVV01000040.1, from coordinate 53,990 downwards.
CGAAGATCGCGAACCGTCGCTCGATCTGGCGGCTATCGATTGAGTGCGGTGAGCCTGGTCGGGTTCTCGATGGGCATCGGCGAGATCGTCCGCTACCTCGGCACGCACGGGTCGGCGCGGGTGCGCGGCGCGGTGCTGCTGGCACCGATCCCGCCGTTCCTGCTGCGCACCGACGACAACCCGCGGGGGATCGACCAGGCGGTGTTCGCCGCCGTCTCGGCGGCGATCGTCGCCGACCGACCCGCCTACCTGGAAGCCCTCCTCGACGAGGCCAGCAACGCCGACGTCCTGGGGCGGACCCGGATCAGCGAGCAGGCGCGGCGAACCGGGCGTGGCGACCACCCTCACCGGCAGCGGCTTCGCCCAACCGCCGGCGAGGGGGACCTCGACGTCGTCGGGCTGGTGCGCGCCACGGGTTCGACGGGCCGTGGTGCGTGGAGGTCCATCCGCCCGACCTCCGTGCGCTGCCCGTCGCCGAGGCGGCGGAACGGGCCGCGGCCGCCGCGACGGCGATCCTCGACGCGGCCGCGGAGTGACGGCCGTGGACGAACTCGAGCCCCCGCGATCCCGTCGGCCCGCGGGCCGCGACGGTCGTGTGGGACTTCTTCCGGTCCCAGCGGCCGGGCCGTGCCGGGTCCGCGCCCACCTGACCACCATCGACGAGCGGCACACCGTGACGTGCTCGGCATGGACCATTCGAGTGAATCCTCGGCTCTCGCGCAACATCCCACGGCCGGTGTTCGACGCACCCACGTACGCCGTGATGAGACCGTCACTTCCTGTGACACCCATCCGCTCAGTGCTGGCTAAGCCGAGACCCCGCGACTGCCGGTGCCGCGCTGAGACACGAGAGGAGCCGCGTGCCGCGGCCTGCGACAGCCTCACGTCGCGCGTCGTCACGCCTCATGCCATGGACCACCTTCACTCCGTCCACCCCGAGCCGCACGCGCAGCGGCCGCAGCTGACGATCACCTACAGTCCGCTTCGGGATGCGGTCGCGATCCTCAGTGCCTCAGGCAGTGACTGGGTCATGCACCTCGACGCCGACAGCCCGGTCGAGGACCACATCTGGGCACTGCTCGAAGCCGCCGAGATCCTGGCCCGTCGCGGAGATGCGGCCGGGATCGTCGCTCGGGACCGCCGACACGTGCGTCTGGTGCCCTCGACCACGACGACCACTCGATGACGGCGGGCGGATGGATCGTCGTCGGCCTCGCCACCGGGTTCCTCGTCGCCGTGACGATCGCTCTGCTGATCGGCCTCCGGTCCACGCGGATCCGCCGCGAGCGGGCGTCGTCCCGCATCTGGTTGGCCCGTGGACGAGTGAGTCCCCTCGAGGCGAGCGAGTGCCGGCAGCACGGCAGGCGGATCGACAGAGACGTGCCGTCGACCGCACACGTCGAGGTGCGGGATGAACCGCCCGTGCCCGACGGCAACGGCCGCCACCGGCTGCACGACCCGGTTGAGGCGGCGGCGCTGACGATCCGGACCCGCCGGGGGCGGCCGTAACCTGGGCAGGTGATGCGGCCAGGCTCGCTCCGACGGGGTGTTCACGGTGAGGTCGGCGTGCGTGCCGTCCGGTGGCGCGAGCGGAGCCGGGTCGTGCGCGCGGTCCGTCTGTGGCGCACCCGCAACCCCTGCACGTTCCGCGAGAAGGTGCGCTACAAGATGTTGCGTGCCGGAGATGATCCAGGTGGCCGAGCGCCTCGGGGCCGGTACCGACTTCGTGCGCGTCGATCTCTACGACATCGACGGCCGGGTCGTGTTCGGTGAGCTGACCAGCTTTCCGGCCGGGGGGTGACAGCCTGTTCGATCCCGAGGCGTTCGACGAGGAGTTCGGCCGACCGTGGACCGTGCCGCGGCGGTACCGGTGACCGTCGGACGGGCGCCGGCGAGCGCGGCCTCGTCCCGTCCGGTCCGCCCTGGTCCGTGTGGCGATTGGCGCCGTGAGCGGCGGGTACCCCGCCCACGTCGTACATGGGACGGGACCGGTTGCTACGGACGGAGCGCATGTGGTGTGGAGGTTCGAGCCCGTCGCCGGTGCGGCCTTCGAGGCCAGGCGGCGTGTGCGGGCGCTCCTGTGCTGCTGGGGGCTGTCCGACGACGACGTCGACGTGGCGCTGATGGTGGCGAGCGAGCTGGTGAGCAACGCGGTCGACCACGCTCGTACCCCGTTGACCGTGTCGGTCAGTCGCCGGGCCGACGTGCTGCGGGTGGCCGTCCGGGACCACTGCGACGCGCCACCGCTGCTGCGTGCCCACGATCCGTTCGCGGCCCGGGGTCGGGGGTTGCAGATGGTGGACGCCCTGGCGAGCCACTGGGACTGCACGCCCGATCCCGCCGGCCGGGGCAAGACGGTGTGGGCCGAGATCTCGCCCTGCTGAGAACCCGGCCGCTCCCGGTCGGCTCGCTCGACGACGCCATGCGTAGCCGGCCGGGGCTGGAGCGGACCGGCGTCGAGATCGGGATGGGCCCCGGGCGGCACCCCCGGTCCACCGCGGTGGTCCTCTGCTTCGAGGACACGTCGTTGACGGTCCCGGCGCCCGCGCCGATCGTGGACGTCGTCCGGACGGCTCAGGCCGGCTGATCACCCGGACCGTCGAGCTCGAATGCCGCGGTTCAGCGGGCGCGGCGGGCCTCGGCGTCCTGCTCCCACCACGGGGTGCCGCGTTCACCGAGTCCCCGCTTGGCCGCGCCGACGCGCGCACGGGCGGCGGTCACCACCGTGTCGTCGCCGGCCCGCTCCGCGGTACCCACGGCCGACCGGGCGGTGCCGAGGTGGTGCAGCAGCCGGGCCCGGACCTGCTCGGGCAGCTCGGGATCGGCCGCCCGCCACCGCCGGCCGTCGGGTGTGAGCGGTGCACGACCTCGTCGTCGCCCACGCTCAGGTCGATTCCGGCACCTGGCGGGTGCGCATGGTGTCGCCGCCGCCCGCCCACTCCAGCGCGGCGAGCGCCGTCTCGTGCAGGGCCGCCGTGCGCTCCTCGCCGAGCACGGCGGCGAGCTCGGACTGCACCTCGTCGCGGATCCGCCGGGTCGCGGTCACGGCGGTGCGCCCCCGCGCGGAGAGTCCGACGAGCCGGACCCGCGCGTCGGCCGGGTCGGTGGTGCGTTCGAGGTAGCCGATCCCGACCAGCTCGCCGACCGTCTTCGATACGGCCTGCTGGGTGATCCCCATGCGCGTCGCGATCTCGCCGACCGGCCGCGGCCCTTCGACGACGTGCTGCACCACATAGCCGTGCGAGGTCCGCAGATCGGCGTGCCCCGCGGCGTGCAGGCGGCGCACGGTCTCGGCGGCGTCCGCACGCGATCTGGACCGCAACGCCGCCCGTACCGGGGCGCGGCGGTACCGGGTGACATCCGACCGACTCGCGAGATCCTCCGGACAGGTCGACGATCGAGAGATGGACAGGACCACACACGACGACGGGTACGCGCCGGACGAGCACGCGATCGAGGAGCTGGCAGAGGCGTTTCCCGACGTCGACGGGGCGGCGGCCGCACGGGAACTGGCCGAGGCCGAAGGCGCGGTGGCACGGAGCGCGGCGACCCCGGAGCAGCAGGACGGCGTCGCGGCCGCCCGTGATCTGCGTCGCCCCGAGGAACGTGCCGACGCCTGGCGTGCGGCCACCGCCGACGGGTAGCGGCGGCCCCCCTCAGCCGGCCGGTGCCGCTACCGGGCGGCCCGCCTCGCGCCAGGCGAGGATGCCGCCGTCGAGATGGGCGACGCGGGAGAAGCCCTGCTCCCGGGACCGGCGGGAGCCGGGCACGCCGAAGCGGCGCTGTCCACCTTCCGCACCGTCGGTGACCTGCGCTGCGTCGTCCGCAGCTACCTCCGGCTGGCCGACGACCGGGCGCCCGACACCGCGGTGGCGCTGCTCGACCGGGCCCTGGAGACCGCGGTGGTGATGGGTGACCGGCCTCGCCGGATCGAGGTGCTGAACCGGCTCGTCGGCCTGCACTGGGTCCGCGGCGCGACCCGCGACGCAGCGGTCTGGCCCGGTGTGCTCGCCGGTCTGGAGGGCGACGGGGCCGCGGAACGGGTGTGCCCGCCCGGGCTGGCCGCCGTGCTCGACAGCTGGCGCTGGGCCGTGGCCGCGGGTCGGGCGCGCAGCACCGGCCCGGCCTGAACGGCGCGCCCCGTCTCAGGTGAGGACGAACGGGCCGCGCGGGGTGTCGAGCCGTGCGGTGAGCGCGGCGGGACCGGGCCCCACCGGCAGGTGGACGTCGAGCGCGCGCAGCACCGCCGGCACCGCGTCGGGATCGGGGTGGGTGGCGGTCAGCTCCACGAGGGTCAGCGCCGGCAGGCCGGGTGCGGTGGCCGGGTGCGCGGTGGTGCCCCAGTCGATGAGGAACGGCGTGATCCCGTCCAGCGGCGCGGGCACGGTCGAGGCGAGCCGCCACTCGAGCAGGTCGCCATCGGGGGTCCGGCGCGACAGCGGCCCGATCGGGCCCAGATCGGCACCGGCGGCGGCGGACGCCCGGGCGGCGGCCTCGATGTCGGGCGGGTGCACCGCCCAGGTGACGAGTTTCGGGGCCGTCAGCGTGTCGACGCCGAACGGGACCGTGGCGTCGTCGTCGGCGGGAAGCTCCACGTCCGGGCCGATGATCTCCAGGTAGGCGGAGCCACCGAAGCCGACGAGGACGTTGCGCGTGCCGCGGCCCAGGTGCCGCCCGCCGGCGACCGGGTGGACGCCCGTGGCCGCGGCGAACGCGGAAACGGCGGCGGCCAGGTCGGGCACCGCGTAGACGAGGTGGTCGAGCTGCGGGTCGATGGTCATCGGGGTCCTTCCGGCGCGGTCGGTCGACGGCGGGCGAGCTACAGGGTCGCAGGCCGCGGGTCACTCCGTGGTGACGGGCGGGGGAGGGCGTCCGGCGGGGGCGGTGACCGCCGCCGGGCCTCGTATCAGATCCGGTGGATCCCGCTCTGAATGATCGAACGGCCTCGTCGAGGCCCGTCCGACGGAGGGCCAGCCTCATGTCCGATTACCACGCCGAGCAGGTGGGGTTGGCCAACCTCGTGGCCGATCTCGGAACCGTCGTCCCGCCCGACGCGCCGACCGACGCGGCCCGCACCCAGGCGTTGGACGCCGCGGGCGCGGAACCCGCGGCGGCGTTGTCGGGAGCGCTGCTGCGCCAGGCCCTCGGGCAGGCGGCGGGGGACGGCACCGAGCTGGACCTGCTCCGCCGCGCGGCCGCACTGTGGCAGCGCGGCACCGCGCTGTACGCCGACCTCGGCTCGGTCCGGGCCGACCTGGAGGGGGCACTGGCGGCACCGGGCGTGCCGGGCGCGGCACAGCGGTTCAACGACGCGGCGATGCGGGCCCAGCAGTTCGTCACGGACCTGAACCTGGTCCGGGTCGACGTGCTGGCCTTCCGCAGCGAGGTGCTGGCCTTCCCGCACCTGCCGGCCCACCCCCGGCAGGACGACCTGCCGTCGGCGCAGTGGAACTGGTCGGACCTGGCCACCGGGAGGCGGACCGACGCCCTCGTGCGCACCCTGTGGTCGAGCGCGGGGGACACCCGCACGCGCGCGTTCGCGCTGGGCGCACTCGCGTCCTACGGCACGAACGCGGTCGGTGCGGCCTACGTCGGGCAGGGGGTGGGCGGGCCGCGCCGGCTGCACCGCTACCGCGACCGGCTGGCCCGGCGCGCGATCGGGACGTGGCTCGAGCGCCACCATCCCGCGGCGACCGGACTGGCCGGCATCCGGGCGACCCTCGACGGCGGACCCGACGAGGCCTTGCTGGGGTTCGCCACCTCCGCGCTGGCGGGCACGTTCGACGTGGCGGCGGCCCCGCCGGTGCCGGACCTCGCGCTCGGCTACCGGCGGGTGCTCGAGCACCTCGACCTGCTCGACGGGTTCACCGTCCCGGCGCCGCCCGCGGTGCCGTTGTCCGTGTTCGCCGAGGCCCTCTACGACGATCCGCAGAACCCGCCCCCGACCCTGCGACCGCAGGACGTCGACGTGGTGGGCCAGGACGGCGGCGGCGTGGCGGTGCAGTTCGGCGGTGATCCGCAGCCCGGGTCACAGCAGCCCTCGTCGTCGGACAACTCCGGCAACACCGTCTGCGGGATCATCGTGGCGATACTGATCGCGGTCGACGTCATCCAGGCCTTCGTGCAGTGCGTGGTGCAGTGGGCGGAGAAGAAGCCGTGCACCTTCTGGGACAACATGCTGCTGAAGAAGGTCTGGGAGCAGGACCCGCCCGACCCGCACGATCCCACGCAGCCGACCACGGTGTCGGTCACCGGTCAGCAGCTGACCGCGGTCGCCGGCACCGCGCAGGCGACGCAGCTGGTGGGGATGCTGCACGACATGCAGGGCCAGCTGTGGGAGGCGCTCGACTCCGCGTCGGCGTTCCTCGCCCTGAGCGGCCTGACCTATCCCGGCGACCGCACCGACGGGCCGCTGTACCGGCAGTTCACCGCGGTGCCGCGGCCGGGCGGATGGCCGCACCGGGAGGAACCCGATCCCGGCGCGACCTACCACCGCTACCCGGTCTCGCCGCTGGAGCAACCGGCCGCCGACGTGCCCTACCCCGCCGGCTCCCCGCCGACGATCACGATGATCCCCGAGATCGGAAGGGGCGCCCCGCAGGTGTCGCTGGAGCTGTTCGGCCAGCTCGCCGTCGGACGGGCCGATACCGACAACCTCGACCTCGACGCCGACCGCGGTGCGGGTCACCCGTGCTGGGCCACCGACGGCTCGGTGCACGACGACCCGATCGGCGTCGTCGTCCTCGGTTACGGCGAGCAGTGAGGCGGACGACCATGCGACCCGACGAACCCGGCCGCGGCGACGACCAGCAGCCCGACACCCGGCCCTACCTGTGCATCCCGTACTGGACCGATCCGATCACCGACGGCGGGAGCTGGGACGACGGCAGCCGTCGCGGCCTGCCCGCACAGGTGCTGTCCTGGGCCTGCCCGTCCATCCACGCCGGCGACTACACCCCCGGCCGTCCCCTCGAGGTCACCGTCGAGGTCCGCAACTCCGGCGGCGGGAACGCCGCGGCCGCGGCCACCGTCGTCGTCTACTGGGCCGACCCCACGGTCGGCTTCGCGAAACCGACCTTCTTCGCCGCCGCCACCGTCGCCGCCCCACCCGACCGGACCACCCCGGCGACGGCCACCACCGCCACGATGACCGCGACGATCCCGGCCACGGCGCCCGCGCACGTCTGCCTGCTCGCCGTGGTCTCCCACCCGCAGGACCGGGCGGGCAAGGCGGCCGACCCGATCAACGACCGGCACTGGGCCCAGCGCAACCTCATGGCCGTCGCCGCCGCGCCGGGGGCACCCGCACTGCCGCGGTTCGCCGTCGCCAACCCCCGTACCGAGCCCGCCACCTTCCAGCTGCGCGCCGGCGCCGTCGACGAACGCCGGGCCCGGGCCGCGGCGCAGGCGACCGGTCTCGAGCTCGCCGACACCGGCTTCCGGGTCCGGATCCTCGACGCGGACGGAGCGGGAGTCGCAGGCCCCGGCACCGTCGCGGCGACCGCCGTCGACCTGGAGGGTCTGGAGCGCCGCGACTTCCAGTTGCTGGCCGAGGTCGACGGCGACCTTGCCGCCGGTACCGCGGTCGTGCTCGAGGTCCTGCTCGTGACCGGGAACGGCGAGGGCGACGTGGTGGGATCCCTCGCGGTCCAGCTCGTGGCTGAGGAGCGGTGACGGATCGCCTTCTACCTGCCGAGCGGACGCCGATGTGACTGCGGCACGTGGCGCGGCCGACCCGGGGAGCCACAACCGACGTCGTGGCCGAGGTGCCGGGCCGCCGGTGGTGTGTACGCGGGTCAGAGGTCGACGAGGATCTTCATCTTGCGGCCGGCCCGGAGCTCGTCGAACGCGTCGAGGAGGCCGGAGAGCGGGGTGTGCTCCACCCATCCGGTCGTGTCGTAGAGCCCCGCGGCCATGTTCGCGATGACGGCCGCGTAGTCGGCGTCGTCGTGGAGGAAGGAGCCGATCACCTCGACCTCCTGCAGCAGGATGCTGGTGGGGTTGAAACCGAAGGGTCGCTCGTGGATGCCCACCACGACGATCTTCCCGCGCGGGGCCGGCGCCGGGATGCTGTGCTCGATCGCCGCGCCGACCCCGGCCGCGTCGAAGACGGCCGCCGCGCCCACGCCGGCGCTGAGCGCGAACACGGCCTCGGTGAGGTCCTGGTCGCGCAGGGCGAACCACAGACCGGCCGCACCCTCATCCACGCCGAGCACGGCCAGCCCCGTGAGCTGCTCGAGAAGCCGCTGAGCCGGTCCGGACAGCGACGACGATCAGGTCCGGTCGGTCGGCATCGCGTCGAGGATGAGCTGCTCGCCGTGCTGGGCGTGGCGGCGGGCGAGCTCCTCGGCGCGCGGGCCGTCGCGGCGGCTCACGGCGTCGAGGATGGCGGCGTGGTCCTCCCAGACCCAGGCGGGGGAGCCGCCCTGGAGCAGTACCTCGCCCATCACGCGCTGCACGTTGCGCCACAGCACGCTGGTGCTCTCGGTGAGCAGGGGGTTGCCGGCGGCCTCGACGACGCTGCGGTGGAAGTCGACGTCCGCGGTGATCATGCGCGCGAAGGCGCGCTCGGTGAACGCCTGCTGCCCGGCCGCCACGATCTCGGCGGCCTCGGCCAGCCACGCGTCGGTGCGGCGCTGCGCGGCCAGCAGGGCGGCGTGCCCGTCGAGGAGGGCCCGCAGGTCGTAGAGGTGGCTGACGAACTCCCGCCCCAGCGGCGCCACCTCCAGCCCGCGGCGGCCGAACTCGCGCACGAGCCCCTGGTTGCGCAGCAGCAGGAGCGCCTGCTGCACCGGCTGGCGCGACACGTTGAAGCGCGCGGCGAGCAGTTCCTGGCGCAGCGGGGTGCCCGGGGTGAGCCGTCCGGTGCAGATGTCGTCGACGATCGCCTCGTAGACCTGCTCGGTCCGCGACGGCGGCATCGGGAGCGCGGTCATCCGAACACGCTATCGCGATCCGCAGGAGGTCGACTCCTCCCCAGCTGTTGACTTCTGAATTCAGAATGCGGCACCCTCGGGTGAGCGCCACCACGTGGTGTGGATCACTCACCGAGGAGGGATCGGATGTCGGAACAGGCTCCCGTCGTCGTCGCGGAGCTGGTCGCGCGCTTCCTGCGCGACCACGGGGTGGACCGGGTCTTCGGTCTGCAGGGCGGCCACATCCAGCCCGTCTGGGACCAGCTCGCGCGGCTCGGCGTCCGCATCGTCGACGTCCGCGACGAGGGCTCCGCGGTGCACATGGCCCACGCCCACTCCGAGCTGACGGGGGAGACCGGCGTCGCGCTCGTCACGGCGGGCCCCGGTGTCACCAACACCGTGACCGCGGTGGCCAACGCGTCGATCAGCCGGATCCCGGTGCTCGTGTTCGGCGGTTGCCCGCCGCGGGCGCAGGCCAACATGGGCCCGCTGCAGGACATCCCGCACACCGCGATCCTCGCGCCGGTCACCCGGCTCTCGCGCACGCTGCGCGTCGCCGACCAGGTGCTGCGCGAGATGGACGAGGCGTGGGCCCGGGCCGCGGGCGACCGCGGCGAGCCCGGCCCCGTCTACGTCGAGATCCCCACCGACGTGCTGCGCGAGCAGGTGCCGCCGGCGCTGGTCACCGTGGAGCACCTGCGGGCCAAGCCCCGCCGCCGCCCGCAGCCCCACCCCGACGACGTGGCGGCCGTCGCCGAGCTGGTCCGCGCGGCGAAGCGGCCCGCCGTGATCAGCGGCCGGGGTGCGCGGGTCGGGGACGGTGCGGAGCTCGTCCGCTTCCTCGACGCGAGCGGCGCCGCCTACCTCGACACGCAGGAGAGCCGCGGCCTGGTGCCCGACGACCACCCCGCCGGGGTCGGCTCGGCGCGCTCGGCGGTCATGCGCGACACCGACCTGCTGATCACCGTCGGGCGCCAGCTGGACTTCCAGCTCGCCTTCGGCTCCCCGGCCGTGTTCAGGAACGCGAAGGTGGTGCGGATCGCCGACACCGCGAGCGAGCTGATCGACAACCGCCGCGGCGAGGTGGAGATCCTCGCCGATCCCGCGGCCACGCTCACCGCGCTCGCGGCCGCGCTGGACGGGCACACCCCCGACACAGCCTGGCGCGACGAGCTGCGCACCAAGCACCGCAAGCGCTCCGCCGACTACCGCACGGCCATGGCCGACGCCCCCGCGGGCGACGACGGCCGCATGCACCCCAACCGCATCTTCGCCGCCCTGGACGCCCTCGCCCTCGACGACGCCGTGATGATCGCCGACGGTGGCGACCTGCTGAGCTTCGCCCGCCTCGGCATCACCCGGGCCGCCCGCTACCTCGACGCCGGCGCGTTCGGCTGCCTCGGGGTCGCGACGCCGTTCGGCATCGCCGCGGCGCTGGCCTACCCGGAGCGGCCCGTCGTGGCCGTCACCGGCGACGGCGCGTTCGGCATCACGGCCACCGACATCGACACCGCCGCGCGGCACGGCGCGAAGGTCGTCGTGGTCGTGTCCAACAACCGCGCCTGGAACATCGAGCGTTACGACCAGCAGGAGAACTACGGCCTGGTCGTGGGCACCGAGCTCGCCGACTCCGACTACGCCGCGCTGGCGCGGAGCCTCGGCGCGCACGGCGAACGCGTCACGGACCCGGCCGAGCTGGAGGGGGCGCTGAAGCGGGCGCTGGCCAACGCTCCCGCCGTGGTCGACGTGGTGACCACCCAGGACGCACCGTCGCCGGACGCCGGCAAGGGCCTCGGGTTCGTGCCCGAGTACCAGGCCCTGACGCCCTGGAACGACGCCGAGATCGAGCGGAGGCGCTCGTGAGCGGAAATCGGTGCCGGGGCACCGATTTCCGCGCACGGCCGAGCGAAGCGAGGAGTGACTGTGCCTGACATGGAGGAGTGGCGGTTCCCCGCCCGGTACGACCAGAGCTACCTTCCCGACCCCGACTCGCCCTACTGGTTCCCGCACCGCGAGACCATGGACCCCGAGGAGCGCGACGCCGCGGTGCTCGTGCGCCTGCGCGAGGTGATGGAGTACGCCTACGCCACCGCGCCGTTCTACCGGCGCAAGTGGGACGCGGCCGACGTCAAACCCGCCGACATCACCTCGTTCGAGGCGTTCGAGCAGGTGCCGGTCGTGACCAAGGCGGAGATGCGGCAGTCCCAGAACGACGCGCCGCCTTTCGGCGACTACCTCTGCGTCGACGAGTCGCAGATCCACCACATCCACGGTACGTCGGGCACCACCGGCATGCCGACGGCGTTCGCGCTGGGCCGCGACGACTGGCAGGTGATCGCCGACAACCATGCCCGCATCCTGTGGGGGATGGGCGTGCGGCCCGGCGACACCGTGTTCGTCGCGGCGCTGTTCAGCCTGTACCTCGGCTCGTGGGGCGCGATGAGCGGCGCCGAGCGGCTGGGCTGCCGGGTGCTGCCGTTCGGGGCCGGGGCGAAGGGCATGACCGCCCGCGCCGTCACCTGGCTCGCCCGCACGAAGCCGCGCGCCTTCTACGCCACGCCGTCCTACGCGCTGCGCCTGGCCGAGGTGGCCGAGCAGGAGAAGATCGACCCGCGCGAGTTCGGCATCGACATCATGTTCTTCTCCGGCGAGCCCGGGGCGTCGGTGCCCGCGGTGCGCGACGCGATCTCCTCGGCGTTCGGGGCCCGCGTCGTCGACTGCGGGACGATGGCCGAGATGACGCCGTTCATGTCGGCGTCGGCCACCGAGGGCAGCCCTGACGGGATGCTGCTGTGGCAGGACATCGTCTGGCACGAGGTGTGCGACCCGGACACGTTCCGCACCGTGCCCTACGGCGGCGAGGGCACCCCGGTCTACACCCATCTCGAACGCACGTCGCAGCCGATGATCCGGCTGGCGTCCAACGACCTCACGCGCTGGACGATGGAGACCAACGGCTGCGGCCGCACCTACCCGAAGCTGCCCCGCGGCGTGTACGGGCGGATCGACGACATGATCCACATCCGCGGCGAGAACGTGTACCCGACCGAGGTCGACAACTTCCTGCGCGGCGTGCCCGGCTACGCGGGCGAGCACCGGATCGTGGTCACCCGCACCGGCTCGATGGACGAGATGGTGGTCCGCGCCGAGACCGACCGGCGCGACGGCGCCCGCGCCGAGTTCGAACGCGCCGGCGCCGAGGGCCTGCAGTCCCTGCTCGGGGTGCGCGTCACCTTCGAGTCGGTCGACCCGAACACCTTCGAACGCGCCGAGCACAAGGCCCGCCGCGTGATCGACGAACGCGCCCACACCCGTTCCCGACCCCTGGAGGGCCGATGACGACCATCGAGCAACCGATGACCTTCGACCAGGCCACCCGCCGCGTCGACCACGCGCAGATGTTCATCGACGGACGGTGGGGCCCGGCGAGCGCCGGCGTCACGTTCGCCACCGTCGACCCGGCCACCGGCCGCACCATCGCCGCCGTGCCCCGCGCCGACGCCTCCGACGTCGACCGCGCGGTTGCCGCCGCGAAGCGCGTCGCCGTCGAGTGGCAGTTCACCGACGCGATCACCCGAGCGGGCCTGCTGCGCACGCTCGCCGGTCTGGTCACCGAGCACGCCGAGGAGCTCGCGCAGCTCGAGGCGCTGGACTCCGGGCACTACCTGGACAAGGCCCGCGAGCTGGTCGGGGCGATCCCGCTGTGGCTGGAGTACTGGGCGGGCCTGGCCGACAAGGTCGGCGGGCGCACCATCGAGGTGCCCGGCAACAAGCTCGCGTTCACCCTGCTGGAGCCGCTGGGCGTGACCGCGCACATCGTGCCGTGGAACTACCCGCTGCTGATCCTCGTGCGCTCCACCGCCCCGGCGCTGGCGCTGGGCAACACCTGCGTCGTCAAGCCGGCGGAGGACACCTCGCTCTCCGCGTTGAAGTACGCCGAGCTGGTGGCCGAGGCCGGGTTCCCGGACGGGGTGTTCAACGTCGTCACCGGCTACGGCGCCGAGGCCGGGGCCGCGCTCGCCGCGCACCCGGACGTCATGGGCATCACCTTCACCGGGTCCACCGAGACCGGGAAGACGGTGGCGAAGCTGGGCGCCGAGCACATCGCCCAGGTCAACCTGGAGCTCGGCGGCAAGAGCCCGACCATCGTGTTCCCCGACGCCCGCCTCGACGACGCCGTCGAGGGCGCGGTCCAGGGCTTCTGCTCGCACGCCGGCCAGGTCTGCGTGGCCGGCACCCGCCTGTTCCTGCACCGCGACATCGCCGACGAGTTCCTCGCCCGGCTCGTGGAGCGGCTGCGGGTGGCGCGGATCGGCGACCCGTTCGACGAGGGCGTCCAGATGGGCCCGCTGGTGTCGAAGAAGCAGTTCGACCGCGTGCGCTCCTACATCGAGATCGGCAAGCGGGAGGCGACGCTGTTCTACGGCGGCGGGCGCCCGGCCGGCACCGACGTCGACGGCTACTTCGTCGAGCCCACCGTGTTCACCGACGTCTCACCGAGCGACCGCATCGCCCGCGAGGAGATCTTCGGCCCGGTGCTGTCGGTGTTCACGTGGTCCGACGAGGACGAGCTGGTGGCCGCGGCCAACGACTCGGACTTCGGCCTGTTCGCGGCGATCTGGTGCTCCGACATCACCCGCGCGCTGTCCACGGCACGGCGGCTCCAGGTCGGCGGCGTCATGGTCAACGACTGGTTCGGCGAGCTGCCGATGGCCCCGCACGGCGGTTACAAGCAGAGCGGCACCGGCCGGGAGGAGGGCCTGGAGTCGATCGCGAGCTACACCCAGGTCAAGCACGTCAGCGTCAACCTCGACGACTCCCCGCGGGCGAGCGCCGACTGGGCAGGCGCCCCGCTCTGACCCGCACGCCACCACCACGAGGAGGGCAACGATGACCACCACGAGCAACGGCGTCCTGCACGCCCCCGAACCGATGGGCACGAAGGCGACCGAACCCGACCCGCGTGCGGGCTGGGCGGCGCAGAAGGCGCGGGTGGGCGGCTACTCGCCCCCCGTGCGCTTCACGGAGCAGCAGCGCGCGGTGATCGACACCGCGGCCGACCTGATCATCCCGCCGGGCCGCGGCTTCCCCGCGCCGAGCGAGGTGGAGATCGTCGAGTTCGTCGCCCGCTACGTGACGCCGGCGAGCCACGAGGTGAAGTACTACCCGCTCGCGGCCGAGCACCCGTTCAAGGACCAGCTCAACCGGCTCGGCCCGGCGTTCCTCGACGCCGTGCCGTCGCAGCAGATCGCGGCGCTGACGGCGCTGGAGAAGGGCGCGGAGGACGACGCCACGTTCTTCGAGCAGCTGCGGTCGCTGGTCTACTACGGCTACTACGCCCGCGCCGAGGTCACCGCGGCGATCCGGAAGAACCTGCCGGCCGGCCGCGACTACCACGGCCCGCCGCTGCCCTACGGCTACGACGTCGAGCCGTGGCCGGACAAGGAGTTCCCGAAGCGGGGCACGTTCATCGCCACCGAGGACGTCCGCTTCGTCTCCATGCCCACCGACATCGCCGACGAGTACGGGGTGCAGTCATGAGCGAGCGTGCGAGCGAATCGTCGGCACAGCGCCGTCGCGCAGCGTCGACCGAGCGAAGCGAGGCAGTGCGATGAGCGGGTGGAACACGAACGGCCACACCGGCCGCAACGGCACCAACGGCACGCGCGGCGAAGAGGCCGACGTCCTGATCATCGGCTCGGGCATGAGCGGCTCGGCCATGGCCAACCGTCTGTGCGCGGCCGGGTTCAAGGTCACCATGCTGGAGCAGGGCGACTGGATCCACCCCACCGAGTACGCGCACCACCACCAGGAGTTCGACATCGAGCGCAACCGGGGCTGGTCGTATGACCCCAACGTGCGCCAGGGCCCCGAGGACTACCCGGTCACCGGGTTCACCACGCCCTACCTGATGAACGCGGTCGGCGGCAGCACCCTGCGCTACGCCGCGCACTGGCCGCGGCTGAAGCCCATCGACTTCCGCAAGGGCACCGAGCTGGGCAACATGGCCGGCAACATCGACTGGCCGATCAGCTACGAGGAGCTCGCGCCGTACTACGACATCAACGACGCCGAGGTCGGCATCTCCGGCGTGCACGGCGACCCGTCCTACCCCGACCGCCCCGGCGCGCCCCGCCAGCAGCCGGTGCCCCCGGGCAAGCTCGGGATGAAGTTCGCCAGCGGCCTGGACAAGCTCGGCTGGCACTGGTGGCCCAGCGACAACGGCATCCTCACCGAGGCCAAGGACGGCCGGCTGCCCTGCAACAACTGCGGCAACTGCCTGTGCGGCTGCCCCCGCGGCTCGCTCGCCGGGATGGACGTCGCCCTGCTGCCCAAGGCGCTGGCGAACGGCCTGGACCTGCGCATCAACGCCCGCGTCTCCCGCGTCGAGGCGAAGGGCGGCAAGGCGACGGGCGCGGAGTACATCGACCGGATCACCGGCGAGAGCCACTTCGTCGGCGCCAAGATCGTGGTGGTGGCCGCGAGCGGGATCGGCACGCCGCGGCTGCTGCTGATGTCGGAGCAGAAGGGTCACCCCGACGGGCTGGCCAACGCCAACGGCCTGGTGGGCACGCACCTGATGCACCACTCGTTCGCGTTCGTGGACTGCTGGTTCGACGACCCGATCGAGGGCTTCAAGGGGGCCTTCGGCGCGCCCCTGGCCTGCCAGGAGTTCTACCACACCGACACCAGCCGGGGGTTCGTCAACGGCCTGATGATGCAGGTCGGGCGCAGCTTCGGCTCGGCGTACACCGCGATGGGCACGCACACCGCCGCGGTCGCGCCGTGGGGCCAGGACCACCGGGCGTTCTTCGACTCCCACTTCGCCTACCACCTGCTGGTGTTCATGTTCGGCGAGGACCTGCCGATCAGGGAGAACCGGGTCACGCTCGACCGCAGCGTCACCGACTCCAGCGGGCTGCCCGCCGCCCACGTCGAGTTCAACGTCTCGGAGAACGACCGGCGCCTGTGCGACTTCGGCGTCGAGCGCATCACCGAGGTCGCCGACGCCCTCGGGGCCCGCGAGACCAACCACACCGGCGTCCTCTCGCCGCCCCCGGGCTGGCATCTGATGGGCACCGCGCGGATGGGCAACACGCCGGAGGACTCGACGGTCAACCGCTACAACCAGGCGTGGGAGGTGCCGAACCTGTTCATCGCCGACGGGGCCGCGATGACCACCGGTGGCGCGGTCAACCCGACCAGCACCATCGGCGCCATGTCGACCCGCGCGGCGGAGTACATCAAGCAGAACTTCGCCGAGATCGTCGCGCAGTCGACCACCCCGTCCAACGCCCTGGCCCCTGCCCTCTGAGCCGCCGGCCCTCTGAGCCCCCGGCCCTCTGAGCATCGCCGCGCCGGCGCACCCTCACCAAGTGGTGGGTGTGCGCCGGCGCGTCGATGGGAGAGACTTCGATCATGTCGCTTCCCGTCACCGGCTTCTCCCACGTCCGGCTCACCGTCACCGACATCGCGCGGTCGCGCCGGTTCTACGACGACGTCCTCGGCCTGCCCGTCGCGTTCGAGCTTCCCGCCGACGCCGACGACGCCACCCGCGAGGAGCTGTGGTGGCTCTTCGGCGGCGTCGTCTACGAGGTGCCCGGCGGGTTCTTCGGGCTCCGGCCGGTAGCCCCCGCCGCCGACACCTTCACCGAGAACCGCGCCGGCCTCGACCACGTGGCCTTCAAGCTGCCCTCGCGCGCGGACCTCGACGCCGCGGCCGCGCGCCTCGACGAGCTGGGTGTCGCCCACGCCGGCGTGAAGGACATCGGGCTGGGCTGCCTGCTGGAGTTCCGCGACCCGGACAACATCGCCCTGGAGCTGTGGGCCGACGCCGGCTGACCCGGTCGAGGCTAGGCTCGGGCACGTGAGTCCAGCGAGGTCCCTCCGTTGATCATCACCTGCCCCCGGTGCTTCTCGTTCGACGACGTCCGGCCACCTCGGCGCCGGCCCGACGGCGCGGTCGAGTACACCTGCACCGGCGAGCACGACGGCGCCGGCACGCACACGTGGTCCGTCGCGCCCCCCGAGGTGCCGTCGGGCCGCGTCGCCCCGACGGCGCGCGCGACGGGCGCCCGCGCGCCCGCCGCGCCGCGTCCCGGCGTGGGCTCCGAGGCCGCCGCCACCGACGAGCTGCTCGAGCCGCTGCTGGCCTGCGTCAACGCCGGTGAGCCGTTCGTCGAGTACGGGGTGGTCGAGTACCGGTTCCGGCTCGCGCGGCCGGACCTGTTCGTCGCGCACGTGCGGGAGCGGGGGCACGTCCTGCTCGGGGCGCGCCGCGGGCAGGCGTCGGCGTCGACCGCCCGGTTCGGGAGCGCGCTCCGCCGGTTGGAGAGCGCGGGTGAGCTCGTGATGGTGAAGGGGCCGGGCACCGGGGCGTGGCGGCACAACCCGTCGATCGGGTACTGGGCGCGTCCACCCCGCCCGACGGGCCCGCTCCTGACCTGGTCGATGTTCTGCGCCACCCAGGGGCGCTCGGCGGAGTGGACCGACGCCGACCGGGCCGTGCTCGGCGCCCCCTGATCCGGCCCACCCCGGCGGACGCGGGGCCGGAAGGGTTCTCAGACGTCGAAGTCGATGACGACCCGGTCGGAGACCGGAAGCGTCTGGCAGGTCAGCACGAACCCGGCCGCGACCTCGTCGTCCTCGAGGGCGAAGTTGCGGCGCATGGTGACGTCGCCGTCGGTGACCTTCGCCCGGCAGGTGCCGCAGACCCCGCCCTTGCAGGCGAACGGGAGGTCGCCGCGCACCTTCTGCGCGGCGTCGAGCACCGGGACGGTGCGGGGGAGGGTCAGCTGGGTGGACCGGCCGTTGAGCACGATCGTCACCTCGCTGCCGTCGCCGTCGGGTGCGTCGTCGTCCTCGGCGCGGTGCAGCTCGGGCGGGGGCTCGTCGACGTAGAACAGCTCGCGGTGCACCCGCTTGCGGTCCACGCCGAGCTCGGTGAGTACCGTGACGGCGTCCTCGGTCATGCCGAGCGGCCCGCACAGCCACCAGTGGTCGGTGTCCTCGACGTCGACGAGCGCGCCGAGCAGGGTCCGCATCCGGTCGGCGTCGAGGCGGCCGTTGAAGATGTCGGCCTCGGTGGGCTCGCGCGAGAGCACGTTGAGCAGGTGCAGGCGCGGGCCGTGGGCGTTCTTGAGGTCGGCGATCTCCTCGGTGAACATGACCGTGTCGGTGCGGCGGTTGCCGTAGATCAGGGTGACGTGCGTGTCGTCGTGCGCGGCCAGCAGCGACGCGGCGATGGACAGCACGGGGGTGATGCCCGAGCCCGCCGCGATCAGCCCGTGGTGGGTGCCCGCCTCCAGCTGCGGGGTGAACGAGCCGGCGGGCGGGCCGACCTCGATCTCGTCGCCCGCCTCCAGCCGGTCCACCAGCCACTCCGAGAACAGCCCGCCCGCCACCCGCCGGACCCCGACCCGCGGGGCCGCGCCCGACGGCGCGCAGATCGAGTACGAGCGGCGCTCCTCGCCGTCGTCGGTGACCGTGCGCAGCGTCAGGTACTGGCCGGGGCTGAAGGCGTAGGCCTGCTTCAGCGACTCCGGGACGTCGAAGGTCACGGCGACCGCGTCGTCGCAGAGGCGCTCGACGGACGCGACCCGCAGCGGGTGGAACCCGCCGGTGCGCGGCTCGGTGATGTCCGAGGTGATGTCCGAGGTGATGTCCGAGGTGATGTCCGAGGTGCCGACCTCGGTGGCGGCCGTCATCAGATCTCCTTCATGTGCTCGAAGGGCTCCCGGCACGACGGGCAGCGGCGCAGGGCCGTGCACGCCGTGGGCCCGAAGCGGGACAGCTCGTCGGTGGCGGGCGCGCCGCAGTGCGGGCAGCGCACCGCGGCCGACGGCGGGGTGAGCGTCAGCGGGACGGGGCCGGCGACCCGCGGTGCCGCCCGGCCGGGGGGCGCGATGCCGGCCTCGGCGAGCTTGCGGCGGCCGTCGTCGCTGATCCAGTCGGTGCTCCAGGCGGGGGAGAGGACGGTGCGGACCTCCACGCGGGCGAACCCGGCGCGGGTCAGCGACGCGCGCAGGTCGTGGCGCATCTCCTCGATCGCGGGGCACCCCGAGTAGGTCGGTGTGATCGTGACGAGCACCGCGTCGCCCTCGACGTCGACGCCGCGCACGACCCCCAGGTCGTCGAGGGTGAGCATCGGCATCTCCGGGTCGACGACCCCGGCGACGACCTCGCGCGCGGTCGCCACGTCGATCACCATGTCGGTCACCACGTCGTGCCCGGGTGCTGGCGGGCCAGGCTCTGCATCTCCGCGAGCGCGTGTCCGAGGTGCTCGGTGTGCACGCCCTGGCGCCCGCTGCGCCCGCCGATCGTGCCGATGGCCGGCTTGTCGGGCCGCGTCAGCGTGGCCTTCGTGATGACCTGGTCGAGCACCGCGTCGACCTCCTCGCGCGTCAGCGCCGGATCCACTGCCACACCGGCCTCGACCAGCCGCCGCTCCTCGTCGGAGGTGCGGAACAGCTCCCCGACGTAGGGCCACAGCGCGTCCAGCGCCGCCTGCATCCGTGCGTGCGACTCGTCGGTGCCGTCGCCCAGGCGCAGCGTCCAGCGGGCCGCGTAGTCGCGGTGGTAGGTCAGCTCCTTGACGCCCTTGGCCGCCACCGCGGCGATCACCGGGTCGGCCGAGCCGACGAGCCGGTCGAGCAGCGCGAGGCGCCAGGTCGAGAAGATCAGCATCCGGCCGACGGCGCGGGCGAAGTCGAGGTCGTCGGAGAGCTCGGCGAGGCCGACGTTGCGGAACTGCGCGTCGGTGCGCAGGAAGGCCAGCGAGTCCTCGTCACCGCCGGTCAGGTGGGCCGAGCGGGCGAGCAGCACGCGGGCCTGGCCGAGGAGGTCGAGCGCGGTGTTGGCCAGCGCGACCTCCTCCTCCAGCTCCGGGGCGTTGCTGACCCATTCCGACAGGCGGTGGCTGTAGACCAGCGCGTCGTCGCCGAGCATCAGGCAGTAGGCGGCGAGGTCGGCCGGGTCGACGCCGTCGGGTACCGGTGAGGTGATCTCCGCACCGGCCTCCTCGACGATGCCGGTGCCGAACGCCCAGCGCGGGTCGTCGTGGCCGGTGGTCTCCGACAGCGACTGGTAGGCGTTGGTCCCATCGGTGTCCGTCACAGCGTGCCCCTCGACCTCGGTGTGGTGGACGTTCACAGGTGCGGCACCTCGTCCGGGATCGCGTAGAAGGTGGGGTGGCGGTAGACCTTGTCACCGGCCGGTGCGAAGAACGGGTCCTTCTCCGCCGGGCTCGACGCGGTGATCGCGTCGGCGCGGACCACCCAGATGCTCACGCCCTCGTTGCGGCGCGTGTAGACGTCGCGGGCGTTGTGCAGGGCCATCTCGTCGTCGGCGGCGTGCAGCGACCCGACGTGCACGTGGTTGAGGCCGCGCTTGCCGCGCACGAACACCTCGTAGAGCGGCCAGGTGCGCCGGGAGGGCTTCTCACCCAACCCGGTCTCGACGCCGGTGGTCGGCACGGCGCCGTGCCCGCCTTCGGCGGTGACCTCCTCGCTCATGCCGGCACCTCCTGCTCCCGCGCGCGGGCCGCCTGCTTGTCGGCGTACGCCTGTGCGGCCTCGCGCACCCAGGCGCCGTTCTCGTGGGCGCGGCGGCGGTGGGCGACGCGCTGGGCGTTGGCCGGCCCGGAGCCCGCGATGACGGCCTTGAACTCGGCCCAGTCGGGCTCGCCGTAGTCGTGGGACTTCCGGTCCTCGTTCCAGACCAGTTCGGGATCGGGCAGCGTGACCCCCAGCGCCGCGGCCTGCGGCACGGACATGTCGACGAAGCGCTGGCGCAGCTCGTCGTTGGTGTGGCGCTTGATCCCCCAGGCCATCGACTGCGCGGAGTTGGGGGAGTCGTCGTCGGGCGGGCCGAACATCATCAGCGACGGCCACCACCAGCGGTCGACCGACTCCTGCACCATCGCCTTCTGCGCGTCGGTGCCGTTCACCATCGCCAGCAGCAGCTCGAAGCCCTGACGCTGGTGGAACGACTCCTCCTTGCAGATGCGGACCATCGCCCGCGCGTACGGGCCGTAGGAGCAGCGGCACAGCGGCACCTGGTTGCAGATGGCCGCACCGTCGACGAGCCAGCCGATGACGCCGATGTCGGCGTAGCTCAGCGTGGGGTAGTTGAAGATCGAGGAGTACTTCTGCTTCGAGGAGATCAGCTTCTCGGTGAGCTCCTCACGGTCGACGCCGAGCGTCTCGGCCGCGGCGTAGAGGTACATGCCGTGGCCGGCCTCGTCCTGCACCTTCGCGAGCAGGATCGCCTTGCGGCGCAGTGACGGGGCACGGAGGATCCAGTTGCCCTCCGGCTGCATGCCGATGATCTCCGAGTGCGCGTGCTGGGCGATCTGGCGGATCAGCGTCTTGCGGTAGGCCTCGGGCATCCAGTCCCGCGGCTCCACGCGCTGGTCGGCCCCGATCGTCCGGTCGAAACCGGCTTCCAGGTCGAGCTCAGGACCGGTTCGGTCCTCGGTCACCGTCATGGGACTCCTCCGTAACCGAATGTTCGTTCGTCTGATGATGACGCACTGCCCGGCCGGGCGCAACCACGGCCGACCGGGATCTGCTCAGGACGGCGGGATGATGCCCACGGACACGATCCGGACGATCTCGTCGGGCAGGTCGTCCGCGCCGGGGCGGCCGGGCCGGTACCACTCGATGATCGAGTTGACCGTGCCCGAGAGCAGACGGGCGGCCAGCGACGGTTCGACTCCTGCCCGGACCTCGCCGTCGGCCACGGCGTCGGCCACCAGCGAGGCGATCGACGCGTCGAACGCGCGGCGGCGGGCCAGCGCCCACCGCTCGGTCTCGGTGTTGCCGCGCACGCGCAGCAGCAGCGTGACGTAGGGCAGCTCCGAGGTCAGGACCTCGACCTGGCGGCGGATGATGTGCTGGAGCCGCAGCAGGGCCGGGCCGTCCTGCGCCGCCGGTTCCTCGAGGATGCCGAACAGGCCGTCCAGCGCGCGCTCGAGCGCGGCCTTGAGCAGCTCCTCCTTGCCGCTGACGTGGTGGTAGAACGACGACTTCGTGATGCCGGCCGCGCGGGAGAGGTCCTCCATGCTGGTGGCGTCGTAGCCGCGGGTGTTGAACTCGGCCACGGCCACGGCGAGCAGCGACGACGCGTCGTAGACCGGGCGCCGGGCGCCGGCCTCGCCGCGGGCCCGCCGGGTGCGGACCGGGGACGTCGGGGGCTCGGCCGGTGCGGCGCTCACGGCGTCCGCCCGAACGGTCCGTCCACGGTCACCGGCCCTCGAACGTGGGCCGCCGCTTGGCCAGGAACGCCTCGACGGCCTCCTTGTGGTCCGTCGTGACGCCCAGCCGTGCCTGCGCGGCGCCCTCCGCCTCGAGCACGGTGTCGAGCGGGGACACCGCGCCGATCGCGACCGCCTTCTTGATCTCGGCGTAGGCGAGGGTCGGCCCGGCGGCGAGCCGGCGGGCGAGCTCCAGCGCCGTGTCCAGCACCTGCTCGGCCGGCACCACGGCCCGCACCAGGCCGGAGGCCAGCGCCTGCGTGGCGTCGAAGGACTCACCCAGCAGCAGCAGCTCGGTGGCCCGCGCCGCGCCCAGGGAGTGGACGAGGCTCGCCGAGAGGCCGGAGTCGGCGGTCAGCCCGATGGCGGCGAACGCCGTGGCGAACGTGGCCGTCTCCGCCGCCACCCGCAGGTCGCAGGCCAGCGCGAAGCCCAGGCCCGCACCGACCGCGCCACCGTTGATCGCGGCGATCACGGGCTTCGGCATCGTGGCGATCGTCGCGACGATCGGGTTGTAGTGCCTCCCGACGGTGTCGAACGACGTGGACGCGTCCGCTTCGAGGGCCTGCACGTGCTCGCCGAGGTCCTGTCCGACGCAGAACGACTTGCCCGAACCGGCCAGCACCACGGCGCGCACGCCCGCGTCCGTGGCGACCCCCTCCAGGGCGGCGAGCAACGCTTCCTTCAGCTCGATCGTGAGCGCGTTGCGCTTCGCCGGCCGGTTCAGTGTCACGATCGCGACGGCCGGGTCCTTCTCGTCGGCGGTGACCAGGACCGCCGGATCGGCGTGCGTCGAGCTGGCTGCGGTGCCTCCGGCACTGTTCGTCTCCACGCGGTCATGCTAGCCTCCCCGACAACCGAACGATCGTTCGCCGGGCGACAGCTGGGACGGCTCTGAATGACCGACGTGTATCTGGTGAGCGGGGTCCGCACCCCGCAGGGCAAGTACGGCGGTGCCCTCTCCGGCGTCCGCCCCGACGACCTCGCCGCCCTCGTGGTGGCCGAGGCCGTCCGCCGGGCGGGGGTGCCGGGCGACGCGGTCGACGAGGTCGTGCTCGGGGCCGCGAACCAGGCCGGCGAGGACAACCGCGACGTCGCGCGGATGGCGGTGCTGCTGGCCGGCCTGCCGTCGACGGTGCCCGGCTACACCGTCAACCGCCTCTGCGCGAGCGGCCTGACCGCCGTCGCGAACGCCGCGCAGTCGATCCGCGCCGGCGAGGCCGACGTCGTCGTGGCCGGTGGGGTCGAGTCATGACGCGCGCGCCCTGGGTGATGGCCAAGCCCGGCACGCCGTGGGCGAAGCCCGGCGAGGTCGCCGACACCTCCCTGGGCTGGCGCTTCACCAACCCGCGCTTCCGCGACCTCGACGAGGCCGCGCCGCCGGTGCACACCGAGACCGCGGGCCCGGTGACGCTGTCGATGGGGGAGACGGCCGAGGAGGTCGCCGCGCTCGACGGCATCACCCGCGCCGAGTGCGACGAGTTCGCGGTGCGCAGCCACGCCCGCGCCAGCGCCGCCGCGAAGGACGGCCGGTTGGACGCCGAGCTCGTGGCGGTGACGGTCCCGCAGCGACGGTCCCGCAGCGCAGGGGTGACCCGGTGGTCGTCACCGCCGACGAGGGCCCGCGCCCCGACGCGTCGACCGGGTCGCTGGGCCGGCTGCGGCCGGTCTTCCGCACCGACGGTGTGGTCACCGCGGGCAACGCCTCACCGCTGTCGGACGGGGCGGCCGCGCTGGTCGTCGCGAGCGAGCGGGCCGTGCGGGAGCACGGGTTGACGCCGGTCGCGCGGATCGTGGTCGGCGCCAGCGCCGGCGTCGCCCCGCACGTCATGGGTCTGGGCCCGGTGCCCGCCACGCACAAGGCGCTGGCGCGGGCGGGCTGGTCGGTGGGCGACCTCGACGCCGTCGAGCTCAACGAGGCCTTCGCCGCGCAGAGCATCGCGTGCGTGCGGCGGCTCGGCCTCGATCCCGACGTCGTCAACGCCGACGGCGGGGCCATCGCGCTCGGCCACCCGCTGGGGTGCTCCGGCGCCCGCATCACCGTCACGCTCGCCCACCGCCTGCACCGCGAGGGCGGACGCCGGGGCCTCGCGACGCTCTGCGTCGGCGTGGGCCAGGGCGTCGCGCTGCTCATCGAACGTGTCTGACCATCCCCGACGACCCATCCCCGACGACGAGGAGAGCCCATGAGCATCCCCACCCTGCGCAGCCATGTCCTCGGCGACTGGCACACCTCCACCGCCGAGGGCCGGCCGCTGCACGACGCGGTCACCGGCGAGGAGATCGCCCGGATCTCCTCCGACGGTGTCGACTTCGCAGGGGCGCTGCAGTACGGCCGCACCGTCGGCGGGCCCGCGCTGCGCGAGCTGACGTTCCACCAGCGTGCGGCCCTGCTCAAGGCCCTCGGCGGGCACCTGCGCGAGCACCGCGACGAGCTCTACGCCGTCTCCGCGCAGACCGGTGCCACGCTCGGGGACTCGAAGTTCGACGTCGACGGCGGCATCGGCGTGCTGCTCGCCTACGCGTCGAAGGCGAAGCGCGAGCTGCCCAACGACACCGTCTACGTCGAGGGGGCCGTCGAGCCGCTCGGCCGCGGTGGCACGTTTCTCGGCCAGCACGTCTGCACCCCGCTGCACGGCGTCGCGGTGCAGGTCAACGCGTTCAACTTCCCCGTGTGGGGTCCGCTGGAGAAGTTCGCGCCCGCGTTCCTCGCCGGCGTCCCGAGCATCGTCAAGCCGGCCAGCCCCACCGCGTTCCTCACCGCGAAGCTCACGGAGCTGATCGTCGGCTCCGGGTTGCTGCCCGACGGCGCGTGGCAGTTCGTCGCGGGCTCGGTCGGGGACCTGTTCGACCACCTCACCGGCCAGGACCTGGTGTCGTTCACCGGTTCGGCGTCCACGGCGCAGACCCTGCGGGCGCATCCCGCGATCGTCCGCAACGCGGTGCGGTTCTCCGCCGAGGCCGACTCGCTCAACCTCTCCGCGCTCGGCCCGGACGCCGTGCCCGGCACCGACGAGTTCGACCTCTTCGTCAAGGGCCTGACCACCGAGATGACGGTGAAGGCCGGGCAGAAGTGCACCGCGATCCGGCGTGCGTTCGTACCGGCGGAGCAGGTGGACGCGGTGGTCGAGGCCGTGTCGGCGCGGCTGGCGAAGGTCACCGTCGGCAACCCCGGTACCGACGGCGTCCGGATGGGGGCGCTGGCGAGCCTGGAGCAGCGCGAGGAGGTGCGCCGCAGCGTGAAGGCCCTCGCCGACGCCGGGCGCATCGTGTTCGGCGATCCCGACACGGTCGACGTGGTCGACGCCGACGCCGACCGCGGCGCGTTCGTCTCGCCCATCCTGCTGGTGGGGGACCCGGAGCGGGCCGAACCGCACGAGGTGGAGGCCTTCGGCCCGGTCTCGACGATCCTGCCGTACTCGTCCACGGCGCAGCTGATCGACTACGCCGCCCGCGGCCAGGGCAGCCTGGCCGGCTCCATCGTCACCGCCGACACCGCGTGGGCCCGCGAGGTCGTGCTCGGCGTCGCGCCGTGGCACGGGCGGCTGCTCGTGCTCAACGCCCGGGACGCGAAGGAGTCGACGGGTCACGGCTCGCCGATGCCGCAGCTCGTGCACGGCGGGCCCGGCCGCGCGGGCGGCGGCGAGGAGATGGGTGGCATCCGCGGGGTGCTGCACCACATGCAGCGCACCGCGATCCAGGGCGACCCGGACACGCTCGCCGCGATCACCGGCCGCTGGGTGGCGGGTGCCGAGCGCCGCGAGACCGACGTTCATCCGTTCCGCAAGCACCTCGAGGAGCTGCGCCCCGGCGACACGATCGTCGCCGGCCCCCGCACCGTCAGCCAGGAGGACGTGGAGCACTTCGCCGAGTTCACCGGCGACACGTTCTACGCCCACATGGACGCCGAGGCCGCCGCAGCGAACCCGCTGTTCGGCGAGCGCGTCGCCCACGGCTACCTCATCGTGTCGCTGGCGGCCGGGCTGTTCGTCGATCCCGATCCCGGGCCGGTGCTGGCCAACTTCGGCGTCGACAACCTGCGGTTCCTGACACCGGTGAAGTTCGGTGACGCGCTGACCGTGACGCTGACCTGCAAGCAGCTCACCCCGCGCGACTCCGCCGGCTACGGCGAGGTCCGCTGGGACGCCGACGTCACCCGTCAGGACGGTGAGTCGGTCGCCCGCTACGACGTCCTCACCCTCGTCGCGAAGCAGGAGAGCCCCGGCACCGACCGGACGACCGACGTAGACGGAGGATGACGGCTGTGACCCCCCCGACCACCCCGACGATCCCGAAGCGGCTGGGTGACGCACCGCCCGCCGACCTCCTGGACCCGGCCGAGCGGATGTCGGTCGACGAGCTGCGGGAGCTGCAGCTGCAGCGTCTGCAGTGGACGCTGCGGCACGCCTACGACAACGTCCCGCACTACAGGCGGGCCTTCGACGCCCACGGCGTCCACCCGGACGACTGCCGCGAGCTCGCCGACATCGCCCGGTTCCCCACCACCAGCAAGGCCGACCTGCGGGAGAACTACCCCTTCGGCATGTTCGCCGTCCGCCAGGACCAGGTGCGGCGCATCCACGCCTCGTCCGGCACCACGGGGCGGCCGACCGTCGTCGGCTACACCGAGGGCGACATCGAGCGCTGGGCCGGGCTGATCGCCCGGTCGATCCGCGCGGCCGGCGGGCGGGCGGGTCACAAGGTGCACAACGCGTACGGCTACGGGCTGTTCACCGGCGGCCTGGGCGCGCACTACGGCATCGAGAAGCTCGGCGCCACGGCGATCCCGGTCTCCGGCGGCATGACCCCGCGGCAGGTGCAGCTGATCGGCGACTTCGAGCCCGACGTGATCATGGTGACCCCGAGCTACATGCTCACCCTGCTCGACGAGTTCGAGCGCCAGGGCATCGACCCGACGTCGACGTCGCTGAAGGTGGGCATCTTCGGTGCCGAGCCGTGGACCGAGCAGATGCGCTCCGAGATCGAGGAGCGCATGGACATGCACGCGGTGGACATCTACGGCCTGTCCGAGGTGATGGGCCCGGGTGTGTCCCAGGAGTGCGTCGAGGCCAAGGACGGCCTGCACATCTGGGAGGACCACTTCCTGCCCGAGGTCGTCGACCCGCTGGACGGCACACCGCTGCCCGACGGCGAGGAGGGCGAGCTGCTGTTCACCTCGCTCACCAAGGAGGCGTTGCCGATCATCCGGTACCGCACCCGGGACCTGACGACGTTGCTGCCGGGTACCGCGCGTCCGTCGATGCGGCGGATGGCCAAGGTCACCGGCCGGACCGACGACATGATCATCCTGCGGGGGGTGAACGTGTTCCCGACCCAGATCGAGGAGATCGTGCTCCGCACGCCCGGCCTGTCGCCGCACTTCCAGCTCGTGCTGACCACCAGGGGCCGGATGGACGCGCTCGGGGTGCGGGTCGAGGCCCGCACGGACACCCCGGCCGAGCGGCGCGACGGGGCCGCCGCCGAGCTGGTGCATGCCGTGAAGCAGTCGGTCGGGATCTCGGTGACCTGCGAGGTCGTCGACCCGGACACCCTGGAACGCTCGATCGGCAAGCTGCAGCGGCTCCTGGACCGCCGCACGACGTGACGCCGCACCGCCATGTCGTCGGGTCGGAGGAGGCGAACCGATGGGCGGGCGGCGAGGCGTCGAACCGCCGCCCACGGCCCCTCGGTGCTGGTGGTCGGCGCGCGCCCGCCGTTACGGCCCGGTCGCGATCTCGTCGGCGGCGGTGGCGTGGCGCTCGCCCATCGGGGCCTCCGGCCCGTGGGTGGTGTCGCGACCGGTCTGGCGCTCGGCCTCGGCGTTGATCTCCGCGCCCAGCAGCACGATGTAGCTGGTCAGGTAGAGCCAGAGCAGGAGCACGACCACGCCGGCGAGCGCTCCGTAGGTCGTGTTGTAGCTGCCGAAGTTGTCGACGTAGAGGCTGAACCCGGCGCTGCCGATGATCCACAGGACGGCCGCGACGACCGAGCCGGTGCTGACCCAGGCGAACCGGGGCGCGTCGCGGTCGGGGGCCACCCGGTACACCACGGCCAGCGCGCCGACGACGAGCGCCACGAGCAGCACCCAGCGCACCACCTCGGCGAGCACGGTGCCGAGCACACCGAGCTGAAGGGCGTCGAGCAGCGGGGGCACGACGGCCACCAGCGCCAGCGTCAGCAGGACGAAGACGATGGCGCCCAGCGTGAGCAGCAGCGCGAGGCCGCGGGTCTTGAGGAAGCCGCGGGTCTCCTGCTCGTCGTAGGCGAGGTTCACCGCCTTGATCAGGTTGCCGGTGCCGCTCGAGGCCGACCACAGGGCCGCCAGCACGGACACGACGAGCCCGATCCCCAGCGCGCTCCCGCTGCCGGAGACGACGGCGGTGAGCTGGTCGGCGATCAGGGGCTGGGTCTCCTGCGGCAGCGTCGCGGCCAGGGACTCGACCTGCCGCGCCACCGTCGCGGGGTCGGCGATCAGGCCGTAGAGGGTGACCGCGGCGATGAGGGCCGGGAACACGGCGAGGAAGGCGAAGTAGGCGACGCCGCCGGCGAGCATGGGCACGTTGTCGGCGCCGCTCTCGGTGACCGCGCGGCGGGTCACCTGCCACCAGCCGCGGGCCGGTATCTCGGTAGGGCTGCGGGCCCGGTCTCCGGGGTGCCGCTCGGTGGTGGGTGTGCTGGTCATGTCGGGTCAGGTACCCGGTGCGCCCGGGGCGACACCTCGCGCCGTACCGTCTCGGCCAGCACGATCTTCCCGCGTGGTGCCCGGCCGCGGCGGACCACCGGGCCGAGCCCGCCCCCTAGCCTCGCGCCCGCTACCGTCTGATCATGGTTCGCGTCCTCACCGCCGTGCCCGTCACCGGCCCGGTCGCCACGCACGGCGAGGGGCCGGTCTGGCACCCGTCCTACCGCGGGGTGCGCTGGGTCGACATGCTCGCCGGCGACGTCCTCGAGCTCGACGGCGAGGTGGTCCGGCGCACCCACGTCGGCACCGTCGCGGCCGCCTTCCGGCCCCGCCGCGGTGGCGGTACGGTGCTGGCCGACGAGCGCGGGTTCGTCCTGCTCGACGCCGACCTGCGCGTCGAACGGCACCTCGGCGACCTCTGGGACGACCCCGGCGTGCGCATGAACGACGGCGGCTGCACACCCGACGGCGCGTTCTGGTGCGGGTCGATGGCCTACGACGAGAGCACCGGCGCGGGTGCGCTCTACCGCCTGGCGCCCGACCTCACGGCCGGGCGCATCCTGGACGGCCTCACGATCTCCAACGGGTTCGGCGTCACCCCCGACGGGCGGCGCGTGCACCACGTCGACACCCCGACGCGGCGGATCGACGTCTTCGACCTCGACGCGGGCCCGGCCGCCCGCCGCCCGTTCGTCACGCTCCCCGACGGCCCCGGGTTCCCCGACGGGCTCACCGTCGACGCCGAGGGCGGCGTCTGGGTGGCCCTGTGGGGCGGGTCGGCCGTGCACCGCTACACGGCCGACGGCGTGCTCGACGCCGTCGTGGAGCTGCCGGTCACGCAGGTCACGGCGTGCACGTTCGCCGGCCCCGGGCTGGACCGGCTCTACGTCACCACGTCCCGGCAGGGTCTCGACCCGGCCGACCAGCTCCTGGCGGGGGCGCTGTTCGTGGTGGAGCCCGGAGTCCGGGGGCTGCCCGTGGTGGAGTTCGGCGGCTGAGCCGGACGGCGGGCCGCGGGCGGTGGAACGGGGCGCGGCGCGCGGCGTTCACCCGGCCGAGCGACGCGGGCTGGTGTTCACTACCGGTCGCGGCCCATCCCTCGACGGCCTGCACCCTCTGCTGCGGAGCGATCATGACCACCATCCCGGACGGCGACGCAGCCGACGGCCACCACCGCCTGGTCGCCCAGCCCCACCGCGACGAGGAGGAGGGTCCGGTCGCCGCGGCCGAGGCGGCAGCGGCCACGCTCAGCACGGAGGCGGAACCGCTGGGCCGGCTCGGACGCCCGATGAACCGCCGCTCGCCGTTCTTCGTCGGGATGGCGGGCGCCGCGGGGGTCGCCGTCACGGTGCTGGTCGCGGAACTGGTCGTCACCGCGCGGCAGACGCTCGTGCTGATCGGGCTGGCGCTGTTCATCGCGATCGGCCTGGAGCCGGCCGTCTCGCGGCTGGCGCGGCGCGGCGTCCTGCGCCCGGTCGCGGTGGCGGGTGTGGTGCTGACGCTGCTCGGGGCGGTCGGTGGGTTCCTCTCGGTCGCCATCCCCCAGGTGGTGGCCCAGGCCACCGCGTTCGCGATGCAGATCCCGGACTACCTGCAGGCAATCCAGGACCGCAACACGACCCTGGGCGCGTTGAACCAGCGCTTCGGCGTCGTCGAGATCATCCGCAACACCCTCGGCGCCGCCACCGGCAGCGGGGTCACCAGCAACGTCCTCAACGGCGTGCTCGGGGCCGGGGAGGTGGTGCTGGGGGTGCTGGCGGACACGGTGGTCGTGACCGTGTTGACGATCTACTTCCTGGCCGACCTGCCGCGGATCCGGCGCGGGCTCTACCGGCTGGTGCCGCGGTCGCGGCGGCCCCGGGTGATCCTGATCGGTGACGAGGTGTTCGCGAAGGTCGGCTCCTACGTGCTGGGCATCCTGGTGCTGTCGGTGATCGCCGGGGCGTCCTCGCTGGTGTGGATGCTGCTGCTGGGAGTGTCGTTCCCGCTGCTGCTGGCCGTGATGGTGATGCTGCTGGACGTGATCCCGGTCGTGGGCACCTCGGTGGCGGGGGTGGTGGTCACCCTGGTCGCGTTGAGCGGTTCGCTGGGGGTCGGGCTGGCCACCGCGGGGTTCTTCGTGGCGTACCGGGTCGTCGAGGACTACGTCCTGACCCCGCGGATCATCGGCCGGGCCGTGCACGTGCCCGCCCTGCTCACGCTGATCGCCCTGCTGCTGGGCGCCGTGCTGCTGGGCGTCATCGGCGCGGTGGTGGCCATCCCCGTGGCGGCGGCGGTCCTGCTCGTCGTGCGGGAGGTCCTCGTGCCGCGTCTGGACAGCACGTGACCGGCGGCCCTGCCGCTCACAGGAGCCCGCCGATGTCGGAGGCCGAGAGCGCCTGTTCGATCCCGAGCACCATCGCCCCGGCCACCCCCGCGTACTCCCCGAGCACGCTGTTGGCGAGCACCAGGTTGCGGGTGGCCAGCGGCAGCGCCCGCTGGTAGACGACGCTGCGCACACCGGCGAGCAGTTCGTCGCTGGCCGCGGTGACCGATCCGCCCAGGGTCACGCGGGCCGGGTTGTAGAAGTGCACGAGGGTGGCCACCACCTCGCCGATCAGCCCGGCCGCCTCCCGCACGAGGGCCAGCGCGGCCGGGTCGGCCCGGCCGATGCGGGCGCGGACCTCCGCGACCGTGACGGTGTCGGCCCCCGTGCCCAGCCGCCGCGCGATCGCGTCGGCCGAGGCGACCGCCTCGATGCAGCCGACGTTCCCGCAGATGCACACGACGTCCGGCGCCCCCCGGACCCGGATGTGCCCGATGTCGCCCGCGGCGCCGTCGGCGCCGTGGTGCAGCGCGCCCTCGCGGGTGATCAACCCGCCGCCGATCCCGGTGCCGACCTTGACGAACAGCAGCGGGGCCTGGTCGTCGGGCAGGGCACGGGCCTCGCCGAGGGCGCGGAGGTTGACGTCGTTCTCGAGGATCACCGGGCAGTCGAAGATCTCCCGCAGCCGCGCCGACACGGGGTAGGCGTGCCAGCCGGGCATGATCGGCGGCCGCACGGGCGTGCCGAGCTGGCCGTCGACGGGCCCCGGAAGCCCGATGACGACGGCGCGGACCGGAGCCACCGGCGCGCCCGCCCGCAGCGTGGCCAGCGAGTCCACCACCGCCGCGAGGACGACCTCCGGCCCGTCCTTGACGTCGACGTCGACGTGGGTGTGCCCGAGCACCTGCTGGCTCAGGTCGACGACCGCGAGATGGGCGCCGGTCGCGCCGACGTCGGCGAGCAGGACGTGCCCACCCCGCGGTGACAGCGACAGCCGGTCGGCCGGACGCCCGCGGCCGGGGGTGGGCCGCGTGCCGTCCGGGCGGAGGACGCCGCGGGACACCAGCTCGTCGACGGCCGCGCTCACGGTCGTGCGGGCCAGCCCGGTGACCGGGACGAGGTCGGCCTTGCTCACGGCGGTGCCCGAGGCCACGAGCCGCGCCACGGTGCTGAGCGTGACGGCGGGGTCCGTGCGCCCGGACAGCGCGGGTGCGGTGAGGCGCAAGGGGGGAAGCGGGGACGGCAGTGGCATCACGGCTCGATATCGTCGGAATTCTGACCTGAAACGACATTATCAGGACGTTGTACGTCATTGGTCAACGCTCCTATGTTGCTGGCCATGACGGAGCCGGTCGCACTGCTCACCATGCGGGGCATCGTCAAGACCTTCCCCGGGGTCCGGGCGCTGGACGGTGTCGACCTCGACGTCGCGGTCGGCGAGGTGCACTGCCTGCTCGGCCAGAACGGGGCCGGGAAGTCGACGCTGATCAAGGTGCTCGGCGGGGCGCACCGCCCCGACGCCGGCTCGATCGTCCTCGACGGCGCCGAGGTCTCGTTCGCCACGCCGCACGCCGCCGACGGCGCCGGGATCGCCACGATCCACCAGGAGCTCGACCTGGTGCCGGGCCTGTCGGTCGCCGAGAACGTGGTGCTCGGGCACGAGCCCGCCCGGTTCGGCTTCACCCGCCCCCGTGACGCCGAGGAGCTCGCCCGCGCGCTGCTGCGCCGGCTCGGGCACCCCGAGATCCCGCCGCGCCGCGAGCTGGGCCGGCTCTCCGCAGCGGGGCAGCAGGTGGTCGGCATGGCCCGGGCGCTGGCCCGCGACGCCCGCCTGATCGTGATGGACGAGCCGTCGGCCGTGCTCGACCCCGAGGAGGTCCGGAACCTGTTCCGGGTGATCCGGGAGCTGACCGCCGAGGGCGTGTCCGTCGTCTACATCTCCCACCGGCTCGAGGAGATCCGCGCGATCGGCGATCGCGTCACCGTCCTGAAGGACGGCCGCACGGTGGCCCGCAACCTGCCCGCCGCCACCACCCCCACCGCCGACGTCATCCGGTTGATGACCGGCCGGTCCATCGAGTACGTCTTCCCCTCCCGCGCCGCACCGGAGGACTCCGGGGTGGTGCTGGAGGTCGAGGCCCTGTCCCGCACGGGCGAGTTCGCCGACGTGTCGTTCACCGTGCGCGCGGGCGAGGTGGTCGGGCTGGCCGGGCTCGTCGGCTCGGGTCGCTCGGAGATCCTCGAGACCGTGTTCGGCGCGCGCCGCGCCACCGCCGGGACCGTCCGGGTCCGTGGGACGCAGCTGCGGCGGGGCTCGGTCCCGGCAGCGGTCCGGGCCGGGATGGGGCTGTGCCCGGAGGAGCGCAAGAGCCAGGGGCTGCTGATGGGCGAGCCCGTGTACCGCAACGTCTCGCTGCCC
Organism: Pseudonocardia sp. 73-21; assembly: GCF_001899645.1. Taxonomy (GTDB): domain Bacteria; phylum Actinomycetota; class Actinomycetes; order Mycobacteriales; family Pseudonocardiaceae; genus Pseudonocardia. The sequence goes on along the minus strand of NZ_MKVV01000040.1, from coordinate 20,414 downwards.
GTGTTGTCGCGCTTCGCTCGCGGGGGGTTCCTGCGCCGCGACGCCGAGCTCGACGCCGCGTCCGCCGTCACCGCGCAGCTCGACGTGCGGCCCGCCGACGCGACCCGCGGCACGGCGACGCTGTCGGGCGGCAACCAGCAGAAGGTCGTGCTGGCCCGCTGGCTGCTGCGCGGCTGCGACGTCCTGCTGCTCGACGAGCCCACCCGCGGCGTCGACGTGGGCGCCCGCAGCGAGATCTACGCGCTGGTCCGGCGCCTGGCCGGGCAGGGGGTCGCCGTCGTGCTCGTGTCCAGCGAGGTGCCGGAGGTGCTCGGGCTCGCGGACCGGGTGCTCGTCGTCCGGGAGGGCCGCGTCGTGCACACGTCCGCGAGCGACGAGCTCGACGAGGGCCGGGTCCTGGACCTGGTGATGGAGGGAGAGGCGCGTGTCTGAACACCAGGTCACGACCGCACCGGCCGCCGACGAGCGGAGCAGGGTCGAGGCCGCGGGCGCGGCCCCGCGGCCCTCGGCGCTGCACCGCCTGCTCGACAGCGGGGCCGGGCGCAACCTCGGGCTCGTCGCGGTGCTGGTGATCCTCGCCGTCGTGGGTGTGGGCACCGCCGACACGTTCGCCACGGCCTCGAACCTGCTGACGATCCTGACGTCCGCGTCGATCATCGGGGTGATCACCGTCGGGGTCACGTTCGTGATCATCGGCGGCGGGATCGACCTGTCGGTGGGCAAGCTGATGGCGCTCGCGTCGGTCTGGGCCACCACGGTGGCGACGCAGTCGTTCGGCCCGGTCGTGATGATCCTCTGCGCGCTGCTCGTGGGCATGGGCGGCGGGCTGGTCAACGGCCTGCTCATCGCCTACGGCCGCATCGTCCCGTTCATCGTCACCCTCGCCATGCTGATCTCCGCCCAGGGCCTGGCCGAGCGGATCTCGGGGCGGCGCAGCCAGATCGTCACCGACCCGACGATCGGCGCCATCGCCACCACCCGGCTGCTGGGCATCCCGCTGCTGGTGTTCGTCTTCGCGGCGGTCGTGGCCGTCGGGTGGGTGGTGCTCAACCGCACGACGTTCGGGCGCCGCACGTTCGCCATCGGCGGCAACGCCGAGGCCGCCCGCCTGGCCGGGCTCGACGTCCGCCGCCACACCGTTCTGCTCTACGTGGTGTCCGGTCTCTGCTGCGGCATCGCCGCGATCATGATCGCGTCGCTGACCACCACGGGGTCGAGCACCCACGGCACCCTCTACGAGCTGGACGCGATCGCCGCCGTGATCATCGGCGGCACGCTGCTCACCGGCGGCCGCGGCACGCTGATCGGCTCGATCCTCGGCGTCCTCGTCTTCACGACGATCACGAACCTGTTCGTGCTCAACAACCTCGACACCGACGTCCAGAACATCGCCAAGGGCGTGATCATCGTGATCGCGGTGCTGATCCAGATCCGGGCCCGTCGTACCTCTCCCTGATCCCCGATCTCCCACGAAGGAGCTCTCCATGTCCGATCTTCAGCGCCGCCGGTTCCTGATCGGGGCCGGGGTCGTCGGTGCCACCGTCGCGCTGTCGGCCTGCACCAGCAACGCCGCCCCCGGCGCGTCCGGGGCGAACGTGGCCGCCGCGGCGGGCGACAACGCCGCGGCCGGCGCCGCCGTCACGATCGGGTTCTCCGCGCCGGCGGCCGACCACGGCTGGATCGCGGCGATCGCGAACAACGCGGCCGCCCAGGCCAAGCAGTACCCGGACGTCACGTTCGAGGCCGTGAACCCGACCAACGACGTCACGCAGCAGATCGCCGCCGTCCAGACGCTGATCAACAAGAAGGTCAGCGCGCTGGTGATCCTGCCCAACGACGGCAGCCAGCTCACCTCCGTGGGCCGTGCGGCCATGCAGGCGGGCATCCCGGTGATCAACCTCGACCGGGTCTTCGACACGCCGCTGGCCTACCGGACCTGGATCGGCGGCGACAACTACGGCATGGGCGTCAGCGCCGGCACGTACATCGGTGAGCAGCTGAAGGCCAGGGGAGTGACCAACCCGGTGATCGGGGAGATCGCGGGCATCGACAACCTGCCGCTGACCCAGTCGCGCAGCAAGGGCTTCTCCGACGCGCTGGCGTCGTTCGGGTACAAGGTCGGGCCGCGGCAGGCGGCCGACTTCACCGCGCAGGGCGGCCAGCGCGTCACCGCGAACCTGATGCAGGCCGCCCCGAAGCTCGACGCACTGTGGAACCACGACGACGACCAGGGGATCGGTGTGCTGGCCGCGATCAAGCAGGCGAACCGCAGCGAGTTCTTCATGGTCGGCGGCGCCGGCTCGGCCAACGCCATGCGCGACATCAAGGCCGACAACACCGTGCTCAAGGCCACCGTCACCTACGCCCCCACGATGGCGTCCTCGGCGGTCTCGCTGGCGCGGCTCGTGGCGCAGAACCGCGGGATGGGCGACCTCGTCGAGAAGGAGGTGCCGACCTCCATCACGCTCGCCTCGGCCACCGTCACGAAGGAGAACGTCGACACCTACCTGCCGTTGGGCTTCGAATCATGACCCTGGGTGTCGGGATGGTGGGCTACGCCTTCATGGGCGCGGCCCACTCCCAGGCGTGGCGGACGGCGGGCCGGTTCTTCGACCTGCCGCTCGCCCCGGACATGGCCGTGCTCTGCGGCCGGGACGCCATAGCGGCCACCGCGGCGGCGGAGAAGCTCGGGTGGCGCGACGTGGAGACCGACTGGAAGGCCCTGCTCACCCGCGACGACGTGCAGCTCGTCGACATCTGCACGCCCGGTGACACCCACGCCGAGATCGCCGTCGCCGCGCTCGACGCCGGCAAGCACGTGCTGTGTGAGAAGCCGCTGGCCAACAGCGTCGACGAGGCGCGGGCCATGGTCGCCGCCGCGGAGCGGGCCCGTGCCCGGGGCGTGCGGAGCATGGTGGCGTTCAACTACCGGCGCGTACCGGCCGTGGCGCTGGCGCGGCGGCTGGTGGAGCAGGGCCGGATCGGCACCGTTCGCCACGTCCGCGCGACCTACCTGCAGGACTGGATCGTCGACCCGGAGTTCCCGTTGGTCTGGCGGCTGCAGAAGGGCCGGGCCGGCTCGGGCGCCCTGGGCGACATCGGCGCGCACATCGTCGACATGGCCCAGTTCGTCACCGGCGACCTCCTGACCGGCGTCTCCGCGCTGACGGAGACGTTCGTGCGGGAGCGGCCGCTGGTCGGGGAGTCCAGCGGCCTGTCCGCGTCCGGCGGGGCGGGGCGGGGCACCGTCGACGTCGACGACGCCGCGTTGTTCCTCGGGCGGTTCTCACGGGGAGCGGTGGCGAGCTTCGAGGCCACCCGGTTCGCGACCGGGCGCAAGAACGCGCTGCGCCTGGAGGTCAACGGCAGCGCCGGCTCGCTCGTGTTCGACTTCGAGGCCATGAACGAGCTGTCGTTCTTCAACGGGTCCGACGATCCCGACACCGCGGGGTTCCGCCGGATCCTCGTCACCGAGCCCACCCACCCCTACGTCGGCGCGTGGTGGCCGCCGGGGCACGGGCTGGGCTACGAGCACACGTTCACCCACGAGGTCGTCGACCTGGTGCGCGACCTCGCCGCGGGCACCGACCCGACCCCGTCGTTCGCCGACGGGCTGCAGGTGCAGCTCGTGCTGGACGCGGTGGCGCGGTCCGCGGAGAACGGCAGCAGCTGGCACGCGATCGAGGAGGTCCACTGATGGCCCGGCCCGTGACATTGTTTACCGGCCAGTGGGCCGACCTGCCGTTCGAGGAGGTGGCGCGGCTCGCGGGCGAGTGGGGCTACGACGGCCTCGAGATCGCCTGCTGGGGCGACCACTTCGACCCCTGGGCCGCGGTGGAGGACGACTCCTACGTGCAGGGCCGCCGCGACGTCCTCGAGAAGCACGGGCTGTCGGTGTACGCGATCTCCAACCACCTCACCGGCCAGGCCGTGTGCGACGACCCCATCGACCAGCGCCACCAGGACATCCTGCCGGCGCGGGTGTGGGGCGACGGCGACCCCGAAGGCGTGCGCCGGCGCGCGGCCGAGGCGATGCAGGTGACGGCGCGCGCGGCGGCGGCACTGGGCGTCGACACGGTCATCGGGTTCACCGGGTCCAAGATCTGGAAGACCGTGGCGATGTTCCCGCCGGTGCCGCAGTCCATGGTGGACGAGGGCTACCGCGACTTCGCCGACCGCTGGAACCCGATCCTCGACGTGTTCGACGAGGTCGGCGTCCGGTTCGCGCACGAGGTGCACCCCAGCGAGATCGCCTACGACTACTGGACGACGGTCGCCGCGATGGAGGCGATCGGGCACCGCCCGGCGTTCGGGCTGAACTGGGACCCCAGCCACTTCGTCTGGCAGGACCTCGACCCGGTCGGGTTCCTCTGGGACTTCCGGGACCGGATCTACCACGTGGACTGCAAGGACGCGAAGCGCCAGGTCGGCAACGGCCGCAACGGCCGGATGGGGTCGCACCTGGCCTGGGCCGACCCGCGGCGGGGCTGGGACTTCGTCTCCACCGGCCACGGCGACGTGCCCTGGGAGGCCTGTTTCCGGATGCTCAACAGCATCGGCTACTCCGGCCCGATCTCGGTCGAGTGGGAGGACGCGGGCATGGACCGGCTCGTCGGGGCCCCGGAGGCGCTGGAGTTCGTGCGCCGTATGGCGTTCGACCCGCCGTCGGCGGCGTTCGACGCGGCGTTCAGCAGCGGCGGCTGACCGGCGGTTCGCCGCCGGATGTCCGGGTACCCACCGCACATGAGCGAGTTCGGCAAGGGCGACCGGGTCAGCTGGCGCAGCCACGGCGGGCACGCCGAGGGCGAGGTGCTGGAGAAGATCACCTCCGACACCGAGGCCGGAGGGCGGACCGTGCGGGCGAGCGAGGACGAGCCCCAGTACCTCGTGCGCAGTGACAAGAGCGGGGGCGAGGCCGTCCACAGGCCGGACGCGCTGCAGAAGCTGTGACCGGTCGGGAACGGGGTCAGCCGTCGGGAGTGGCCCCGTGGCCGGGTCGCCCCCTGGTGCGCCGGCGTTGCTTCATCTCGGCCTCGAACACGTGCCGTCGACCGTCCATCGTGGACTCGCGCACGGTGCGCTCGAGGTCGCGGAACGCCGCGTAGTAGGGGGGCCGACCGAGTCCGGGGGCATCTCGTCCTGAGGCATCTCAGCGCCTCCCCGACAACCGCGTGCGGTCCAGGGCGTCGCCCAGGTCGGTGATCGAGTCGAAGACCTCCTGTGCGCCGGCGTGCTCCAGCTCCTCGACGGAGAACCCGCCCGTGCGGATGGCGTAACCGGGGTATCCGGCGCGGCCGGCGGCGTCGAAGTCCCAGACGGAGTCGCCGACGACGACCGCCCGGTGGCCGTCGACCTTGTCCACCGCGGCCTGCAGGACGTCGGGCTGGGGTTTGGTGCGGTCGACGTCCTCGCTGGTGGTCCAGGCGGCGGCCAGGGAGCGGCCGTCGAACAGGTCCAGGTAGGCGTCCACGTGCTCGGGTGAGCCGGAGCTGGCCAGCACGACGGTCAGACCGCGCTCGCGCACATCGGTCAGGAGGTCCTGCACGCCGTCGAAGGGTCGGACCTCGCCCAGCAGTGGCCCGAACTCCTCGCCCCACGCCGAGCGCAGGTCGTCGCCGTGCTCGGCCTCGACGGCGTCCCCGGCGACGGCGGCCACGAGCTGGTCGCCGCCCATGCCGATGGCCCGGTGCAGCCGCCACACGGGCAGGACGATCCCGAAGTGGCGGAAGGCCCGGTACCAGGCCAGGGCGTGGTGGTAGTTGGTGTCGACGAGCGTGCCGTCGACATCGAACACGGCGGTGTCGATCCGGTCGGTGTCGATCCGGTCGGTGTCGATCCGGTCGGTGTCGATCTCCGTCACCGGGTCAGCTCGCCGGGACGCCGGGGTAGGTGAGCACCCGCGCCTCGACGAGGCCGTCGACCACCCGCGTGGCGAAGCCGGGCAGCGGCGCGGTGGCGGGCCCGTGCACGACGGAGCCGTCGAGGCCGAACACGCTGCCGTGCCAGGGGCAGGTGATCTGCGCGGCGCCGCAGTCGAGCTCGCCCTCGTGCATCGGCGCGGACAGGTGCGGGCAGCGGTCCGACAGCACGGACACCTCGGCACCGCGGCGCACGACGAGCACCTCGGCGTCACCGGCCCGGCGCCGGACGGCTTCCCCGTCGGGCAGATCCCCGAGCGCGCCGAGGGACTGCCAGTCGCCGGGGCCGGTGTGTGGTACGGCCTCGGCCTGGTTGGGGCCCAGTGTCTGGCGGTAGGCGAGGTGTCCGCCGAGCCAGGCGGCGGCGCCCGCGACGGTGCCGCCGAGAACGGAGGCCAGCCGGCCGTTCCCACCGCGGGAGCGCTGGATCAGCGCGGTCGCGAACAGGGCGACGGCGGTGGCGTTGCCGGCGGCGTGGACGATGCCGACGCGTTGCTGCTCCTCGTGGCCGTCGGCGTAGTCGGCCCATCCCGCGGCGGCCGTGGGCGCGGCGGCGAGCAACCCGGCGGTGATCAGCGCACTGGACTCGCGGCGACCGGCGCCGATCGCGTCGAGCAGGGCCGCCGAGGTGAACGACCCGAGGGTGAGCGAGGCCAGCGCCGGGTGCAGGGCGTGGCCCAGCCAGACGCCGTGCAGCGCGTCCTTGACCGTCTGGTTGGTGAGGACCGTGGCCACCGCGTCGCGTGCGGCGCCCGCGGGGCCGTCGAGCGACTCGGCGCGTTCGAGGCGGTCGGTGAGCGCGTCCAGGATCGTCATGGTCGGGGGATGCTCGCCCGAGCGCCTGCCCAAACACCGGATCTGCGATTTCCTGGTGCCGGACCGGGTGACCGCCGTGCAGGGAGGACAACCACATCGAGACCTCTGCGCTCGTCACCGACGAGACGTTCTTCCGCACCCGGGCGGACGAGGTGCTGCCCGCTCCCCGGTAGCCGACGGGTGCCCCCTCCGCGGAGGGGGCACCCGTCGGGTCCGCTCAGGCTCGACGCCGCCGGCGCAGCACCACCAGCAGCGCGACGAGGACCGCCCCGATCCCGGCCAGGACCTTCGGGTCCTCCAGGAACGGGGCCTTCCCGGCGACCATCGTGCGGGCGGTGGCCGCCTGTTCCTGGACGCGCCCGACGACCTCGTCTCTCTTCTCCTTCGCCCTGGCCGGAACGTCGGCGCGGTGGGCGAGCTCCTCGACGGTCTCGCCGAGATCCGCGCGCAGCTCGCCGAGATCGGCGCGCAGCTCCCCGGGGGACCGCTGCTCCTGCGCCCCGGTCATCGCCGGACCGCCTCCTTCACCACGCTGACGTCCTCCTGGACGTTCTCCACCGCGGCCTCGGGAACCGGCGGCACCGCCTTGCGCAGGCTGCTGCGCCCGACGAGCGCGAGCACCCCGGCGATGACGAACAGCACGACGGCGACGATCACCGCCGAGAGCCACACCGGCAGCACGAGCGCGAGGGCGGCCACGGCCGCCGCCACCAGCGCGCCCACGCCGTACAGCGCGACGACACCTCCGGCACCCGCGAGCCCGGCGCCGACGCCCGCCCGCTTCCCCTTGGTGGTGAGCTCCGCGCGCGCCAGTTCGAGTTCGCCCTTGACCAGTGCGGTCACCTGGGAGGACAGCCGTGTCAGCAGCTCACCGGTCGAGGCGTCGGACGGTGGCCCGGCCGCCGGGTCGGTGGCCGGGCGGAGGTCGGCATCGTGTGTCGATGAGGTCATGTCGGGTCCTGTACCCGGTTTCGCCGCGCTCATGCCCGCGGGCCCCTGCTGCGCAGGAGCCGCTGGACACCGCGCATGCCGGCGCGGTCGACCGCCGACTTGATCAGGCCGAACAGGGCGCCCTGCAGGACGGCGGCCAGCAGCACCTCCCGGGTGCTGTAGGCCTCGTCGGTGGCGTTGGGCGGGGTGGGCGCGTTCGAGACGCGCTTCCAGATCTGCCCGAACGCGACGTTGGCCAGGGCCCCGCCCAGGACGCTGAACAGCAGCCCGAACGGCTTGTAGGCGATCGTGGCCGCCTTCGTGACCTGTGGGCTGATCTCCGGTTCGGCGGTGGGCGTTCGTGTCGTGGTCATGGCTACGGCTACCCGCCACGCCGGCCCGTATACCTCAGCGGGCGTCACCGTCGCTGTGCGACGGCAGATCGGGCTCCGCGTCGGCGCCGAACGCCCGGGCCTCGGCCCCGGACAGCCGTTCGGCCCCGTCGTCCTGGCCCGCGACCCGCCCGACGAACTCCTCGCTCGTGCCGGTACCCGTCGTCGACCCGGCGTCGCCCGCACCGTCACCGGCTCCTCCGACGTCGCGGGACTGGGCCAGTCCGGCGTCCCCGGCGACGTCGTCCTCACGGTCGGGGCGGGTGCGGGTGAGCTTCTCCTGCAACTTCTCGAACACGGGGTCTCCTCGTCGATCGGGGGAACGGACACCACGTGACTACCCCGCCGGGCCCTCGCCAACCCGGTGACGCGTCACGTGGTTGGGACGGTGCGATTTCCGGACCGAGCCGGCGTCCTGCAGCTTCTTGCCCTGTGCGCCGCTGTAGGCGGTGAAGCCGAGAGCGGCACCGGTCAGGGCCAGCTTCGCGATGGTGGACGCTCCCACGCCGCGCTGGGTGGCGACCCGGCCCTTGTTCGCGTCGAGCACGCCGGCCCCGCCGACGAGGTGCGCGGCGATCGCGGCGAAGTTGACCGGGGCCCAGCGGGCCCACCCGGCGTTGGCCACGGTGAGTCCGCCGCGGGAGCTGTTCCACCGCAGGCCCGCGGATGCCGACTGTGCACGGGCCGTTTCACTTGATAGGACGGTCAGGTCGGTTCTGCAGAGGAGATGCTCATGACCGTGCCTGCCAACACCGAGTTCCGCCTCGGCGGCATCAACCACCTCGCCCTGGTGTGCTCCGACATGCGGGCCACCGTGGAGTTCTACTCCGGCGTGCTCGGCATGCCGCTGATCAAGACCATCGAGATCCCGGGCGGGGGCCAGCACTTCTTCTTCGACTGCGGCGGTGGCGACTGCGTCGCGTTCTTCTGGTTCCCCGACGCGCCGGACGGGGTGCCCGGTGTCTCCGCGCCCGCCGTGCGTCCGGGGGAGGGCGACATCGTCAGCGCCGTCGGCTCGATGAACCACGTGGCGTTCCACGTGCCGGTCGAGGAGTTCGAGGCCTATCGGGAACGGCTGGCGGCGAAGGGCGTCGACGTCAGCCCGATCCTCGACCACGACAACAGCCCGTCGACGGTGGCGCGGCGGTTCCACGAGGGCGTGTACGTGCGGTCGTTCTACTTCCAGGGCCCCGACGGCGAGCTGCTGGAGTTCGCGTGCTGGACGAGGGCGTTCACCGACGCCGACGTGTCCCACGAGCCGCGCACGGCCGCGGACCGCCACGTGTCCGCCGCGGCACGGGGCTGACGGGCGTGCCGCGCCTGCGCGAGGTGCCCCGGGCCGAGGTCACCGACGAGCGGATCCTGCACTTCTACGACCGGCTGTTCGCCCCCGACCGGGACCCGGCCGTCGACCACGGCACGGCGACGGGCACGCCGGGTGACTGGTGGACGGTGTTCGCCCAGTCGCCGGAGGTGTTCCGGCACGCCGTCGCCGGGTTCGCGCTCTACCGCGCCTCCGATGTCGACCCGGTGCTGCGCGAGCTGGGCCAGTGCCGGGCCGGGTGGGCGCGGGGCAGCCAGTTCGTGTTCTCCCAGCACTGCAAGCAGATGCGCGCCCTCGAGGTGGCGGAGGAGAAGATCGCCGCCGTGCCCGCGTGGAGCACCGCGGACTGCTTCTCACCGCTGGAGCGCGCGGTGCTCGCCTACACCGACGGGCTGGTGTTGCAGGGCGGTCGAGTGCCCGACGAGGTCGTCGCGGTCCTGCGCAGCCACCTCACCGACTCCCAGGTGCTGCAGCTGACCTACATCACCTGCATGTACGACATGCACGCGACGATGAGCCGGGCCTTGCAGCTGGAGTACGACAACCGCCCCGATCCCGTCGTCGAGGTCGCCGCGCCCGAGGGCTACGGAACCCGCGACATCGCCTCCGACCTCGCGGGCGGCTGACGCGACGGGCGGGAACCCGCGCCCACCCGCGGCCGCCCCACCGGGCCGCGGTCCCGGGCGCCGTCACCGACCGGCGGCGGTGCGCGCATGGATCGACGGGTCACGGCCGGGACCGACGGTGTCAGGAGATCGTCACCTCGAGATGCTTGAAGCCGCGCAACCCGTTGTTGATCAGCGGCTCCTCGCTGACGATCTCGAAGCGGGCCACACGGTCGGCGAGGCGTTCGAGCAGTGCGCTCATCTCCAGCCGGGCCAGGTGCATGCCGACGCAGACGTGCTCGCCACGGCCGAAGGCGAGGTGGTCCGACGGCTTGCGGGTGATGTCGAAGCGGTCCGGGTCGGGGTACTTGCGCTCGTCGGTTGGCCGAGCCGTAGAGCAGGGCCACCCGGCTGCCCTTCCCGAGCGCGACGCCGTCGATCTCGTCGACGAACACGCTCCTGGCCGAGGAGAAGGTGCGCCAGTCCATCAGCGCGGTGCGCACGTCGGCGTAGCGCGGCAGCGCGTAGTGGCCGTGGCGGGCCATGAGCACGACCGGGCCCCGGTCCCGCAGCTCCGCGTAGATCGGGTACGGGTCGAGGCGCGCCTCGTCGTCGAACAGGTCGGCGTCACTGACCGGGATGTCGGACACGGAACCTCCGTCGGGAGAGGACGATCCGCAGCAGCTCGAACCGGCCGGTGGTGGAGAGCGGGCCGACCCTAGCTCCTCGAGGCGGCCAGCTCCCCGAGCGCGCTCACGAAGCACGCGAGCGGAGCGGCCGCCACCCCCGCTCCGACCTGCCCCGTCCCCGCCGTGGCGTGCAGGATCCCGGTGGTGACCTTCGGGGTGATGCCCAGTTCCACGACCTTGCGCACGTCCACCCCGAGCGGGGTGCCCACGAAGTCCATCGGGGGGAGGGTGAACCGGCTGCTCCGGCCGGCGCAGATGGCCTGGAAGCCCTCGGTCGCGGCCCGGGCGTCGGCCATGGTGCCGCCCAGGAAGGCGGCCACGGCGGCGGATCCGCCGGCGGCGGGTCCGCCCATGCCGGTCAGCTCCAGCACGGCGCTGTCCCCGATGTCGCGGGCGCTGTCGTCCGGTCCGTACCCGGAGTAGTAGAGCGCCTCGCCGACCGGGGGTGCCTCCGTGATGTGCCAGCGGCCCGACCCGGCGAGCTTGATCCCGAACGTCGTGCCGTTGCGCGACATCGTGGTGACGATGCTGGAGCCGCTGACCTGCTCGGCCCACATCTGCAGCGACTTGGCCGCGGCCATCGCCAGGTTGAGGAAGAACAGGTGGTTGCCCGCCAGGTAGCCGCCGAACGGGGTGCGGATCGCGTCGGGGAGTGCGGTGATGTGGGGCAGCCACGTGCGGGTCAGCAGGTTGGTGGCGGCCTGGGTGCGCATGTGGAGGTCGTCGCCCATGGTGATGCCCTGGGTGGCGACGGCCAGGATGTCGAGGGGCCCGGCCTGGTCGAGGATCGCGGCGATGGCGGGGCCGGCGACGTCGACGAGGAACCGCAGGCGGGCGATCGCGGCGTCGGTGTCGCGGCCGAACCAGGCCACCTCGCCGGGCCCCTGGTTGATCGCCGAGTAGGCGCGGGTCCCGCCCTCGCGGTTGTCGACCACCAGTACGGGCTGCGACGGCCCGAGCGCGGTGGCCATCGGGACGACGGTGTCGTGGTGGTGGGCGGCGTCCAGGGCCACGGCCCCGCTCTCCAGCAGGACGCGCGCCTGCGCGACGTCCGGGGCCCAACCCTCCGCGACGGTGGCCGCCTGCATCGAGCGGCGCAGCGGGTCGCAGTGCTCCGCGAACGGCAGCGGCGGGCCGCAGTGCAGCAGCATCCGACCCTCGAACCCGGGCACCGCGTCGCGGGCCGTGGCGATGCCCGTGAGCTGGGGGATCCCCTGGTCGAGCCGGCGGACGACCTCGGCGTTGGCCTCGTCGATCCCGGCCGCGGCGTCACCCAGCACGACGCGCAGCGCGCGGACCGCGTCCCGGTCGCCGTCGGCGGGCACCCGCCAGTCCACCTGTTCGACGGAGCCGCCCTGGTCGCGGACCGCGGTCGCGAACATCGGCAGCCCGACGTTCACGACCCGGACGGAGTCGGGCAGCACCAGGGGAGTCATCGGCAGGTCCTCTCGGATTGACACTCCATCAACTATAGGAGATATTTCTGTCCCATAGTGAAGTCGATGGAGGTGGACCGACGTGCCGCGCAAGACAGTGATCATCGGTGGCGGTGCCGCGGGTCTGGGCTCCGCCGGTGGCGTCAAGGCCGCCGACCCCGGCGCGGACGTCGTCGTCTACACCGAGAACGAGGACGTCGCCTACAGCCCGTGCGGCATCCCGTACGTGCACGGCGGCGAGATCCCCGACTTCGAGCGGCTGTTCCTCGCGGGCAAGCAGGCCTACGTCGACGCCGGCATCGACGTGCACTACGAGACCACGGTGACGGCGATCGACACGGCGGCCCACACCGTGACCGTCAGCGGTGAGGGCGTCGTCCGGTACGACCAGCTGATCATTGCCACCGGCTGGAACTACGCCGACCCCGGCGTGCCCGGCGGCGACCTCGGCGGTCTGTACTTCGTCAAGAACATCCGCCGGGCGATGGAGTGGGACAAGGTCATCTCGGAGACGAAGAGCGCGGTGGTGGTCGAGGCCGGCCCGCTCGGCATCGAGATGGTCACCGCGCTCGCGCACCGCGGCGTCGAGACCCACCTGATCGATCCCAACCCGTACGCGCTGGCGATGATGGCCGACCCCGACATCATGGCGCCGGTCGAGGACTCCTGGCGCGAACTGGGCGTGCACCTGCACTTCAACACCACGCTCGAGGCGTTCGTCGGCGACGACAAGGGCCAGGTCCGGGCCGTGCGCACCTCGGGCGGCGAGATCCCCGCCGATCTCGTGGTGATCTCCACCCACAAGACGCCCAACAACGCGCTCGCCGAGGCGGCCGGCATCAAGGTCGGGTCCACCGGCGGGCTCATCGTCGACGAGCGCATGAAGACCTCCGCGCCCGACGTCTGGGCCGCGGGCGACGCGGTGGAGATCCCGCACGGGCTCACCCGCACCCCGCTGCAGGGGCTCACCGGATCGCACGCCTACGCGCAGGGCAAGACCGCGGGCGTCAACGCCGGTGGGGGCGAGCGCGCCTACCGCGCCGTCTACGTGCCGTGGGGGACCCCCGCCGGCAAGTGGGTGATCGGCGGGGCCTCGTTCGGGGAGGCCACGGCCACCGCGCTGGGCATCCCCTACGTGCTCGGCGTGGCCGAGGGCATCTCCCGGGCCCGCTACTACCCGGGCGTGCAGAAGGTGAAGGTCAAGCTGCTCGCCGAGCCGGGCACCCTGCGGCTCATCGGTGCGCAGATGGTCGGCGGCGGCGAGGGCATCAAGGAGCGCGCCGACTTCCTCGCCCAGGCGATCCGCTTCGGGATGACCCTGCACGACCTCTCGACCATGGAGAACGTGTACTCGCCCGCGATCGGGGCATTGAACGAGCCGATCGTCGTGGCCGCCACCAACGGGGTCGCCGAAGCAGCCAGGAAGAAGGGCTGACCGGTGGCCACATCACCGGGGTTCTTCGGCTGGCTCCGCTCCAACTCCGAGCACTACCTGCTCATCGCCGCGCACCAGAAGCTGGCGAAGGCCCAGGGGACACCCGCGCCGCGGGCCCCCCGGGGGGTGAAGGAGATCTTCTGGCTGAAGGTCTTCGCGCCCACCTACGGCGTGCTGCCCTGGCCGCTGCGCAGCCGCATCATGCGCGCGATGCCCGGCAGCCACCGCAAGACGTGGGCGCCGCCGCCCCGCCCGCAGGGGCCGGCGGTCTGACCCCCGACCACCACGCAGCGCAACCGGAAGAAGGAGAACACCGTGGCTCAGATCATCGGCGACCGGCCCCACCAGGGTGACGCCATCGTCGACTACGAGGAGAAGCTGTTCGACGACATCCAGGCCAACGAGGGCGAGAAGGCCTACATCTTCATGCACACCGTGCCCTTCGAGGGCTCGGTCGGTTTCGTCAACATGCTGACGGCCACCCGGATCAACCGGAAGGGCTTCGACACCAGCCTGGTGCTCTACGGGCCGGGCGTGCTGATGGCGTCGGCCACCCGGGGCTTCCCGACCGTCGGCTCCGAGGCGTTCCCCGGGCACATGAACTTCAACAACCAGCTCTCGACGTTCATGAAGGAGGGCGGGAAGGTCTACGCCTGCCGCTTCGCCATGGCCGCGCTCTACGGCATGCGCGAGACGGACCTCATCGACGGCGTCAAGGCGATGCACCCGCTCGACGTGCTCGACGCCACCCTGACGGCCCGTCGCGAAGGCGCCCTCGTGCTCCAGACCTGGACGCTCTAGCCGAACCGGCCGGGCGGCGGGACGGGCCCACGGGCCCGTCCGCCGCGTGGCCCACCGATGCCGGGAGGCACGATGACCGACATCGACGTCGCCCCCGTCGCGCCGAGCGTGTGGTGCGGGATCGTGCGGGACGACGCGGAGACGGCCGCCCACCACGCCGTCCGGCACGCCGTCTTCGTCCGGGAGCAGCGCGTGTTCCGGGCGTCCGACCGCGACGCGCACGACATCGCCGCCACCACCTTCCACGTCCTCGGCCGGTGCGCCGGGATCCCCGCCGGCGCCGTGCGGCTGTTCCCGCTCGACCCCGCCGATCCCTCCGGCGACTGGCAGGGCGACCGGCTCGCCGTGCTGCCGGAGTTCCGCAGCCGCCACGTCGGCGGCCCGCTCACCCGCTTCGCCGTCGCGACGGCCGCCGCCCACGGCGGACGCCGCATGATCGCCCACGTCCAGGTGGCCAACCGGGTGTTCTTCCGCCGGATGGGCTGGAACGAACTCGGCCCGCCCGAGCCCTACCTCGGGCTGCCCCACGTCCTGATGGACATCGACCTGACGGCCTGACCCGTCCTACCCGCAGAAGGGGCGACCCGTGCCCAGGACCGCCGTCGTCGCCCTCGGGGGCAACGCGATCACCCGCAACGGACAGGCGGGCACCGCCGCCGAACAGGAGGAGAACGCCGAGCGCCTCGCGGTCGCCGTGTGCTCGCTGCGCGCCGCGGGCTGGCGGGTCGTGATCGTCCACGGCAACGGCCCGCAGGTGGGCAACCTCGCGATCCAGCAGCAGGAGGCGTGTGACCGGGTGCCGGCGCTGCCCCTGTCGTGGCTGGTGGCGATGACCGAGGGCCAGCTGGGCTCGCTGCTGGCCCTCGCGCTGCACCGCGCCGCGGGCGGGACGCTGCCGGGGGTGGTCTCGGTGGTGACCCACGTGGTCGTGGCCCCGGACGACCCGGCCTTCGACCGACCCACCAAACCGGTGGGGCCCTTCATGACCGCCGACGAGGCGCGGCGCCGCGCCGACGAGCTGGGCTGGACGGTCGGGGAGGACGCCGGCCGGGGCTACCGGCGGCTCGTGGCCTCCCCGCTGCCGCGCGGGATCGTCGAGCTCGACGCGATCCGTGCGCTGATCGACCACGGCTCGGTCGTGGTCGCCGCCGGCGGGGGCGGCGTGCCCGTGCTGGCCGACGGCCCGGCCTACCGCGGCGTCGACGCCGTGATCGACAAGGACCTGGCCGCCCAACGGCTGGCCAGCGCGCTGGGCGCCGAGGCCCTCGTGCTCGTCACCGACGTGCCCCGGGTGCTGCTCGACTACGGCACCGACCGGGCGCGGGAGATCACCGTGATGACGGCGGACGAGGCCAGGGCGCACGCGCGGGCCGGCCAGTTCCCCGAGGGCAGCATGGGGCCGAAGATCCGCGCCGCCGTCGACTTCCTCGACGAGGGCGGCACCACCGCCGTGATCACCGACGCCGGCCGGGTACGCACCTCGCTCGAACCCGGTGATCCCGCCGAGGCGGGCACCCGCATCGTGTCCGCGAACCACGTAGGAGCCACCCCGTGATCCACCCCGTGATCCACTCGGTCACCCTCTACCGCGACACCTACGTGGACTCCGTCGTCCAGCTGTCGGGGACGCGGTCGCTGCGCGCCGTCGACGGGGTCGACTGGGCGTCGGCGGCGATGGCGACGCCGGGCAACCTGGAGACGCTCGCGGCGGAGGGCTTCGACCTCGCGCCGCTCGACGGGGCCGGGGCCAACGACCTGTTCGTCGCGATCCGCGCCGGGTCCGACGACGTGGTCGGCGCGGCCCGCGAGGCCGGTGAGACCGCGATGTTCGCCGCGCACGACGCCGGCCCGGGCGGTGCGGTCGCGGAGAAACCGGCGCGGACGCTCGGCGAGGCCGTCGCCCGGCAGGAGGGCAGCAACGTCGCCGTGATCTCCGTCCCCGGCGACTACGCGGCGCTGGAGGCGCACAAGGCGCTCTCGGCCGGGCTCGACGTGCTGCTGTTCAGCGACAACGTGTCCGTCGAGGACGAGATCGAGCTCAAGGACCGGGCGAACCGGCTGGGCCGGCTGGTGATGGGCCCCGGCGCGGGCACCGCGATGCTCGGACACGTCTGCCTCGGGTTCGCCAACGTCGTCCGTCCCGGCCGGATCGCCGTGGTGGCCGCCGCGGGCACCGGCGCGCAGGAGGCCGCGGCGCTGGTCGACCGGTGGGGTGTCGGCGTCTCGCACGTGATCGGGCTGGGCGGCCGTGACCTCACCGCGGCCGTCGGCGGCCGGATGGCCCTCGCCGCGGTGCGCGCCCTGGTGGCCGACGACGCGACGGACATCATCCTGCTCGTGTCCAAGCCCCCGGACCCCGCGGTGGCGCACGAGGTGGTGGCGGCCGCCGCGGGGAAACCCCTGGTGGCGGCCCTGATCGGGATCGGCGACGGTTTCGACGTCCCCGACGGCGTGACCGTCACCCGCACCCTGCAGGCCGGCGCCGCCGCAGCCGTCACCGCGGCGGGCGGCACCGTCCCCGACCTCACCCAGGGGCTCCTGGAACGGGTGCGCGAACGCGCCGGCGCACTGGACCCCCGCCGCACCCTGGTGCGCGGCCTGTTCTCCGGCGGCACCCTCTGCTACGAGTCGCTCGTGATCCTGGCCGACGTGCTGGGCCCGGTGCACTCCAACACCCCCCTCGCGAAGGAGCTGGGCCTCCCGGCCCCCGACGGTGCCCACACCTGTCTCGACCTGGGTGAGGAGGAGTACACGAAGGGCCGTCCGCACCCCATGATCGACCCGGAGGCGCGGATCGAGCTGCTGCGCGAGCAGGGGGCCGCGCCCGACGTGGCCGCGATCATCCTCGACGTCGTGCTGGGCCACGGCGCGCACGCCGACCCCGCGGCGGAGCTGGCCCCGGTGTGCCGTGAGATCGGCCGCGACGGGCCCGCCGTCGTCGTCTACGTGCTGGGCACCGAGGGGGACCCCCAGGGGCTCGACCGCCAGCGCCGGGCGTTCGCGGACGCGGGCTGCCTGGTCACGGAGACCGCCGCCCAGGCGTCGCTGGTCGCCGCCGCGCTGGCCACCCGCAGGCCCGAGATCGCGGTCGGCACCCCGTGAGGCCGCAGCGCGTCGCGATCGTGACCCACTCCACCGCGCCGCGCGGCGGGTTCGTGCACGCCCTGAGCCTGGCCGAGGAGCTGCACCGCCAGGGCGCCGACGTCCGGCTCGTGGCCCTGGGCGACCCGGCGGCCGGGCTGTTCCGGCCCACGACCGTGCCGCACACGATCCTGCCCGGCCCGTCGAAGATCGGTACGACGCTCGGCGAGCGGGTGTTCGCGGCGATCGACACCCTCGCGGGCGGCCTCGCCGGGATGGCGGGCGGGTTCGACGTGGTGCACGCCCAGGACTGCATCGCGGCCCGTGCGGCCGTCCGCGTCCGCGACGCCGGCACCCCGGTCACCGTGGTGCGCACCGTCCACCACGTCGACGACTTCACCACGCAGGCGCTCGTGGACTGCCAGCGCCAGGCCGTGCTCGAACCCGATGTCGTGCTGGTGGTCAGCGAGCAGTGGCGGCGGATCGTGCGCGACGAGTACGGCCGCCGGGCCGAGGTCGTGCACAACGGCGTGGACCCGGACCGCCTGCCCGCCCCCGCGGACGGGGCGCGGGCCGGGCTGCGCGACGGCATCGGCGCCGAGGGCCGGTTCGTGTTCCTCGGCGTCGGCGGCGTCGAGCCGCGCAAGGGCAGTGTCCACGCCTTCCACGCGCTGGCCCGGCTGCGCCGCGAGGGCGTCGACGCGATGCTGGCCGTGGTCGGCGGGCACTCGTTCCAGGACTACGCCGCCTACCGCGCCGCCGCGCTGGCCGAGCTCCCCGGGCTCGGGCTGACGCTGGGCCGCGACGTGGTGCTGGCCGGTACCGTGACCGAGGAGCAGCTCGCGTGCTGGTACCACAGCGCCGACGCCCTGTGCTTCCCGTCGGTGAAGGAGGGCTGGGGCCTGGCCGTGCTGGAGGCGATGGCCGCCGGGCTGCCCGTGATCGCGTCGGACCTGCCGGTGTTCGGTGAGTACCTCGAGGACGGGGTGAGCGCCCTGCTGCCCCCGGTGGCCGACGACGTGGCGCTCGCCCGGGCCATGCGGTCGCTGGTGCACGACGCGGCGCTGCGTGAGCGGCTGGTGACCGG
>NZ_MKVV01000040.1:0-1846 GCF_001899645.1 Pseudonocardia sp. 73-21 | reverse complement strand
CCCGCCGACACCGGGAGATCTACGCGCGCATCCGGTCCGACGCGATGGTGTGACGGGGGGATGTGACGGGTGGGTCAGTGCCCGTGCCCGTGCCCGTGGCCCTCGTCGTGGCCGTCGTCGTGGCCGTCGTCGCGGTGGTCGTGCCCGGGCGCGCGCTCGCCCAGCGCCCGGGCACGGGCGGCGACCTCGTCGGCGGCCACGGTGCCGTCGGCGGTGAGCACGTCCTCCAGCGCGTCGAGCCAGTGCCGGTAGTAGCTCCAGCTCTCGCCGTCGGGATGCCCGCGCTCCCACTCCGCGATCCGGGCGATCAGCGCGGCCTGGAACACCGACCAGTCGAACGCGCCGGCGTCGTGCAGGCTCACGGCCATCCCGAACGCCCGGCTCTCCCACGGCTCGGCGAACACCAGCTCGCCGTTGTCGCGGGGCGGGGCCGCGGGGCCGTCGACGGCGAGGGGTGCGGTGGTCACGGGCGTCACGGTGCGGCCACCTTGGCCACCCCGACCAGGGCGTCCCGGGTGATCAGGGGTACGAGCTGCTCCTCGGTGAGGTGCTCGGTGCCGGCCGGCCGCTCGGGGAGCACCAGCCAGCGGACCTCGCTGCTGGAGTCGCGCACCACGATCTCGACGTCGTCGGCGAGGTCGAGGCCCATCTCGTGCAGCACCGTGCGCGGCTCCCGCACCACGCGGGCGCGGTAGGCGGGGTCCTTGTACCAGGACGGCGGCAGGCCCAGCACCGGCCACGGGTAGCACGAGCAGAGCGTGCAGACCGTGACGTTGTGGGTGGTGGCGGTGTTCTCGACGACGACGATGTGCTCGCCCTGGGGCCCGGAGAACCCGAGTTCCTTGATCGCGGCCGTGCCTTCGGCCAGGAGCCGCTCGCGGTAGTCGGGGTCGGTCCACGCCTTCGCGACGACCTTGGCCCCGTTGAGCGGGCCGACGTTCGTCTCGTAGTTGGCGATGAACTTGTCCATCACGCCCGGGTCGACGAGCCCGCGCTCGGTGAGGATCTGCTCGAGGGCCTCGGTGCGCAGGGAGGCGGGCAGGCGTTCGGTGGTCATGCCGAGTTCTCCTCGATCGGGCGCGCGGCTGGGACCGGGGCCGTGACGGTGGCCGGCGGGGTCATGCGGCCGGCTCCAGGTAGCTGTCGAACAGTTCGATGGTGAGGGCGAAGGTCTCCGCGTCGGGGCCCCACAGCTCGCGGGAGTCGAACCGCACGGTGTAGACGTGCTGGGGGTTCTCGCCCTTGAAGACGGCGTGGGTGTCGGGCAGCAGGTGCCCGGGCTGTACCGACTCGACCACGCCGGTGTGCCCGCTGACGTAGCGGGGGAGCTTGGTGGGGCCGTCGGGCACGGGGAGCGCGCGCACCGAGTCACCCGGGGCGAAGCGGGGCGGGTCGGGCACCTCGCGCAGCGACCCGGCCGCGGTGGGCGCGTAGTCGGGCTTGTCCGGCTCCGGGGTCGGGGGCTCGTCGACCTGCTCGCCCCGCAGGGCGCGGGCCCGGGCGTCGACGGCGCCGGGGGCGATGATCGCGCTCTCGGTGAGCATGAGCTCGACGGCGTTGAGCCAGCGGCCGTAGTAGCCGTCGTCGAAGTAGGCGGCGTGGTCGAGGCGGCCGAGGGCGTAGCGGAACGCGTCGAGGTTGCGGCCCGAGACGCGGCCCATGCCGAGCAGGGTGAGGGCGAAGGCGCGGCCCTCCCACGGTTCGGCGAAGGGGGGTTCGTCGCGGTCCGGGGGATGGACGGCGCCGTAGCCGTCGGCCCCGCCGATGTCGGCGATCGCGCTGATGGCTCTACCTTCCCTTCGCACGGTGGATCCCGGCAGGGAGCGCTTCGCGCGCTTGTCCCTTG
>NZ_MKVV01000039.1 GCF_001899645.1 Pseudonocardia sp. 73-21 | reverse complement strand
GCTACTGCACTGCGGGGCACTCGCACTCTAAATCCGGAAGAGCCGGTTACGCGTGGTCGCCGGTGTCAGCGGTTGTCGTGAACGGGGGCCCGGGTGCGCGGCTCCACCGTCGTGCCCCGCGATCACGCGCGGTGGAACTTCTCCGCCCGGCCCTGCCTCGCGAGCCGCAGCCACTGCGCGAACTCCTGCGGGCTGTGCTTGGTGATCAGGAAGTACCACGCGAACCGCGGCACCTCCAGCAGCCCGACGCGGCGCATGCCCGGCTGCGAGACGAGATAGCCCCGGTTGCGGAACGTGTAGTAGCGCTTGACCGGGTCGTCGGGGTCGCGGGCGTGCAGCCGGCCCCCGAGCATCGGCTTGTCGTCGTCCACACCGGCCGGGTGCAGGTACGCCGCGCGCAGGGCCGTGCCGAACGGCAGCCCCGAGCGCACCATGCGCCGGTGCATCTCGACCTCGTCGCCGCGGACGAACAGCCGCAGGTCGGGCACGCCGAGCACGTCGAGCGCCGACGCCCGGAACAGCGCACCGTTGAACAGCGCCGCGATGGCGGGCAGCAGCTCGTCGTCAGCGCCGTGCTCGGTGTCGGCCGCCAGCGCGGCCCGCGAACGGTGCCAGGTGAGCCCGCGCCGCACCGGGAACGCCAGCTTGTCGGGATCGTCCTTGTCGGCCACCGTCGGCGACACGGCGGCGAGCTCGCGGCGCTCCGCGAGCTCGACGAGCGTGGCCAGCACCGTCTCGTCGGCGGCGTGGCCGTCGTCGTCACCGAGCCAGATCCAGTCGGCGCCCAGCGCGAGAGCGTGCAGCATGCCGAGGGCGAACCCACCGGCGCCGCCGAGGTTGTTCCACGACGGCAGCCAGGTGGCCGGGAGCCCGCAGGCCTCGACCACGTCGCGCGCGGGCCGGTCCGGGCCGTTGTCGACGACGATGAGGTGCGCGATCGGGTGGGTCTGCTTGGCGAGGGAGGCGAGGGAGTCGACGAGCTGGTCGCTGCGGTGCCGCGTGACGACGACCGCGACGACCGAGCCGGGGGGAAGCGCCTTGTTCACCGTGCTTCGATCTCGGCGAGGACGTCACGGCCCTTGTAGTGCGCCAGCACCTCGCGCAGGGGCCCGTGCTCCTTGACGGTGCCGTGCTCCATCCAGATCGCGGTGTCGCAGAGCTCGGCCAGGAACTCGTCGGAGTGCGAGGCGAACACGAGGATGCCGGAACGCGCCACGAGCTCGTTGAGCCGGTTGCGCGCCTTGGCCATGAACTCCGCGTCGACCGCGCCGATGCCCTCGTCGAGCAGCAGGATCTCGGGGTCGATGCTGGTGACCACGCCCAGGGCGAGGCGCACCCGCATGCCGGTGGAGTAGGTGCGCAGCGGCATCTGCAGGTAGTCGCCGAGCTCGGTGAACTCCGCGATGTCGTCGACGCGGGCGTCCATCTGCTTGCGCGTCATGCCCAGGAACAGGCCGCGGATGAGGATGTTCTCCAGGCCGGAGATCTCGGGGTCCATGCCGACGGCGAGGTCGAACACGGGTGCGACCTTGCCCTTGATGGACGCGCGCCCGCGGGTGGGCTCGTAGATGCCCGACATCAGCCGCAGCAGCGTGGTCTTGCCGGCACCGTTGTGGCCGACCAGCGCCACCCGCTCGCCCTTGCGCAGCGAGATCGTGATGTCGCGGAGCGCCTCGATGATCGGCACCTTGGACTCGGTGCCGATCCGGCCCCCGGCGCGGCCGAGCACGGCCTTCTTCAGCGACCGCGTCTTCGCGTCGAAGATCGGGAAGTCGACCGCGGCGCGGTCGAGATCGATGCTGACCATTGTTCCTGTCCCACCCACCCCTAGCCCTCAGACCCAGTACGCGACGCGGGAACGGTAGTTGCGCAGGCAGACCAGCGCGACCGCGCTGCCCACGACGGTGATGGCGCCGACGACGATCCAGTGCCGCCAGACGATCTCCTGGCCCAGCAGCGGCTCACGCAGGATCTCGACGAAGTGCATCACCGGGTTGAGCTCGACGTAGGCGGCCAGCGGGTTGCTCTTGAGCCGCTCGTAGGACCAGACGATCGGCGTCATGAAGAACAGCAGCTGCGTGACGCTCGCGATGATCGGCGGGATGTCGCGGAACCGCGTGGCCAGGATGCCCGACAGCACCGTGATCCAGGCCCCGTTGATCCCGAGCACGAGGAAGGCCGGGACCGCCAGCAGCACCGTCCAGCTGAGCGGTTGCGGGAAGATGATCACCAGCAGCAGCCAGATGACGAGGTTGTGCAGGAAGAACAGCGTCTGCCGCCAGACCAGCCGGTAGACGTGCAGCGTGATCGGGGCCGGCAGGAACTTGATGAGGCCCTCGTTGGCGATGAAGACCTCGCTGCCCTCGAGGATGCAGCCGTTGATGAAGTTCCAGATCAGCAGGCCGGTGGCGACGTAGGGCAGGAAGACCTTGATGTCCTCGTGGAACAGCGCGCCGTAGAGGATGCCCATCGCCGTGGCGATGACGCCCATGCTGATGCTGATCCACAGCGGTCCGAGCACCGAGCGGCGGTAGCGCTGCTTGATGTCCTGCCAGCCGAGGTAGCCCCACAGCGCGCGCTGTCGCCAGCCCAGCCCGATGTCGCGGAACGCCCGCTTCCAGCTGCGTGGATTCGAGGGGTCGGTGGCGAACGGATCGACGGAAGCCACGTCCTCGGCCCGGTCGTCACCGGTCGTCATCGTCTGGGCCACCGGTCGAGGGTACCCACGGGGCTCGGCACCCTCGGGGCCGGTGTCACCCGGAGTCGTTCAGAGATACTGACCGGTACCGCGGCCCAGGCCACCCTCGGGAGCCTGCGGTCCACCGACGCCCGGGGGCAGGCCCCGGCGCATCTGTTCCAGCTGCGCGCGGGCCGCCATCTGCTGGGCGAACAGCGCCGTCTGGATACCGTGGAACAGCCCCTCCAGCCAGCCCACGAGCTGGGCCTGCGCGATCCGCAGCTCGGCGTCGGACGGGACGGAGTCCTCGGTGAAGGGGAGGCTCAGGCGGTTGAGCTCGTCGCGCAGCTCCGGCGCCAGACCCTCCTCGAGCTCCTTGATGGAGTTCTCGTGGATCTCCTTCAGCCGGGCCCGGGACGCCTCGTCGAGCGGCGCCGCGCGGACCTCCTCCAGCAGCTGCTTGATCATCGTGCCGATCCGCATGACCTTGGCGGGTTGCTCCACCATCGCGCCGACCCCCTGCCCGTCGTCACCCTCGGTCTGCGGCACGGAGGCCATGCCGACGGGCTGGCCGTCGGGTCCGATGACCATCACCTGCTGCTCGCCGTTGCTGCCCTGTTCCGGTCCCATACCCGCCACCGTAGCCACCCCCGCGAGTCGGCGCTCTAACGCGCGCGAGTCGGCGGTTCCACGCGCGCGAGTCGGCGCTTTCGCGCCCGCGAGTCGGGGTCTCCGCGCGAATGAGTTGCGGGGTCGCTCAGCCGCTGGTCAGCAGGACCTTGCCGATGACGCCGCCCTCGTCGAACAGTGCGTGGGCCTGGGCCGCATCCCGCATCGGGACGGTGCCGTGCGTGATCGGCCGCACCCGGCCGTCGGCGATCATGGGCCAGACCTGCTCGCGCACCCCGGCGACCACGACGGCCTTGCCGTTGGGGCCCTCCACCGGCCGCGCCCGCAGCCCCATCGACGTGACGCTGGCGCGCTTGGCCATCAGTGCCCCGAGGTTGATCTCGGCCTTCACGCCGCCCTGGAAGCCGATGATCAGCAGCCGGCCGTCCATCGCGAGGGAGTCGAGGTTGGCGGCGAGGCCCTTGGCGCCCATGTTGTCCAGGATGACGTCGGCTCCGTGGCCGTCGGTGGCCTTCTTGAGCTCGGCGGGGATGTCGTCGTGGTAGTCGATGACGATGTCGGCGCCCAGCTCGCGGCAGCGCTCGAGCCGGTCGGGCGCGCCCGCGGTGGCGGCGACGCGGGCGCCGAGCGCCTTCGCCACCTGGATCGCGTGCGTGCCGATGCCGCTGCTGCCGCCCTGGATGAGGAACGTCTCGCCGTCGCTCAACCGGCCGGCGCCGACGATGTTGGACCACACCGTGCACGCCACCTCGGGGAGCCCGGCCGCCGTGACGATGTCGACGCCGTCGGGGATCGGCAGCAGCTGCGCCGCGGGCACGGCCACCTTCTCCGCGTAACCGCCGCCGGCCAGCAGCGCGCACACCTCGTCGCCGACCTTCCAGCCGGTGACGCCCTCACCCAGCGCCGCGATCCGTCCCGAGCACTCCAGCCCGATGATGTCCGACGCTCCGGGCGGCGGCGGGTAGTGGCCCTGGCGCTGCATGATGTCGGCGCGGTTGACCGCGCTCGCCACGACGTCGAGCACGACCTCGCCGGCCTTCGCGACGGGATCGGGCACCTCCGTCCACTGCAGGACGTCGGGACCGCCGGGCTCGCTGACCGTGATGGCATGCATGGCCGGACCGTATTCCTCTCGTGCGGGGGTGCGCGATCCGGAACGCTCGTGGCATGGACCACTGGCCGCTGCGCGATCTCGTGCTGTGCACCCCGCGCCTCGAGCTGCGCCCCGACGACGACGAGGGGCTGGACGAGCTCGTCGAGGAGGCCTACCTCGGCGTGCACCCGCCCGACGAGATGCCGTTCCTGGTGCCGTGGACCGAGGCCGATCCCCGGTACCTGGGCCGCGGGATGCTCCAGTACCACTGGGCGGAGCGGGCGCGGCTGGCTCCGGAGAACTGGTCGGTGCACTTCCTCGTGCGCCTCGACGGCCGGGTCGTCGGGATGCAGAGCCTGCACGGCGTCGACTTCGGTGTCACGCGGCATGTCGGCTCGGGCTCGTGGGTCGGGCTGCGCCACCAGGGCCGGGGGATCGGCACGGAGATGCGCGCGGCCGTGCTGCTGTTCGCGTTCGACCACCTCGGCGCCACCCGCGCCCGCTCGTCCGCGTTCGCCGACAACGCCGCGTCGCAGGGCGTCTCGCGCAAGCTCGGCTACCGCCGCGACGGCACCGAGACGGTGGTGCGCCGCGGCGTCGCGACCGAGGACGTCCGCCTCGTGCTCGATCCCGACACGTTCGTCCGCCCGTCGTGGACACTGGCCGTCGACGGGGTGGAGGGGTGTCTCGGCCTGCTCGGGTCAGCCTAGGTTGACACCGCGCGCGAACGTGTCGCACTGCGCCGGGTTACCGGTCTTGTAGCCGGTCGTGTACCACTTCGTGCGCTGCGCGGAGCTGCCGTGGGTGAACTGGCTCTGGTCGACGCGGCCGTTGCCCAGGTTGGTCTGGATGAAGTCGTCACCGATGCGGTTGGCGGTGTCGAGCGCCGAGTTGACGTCAGCCTGGGTGATGTCCTGGATCAGGGGCTTGCCCGACGCCGTCGGCACCGAGGCGGCGTGGTTGGCCCAGACGCCGGCGTAGCAGTCGGCCTGCAGTTCCAGGCGAACCGAACCCGACGTCGGCCCGGTGTCACCGCCCCGCACACGGCTCGTGGTGCCGAGCAGGTCCTGGATGTGGTGGCCGTACTCGTGGGCGATGACGTAGGCGCGGGAGAAGTTGCCGCCCGTGGCGCCGAAGCGGGTCTCGAGCTCCTTGAAGAAGGAGAGGTCGATGTAGACCTGCTTGTCGGCCGGGCAGTAGAACGGACCGGTGTCGGAGGTGGCCCCGCCGCAGCCGGTGTTGGTGCTGCCGCTGAAGAAGTTGGTGCGCGGCGGGGTGTAGGTCTGGCCGGAACGCGCGAACGTGTCGCTCCAGTAGCCGTCGAGGGAGTTGACGACGGCCACGACCTCGCAGTCGAGCTGTGTGTTGGCCTGTGCGCCGGTCTTGCAGCTGGACGCGATGGCGGTGGTGTCGGCGGTCTGCCCGCTGCCGAGCGCCGACAACCCGTTGGGCAGAGCCAGCCCCCCACCCCCGCCGAGGCTGCCGCCCCCGAGCTGGGAGAGCAGGAAATAGAGGATCAGCCCGACGATGCCGAGACCACCGCCGCCGACCGCGACCCGGCCGCCGAGCGCACCTCCACCGCCGCCCCCACCACCGCGCATGTCGTTGATGTTCGAGGTGTCGAGCTGGGCGTTCTCGTCGAACCGCATAACTGCTGCCTCCCGCTGGCGTCCGCGCGTGATCCCACCACATGTCGCCGGTGCCGGTCGACAGGGCACGGGCCGTGATCGGGTGGCGGGGGGCGCCGGGTACGCGTCTCGCGACGATCATCGAGGTCCAGGTACGGTTGGCGGCACCTGGAAGCGTGGCAGAGCGGCCGAATGCACTCGCCTTGAAAGCGAGAGACCCGAAAGGGTCCGGGGGTTCAAATCCCTCCGCTTCCGCCAGGTCACGAGGGTGTCGGCCGATCATGGCTGGTCTCGATGGTCGGTCTGACATCAACCGGTGACATCAACCCACCTGAAACCGCCTCGCCGAGCTGGGCCAACGCCGCGGCCTTCTCGGTGAGGTTGCCGTGGGCGTAGACCATCATCGTGACCTTGATGTCGCTGTGGCCGGCGATCTCCCGGACCACGTGCGGTGGCACGCCGAGGGCCAGGAGCAGCGACACCGCGGTGTGGCGCAGGTCGTGGAACCGGAGCTTCCCCAGGCCGGCCGCCGCGCGCACGTCGTGCCAGTACTTGACCAACGTGTACGGCGACATCGGCCGGCCCTGCCGGGTGGTGAAGACGAACCCGGAGTCCTCCCACCGCTCGCCGGCATCGGCCCGTTCGGCGTCCTGCCGCTTCTGGTGCTCGCGAAGCGCCAGGACCACGACGTCAGGCAGCGGGATCACCCGACGGGACGCCCGGGTCTTGGGCGGCTGGATGACCGCGCGGCCGTCCACCCAGCTCAGGGCCTGCCGCACTGCGAGGCGCCCACCGTCCAGGTCGACCGCAGACCAGGTCAGCCCGAGCAGCTCACCGCGACGGAGCCCGAGCACGATCGCGCAGAGGTAGAGCGCGAACAGCCGGTCGCCGGCGATCTTGGCCAGCAGGGCCCGCGCGGCGATCGGGTCGAGGCCGGCGCCCACGTCGTACTCGGGATTCGACATCTTGACCAGCTTCGCGGCGTTGCGGCTGACCAGCTCCTCGCGCACGGCGTTGGACAGCGCGTTCCGCAGAACGGCGTGAGCGAACTGGACCATGCGCGGCGACAGCTTCCGGACCCCGCCGCCGTGACCGGATGTCTCCTTCTCTCGCAGCGCAGCGAGCAGCCGGCGCACGTCGGTCGGCCCGAGCTCGTCGAGCTTCTTCTTCCCGAGCACGGGCTTGATGTGGACGCGGACCATCGTCTCGTAGCCCTTGTAGGTGGTGGCCCGTCGCTCAGGCTTCACCACGTGTTCAAGCCAGTAGTCGAGGTACTCGCCGACGGTCTGCCGCTCCCGGGCGCGCGGGATGCCGTCGGCCGCCTTGCGGAGCAGGTCGTCGAGCTTGTCGCGGACATCCTCGCGAGTGCGGCCGTAGACGAAGACGCGGCGCCGGCCCCCGCCGACAACAGGCACGAACGCGGCAGCGTGGTACCGGCCGTCGGGGCGTTTGACGATCGTCCCCTCGCCGTTTCCGCGCTTCCGGGCGGCCGGCATCAGGACGCCTCCTGTTCGAGTTGGACCAGGTGAGCGGCGTACTCCCGCACGGCGTCGACCGGGATGCGGCGCAGGCCGCCGATCTTCACCGAGGTGATCTCCTTGGCGGCGATCAGTGCGTACACGCGGGTCCGTCCGATGTGGAGCGCTTCCGCGACTTCCTCCGCCGTGAGCAACAGGCGTTCCATCTCCGTGCCTTTCAGGTGGGGTAGTGGGTGGTGGACTCCTCGCGCGCGATGAGCCGTTGCTCGCGGGCGTTGGCGGCCGCGGTGTTGGCGAGCAACGCGTCGGCGGTGGTGTGCCAGCCGATGCCGGCGAAGGCGAGGGAGGCGATGACGACGGTGGTCTCGGTGTCGTCGTCGAGGGCCTGGCGCTCGTCGAGATCGGGCCCGGTGTCGTGGAGCTGGGCGCGGCGCCAGTCGCGGCGGGCCTGTCGCAGGGCTCCGAGCGTCGTCGAGTAGCGGCGTGACTTGGTGGAGAAGTGGCCGCCGAAGCCGAGCATGTGGGCCCAGCGTCGGACCCGACCGTAACCGGCCTGCCACTCGTCGAGCGGGTCGCCGTCCTCGTCGGGGCCGTGGTGGCGGATCCACAGCCGGTGATCGGCCAGGACCTGAGCCGGTGGTTGGCCGAGGTGCCAGCAGGAAGCGACGAGCCGGCCGGCGTGAGTGCGCGGGTCGGCATAGATGCCGATCGTGTCGTCGGTGAGCCGGGCGGAGGCGTGCCCGGTGATCTCGGTGGCCTTGGTGGCGTACTTGGCGAGGTAGCCGGCGACGGCGCCGGTGGTGATCTCGCCGCGGTCGTCGACGTCGCGGACGGTGAGCCGGACCTGCCGGGGGTCGAGCTGCTCGCCCCAGGCGATCGGCCAGCCCTCGGGCCGGCGTGGGTGGTCGGGCGTGGTGAACGATGTCGTGGTCAGCGCGTCGCGGAGCAGCTGAGCCAGGTGGCCGGCGGTGAGTGAGGCCGGCGGGGCCATCACGGCGTCGGGGTCGAGGGGGTCGATGCCGTCGAGCCGGATCATGGCGTGGATGTGGGCGACGCCGCGGCGCTGGAACTCCGCGACCTTGGCGTAGGACAGCCGCAGCCGGACGCCGTGACGGTCGCCGAGCTTGCGCAGGAGCCGGTTGGCGGTGTTCATGCTGCGCCGCCACAGCTCGCCGGCGTAGCCGTTCCAGACGACCTGGTGGTCGTGGTCGTAGCAGTCCAGGCAGAGCGGCCGGCCCACCGCGCGGTCGTCCTCGGCGTGGCGTTGGCGGCACTCCATCACGACCCCGTGCGCGCAGGTGTCGGCGTTGCGGCGGGGCCGGCAGGGTCGGCCGTCGCGGTGGTGGGTGTGCACAGGCCCGAATGACGGTGCGGTGCCGGTGAGGAACACGCACGGGTGTTCGGCGACGGTGAGCGGGACGCCTTTCCCGCCGGCCAGGCCGGCCTTGACGAGCTGGAAGGTGTCGGCGCGGTAGGTCTCGGCGCAGGACGGGCAGACGGTGGCGCGGCGGTTGCCGCAGGGCACGTAGAGCACGTCATCGGGCATGCCGGCGGTGCTGGTCGTCTCGATGATGTGCCCGGTGGTGGTCTCGACGGTGTGCAGGTCGCCGCGGAGCCGGATCGGGTGGGCGCAGCCGGCGGCGGCGCGGATGTGGCCCTGCCAGCGGTGGTAGTCCTCGGAGCCGGCGCGGCGGACGAGGTCGGATAGGTTCGCGCCGGCCCAGCGGCCGGTCATGGCCGGCGCGGTGGTCATCGCAGTGTTCCGGGGCTGGACGGTGTGCCGGGCTCGAGGTGGGCCCAGCGCTGGTGCGCGGCCTGGCGGGTGATGCCGAGCCGGGCGGCGATCTCGGCCCAGCTGTAGCCGCGGGCCCGCAGCCCGGTGACGGCCGTGGCGAGAGCGTCGTCGACGCCGAGGGCGAGCGCGGCGAGATCGGGCAGGCCGTCGACGTCACCGGTGGCGATGCGGCGTCCTGCTGCGGCGATGACGCGGCGGCCGAAGGCGGCGAAGGCGTCGTTCTCGACCACGCGAGGCTGGTCGTCAGGTGTCAATCGCCGCTTGACGGCGGATCGGGTGGGTGCGCTCATCGCCGGCCACCGCCCACGGTGCTCGGGGTGTGCCCGGAGGCGGCAGCCCGTGCGGCGTCGCGGCGGTCGAAGGCGCGCATCTCGGCGCGGAACAACAGCTCCCGGCGCACCTCGCGGACGATGTAGCCGAGCACGGCCAGACCGCCGAGTCCGAAGATCACGCCGAAGGTGATGCCGGCTGTGTGCTCGACCGCCGGCCAGATCGAGGAGGTCAGCCCGAGGGCGCAGAACCCGACGACCACGGCGGTGATCACGTTCAGCTCGGTATTGTCCCTCATGACGCCCACCGCCCGACCACGCCGGCGATGTCGTCGTCGGACAGCCAAGCGCAGCGGATGCGGGCCGGGATGCCGCCCTCGGCGAGCAGCCAACCGACACCGGGTTGCCCGGGGTCGATCGTGGAGGCGTCGTAGCCGCGGGCGTGCCAGCCGTGGCCCAACACGATATCCGAGCTGGTCTCGGTGGTGCAGCGGAACGCGAGCCGGTAGCCGAACAGGTCCCGCAGCGAGGTCGGGATGATGTCCGCCGACGGTCGTTGCGTCGCGGCCACGACGATGATCCCGGCAGCGCGGCCGCGGGCGACGACGTCGCGGAGCAGTAGGGAGAACAGCTCCCGCTGCTTCTTGTCCCCGGCCGTGGCGGAGTAGTAGGCGAGTTCGTCGATCACCAGCATGATCGGCTGGACCGGGTCATCGGGCGTGATCTTGCGGCGGCCGTCGGTGTCGAGCCGGTCGTAGCGGGCGTCCATCTCGGCCTGGAGCTCGGCGAGCCGAGCGTTGGCGTGGTCGAGGGAGGCGCCGACGAACACCTCGGCGCAGGAGCGCCAGAGCCCGAGCTCGACCCGCTTGCCGTCCATCAACCACAGCCGGCAGTCCGAGGCGAGCGCGGCGTGGGCCACGATGTTGTTCAGCAGCCCGGACTTCCCCGAGCCGGGCTCACCGCCGGCCAGCAGGTTGCGGTAGACCAGCGGCAGCAGCACCGAGGCAGCGTTCTCGTCGATGCCGATGTGGATCGGATCGTAGATCGACACCCGGGCCGGGACGGCGACGGTTTGGCGCCTACGCACTGCGCCCACCCCCGACGTTCACCGGCGGGACGAGGTTCAGCCGGCGGCCGACGACGGGCTCCCCATGCGGCGAGGACACCGGGGCGCCGGTGAGCGGGTCGCGGCGTATCACGTCGAGGACGACCAGCGCGGACACCGAGCGGTGGGCGTTGACCCGGGCGTCGCTGCCCCAGCAGGCCGAGGCGATGTGGGAGAGGTTGTTCTGGATGTCCCCGGCGTCGATCCCGGCGCGCAGCAGCAGCCAGACCCGTTCTCCGACGGGCGTCGGTCGGGCCCAGAGCTGGACCGGGACGTTGCCCGAGTAGTTCATGATCCGTCGTTCCACGCAGACGGCGCGGAGCCGATGGCGGGTCATCACGGCGTAGGCGCGGCGCAGCAGGTAGCGCCGGGAGAGGGGCCAGCAGCCGGCGGCCAGGACCAGGGCGCCGACGACGAGACCGGCCACCCAGGTCGGCATCCGGTCGGTCAGCCACACCCAGGCGGCGATGGCGAGCGCTGCAACGAGCAGCTCGGCGCGGAGCCGGATGAGCAGCCCGACGAGACGCGCGGGCAGCGAGCGCTGGGGGCGGGTGAAGACCTCGAACGGCTCGCTGCGGGTCAGGCGGTTGGCGGAGGTGCGCACGATGGCGCGGCGGCCGGCCATCACGCGCTCTTCGCAGCGGCGAGGGGACGGACCTCGGCGGCGCGGTACGCGACGCCCTCACGGCCGTTCCGGCTCCACGGGATCGCGACCAGCTGCGATGGCGTGACCGGCTGACCCTGCTGGAGGTGCGGCGGGTCGCCCGCGATCGTGACGACGATGGTGTCGGCTCCGCGGTCGTCCATGACGACGAGCTGCGCGGCCCAGAGCGGGGCGCGGGTCTTGCGGTCGAGGCGCTGAACGCCGTTGTCGTCGATCTTCGGCTCGAACGGCCGGCCGACGGTGAAGGACTTGCGCGAGATATCGATGAGCAGTTCCACGAGGCTCTCCCTGTTCGTGTCGAGCACCGGAGGTGGGTGCCTGACCAGGAGAAGCCCGGAAGCGCGAAAGGACCCGGACAAACTGTCCGGGTCTGTTCAGAGCAGGTCTTGCGAACTGTGCCGACCTACTGCCGGCTGACGGCCACCTCGTCGACGAGATCGAGGATCGCCAGCCACGGCAGCTCGCGGTCGGGTGGTGCCTCGCGCGGCTCGTAGAGCGGCCACACGTCATCGCCGTACACAAGATGTACCCCACCGGACCGGAGCGCCGCTATGTGACCTTCCCACGCCGGGTGGCGGGTGTGCGCAGCGTTCACGCGCGGGAACACGATCACCGGGGTGGCACGATTGCCGATGGCCTCGCCGGCGGTGGTGAGTGCCTGGTTGTCGGCGATGCCGAGCGCCAGCTTAGCCACGAGGTTGGCCGTTGCCGGCGCGACGACATAGCAGTCCACGGGCGGATGCGGGCTGCGTTCGCCGGGTCGACGGGGCTGGTCACGAACGGCCAGGCCAGTGATCCGTTCGAGCTTGCCGCGCTCACCGGACTCCGTCAGCCAGGTGCCGGCCGTCGGGGTGAGGGTGACGGCGACCTGCCAGCCACGATCTTGCGCAGCTTCGACGAAGCCAGTTCGCAGCGTCTCGATCCCGCCGGCTGCGCTAGCGATCAGCCCGATGACGCCGCGTACGTCGGTCACCGCACCGCCCGGCAGCGCTGTCCGAATGCCAGCAGCTCGGAGGACTTGCTGCCGGCGGTCACCGGGGCGCGCCGGTGCATGTCCTTGACCGCCTCGCGGACGCTGGCACTGTGCCGGACGAGTGTCGGCGCCTGGCGCTCTGCGCTGAGCAGAAGGTCGAGCGCTTCGGTGTCCTTGGCCAAGTACGAGAGCGCACGGGCAACATCAATCATGTGTGTGACACGCCGTTCCACCGGGAGGTTCTCGGCGCGGATCTCCCGGCCGTGCTCAGCCTGGATCCACCGCCGATAGTCGCTGGTGAAAGTGGGTC
>NZ_MKVV01000038.1:2084-113770 GCF_001899645.1 Pseudonocardia sp. 73-21 | reverse complement strand
GCCGGCTTCGGTCCCCGTTCGGCCATGCCACACGCTAGCAATCGACCACAAACTAATGACTCAGGACACTAGCCGCGGCAGCCGTCGTCGCGGCTGTTCCCTGGTCCTGGTTCCTGCTGCGTGACGTCCTGGGCGTGGCGGGTGACGTCGTCGCCATCCTGCTCCCGGTCCTCGTCGCCGCGGTCGTCGTCGCCGGGGTCGTCGCCGCGGTCGTGGCCGCCCGGCGCCGTCGGGCGTGGCTGCTGCCGGCCGCGTCCGCCCTGGTGATGGGCGTCGTCACCGTCACTGGGCCGTGGCTCCCGGCCGACGACGGCACCGTGACGCCGGGCGCGGCCGTCACCGTCGGGGCCGCCAACGTCATGGGCGTCGGCACCCCCGGCGCCGCGCTGCTCGCCGCCCGCCCGGACGTGCTGGTGGTGTCGGAGTACACGCCCGCGCTCGCGCTCGACTACCCTACCGCGAGACCGGGCTGGGCGGTCCCGACGTCGCCGTCTTCAGCCGGTTCCCGATCCGGCGGCTGGAGGGCCCCGGACCGGCGCTGCCGGGGCTGCGGGTGCAGGTGGACGCGCCCGCGGGTCCGTTCGTCGTCTACGGCCTGCACGTGCCCCGGCCCTGGCTGACCGACGAGGGCGGCTACCAGGCCACCGTCGCCGAACACCACGCGATCATGACGGCGCTGGCGGCCCGCATCGCCGCCGAGCCGGGCCCGGTGGTGGTGGCCGGCGACCTCAACTCGTCCGACCGCGGCCGGGACTACCGCCTCCTCGTGGGCCCCACGCAGCTCGTGGACGCGGCCCGGGCCGGCGCCGTGTCGTACACCTCCACCGGCAAGTGGCTGCCGCTGCTGCTGCGGATCGACCACCTGCTGGTCGGTCCCGGCTGGTGCGGCGAGGGCGCCCGGCAGATCGGTCTGCCCGGATCGGACCACCGCGGCGTGACGGCCACCGTCGGTCCGTGCGTAGGGTCGGCCTCATGAGCCTGGCTGTCGACGAACGTGCGGCGATCTGCGACGAGTTCGAGAAGGTGGGGCCCGACCGGCCCACCCTGTGCGAGGGCTGGACCACGCGCGACCTCCTGGACCACCTGCTGGTGCGCGAACGCCAGCCGTGGGCGTCGATCGGGATGTTCGTGCCTGCTCTCGCCTCCGTCACGGACCGGGCGATGGCCGGTTACGAGCCCATGCCCTGGTCGGACGCCGTGGGGCTGCTGCGCGCCGGCGCGCCGGCCTGGTCCCCGTTCCGCATCCCGGCCGTCGACAAGCTCGGCAACGGTGGTGAGCTCTTCGTCCACCACGAGGACGTGCGCCGCGGCGAGCCGGGCTGGGAGCCCCGCCCGGCCGACCCCGCCCGCGACGCCGAGCTGTGGGCGCTGCTCCAGCGGATGGGTCGCATGCTGTTCCGCAGCGCCACGCCCGGGGTCGTGCTGCGCCGCCCGTCGGGGGAGCAGCACGTGGTCACCACCGGCTCCGGCGTGGTCACCCTCGTCGGGGAACCGGCCGAGCTGGTGCTCTTCGGCTTCGGTCGCGACGCCGTGCGCGTCGAGGTCGAGGGCGACGCCGCGGCGGTGGCGGCCTTCCGGTCGGCAGGGCGCGGCATCTAGGAGCGCGCTGAAGGACTCGGGCCTACTGCGCGACGCCCAGGCGGCGCCCTCGCACCTGCCCGCCTTGCGATGACACCACCTGAACGCCGCTCGCTACGGCCGGCGTTCTTCAGCACCCTCCTGGCTCTGTCGGGCCCGGGCGGTACCGTCAGGGTATGAGTAGCGCCGCCGACCAGCGTCAGCCGAGCCGCCCGTTCGGCCGGGTCCTGATCGCGATGGCCACGCCCTTCGACGCCGACGGCGCCCTGGACCTGGCCCGCACCGAGGAACTGGCGGCGCACCTGGTGGATCTGGGCGCCGACGGCCTCGTCGTCAACGGCACCACGGGCGAGGGCCCCACCACCACCGACGAGGAGAAGTCGGCGGCGGTGCGGGCCGTCGTGTCGGCGGTGGGGGAGCGTGCCACGGTGGTGGCGGGCGCCGGCACCTATGACACCGCCCACAGCGTGCACCTGGCGCGGGAGGCCGAGAAGGCCGGTGCCCACGGGCTGCTGTCGGTCACCCCGTACTACTCGCGACCGCCGCAGTCGGGCCTCGTGCTGCACTTCACGGCCATCGCCGACGCCACCGGGCTGCCGGTCATGCTCTACGACATCCCGCCGCGCAGCGTCATCCCCATCGAGCTGGAGACGCTGCAGCGCCTCGCCGAGCACCCCCGCATCGTGGCCGTCAAGGACGCCCGCAACGACCTGCGCGTCGGCACCGAGGTGCTGGCCACCACGTCGCTGGCCTACTATTCGGGCGACGATCCGGTCAACCTGCCGTGGCTGTCGGTGGGAGGGGCCGGTTTCGTCAGCGTCACCGGTCACGTCGTGGCCGACCGGCTCCGCGCGATGATCGACGCGTTCGAGGCCGGGGAGATCGAGCGCGCACGGTCCATCAACGCCTCCATGCTCCCGGTGATCCGGGCGATGGGACGCGTCGGCGGAGCGGTCTTCGCCAAGACGGCGCTGCGGCTGCGCGGCCTCGACGTCGGCGACCCGCGGCTCCCGCTGCCGCCCGCCACGCCGGAGCAGGTCGCCGCGATCGCCGCCGACCTGGGTGCGGCCGGGGTGGCGCTCGACGACAGGCACCGCGCCGATCGCGGCTACGGGGCCCTCGGGTCCCGCGCGGCCGTCGACCTCGGCGCCGAGGTCGCCTACCGGTGACCACCACAGATTTCTGAGAACGGGCGCCGAGCGGCGCCACTCCGCACCGAGTAGTAACGAGGAACCATTCTTGAGCCGTCCACCCGCACGGTCCGACCGCAACCGGTCGGACCGCCGTTCGCGTCCCGGTAACCGGCGCGACCGGTCCATACAGCAGCCTCCCGTCGAGGAAGCGCTGCTCCCCGGCCTGCCCACCCAGCCGCCCGGGCCCCTGCCCGAGGGCGGGCTGCGCGTCGTCGCCCTCGGCGGCATCTCCGAGATCGGTCGCAACATGACGGTCTTCGAGTACGAGGGCCGCCTGCTGATCATCGACGCCGGGGTGCTGTTCCCCGACGCCGACGCCCCCGGGGTCGACCTGATCCTGCCCGACTTCCGGCCCATCCTGGAGCGCCTCGGCGACATCGACGCCCTCGTGCTCACCCACGGCCACGAGGACCACATCGGCGCGGTGCCCTACCTGCTGCGCGAGCGGCCCGACCTGCTCGTCGTGGGCTCGCCGTTCACGCTCGCGCTGGTGGCGGCCAAGTGCAAGGAGCACCGCATCACCCCGCACATGCTGGAGGTGAACGAGGGCGACCGGCTGCGCCACGGCACGTTCGAGTGCGAGTACTTCGCCGTCGCCCACTCCATCCCGCAGTGCCTCGCGGTGGCCGTCCGCACGCCGGCCGGCGTCATCCTGCACACCGGCGACATCAAGCTCGACCAGGTGCCGCTCGACGGCCGCCTCACCGACCTGCCCGGGTTCTCCCGGCTGGGTGACGAGGGCGTCGACCTGTTCCTGTGCGATTCCACCAACGCCGACACCCCCGGGGTCTCGCCGTCGGAGGCCACGCTCGGGCCGAGCCTCGCCGCGGCCATCGGCCAGGCCACGGGCCGCGCGTTCGTCGCGTGCTTCGCGAGCAACGTGCACCGCGTGCAGCAGATCATCGACGGCGCCGTGATCCACGGCCGCCGGGTGTGCCTGCTGGGCCGCTCGATGCTGCGCAACATGGAGATCGCCACCGACCTGGGCCTGCTGACGGTGCCCGACGGCACGATGGTCTCCATCGACGACGTCGACGAGCTGCCCGACGAGCAGGTGCTCGTCGTGTGCACCGGGTCGCAGGGCGAGCCGATGGCGGCGCTGTCGCGCATCACCCGCGGCGAGCACCGCACGTTCCAGATGCGCTCCACCGACACGGTGATCCTGTCCAGCTCGCTCATCCCGGGCAACGAGCACGCTGTTTTCGGCGTGGTCAACCGGCTGCGCCGCGCGGGCATCAAGGTCATCGACAACCGCAACGCCAACGTGCACGTCTCCGGCCACGCCTACGCCGGGGAGCTGCTGTACCTCTACAACGCGGTGCGACCGAGCAACGTCATGCCGGTGCACGGCGAGTGGCGCCACCTGCGCGCCAACTCCGAGCTGGCGATCCAGACCGGGGTGTCGCCCGACGCGGTGGTGCTCACCGAGAACGGCGTCACGGTCGACCTCATCGACGGCAAGGCGATGATCACCGGGCGGCTGCCCGTGGGGCGCGCCTACGTCGACGGCGTGTCCACCGGCGACATCGAGCAGCCGACGCTGGCCGACCGCCTGGTGCTCGGTGAGGGCGGGTTCATCTCCATCACCATCGCCATCGACGCCACCACGGGCCGCGCCGTCGCCTCACCGACGATGTCGGGCCGGGGCTTCTCCGAGGACCCGAAGGCGCTGGAGGCGGTGCTGCCGCTGATCGAGGCGGAGCTCTCGCGCACCGAGTCCGACGGCATCACCGACACCCACCGCATCGCGCAGCAGGTGCGGCGCGTGGTGGGCAAGTGGGTGGGGGAGACCTACCGGAGGCGGCCCATGATCGTCCCCACGGTCATCGCGGTCTGACCCGACGCCACCTCGCAGCCCGTGTGATCGCCTCGCAGCCCGCCGGCGCGCTGCGAGGTGCCTCACGGGCTGCGACGTCGACGCCGCGAACACGTCGTCGGCGGTGCCCCGGCCCCGGTGGAGGGACACGGCGATGAGGATGGCGTCGATGATGTCGGAGACGCCCAGCCCGTTCGGCCACAGCCGGGCGATGCTCGGCACGATCGAGCCCTCGGAGCCGTCGCCCGCGTAGACCTCGACCAGCGCGACCACGGCGAACGCGGCCAGCACCAGCAGTTCGACGCCCAGCAGCGCGTACTGCAGGCGCGCGGAGATCTCGCCAGCCCATCCACGGTCCGAACGTGCGGCCGGCCCAGGTGAACGTGGTGCCGCGGTCGGGCTCGGCCTCGTTGAGCTCGCGGTAGGCCACCGCGATGAGGTACATCGGGATGAACGCGATCACGACGATCAGCCCGAGGCTCGCCGCGAGGCTGTAGGCGGGCGCGGTGGACGCGAGGCCGATGACGACGCCGGACACCAGGCCCAGCGCGCCGCCCTTGAGGCCCTTGTCGCCCGGCGCGCTGCCGAACCCTGCTGCATCGGAGGACGTCTCCGTGCTCATGCTGCCTCCCGGCCGTCGTCCCACCTGATGGGGGAGGTCGGAAATGTCGGATCAGGTGGCGGCGGCCCGTCGTCGTCGGGCCGCGAGGACCTGTCCGGTGACCACGATGATCAGCGCGATCAGGAACATCGCCGACCCCATGACGTTGGCCTGGGCCGGGATGCCGCGCGTGGCCGAGACGTAGACGAACTTGGGGAAGGTGTCGGTGTTGCCCGAGTTGAAGTTCGTGATGATGAAGTCGTCGAAGCTCAGGGAGAACGCCAGCAGCGCGGCGGCGGCGATGCCGGGCAGCAGCAGCGGGAACGTGACGCGCCAGAACGCGGCCCGCGGGGAGGCGTAGAGGTCGGCCGCTGCCTCCTCGAGGCGCGGGTCCAGCGACGCCACGCGGGCCTTCACCGTGACCACCACGAAGCTGATGCAGAACATGACGTGCGCGATGACGATGGTGGCGAACCCGGGGTTGACCCTCAGGTTGAGGAACTGCGCGAGCAGTGCCGCGCCGAGCACCACCTCGGGCGTGGCCATGGGCAGGAACAGCAGCAGGTTGGCGCCCGCACGCAGGCGGAAGCGGTAGCGCACCAGCGCGATGGCGATCATGGTGCCGAGCACGGTGGAGATGACGGTGGCGAGCACCCCGATCTGCAGGCTGTTGACCACCGACTCGCAGACCGCCGGCGCCCCGCACGGGTTCTGCCAGTTCGTGAACGTGAAGCCCCGCCAGACGAGGTTGGAGCGGCCGGCGTCGTTGAAGCTGAACGCGAACGTGTACGCGATGGGCGTGAGCAGGTAGAGGAACGCCAGCGCGGCGTAGACCGGCAGCAGGTACCGGCCGAAGGACAGGCGCTTCACAGCAGGTCCTCCGTTCCCGAGCGCCGCACGTACCAGGCGACGAGCAGCAGGACGGCCGCCATGAGGATCACCGAGAGCGCCGCGGCGGTGGGGTAGTCGACCACCCGGAAGAACCGGGAGTCGATCACGTTGCCGACCATCGACGTGCCGGCGTTGCCCAGCAGGGCCGAGTTGACGTAGTCGCCGGCGGCGGGGATGAACGTGAGCAGCGAGCCGGAGACGATCCCGGGCATCGTCAGCGGCAGCGTGACGTGCCGGAACGTGGAGATCGGGGTGGCGTAGAGGTCGCCACCGGCCTCGACGAGCCGCAGGTCCAGGCGTTCCAGGCTCGCGTAGACGGGCAGCGTCATGAAGGGCAGGAAATTGTAGGTCAGCCCCGCGACGACGGCCACGGGCGTGGCGGTGAGCCGCGCGTCGTCCGGGAGCAGGGAGACGGTCTTGAGGACCGAGACCACCACGCTGTCGTCGGCCAGGATCTGCTTCCACGCGATCGTGCGCAGGATGAAGCTGGTGAAGAACGGGGCGATCACCAGAACCAGCAGCACACCCTGCAGGAGCGGCCGGGTGCGGCAACGCACGCCGATGACGTAGGCCAGCGGGTAGCCGATGGCCAGCGCCAGCACCGTGGCGATGAACGCGTAGAGGAACGAGCGGCCGAACTGCGGGGCGTAGGTGACCACCGCGTCGACGTAGTTGGACACCGCGAACGCCGGGCGGGTGGCCCCGACCGGTCCGCCGGGCACGCGCTCGAAGAGCGAGGTCAGCAGCAGCACGGCCACGGGGGCCACGAAGAACACGAAGAGGTAGAGCAGCCCGGGGGCGAGCAGCAGCCAGGCCGTGCGGCTGCGGCGCCGGGCGCCGGCGACCTCGGTGCCGTGGCCGACGACGAGCGCGGCCGTCACGGGGCCGCCGCCTCGCTGAGCTCGGCCGCCTCGACGGCCTCCCCGGTGCCGTCGTCGGGCGCGCCGTCGTCGACGAGCGCGAAGGCGTGCTGCGGCGACCACGCGAGCCGGACGGTGCCGCCCGGCGTCGCGGACACCCCCGTCAGGTTCTGGGCGAACACGCTCATCCGGCCCGCGCCGGGCACGTCCAC
Source organism: Pseudonocardia sp. 73-21 (assembly GCF_001899645.1). GTDB lineage: Bacteria > Actinomycetota > Actinomycetes > Mycobacteriales > Pseudonocardiaceae > Pseudonocardia. Next base: position 106,619 of record NZ_MKVV01000038.1, on the reverse strand, counting down.
CAGGTACTCGGTGCTCACCCCGGCGAACGAGACGTCCGCGACGGTGCCCGGGCCGAGCGCCGTCGCGCCGGGCGGGGCCGGGTCGTCCGCCCCGAGCAGGATGACCTTCTCCGGCCGCACCCCGACCAGCACCGCCCCGCTGCGGGCGACGGCGCGGTCGGCGGGCACCTGTACGCGGGTGCCGGCGACGTCGACGCCGAGCAGGCCGCCGTGCTCGTCGGTCACGGTGCCGGCGAGCAGGTTGGACCGGCCCAGGAAGTTCGCCACGAACGGCGTGCGGGGCAGGTCGTAGAGCTCCTGCGGTGCGCCCATCTGCTCGATGCGCCCCGCGTTCATCACCGCGACCGTGTCGGCCATCGTCATGGCCTCCTCCTGGTCGTGGGTGACGTGCACGAACGTCAGGCCCACCTCGTCCTGGATGCGCTTGAGCTCCACCTGCATCTGGCGGCGCAGCTTGAGGTCGAGCGCGCCGAGCGGCTCGTCCAGCAGCAGTACGGCCGGGTTGTTGACCAGCGCCCGGGCGAGCGCGACGCGCTGCTGCTGGCCGCCGGAGAGCTGGGCGGGCTTGCGGCCGGCGAGGTGGCGCAGCTCGACGAGGTCGAGCGCGGCCATCGCCCGTTCGACCACGTGCTTCTCCCGGCGCCGGCGCAGCCCGAACGCGACGTTCTCGATGACGTCGAGGTGCGGGAACAGGGCGTAGCTCTGGAACACGGTGTTGACCGGTCGCTGGTGGGCGCGGGTGGCGGTGATGTCCTCGCCGCCGATGAACACGCGGCCGGCGCTGGGGCTCTCCAGCCCGGCGATGATCCGCAGCATCGTGGTCTTGCCGCAGCCGGACGGCCCGAGCAGGGCGAAGAACGAGCCCGACGGCATGGTCAGCGACAGGTCGTCGACGGCGGTGAAGTCGCCGAAGCGCTTGGTGACGGAGACCAGCTCCAGATCGCGGCCCGACACGTCAGTTGCCGATCGTGGTCTGGAACCGGCCGCCGAAGTCGGTCTCCTCCTGCGGGGTCAGCGTGCGGAAGACCTTCACCTTCGCGAGCGTCGCCGCGTCGGGGAAGATGCTCGTGTCGGCGGCCAGCTGCGGGTCGGTCTTCCGCAGCGCCTCCTGGGCGCCAACCACGGGGCAGATGTAGCTGACGTATGCGGCCACCTGCGCGGCCACCTCGGGGTCGTAGTAGTAGTTCATGAGCGTCTCGGCGTTCTTCTTGTGCCGGGCCCCGACCGGCACCATCATGTTGTCGCTCCAGAGCGTGCCGCCGGCGTCGGGCACGGCGAACGCGAACTTGTCGTCGTTCTCCGTGTTGAGCTGGGTGATGTCGCCCGACCAGCCGATCACCGCCACGGCGTCGCCGGAGACCAGGTCCTCCTTGTAGGAGTTGCCCTTCACCTGGCGGATCTGGCCGGACTTGATCTGGTTGTCGAGCACGTCGATCGCGTTGCCGAACTGGTCGGCGCCCCAGCTGCCGGAGATGTCGACGCCCTGGTCGGCCATGATCAGCCCGACCGTGTCGCGCCACTCGTCGAGCACCTCGACCCTGCCCTTGAGCTCGGGCTTCCACAGGTCGGACACGGACTTCAGGCCACCGGGCACCGCGGCCTTGTTCCAGGCGAGCCCGCCGAAGCCGGACTGCCAGGTCAGCGTGCGGTTGCGGCCCGGGTCGTAGTCGACTCCCCGCAGGGACGGCAGCAGGTTCTTGGCGTTGGGGATGAGCGAGAGGTCGAGCTCCTGGGTGTAGCCCATGCGCACCATCCGCGCGGCCATCCAGTCGGTGAACACGACGATGTCCTTGCCGATGTCCTGCCCGTTTGCGAGCTGGCCCGAGATCTTGCCGTAGTACGTGTCATTGCCGTCGATGTCCTCGCTGTAGGTGGCGGCGATCCCCGTGGTCGCGATGAACTTCTCCAGCGTGGGGTACTTCTTCGTGGCCGGGTCGTAGTCGAGGTAGAGCGTCCAGTTCGCCCAGTCGACCTTCTTCTCCGTGTCGGAGACGTCGGCGGCCGGTGCCGGGCCCGCGGCGGAGGTGGGGCCGCCGGCGGCGTTCGTGGGCGTGCCCGCCGTCCCGCAGGCGGCCAACAGGGCGCCGGCCCCGAGCGTGCCCGCGCCGCGCAGCAGCGACCGGCGCGACAGGCGCCCGGTGGCGCGCTGCAGGGAGAGGACGGCCTGCGCCTCGGGGGACAGCGACCGGAAACGGGCGGGGTGCATGAAGGGGTCCTCCTGGGGGCGATCTCGACCGGTGTGGACTGTAGTGCGCAACAGAGTGGTTCCTGGTGAGATCATCCAGACTTACCGTGACTGACCATTGATTTCGTTGAAGTCCGAGGATCTGACAACGAAATGAGTTTCCAAGACCGGGATCGGCGCCTACTCTCGGTCGGGTGACCGCCATAGCGCCCCACGCCCTCCTCGACGACGTCGGCCAGGCCATCGTCGAACAGCTCCAGGAGGACGGCCGCCGGCCGTACGCCACCATCGCGCGGGCCGTCGGGCTCTCCGAGGCTGCCGTCCGCCAGCGGGTGGCCCGGCTGCAGGAGACCGGAGTGATCCGGATCGTCGCCGTCACCGACCCGATGCAGCTGGGTTTCCGGCGGCAGGCGATGGCCGGGATACGGGTGGAGGGCGACGTGGTCACGGTGGCCGACGCGCTGGCCGCGATGCCCGAGGTCGACCACGTCGTGATCACGGCCGGCAGTTTCGACGTGCTGGCCGAGGTGGTCTGCGAGGACGACGACCACCTGCTCGAACTCGTCGGGCGGCGGATCCGGGCCCTGCCCGGCGTCCGCAGCACGGAGACGTTCGTCTACATGAAGCTGCACAAGCAGCACCACAACTGGGTCGCGAAGTAGTACTTCACGGTCACCGGCAAGCCGCTGAAGACCTACCACGGCACCCGCAGGGCGCGCTCGCGCTCACCGGCGTGCCCGGGTACCGCGCGCCGTTCGAGCCGGTGGTGCCCGGCGCGTTCAAGGTGCCCGACACCGACGCCTACCGGTCCGACCTTGAGGGCAAGGAGCTCGGGCTGTGGGCGGCCAACCGCGTGGAGGAGGCGACGACACCGTAACGGCGGTGTTCGTCGAGCCCGTGCAGAACGCGGGCGGCTGCTTCCCGCCGCCCCCCCGGGTACTTCGAGCGGCTGCGCGAGATCTGCGACGCCCACGACGTGCTGCTCGTCTCCGACGAGGTGGGCAAGGCCGTCGTCGAGGAGGACATCGCGTGCGACTGGGTGAAGAGCGGCACGACCCCCGGGGCCGTCGCGCTCCCGCAGCTCCGACGGACGGCAGGGGGTGACCGTCCAGGGCCGGGCGCCGACGGGCTGCAGGACCCCACACCACCGGGCGGCCCCCGGCCGGGGAGTGGATGCTGCAGTGGACGCGCGCCCAGGTGGCCCTCGTGCGTCCGGGCCCGCGCGCCCGGGCGCTGCAGGGCGTGGTGGCCGACCTGCCCACCACCGGCGACGGTGCCACGTACGTCGCGAGGCACCTGTCGGGGGTGCTGCACCGCGTCGGGACGGGCCGGCCCGGCCTGGCCTTCGGCGACGGCACGCGACCGGGGGAGTACCGCCACGACGGCCGCCCGCCGCTGCTGGCACCTGGCCGACGACGCGGACGTGCGCGAGGCGGCCGCCCCCTGGAGCGACCTGACGACCACGGCGGACACCCCGCTGACGGGGTTCTGGTGAGACCCGACGAGAACCTGCCGCTCGTCAGCGGGGGAGGCGGTACTCGGTGTCGGCCGGGAGCTCTGCGGTGTCCATCTGCGCCTTCTGGAGCTTGCCGCCGAAGTCCCAGTTCATGCTCTGCCACCGCGTGAACTGGTCGAGCACCCAGATCCCGGACTGGCGGCTGCCGTTGCCGCTGCGCCCGTTGCCGCCGAAGGGCAGGTGGGCCTCAGCGCCGGACGTCGAGTTGTTGACGCTCACCATGCCCGCCGTCACCCGCTCCCGGAACCGGAACGCGTGCGCCGGGGTGCTCGTGTAGATCGACGCCGAGAGGCCGTAGCCGTGGCCGTTCGCGAGCTCGACGGCCTCGTCGAACGTGGCGAACGAGGCGACGCCGACGATCGGGCCGAACGTCTCCGTGGAGTACAGCGCGTCCCCGGCGCGGACGCCGTCGACGATCGTGGGGTGGGCGTAGATCCCCGGCTCGCCGGTGAAGTTGCCGCGCGGATCGGCCGGGGTGATGCGCCCCGTCGAGCCGATCACGGTGTGGTGCGGCTCGATCAGCGCCAGGTGCTTCTCGAAGTTCTCCAGGAACCGCTCGGAGATCATCGGGCCGAAGAGCACGTCACCGGTCGGGTCACCGACCACCGCGCTCTCGACGGCCGCGGTGAAGCGGGCCAGGAACTCGTCGTGCACCGACTCGTGGACGATCACCGTGCCGAGGGAGGTGCAGCGCTGCCCGGCCGTGCCGAAGCCTGAGAACAGCGCGCCCTCGACCGCGAGGTCGAGATCGGCGTCGGGCATCACGACCAGCGGGTTCTTGCCGCCGAGCTCCAGGCACGGGTGCTGCAGGTGGTGTCCGGCGAGCTCGCCGATCCGCACCCCCACCACCGACGAGCCGGTGAACCCGATCTTGTCGACCAGCCCCGCCTCCAGCGCCCCGGACAGCCCGTCGAAGGTGGCGGGACCGTCGGTGAGCACGGTGTTGAGCACGCCCGCCGGCAGCCCGCCGCGCACGAACAGCTCGGTGAACGCCTCGGCGATGGCCGGGGTGTACTCCGCGGGCTTCCAGACCACGGCGTTGCCGCACAGCAGCGCGGGCAGCAGGTACCAGGACGGCACGGCGACGGGGAAGTTGCCGGCCGTGACGATCGCGGCGACGCCGACGGGCACGCGGAAGGTGAACAGCTGCTTGTCGGGCATCTCGCTGGGCACGGTCTGCCCGTAGAGGCGGCGGCCCTCGCCGGCGAAGAACGACGCGGTGTCGATGACCTCCTGCACCTCGCCGCGGGCTTCCGCGAGGGGCTTGCCGATCTCGCGCGTGACGATCGCGGCCAGGGCCTCCTTGTTGGCCTCGACCAGCCGGCCGATCTGCTCGACGACCCGCCCCCGCACGGGCGCCGGCGTGGCCGCCCAGGCCTTCTGGGCCGCGCGGGCGGTGCGGCAGGCGTCGACGAACGTGGAGGCATCCCCGAGCAGGGCGGTGGCGACGGGCTCGCCCGTGGCCGGGTTGGTGGACGCCAGCGGCACGCCCGCCGTGGCCCAGGAGCCGTCCACGTACGAGCCCACCCCGCAGGGCTCGTGAGCGGAAATCGGGGTGGGAACACTGTTATCCGCGCACGGGCGCGTAGCGCTCATTTCGCCACCGCCTTCCGGATCGCCGCCACCGCGAGCGCGAGCTCGTCCTCGGAGATGGTCAGCGCCGGCCGCAGCCGGATCGAGCGTTCCCCGCCACCCAGGATCATCACCTCGTCGTCGTGCAGGCGTCGGAGAACGGCGTTCCGGGAGTCGGGGTCGGGCAGGTCGAAAGCCACGAACAGCCCCCGGCCGCGCACGGCCGAGATCCCCGGCACCGTGCCCAGGTCGTCGAGCAGGCGCTTGCCCAGCAGCCCCGCGCGCTCGATCAGCCCGTCGGCCTCGATCACCTCGAGCTGGCGGCGCGAGCGCACCATGTCGGTGAGGTTGCCGCCCCACGTCGAGTTGATCCGCGACGACACGGCGAACACGTTGTCGGGCACCTCGTCCACGCGCCCGCCGGCCATGATCCCGCAGACCTGCACCTTCTTCCCGAACGCGACGACGTCGGGCTGGACACCGAGCTGCTGGTAGGCCCACGGGGTGCCGGTCATGCCGCAGCCGGTCTGCACCTCGTCGAGGACGAACAGGGCGTCGTGCTCGACGCACAGCGCCTGCATGGCCTGCAGGAACCCGGGCCGCATGTGGTTGTCGCCGCCCTCGCCCTGGATGGGCTCGGCGAGGAAGCACGCGATGTCGTGGGGATGCGCGGCGAACGCCTCGCGAGCCTGGGCGAGCGCCCGGGCCTCGGCCTCGTGGACGTCCCCGAAGTGGATCGCGGGCACGTCGATCCGCGGCCAGTCGAACGTCGGGAACAGCGCCGTCTTCACCGGGTCGGTGTTGGTGAGCGAGAGCGTGTAGCCGCTGCGCCCGTGGAACGCCTTGCGCAGGTGCAGCACTTTCGTGCCCAGTTCTCCGGGCCGGCCGTGCAGCGCGTTGTGGCGGCGCTTCCAGTCGAACGCCGTCTTGAGCGCGTTCTCGACGGCGAGCGCGCCGCCCTCGACGAAGAACAGGTGCGGCAGCGCCGGGTCGCCCAGCACGCGGCTGAACGTGTCCACGAACGCGGCCATCTGCGTCGTGTAGATGTCGGAGTTGGACGGTTTGTTGACCGCCACCTCGGCCAGCTCCGCGAGGAAGGCCGGATCGTCGGCCAGCGCGGGATGGTTCATGCCCAGGGGTGCCGAGGCGAAGAAGCTGAACAGGTCGAGGTGGCGACGCCCGTCCCGCGCGTCGACGAGCCACGAGCCCCGGCTGGCACGGGTGTCCAGCACGAGGTCGAAGCCGTCCACGAGCAGGTGGCGGCGCAGCGTCTCGTGGACCCTGCCCGGATCGATGTGGCCGGGGGTGATGACCGTCATGCCCCCAGTGTCGTGACGCGATCCTGACGGGTCACGACACCGAGCGTCGGCGTCGCCCGGCGAAGTGCCACGATGTCGCCCGTGCCGCCGACGAATCGTCAGATCGATGCTCTCGACCGGCGTCTGCTCGACCTCCTGGCCGCCGACGGCCGCACCACGATGGCCGACCTCGGACGCGCCGTCGGGCTCTCGCGCACGGCGGTGCTCGCGCGGGTCCAGCGGCTGGAGAGCGACGGCGTGATCCGCGGCTACCGCGCCGATGTCGCCCTGCCCGGGGTCGCGGCCGCCCACCGCGCGCGGGTGGGGCTGGTCATCCGCACCCCGGACGTCGCGGGCTACGTCCGGCGGCTCGCGGCGCTCCCCGGGGTGGACGAGATCGAGACGGTGACGGGGGAGTACGACCTGATCGTGCTGCTCACGGCGTCGAGCGGGGCGGAGCTCGACGCCGTGCTGGACCAGGTGGCGAGCTGGCGGGAGACCGTGCGCACCACCACGTGGGTGGTGCTCACGCGGTACCGGCGGTAGGCCCCCCGGGGCACCGGATCCGGGCATACCGGCCGCAACGGTCCGGCGCGTCTCCGCAAGAGGGCGGAGGTCGCGAAATCGGGAGACCGGTGTCGGCGTGTTCGGTCCTTCCTGCATCAGACAGCAGGGCGGAACGGTGCTGTGCTGTGTGGGGCGGAGCGCAACGCCGCGTTCCCCGAGCGGAAGGAAGGCAACGATGAAGAGCCTGTTCAGCGAACTCAGGCCGGCCGTTCCCAGCTGGCACTCCAGCAGGACGTCCCGTCGTCACAGCAGCAGGAAGAGCAGCCACCGCGGTCGCCGACGCGGCCGCCACTGATAGCAGGGACTGACGGGGGTCCCAGCCGCTCACCGGCCGGACCCCCGTCGAGTTCTCCGGTCCCGATCACCCGGGACGACGTCAGTGGGGATGGGATGGGTACTGATCGGAGGGCTGCGTCCAGGCCCGCGCCGGGCGGTGGCACCGAGACCGGTGGACTGCTGGGCGAGACGCCTGCTGCCGGTCTCGTGCAGATCTTCCGTCGGTTCTGGCCGGGCGTCCGCCCTTACCGGCGACGGTTGTGGGTCACCGTGGCGCTGGTGGCGGTCGGCCCGGCCCTCGACACGGCCGGAATCTGGATGTTCAAGATTCTCATCGACGACGTGCTGACCCCGCAGCACTTCGGTCTCTTCCCGCTCGTGGCGGGGGTGTACGTCGCGCTGACGTTGGTGGCGGGGGTGGTGTCCTTCACCGACGACTACCTCTCCACGTGGGTGTCGGAGCGGTTCCTGCTGGACCTGCGTACGCGGCTGTTCGCCCACGTCCAACGGCTGTCGGTCGGGTTCTTCGAGCGCCATCCCCTCGGGGACGTGCTGTCCCGGCTGACCGGCGACATCGCGACGATCGAGCAGACCGTGATCTCGGGTCTGGTGAGCGCGCTTTCCTACGCGTTCACGATCATGCTGTACGGGGCCGCGCTGTTCTACCTGAACTGGCAGCTGGCCCTGGCCTCGCTGGTCGCTGCGCCGCTGTTCTGGCTCGCCGCCCGTTCGTTCTCGGCCCGGATCAAGACCGCGTCGCGGGAGAAGCGCCGCCGCACCGGCGCGATCACGGCCGCCGCCGAGGAGTCCTTCGCCAACGCGGCACTCGTGCAGGTCTACGACCGCGAGGCGAGCGAGACCGACCGGTTCCACCGGGAGAACCTCGGTTCCTTCCGGGCGCAGATGGACGCCACCCGGCTGCGGGCCCTGTTCAGCCCGTTGATCGACCTGCTGGAGGCGGGCGGGGCCATGCTCGTTCTGGCCCTCGGGATGTGGGAGCTGGCCCAGAACCGCATCACGCTCGGCGGGCTGCTGGTGTTCGTCGTGTACCTGACCCAGCTCTACAGCCCGATCCGGGGGTTCGCCCGGCTCTCCAACTCCGTGTACGCGGCCACCGCCAGCGCCGAACGCATCATGGAGCTGCAGGACCTGCAGCCGCTCGTCCGGGAGCCCGCCGCACCACGTCCCCTGGGCCGTGCCCGTGGCGTCGTGCGCGTCGAGGGCCTGAGCTTCACCTACCCGGGAACCACACAGGCGACCCTGCAGGACATCGAGCTCACCGTCGCCGAAGGGCAGCGGGTCGCGGTGGTCGGGGCCAGCGGCGCCGGCAAGTCCACGCTGGTGAAGCTGATGCTGCGGCTCTACGACCCCGACGCCGGTCGCGTCCTGCTCGACGGCTGCGACCTGCGCGAGCTGGCGCTGGCCGACCTGCGCCGCAACATGGCGGTGGTGCTGCAGGAGACCCTCGTGTTCGACGGCACCATCCGCGACAACATCCTGTGGGGCAAGCCGGACGCCAACGAGGCCGAGATGCTGCGTGCCTCCGTGGCCGCCGATGCCGACGCCTTCGTGCGCATGCTCCCCGACGGCTACGCCACCCGGGTCGGGCAACGCGGGCGCATGCTCTCGGGAGGTCAGCGCCAACGCGTCGCGATCGCCCGGGCGATGATCCGTGACGCACCGGTGCTGCTGCTCGACGAGCCCACGACCGGGCTGGACGCGGAGTCCGCCGATCGGATCCTCACGCCACTGCGGCGGCTGATGGCCGGGCGCACGACCGTCGTGATCTCCCACAACCTGCTCACCGTGATCGACGCCGACCGGATCCTCTATCTGGAACACGGCCGGATCACCGGTTCCGGCACGCACCAGGAGCTCCTCGTGACCCACCCCGGGTACGCCCACCTGCACCGGCTCCACCGCCAGGGTCCGCCCGCCGCCGAGCCGGTCGTCTCCGGCCCGTCGCGGCCCAGCCCCGTCCGCCGCGTCCCCCTCCCTTCCGCCTCCAGCGACGGTGCCCGGAGCCGATCATGACCAGCGCTCTGCAGCCTCCTCCGGACGTGGCGCTGCCCGATCTCGCCCTGCTGGGGATGCCCGAGACCGATCCCGACGGGCCTGCAGTGCTCGGCCACGGGGACCGGATCGCCCCCGGCTACCGGGTGCTCGAGCACCTCAACCGGGGCAACGACTACGACACCTACGACGCCTGGAGCGACGCCCGCTTCGCCCGGTGCCTGGTAAAGACCCTCCGGCCCGACGCCGTCGACGACCGTTCCGCGCGGCGGCACCTGCTCCTCGAGGGCCGGCTGCTGACCACATTGACCCATCCCCACCTCGTGCGCGGGTACGAGCTGATCCGGCCGCCGCGTCCGCAGCCGCCCGTCCTCGTGCTCGAGACGCTCGCCGGCGCCACCCTCGGCCACGTGCTCGACGACATGGGTCAACGGCTGCCGCTCGGCGCGCTCGGGCACCTCGGCCGGCACCTCTGCTCGGTGGTGCGCTACCTGCACGGGTACGGCTACCTGCACATGGACATCAAGCCCGGCAACATCATCAGCAACGGGGGCCGGGCGCAGCTGATCGACCTGAGCCTCGCCCGTCCTCCCGGCCCGAGCTCCGCGGGCAACGGGACACCGGCGTACATGTCCCCGGAACAGGCCCGCGGTGGCGACCTGGGCCCACCCGTGGACGTGTGGGGCGTCGGCCTCGTCCTCTACGAAGCGGCCACCCTCCATCAGCCGTTCGCCCGGGGCCCGCACTCGCGGGCCGTCAGCGGCTCGTGCACCCGTCCAGCCGACCGGCCGGGGGAGCGCTACCCGCAGCTCGTCCGTCGGGCGCCGCGGGTCCGGGCCAGACGGCGGCTCCCCCGGCCGGTCGCCGAGGTGATCGACGCCTGCCTGTCGGGCGCAGCCGGGGACAGGCCCACGCTCGCGGAGCTGGACCGCGTTCTGGGCACCGTGACCTGAGGCCGCTCCACCGGGAAGCGTGCCCGCTCCCGGCCCGCCCCGGTCCCGGCTCATGATCACCCGTCACCGAAACGGTGATCCTTGGCTCAGGAGGGTGACGGAGCCGGGGTGCGTCGGTCACCGGATCATGCCGCCGTGCCCGATACCGTGGGCCCATGGCTGGACGGACGACCGCAAGCGGCGGTAGCAGGAGCACCGCGGCGCGGGCGACCTCGCGGGGCTCGGGAGCGCGCAAGCCCGCGGCCCGCGGGCAGTCCAACGGCAGGCGGCCCGCGCCGCGCAAGCCCCCGCCCCGCAAGGGTCCGGACCTGATCGACCGCGGGATCGACGGCGTCGGGCGCGGTGTTGCCAGGCTCGGCCGTTCCGCCGGTCGCGCCATGGGACGCACCCGCGAGCTCGACCCCGCCCACCGCCGCGACGGCATCGGCGTCGCCCTGCTCGTGTTCGCCGTCGTCGGTGCCGCGGGGATCTGGTGGGGCGCCGGCGGACCCGTCGGCCGTGCGCTGTCCACCGCCGTCGGGTTCGTCGTCGGGCTGGGGTCGGGCGTGCTGCCCGTCCTGCTGGCGATCGCCGGGGTGGTCATGCTGGCCACCGCGCCCAACCCGGAGTCCCGGCCGCGTGTCACCGTGGGCACCCTTCTGCTCGCCCTCGGCGTGCTGGGGCTCGTGCACCTGATCGCCGGCCGTCCCGACCAGCCGTCGCGCTGGGCCGAGGGCGGGGGAGCGATCGGCTACGTCGCCGCCACCCCGCTCGCCACCGGGCTGACGGCGTGGGTCGCCGCGCCGGTGCTCGTGCTGCTGTCGGGCTACGCGTTCCTGGTGCTCACCGCCACGCCGTTCCGCGAGGTGCCGAACCGGGTGCGGCGGCTGCTCGGGCGCGCCGTCGAGGACGAGCCGGCGGAGGCCGTCGTCGAGGAGCCCACCCCCGAGGAGCCGGCCGCCCCGCGTCGCCCGGCCCGCCGCCGCCAGGCCTCGCGCGTCGCGGACGTCTACAAGGAGGAGGAGCCCCTCCCGCCGGAGCCCGACCCGGAACCCGAGCCCGTCGAGGAGTACGTGCCGGTGCCGCCGCGGGCGCGCAAGCCCCCGGCGAGCATCCCGGCCACCCCGCCGGCCGAGGAGCCGGAGGCCTCGTCCGAGTCCCACCCACCCGAGGTCGGCGAGCAGCTGCGGCTGGTCGTGCAGAGCCGCGAGGGCGAGCCGCCCTACCTGCTCCCGCCCAGCGACCTGCTGCCCACCGGCCCCGTGCCCAAGACCCGCAGCGCCGCCAACGACGCCATGATCGAGCGCATCACCGCGGTGCTCGACCAGTTCTCCGTGGACGCGCAGGTCACCGGCTTCACCCGGGGCCCGACCGTCACGCGCTACGAGATCGAGCTCGGCCCGGCCGTCAAGGTCGAGAAGATCACGCAGCTCACCAAGAACATCTCCTACGCCGTGGCCACCGACAACGTGCGGATCCTGGCGCCCATCCCGGGCAAGTCGGCCGTCGGCATCGAGGTGCCCAACACCGACCGCGAGATGGTGCGCCTCGGCGACGTGCTGCGCTCCGGCACCGCGCGTGCCGAGCAGCACCCGCTCGTCGTCGGGCTGGGCAAGGACATCGAGGGCCACTTCCTCACGGCCAACCTCGCGAAGATGCCCCACCTGCTCGTCGCGGGGTCCACCGGTTCCGGCAAGTCGAGCTTCGTGAACTCGATGCTGGTCTCGCTGCTGAGCCGGGCGACCCCGGACGAGGTCCGGATGATCCTGATCGACCCCAAGATGGTGGAGCTGACGCCCTACGAGGGCATCCCGCACCTGATCACGCCCATCATCACCCAGCCGAAGAAGGCGGCGTCCGCGCTGGCCTGGCTGGTGGAGGAGATGGAGCAGCGCTACCAGGACATGCAGGTCAACAAGGTCCGCCACGTCGACGAGTTCAACCGCAAGGTCCGCTCCGGCGAGATCGCGGCGCCCCTGGGCAGCGAGCGGGAGTACCGGCCCTATCCCTACATCCTGTGCATCGTCGACGAGCTGGCCGACCTGATGATGACGGCACCGCGCGACGTCGAGGACGCGGTCGTGCGCATCACGCAGAAGGCCCGCGCCGCCGGCATCCACCTCGTGCTCGCCACGCAGCGCCCGTCCGTCGACGTCGTGACGGGTCTGATCAAGACGAACGTGCCGTCGCGGCTGGCGTTCGCGACGTCGTCGCTGACGGACTCGCGCGTCATCCTCGACCAGCCCGGCGCCGAGAAGCTCATCGGCATGGGCGACGCGCTGTTCCTGCCCATGGGCGCGAGCAAGCCCGTCCGCATGCAGGGCGCGTTCGTCGGCGACGACGAGATCTCGTCGGTGGTCTCGTTCGCGAAGGACCAGGCCGAGCCGACCTACTTCGACGGCGTCACGGCCCAGAAGGCGGAGAAGAAGGAGGTCGACGCCGACATCGGCGACGACCTCGACCTGCTCCTGCAGGCCACCGAGCTCATCGTCACCTCGCAGTTCGGGTCGACGTCGATGCTCCAGCGCAAGCTGCGCGTCGGGTTCGCGAAGGCCGGCCGGCTGATGGACCTGTGCGAGTCGCGCGGCGTCGTCGGGCCGTCGGAGGGGTCGAAGGCCCGCGACGTGCTCATCAAGCCCGACGAGCTCGAGAGCGTGCTGTGGCTCATGCGCGGCGGGGGCGGGGAGTCCGACGAGGACGAGTGAACCGACGCCACGGAGAGTGGCGATCATCACACCTTGTTCGGCATTACTCGCGCCCGAGGAGCGCAACCGTCACGGGCCGTGTCAGAGTTGACGGGCCGCGCGGCCGATCGGGGAACGCGCGGCTCGACGTCGAAGGAGTTCCAGGATGTTCTGGAGCAAGCGCCGCAAGAACGCCGGACAGGTCAGTGGTGGGCGCCAGGCGCTCATGCCGATCCCTCTGACAGGCGGCCTGCTCAGCGGCGAGGTCCGTGACGACGAGGGCAAGCCTCTTCCCGGCGCCGAGGTCTCGATCTTCGACCGGTCCAGCAAGCGCGTCGCCCGCTCCGACACCGACGCGTACGGCTTCTTCGCCGCCGCCGTCGTGCCCGGCAGCTACCGCATCCAGGCGGAGGCCGGTGGCTACCAGAGCCTCTACGAGCGCACCGACGTCGAGTGGGGCACCCACCGCCCGCTCGGCCAGCTCACGCTCATCCCCGACGACACGCTCGCCGTGCCCACACCCGGAATCTACGAGATCGACCCCGACCACTCGTCGGTCCGCTTCGTGGCCCGGCACATCGCGATGTCGAAGGTCTACGGGCAGTTCCAGGAGTTCAGCGGCCAGATCCGCATCGACGAGCACTTCGAGGACTCGCAGATCGAGGTGCTCATCGAGGCCGCGAGCGTGTTCACCAACGTCGAGGCCCGCGACACCCACCTGCGCTCGCCCGACTTCCTCGACGTCGAGCGCTACCCGCGGCTGCACTTCACCAGCCACCGCTTCTCCCGCCCCGGCGGCAACCGCTGGCTCATCGACGGCGAGCTGACGCTGCACGGCATGACCAGCGACGTCCAGCTCGACACCACCTACCTGGGCATGCAGGAGTGGAACGGCATCCGCGCCGGCGCCGTGGCCACCACGGAGCTGCACCGCGAGCACTTCACCGTCAACTGGCAGCAGATGCTGGCCCGCGGCGTGCCGGTGGTGGGCTCCACGATCCAGATCACCCTCGACGTGCAGGGCATCCTGCAGCAGCAGTAGGCCCACCCGCCCCACCCCGCGAGTCGGGCTCTCGCTGCGCGCGAGTCGGGCGCTGGGTGCGCTCACCCGTACCAGGTGCCGACGCTCCAGACGTTGCCCTGGGGGTCGCGGACGACGGTCGCCCCCGCGGCGGCGGCCCGGCCGTAGAGCTCGTCGGGTGCGGTGACGACGACGTGCAAGAGACGCGCCGCCGCGCGGCTGCCCGCACGGGTCGTCGGGGAGGTGAGGGCTGAACATCACCCCGCCGGCCACGGTGCCGTCCGGCCCGGGCCAGGTCAGTTCGGCGTGCTCGATGGGGTCGCCGTGGACCGCCCGCTCGGTGAACCCGAACGCGTCCACGGGGAAGCGCAGCCGGAACCCCCACCCGCGCGAGTACGCCGTCTCACCCGGCGAGTTCGCGATCTGCGGACCGAGTGGTCCGATCGGTCGGGATGTCGGAGCCGAGACCGTCGGGCCTGCCGGCGAGCGGGCCGAGTCGCCCGGTCGATCCGCGAGCTCGCGTGGCGAGACGGCGGACTCGGCCGTGTCCGGACGGTCGATCCACGCGGTCAGGGGGTGGGGCGGTCGGCCAGCCAGGCGGTGGCCGTCTGGCCGGCGAGGTCGCGGAAGTCGCGGGAGAGGTGGGCCTGATCGACGTAGCCGCCGTCGGCCGCCACCGCGGCCAGCGACGGGCGGGCGGGGCTGCGCAGCCGGTCGCAGGCCCGTTCGAAGCGCATCACCCGGGCGGCGGCCTTCGGAGCCAGGCCCGTCTCGGCGCGGAAGTGTTCGGCGAGGTGGCGTCGGCTCCAGCCGACCTCCGCGGCGAGGTCGGCGATGCGGAGGTTGCCGCCCGTCTCCTCCAGTCTGTCCCACGCGTAGCCGACCTCGGGCCGGACGCCGCGGTCGCCGCGCCCGCGGGCCGCGAGCGCGGTGAGCTCCGCGTCGAGCACCGCGAAACGCTCCGGCCAGGTCGGGGCGCAGGCGAGCCTGTCGAGCAGGGGAGCGGCGCAGCGTCCCGGCAGGGCGTCGAGATCGACGATGTCGGCGGCGAGGTCCCCGGCGCGGGTGCCGAACAGGGCGCGGGCGCCGCGCCACGTCAGCCGCAACTGGATGCCCGTCTGGGCCTCGCCCTGCGCGATCCGGTCCGGCACGTCGTGCAGGCCCGCGACCATCGCGCCGAACCGGCCCGGCGTGTCGCCCACCATCTGGATCGCGCCGTCGAGGCAGAGCAGGAACGTCAGGTGCGGGGAGGGGACGCCGATGTGGACCCCGGGAGGCCCGGCCTCCATGCGGTATCCGGTGTAGGTGGCCACCCAGGGCCGGACCGCGGGCGCAGGCCGCTGCCAGCGCACGCCCGGCTCGGTCGCGGCGACCACGCCGGCCAGGCTACCGGCGGCCCGCCGAGGTCGTGAGCGGAAATCAGGGTGGGAACACTGTTATCCACGCACGGGCGGCGGCAGCCGCGCTCTACAGGTGCGCGAGCATCCGGACGTTGCCGAGGGTGTTGGGCTTGACGTGGGCCAGGTCGAGGAACTCCGCAACACCCGCGTCGTAGGAGCGCAGCATCGCCGCGAACACGTCCGGCTCCACCGGGGTGCCGTCGATCTCGGCGAAGCCGTGGCGGGAGAAGAACTGCTTCTCGAACGTCAGCACGAACAGCCGGCGCAGGCCCAGCTCGCGGGCGCCGGCGATCAGGGCGTCGACGATCGCGTGGCCGACCCCCTGTCCGAGCACGCGCGGGTGCACCGCCACCGTGCGGATCTCGCCCAGGTCCTCCCACAGCACGTGCAGGGCCCCGCAGCCCACCACCTGCCCGTCGAGCTCGGCGACCAGGAACTCCGGCACCGACTCGTACAGGGTGATGATCTCCTTCGCGAGCAGCACGCGGCCCGCGTAGGAGTCCACGAGGTCCTTGATCGTCGTCACGTCGGCGGTTCTGGCCCGCCGCACGGCCACCGTTGCCACGGCAGCAGCGTAGATCAGGAGCCGCCGGATACCCTGGTGCCCGTGCCACCACCCCGCCGCGTCGATGCCCGTTCCGCTGACGCTCCACGGCGGGCTGCTCTCCTCACTCTCGGCTGCGCTCGCAACGAGGTCGACTCCGAGGAGCTCGCCGGTCGGCTGACGGGCTCCGGATGGGAGCTGGTGGAGTCCGACGAGAAGCCCGACGTCATCGTCGTCAACACCTGCGGCTTCGTCGAGCAGGCCAAGAAGGACTCGATCGACACGCTGCTGGCCGCCTCCGACGTCGACGGCGCCAAGGTCGTCGCGGTCGGGTGCCTCGCCGAGCGCTACGGCAAGGAGCTGGCCGAACAGCTCCCCGAGGCCGACGCCGTGCTGGGCTTCGACGCCTACCCCGACCTCGCCGAGCGTCTCTCCGACGTGATCGGCGGGCACGCGCCCGAACCGCACGTACCGGTGGACCGCCGCACGCTGCTGCCGATCTCACCCGTGCAACGGCCGGCCGCGTCCGGTGACGTCGAGATCCCCGGCCACGCCTGGGTGCCCAACCTCGCGCGCACCCGGCTCAAGGACGGCCCCGTCGCCAACCTCAAGCTCGCCTCGGGCTGCGACCGCCGCTGCGCGTTCTGCGCCATCCCGTCGTTCCGCGGCTCGTTCGTCTCCCGGCCGCCGGACGACGTCGTGGCCGAGGCGGCGTGGCTGGGCATGGAGGGCGTCCGGGAGCTGGTGCTGGTCAGCGAGAACTCCACCTCCTACGGCAAGGACCTGCCCGGCGGCACGCGCGCGCTGGTGCGGCTGCTCCCGCGGCTGACGCACGTGCCGGGCATCGACCGCATCCGGGTGTCGTACCTGCAGCCCGCGGAGATGCGGCCCGACCTCATCGAGGTCATCGCCACCACGCCGGGCCTCGCGCCGTACTTCGACCTGTCGTTCCAGCACTCCAGCCCGTCGGTGCTGCGCCGCATGCGCCGGTTCGGCTCCACGGAGGACTTCCTCGACCTCTGCGAGCGCATCCGCGCCCTCGCCCCGGAGGCGGGCATCCGCAGCAACGTGATCGTCGGGTTCCCCGGTGAGACGCAGGACGACGTCGCGGAGCTGGAGCGGTTCCTCACCGGAGCACGGCTCGACGCCGTCGGCGTCTTCGGCTACTCCGACGAGGACGGCACCGAGGCCGAGCACCTCGACGGGAAGGTGCCCGCCGAGGAGATCGCCGCCCGCGTCGAGCGCATCACCTCGCTCGTCG
The DNA here is from genome assembly GCF_001899645.1 of Pseudonocardia sp. 73-21. Lineage (GTDB taxonomy): Bacteria > Actinomycetota > Actinomycetes > Mycobacteriales > Pseudonocardiaceae > Pseudonocardia. Next base: position 89,350 of record NZ_MKVV01000038.1, on the reverse strand, counting down.
AGGAGCTGATGAGCCAGCGCGCCGAGGACCGCGTCGGCACCGAGGTCACGGTGCTGGTCGAGGCCGAGGAGGACGACGACTTCGAGTGCACCGGGCGCGCCGCCCACCAGGCCCCCGAGGTCGACGGCGAGTGCGTCGTGGAGCGCGGCTCGGGCCTGAGGATCGGCGACCTGGTGCGCTGCGAGGTGGTGGGCACCGAGGGTGCTGACCTCATCGTCTCGCCGCGGGAGACGATCCCGCGCAGCACGCTCGCCGCAGCCGCAGGGCAGGCGGCGGGATGACCACGCCGCCGCCGGGGCCCCCGCCGCTGCTGAACATCGCCAACGTCCTCACGGGCCTGCGGCTGGTGCTCGTTCCGGTGTTCCTGGCGGCCCTGCTCACCGACGGCGGCACGAACACCGGCTGGCGGCTCGTGGCGTCCGGGGTGTTCGCGCTCGCGGCCATCACCGACCGCTTCGACGGCGAGCTGGCCCGCAGCCGCGGGCTCGTCACGGCGTTCGGCACCATCGCCGACCCCATCGCCGACAAGGCGCTGATGGGCGCGGCGCTGATCGGGCTGTCGATCCTGGGGCAGCTGCCGTGGTGGGTCACCATCGTGATCATGGTGCGCGAGGTGGGCATCACGCTGCTGCGGTTCTCGGTGCTGCGCCACGGCATCATCCCGGCCAGCCGGGGTGGCAAGGCGAAGACGCTGGTCCAGACCGTGGCCATCGGCCTCTACGTCCTGCCGCTGGTCGAGCTGACGGGCGGCTCCGCCGTGGTCGAGCCGGTCCGGGTCGCCGTGATGGCCGTGGCGATCGCGCTCACCGTCATCACCGGTTTCGACTACATCCTGCGGGCGGCCCGGCTGCGCTCGACGTCCACCGCCGCCTGACGCGGCCCGTGTTCGCCGTGGGCGGACGGGCCCACGCGCGCAGTCCGGCGACGCGGTGGCCGGATTCTCGGTACGGTGATCTCACCGGCGTTCCGGCCGGGAAAGCACGAGGAGGTTCGCATGGCGGTGCTGATGCGGGAGGCGATCGGCGGCACCCTGCGGCGGGCCCGTACCGCGCGCAAGCGCACTCTGCGCGACGTGTCCCGGCGGGCGCGGGTCAGCCTCGGCTACCTGTCCGAGGTCGAACGCGGTCGCAAGGAGCCCTCCAGCGAGCTGCTCGCGGCCATCTGCGAGGCACTCGACATCTCGTTGCCCGATCTGCTGACCGAGGCGGCCGACACCATCGCCGAGGCCATGGCCGCGGCCCGTCCGCGCCGTCCGGTGGGTCTGCGCCACATGGACCTGCGGCTGGCCGGCGCGCCGGATCCCCTCGCGCCGTCGCTGCCGTCGCTGCCGTCGTTGCCGCTGCTGCCCACCGGCCACCCGGTGGCGCCCCAGCCCGTCGGGGCGAAGCCCGTGGCCCCGGTCCGCGCGGCCGCGTAGCCACCGGATCGTCCGATCTCCCGACGCCCGTCGCCTGCGCGACGGGCGTCGGATGGTTTCCGGCCGGTAGCCTCGACCCCGGGGTCGCCCCGACGGCGGCCTCGGGATGATCCCCGATATCGTGCGCCCACGGTGGAAGACGGGCCGGTCGGGTGCCACGATGGCACTGGTAAAGACAGCGGAACACGTACAGGCTGGTGAAGGCGGACGGCGCTCGCGCAGCGGCGTCGCACTCGGAGGGGCGGAGCAGATGGCCAACGGATTCACGAAGGCCTGGAAGTACATGATGGCGCTGTTCTCGTCGAAGGTCGACGAGTACGCCGACCCGAAGGTGCAGATCCAGCAGGCCATCGAGGACGCACAGCGCCAGCACCAGCAGTTGTCGCAGCAGGCCGCGGCGGTGATCGGCAACCAGCGCCAGCTGGAGATGAAGCTCAACCGTCAGCTCGGTGAGATCGAGAAGCTGCAGGCCTCGGCCCGTCAGGCTCTCGTGCTGGCCGACCAGGCGCGGGCCTCGGGTGACGAGGCGAAGGCCCAGCAGTACGAGCAGTCGGCGCAGGCGTTCGCGTCGCAGCTGGTCACCTCCGAGCAGTCCGTGGAGGACATGAAGACGCTGCACGACCAGTCGATCCAGGCGGCGGCCCAGGCCCGCACGGCCGTGGAGCGCAACTCGATGATGCTCCAGCAGAAGATCGCCGACCGCACCAAGCTGCTCTCGCAGCTGGAGCAGGCGAAGATGCAGGAGCAGGCGGCCAAGTCGCTGCAGCAGATGAGCGAGCTCGCCGCGCCGGGCAACACGCCGTCGCTGGAGGAGGTCCGCGACAAGATCGAGAAGCGGTACGCCAACGCCATCGGTGCCGCCGACCTCGCCCAGAACTCGGTGCAGGGCCGAATGCTGGAGGTCCAGGCCTCCGCGGTCGACATGGCGGGCGCCACCCGCCTCGACCAGATCCGCGCCTCGATGCGCGGCACGCCCGTCGCGGGCGAGGTCACCTCGGGCGACGCCGCCCCGGCGCCGGCCACCCCGCAGATCAACACGCAGAAGCAGCCCGGCACCGCCTGAGATCCACCCTCTGCACCAAGAGCCGCCACATGATCACGTGTGGCGGTCTCCTGGGCCCTCCGCACCGTCACAGGTGACCATGTGGCGGTGGAGGTCAGCGGCGGGGAGCGCGGGGCTGTGGCGCGGGCGCCGGGCCCGGCTGGCAGCGGGGGCACCAGTAGGCGAGGCGGGCGTAGACGCCCGCGCCATGCTCGGCCACGCGGATCCGCGTGCCGCAGCGACGGCAGCGCTGCCCGCCGCGCTCGAACACCCAGTGCTGGTTGCGGCCCAGGTCGCCGGTGGTGGACTGCTCGGGCCGGTCGGCGTTGCGCAGCAGCAGCTCGCGCGAGAGCGCGATGACGCCGGCGGGGTCGGGTACGTCGCGGGTGAGCGTCCAGGGGGAGAAGCCGCGCAGGAAGCACACCTCGGTCTTGTAGAGGTTGCCCACGCCCGCCATCACCCGCTGCTCCAGCAGCACCGACCCCACCTCCGACGCCCCGCGCGCGGTGAACCGGCGCAGCGCCTCCGCCGCGTGCTCGTCCGACCATCCGGGGTCGAGCAGATCCGGCCCGAGGTGCCCGACCAGCCGGTCCTCCTGCGTGGTGGGCAGCAGCTCCATGTCGTGCAGCGCGAACCCGACGGCGACGCGCTCGGCGTTCTCCAGGATCGCGCGGGCCTCGTGCGCGGGCCGCTGCCACGACATGCCGGGCCGGTAGAGGTGCCAGCTGCCGTCCATGCGGAAGTGGCTGTGCAGGCTGCGGCCGTCGTCGAAGCGGGTGAACAGGTGCTTGCCCACTGACGCGACGTCGAGCACGGTGCGCCCGGCCAGGTCGTGCTCCACCAGCCGGGGGTGGCGCAGCTCGCCGCGCAGCAGGGTGCGGCCGGAGAGCGCGGCACGCAGGCGCTTCCCGGCGAGGTAGACGGTGTCGCCTTCGGGCATGGGGGGACCGTAGCTCTCCACCGATCGGTCGACCCGGCGTGGCGGCGCGGTCGATTCGGCCGCACCCGCGCAGCACCGTCGTTCCCATGCCCGTCATCGAGGTCGACCGCCTGCACAGGCGGTACCGCCACCACGCCGCCGTCCACGACGTCTCGTTCGCCGTCGGGGAGGGGGAGATCTTCGGCGTGCTGGGCCCCGACGGGCGGGGAAGACCACCACCGTGGAGTGCATCGAGGGGGTTGTGCTCCCCGGGCGGCGGGACGATCTCGGTCCTCGGGCTCGACCCGTGGCGCGACCGCACGGCGCTGCGCGACGTCCTGGGCATCCAGCTGCAGGCCGGGGAGCTGCCCGAACGGCTGCGGGTGGCCGAGGCCGTGCACCTCTACGCGTCCTTCTACCCCGAACCCGCCGACCCGGACGAGCTCATCGAGCGCTGGGGGCTCCATCGGCGGGCTCCGGGCTCCCGACCGCCACCCTGGCGGGCCCGGCTGCCCGCGGTTTCGGGCCGGTCCCGGTCCCCTCCCCTGCGGGTAACCTCGGGCGCATGCGGGAGGCGTGGGCTCGGTCGGCGGCGGTGCTGCTCGGCGTGTTCCTGCTCCTGGGCGCGTCCACCGAGCCGTCCGTGCTGCTCGCGGCGGTGGCGGCCGGGGTCATCGGCGCGGGGCTGCTCACCGCGGTCGTCCGGTGCCTGCTCCGGGTCCGCCCGGTCCCGTCCACCGGACCCGCCGCCGCCCTCCACGCGCACCTGCGCGCCCTGGCCCGCCGCGGTGTCCCCCGCCTGCGGGATCCCGACGCCGCAGGCCGCCGCCGTTCCCGAGCGCCGTCCGGGCTCCTCCCGGCGGTGTAGGCGCTCCACCTCCCACCGCCGGACTCCGCGTCCTCCGTTCCGGCTTCCCGTGGGAGTTCCCGTGCTCGATCCTGTCTACGTCGCCGTCTCCTTCGTCCTGTGGTGCTGGCACCAGCTGTTCGGCCTGCTGCTCGGCCCGGTGAGCGGGGCCGCGTGGGCCCTGTCCGTCGTGTTCCTCGTCCTGACCCTGCGTGCCCTGCTGATCCGCCCGGCCCTGGCCCAGGCCCGCTCCGGCCGCGCGATGCGGGCGCTCGCCCCGCAGCTCGCGGAGCTGCGCCGCCGCCACGCCGGCGACCCCGCCCGTCTCGCCCGGGAGACCGCGGCCCTGCAGAAGGCCAACGGGGTGAGCGTGTGGAGCACGCTGCTGCCGGCGGTGGTGCAGCTGCCCGTCGTCCTCGGCCTGCTGCACGTGCTGCACGCGATCGCGGCGGGCTCCACCGACTACGCGCTGGGCGCCGGCGAGGTGTCGTCGTTCCTGGCGGCCCGGCTGTTCGGGGCGCCCCTGTCGGGGTACCTGTCGATGCCGCAACAGGCGCTCGACGCGCTCGGTACCGGACGCCTCGACGTCGCTCTCGTCGCGGTCCCGCTGATGCTGCTCGCCGCGGCGGCCACGTTCTTCTCGGCCCGGCACGCCGCGAGGCAGCCGGACGCGCCCGCGTACCTGCGCTGGACGCCGTGGGTCCTCCCGCTCGGTGCGCTCGTGGGAGGTGCCTTCTTCCCGTTGCCGATCGGGATCCTGCTGTACTGGCTCACCCAGAACGTCTGGACGCTGGTGCAGCAGCACCTCGTGACCCGGGCGCACGTGTGATCGTGCGACGTGGTTGCCGACCCGGGTTTGGCTACGATCGGGTCCCCGAACGTCAGGAGCAGCCGATGCCCCGTCCGAGCCGGTGGCCGGAGATCCTGCTCGCCGCGGGCCAGGAGTTCCGCGAGCACGGATACGAGAACGCGACGCTGGAAGGCATCGGCGCCCGCGTCGGGATCCTCAAGGGCAGCATCTACAACTACGTCGGGAGCAAGGAGGAGCTGCTCCTCGCCGTCGTGGAGCAGCCCGCCCGCGCGCTGCTCGCCGAGCTGGAGAGGCTCGGGGCCGACACCAGCAGCAGCGTCTCCGTCCGGCTGCGGGAGCTGATCCGGATGCAGGTGCGCATCTTCAGCGAGTGGTACCCGGCGGCCTTCGTGTACCTGCGCCATCTCGGCCACGTCGTGCAGTCGCCCCGGTTCGCCGAGTTCCGGGAGATGGACGGCCAGTACATGGCCGCCGTCGAGGCGCTGCTCGCCGAGGGTGTGGCGTCGGGGGAGTTCTCGCTGCCGGGGGAGCCGCGCATGGTCGCGCGCGCCACCGTCGGGATGCTCGACTGGATGCAGCACTGGTTCACCCCGCGCGGGGAGGAGGCGGATCTGGAGCTCGCCGACGAGCTGTTCGCGCTGGCCCTGGGCGGGCTGATCGCCGGGGGCAGCATGCGGGCACTGGCCCGGTCGATGCCGCCGGCCGGGGTGCAGACCACCCTCGCGGTCGCCCCGTGAGCGCCGGACCCTCCTTCCGGCTCGACGGCCGGGTCGCCGTCGTCACCGGGGCGTCGTCGGGCCTCGGGGCGTTCTTCGCGCAGGTGCTGGCCGAGGCCGGAGCCGACGTGGCGATCGGGGCCCGACGCACCGACGAGCTGGACTCGGTGCGCGACGCCGTGCTCGCCGCGGGCCGTCGCTGCGTCGCGGTGCGCACCGACGTGACCGACCCGGCGGACTGCGACGCACTCGTCGACGCGGCCGTCCGGGAGCTGGGCGGCCTGCACGTCCTGGTCAACAACGCCGGCACGGGCTACGCCGCGCGGGCCGAACGCGACGAGCCGCAGCAGGTGGCCGGGCTGTTCGCGGTGAACCTCACCGGCGCCCTCCAGATGGCGACCGCGGCCGGGCGGGCGATGATCGCGGCCGGGGCCGGCGGGTCGATCGTGAACATCGCCTCGGCGCTCGGCCTGCGCCCGGGTGACGTGCCGCAGGCCGCCTACACCGCGTCGAAGGCGGGGTTGCTGGGGATGACGCGCGACCTCGCCCAGCAGTGGTCGGGGCGCCACGGCATCCGCGTCAACGCGCTGGCTCCGGGGTTCTTCGCGTCCGAGCTGACGGCACCGCTGCTGGCGCACGAGGCCGGTCTGGCCCGGGTCGTCGCGCGCACGCCGCTGGGCCGGGTCGGCCGGCTCGAGGAGCTGGCCGGACCGCTGCTGCTGCTCGCGTCCGACGCCGGTTCGTACGTCACCGGCGCCACGCTGTCCGTCGACGGCGGCTGGGCCATGCACTGATCGGGCCATGCACCGAAGCGGCTCAGGCGTCGAAACGCACCGGAAAGCGCTCCATCCCGCGCGAGAGCAGCACGGGGTGCCAGCGCAGCTCGCCGTCGTCGGGTCGCAGCCCCGGCAGGGCCCGCAGCGCGCGGGGGACGGCGATGGCCGACTCCAACCGGGCGAGCGGGGCCCCGAGGCAGTAGTGCATGCCGACGCCGAACCCCAGCTGGCGGCCCTGGCGGCGGGTGATGTCGAACCGGTCGGGGTCGTCGAACACCGCGGGATCCCGGTTGGCCGACGACGGGCAGAGGAACACCCGCTCGCCGCGGCGCAGCGTGTGTCCCCGCAGGTCGACGTCGGCGCCCATCAGGCGGGCCACGGTCTTCGCCGGCCCGTCGAAGCGCATCATCTCCTCCACGGCGCCGTCCACCAGGGACGGATCGGCGTCGAGCAGCGCGCGCTGGTCGGGGTGGTGCAGCAGCGCGAGCAGGCCGTTGCCGATCAGGTTGGTGGTGGTCTCGTGTCCCGCGAACAGCAGCAGCACACCGGTGGCGATGACCTCGTCGTGGCTCAGGGCGTCGTCGGCGTCCCGCGCGCTGATCAGGGCCGAGAGGAGGTCGTCGGCGGGCTCGCGTTCGTGCGCGGCGACGAGCCCGGACAGGTAGTCGGTGAGCTCGGCCATGCCGTGGGCGCCGAGGGTGTGCCGGTCGGCGTCGCCCATGCCGCCGAACACGAGCCCGGTGATCTGGTCGGACCAGTCCTTGAAGCGCGCCTGGTCCGCCCGGGGCACGCCCAGCATCTCCGCGATCACCGACGCCGTGAGCGGGTAGGCATAGTCGGCGATGAGATCGGCGCGGCCCGACCCGTTCCCGGTGACGGCGCCGAGCAGGCCGTCGGCGATCTCGCCGATCCGGGGCCGCATCCGGTTGACCGCGCGCGGGGTGAACGCGCGGCTGAGCAGCTTGCGCAGGCGCGTGTGGTCGGGCGGGTCCTTGAACACCATCCAGTCCTCGAGCACCCCGAACGCGGCCCGCAGCGCGGGGTCGGTGCCGGGCCCGTCGAGCCGGGCGCGGCGGTAGGGCGCGATCCGGTCGGAGGAGAAGCGCTCGTCGCGCAGGGCGTCGGACACGTCGTCGAAGCGGGTGACGAACCACGACCGGTACCGCGCGCTCCAGTGCACCGGGTCGTGCTCGCGCAGCGCGGTGAGCAGCGGATAGGGATCCGCCACGGCGTCGGGGCCCAGCATGTCGGCCGTCGCGAGGTCGAGCGCGGTCACGGCGCCTCCAGCACGGCGACCACACACGAGTTGCCGTCGAGCACGGACACGCCGCCGCCCATGGTCTCGACCAGCCCGAGCCGGGCACCCTCCACCTGGCGGCCCCTGGCCTCCCCGCGCAGCTGCCAGACGATCTCGGCGAGCTGCGCCAGCCCGGTGGCCCCCAGCGGATGCCCGCGCGACAGCAGCCCGCCCGACGGGTTCACCGGCAGTACGCCCCCCAGCGCGGTCACCCCGGCCGCGGCGGCCTTGCCTCCGTCGCCGGGCGCCACGAAACCGAGCGCCTCCGTGGTGACGATCTCGCCGATCGTGAACGCGTCGTGCACCTCGGCGACGTCGACGTCGGTCGCGTCGAGGAGCTCGGCCGCGGCGAAGGCGTCCATGGCCGTCCGCCGCACGAGATCGTGGCCCCACACGTGCGGGGAGCGGTGGTTCCAGGGCGCGCCGCTGCGCAGGGCGACCCCGCGCACGGTCACCTCGCGAGCCCCGCCGGTGGCGGGCGCGAGCACCGCGGCCGCCGCCCCGTCGGACGTGGGGCAGCACTGCAGCAGCGTCAGCGGGTCGGCGATCATGCGGGACGCGAGCACCTCGGCCACGGTGTGGCGGCCGGAGTACTGGGCGCGCGGGTTGTGCAGGGCGTGGGCGTGGTTCTTGACCGACACGGCGGCGAGCTGCTCGGGGGTGGCCAGGCCCAGGTGCAGGTAGCGGGCCGCGGCCATCGCGTACAGCGCGGGCAGGGCCAGCCCCGAGCGTCCTTCGGGATCGGTGGGCTCGGGTGTGATGGCCCCGGCGAACGCGGTGCTCATCTGCTCCAGCCCGAGCGCGAGGACCCGGCCGTGGCGTCCCGTGCGCACCGCCTCGTGGGCCTCGGCGAACGCGGTGGTGCCGCTGGCACAGGCGTTCTCGACGGTGACGACCGGGATCCCGGTGACGCCCATCGCGCGCAGCACGCGCTGGGCCACCCCGGGCGGGCCGAACACCGTGCCCACCCAGACGGCGTCGATGTCGTCGGTGCCGGCGTCGAGGAATGCCTCCTGCACCGCATCGGCGGCCAGCGCGACGAGGTCCCGGTGGGGTTGGCGCCCGAAGTGGGAGGTGCCGACGCCGTGCACGGCGACCGTCATGCCAGGACCTCGACCGTCACGTCACCGTCGGCGGAGGGCGGCGCGAGCCGGACGCGGCCGCCGATCGGCGCACCGGGGCCGGTGACGTGGGCCAGCACGCGCGGGCCGTCGTCGAGGTCGACGTAGGCGAGCACGTAGGGCGGGGTGCGCCCGGGCACCGGGATGCGCACCACGGTGGAGCTCCACACGGTGCCGTCCGGGCCGAAGGACGCGGGCCCGACGCCGGAGCGGCAGGCGGGGCACCGGGGCCAGGCGAACGCGGCGACCTCGCCGCAGGACGGGCACCGGATGCCCTCGACGCGGTACCGGCCGTCGGGGCCCTGCTCCACCCGGGGGCGGGGGTCGACGGTGCTCGGCTGGGACACCGCGTCCTCCGTTCGTCGGTTACCAAACTCTCGGTCGGTCACGAGAGTGCCTCCTTGAGCGCAACTCCGCAACGGTGAGGCGGTCGGGTGGCGGTTGACACCACGACGTGGTGCGCGCCACAGTTGCGGAGCCCTCGTAACCGAACCGCTGTTTGTGCTCACTCCAGGAGAGGACCGATCGATGAAGTTCGGGTTTTTCACCATGCCGGAGCACCCGCCGATCGAGAACTGGACGCTGTCCTACGACCGCGACATCGCCGCGATCGTGGAGGCCGAGCGCCTCGGATTCGACGAGTTCTGGATCGGCGAGCACCACACCGGCGGCTTCGAGAACGTCCCCGTCCCCGAGTACATGATCGCCAAGGCGTCGGCGGTGACCCACCGGATCCGGCTGGGCACCGGCGTGGTCAACCTGCCCTACCAGGACCCCTTCATGGTCGCGGAGCGCCTCGCGTTCCTCGACCACCTCACCCACGGCCGGCTCGAGTACGGATTCGGCGGCGGCGGCCTGCCCACCGACAAGGTGCTGTTCGGGCTCGAGCCGTCGGAGGCCGCGCCGCGCACCAACGAGGCGCTGGAGATCATCTGGCAGCTCCTGACGTCCGAGGACCCGGTCACCTACGAGGGCGTCTACTGGAAGTACGAGAACCGGCAGCTGCAGGTCGGGCCGTACCAGGAGGTGCCGCCGTTCGCGATCGCCGGCCTCACCGGCCTGCACAACTACGCGAAGTGCGGGGACCGGGGCTGGAAGCCGCTGAGCGTGCACTTCGCCCCGATCGACAACGGCAGCTACCCGATGCCCGACCTGGTGGGCATGGGCAAGGCCATGCTCGACGCCGGTGGGGCGGCGGGCATCGATCCGGCCGTCACGCGCGAGAACTGGCGCATCGTCCGCGAGGTCTACGTCACCGACGACAAGAACCAGGCAATGCGCGACATCCGCGAGGGCGTCAAGCTTTCCTACGACTATCTGCTCGGTCTCGGTCTCGGCGCGCTCATGAAGAAGGACGAGGCGATGCCCGACGCCGATCTCACGTTCGAGTGGATGGCCGAGAACATCCCGTGGGTCATCGGCAGCCCGGACGACTGCATCCGTCAGCTCCACGAGATCGAGGACGCCACCGGCGGCTTCGGCACGTTGCTGATCAACTGCCGCGACTGGGTCACCACCGACAAGTGGAACCGCTCGCTGGAGATGTTCGCGCGCTACGTGATGCCGCAGTTCACCAAGCGGGAGAACATGGCCCGCCGCCAGCGGCTGGCCAACGTGGCGCTGGGCATCTCCTGACGTGACCACCACCGGCGACCGGGGCTTCCCGAGGTTCTGGGACGAGGAGCGCGAGACCCTCGACCCGGCCCGGCGCGACCACCTGATCCTGGACCGGATACGGCACCAGCTGCAGTACGTGTACGCGGAGCTGCCGTTCTACCGGCGGCTCTACGACGCGCACGGCTTCCATCCCGACCAGGTCCGGTCGCTGGAGGACTTCACCACCAAGGTCCCGGTGATCACCAAGAAGATGCTGGTGGCCGACCAGCAGGAGCATCCCCCGTTCGGCAGCTACGCACGGCCGCTGCCGGCGGGGGAGATCGCCCGCATCCACGGCTCGTCGGGCACCTCGGGTGTCCCGACGATGTACGCCGTGTCCCGGGGCGACTGGGAGCGGGCGGGCGAGGTGCACGCCATGGCGCAGTGGTGCGCGGGCGTGCGGCCCGACGACATCGTGCAGGTCGGGTTCCCGTTCGGGCTGTTCTTCGGCGGCTGGGGCGTGGTCCAGGGCGCCGAGCGCATCGGGGCCACGCTGTTCCCGCTGGGCGTCACCGACTCCGAGAAGCACCTCGAGCTGATCGAACGGCTCGGGTCCACGATCTTCAGTGCCACCCCGTCGTACTGCATCCACCTGCTGTCGGTGGCGGAGCGCATGGGCATCGACCTGCGGGCGAACACGATCCGGCACCTCCTGGTCGGGGGCGAGCCGGGCGGCAGCCTGCCGGGCACGCGGGCGATCATCGAGGAGGGGTGGGGCGCCACCGTCGCCGACGCCGGATCGACGTCGGAGATGTACCCGTTCCAGACCAGCGTCGGCTGTACCGCGGGCACGGGCACCCATCTCTACACCGACGAGGTGTTCACCGAGGTCGTCAGCGCCGCCGACCCGAACGTCCCGATCCCGGTGGGGGAGCGCGGCGCCGTCGTCTACACGCACCTCTGGCGCGACTCACAGCCGATGATCCGCTTCGCCCCCGGCGACGAGACCTACCTCGCCGACGACCCGTGCCCGTGCGGGCGCACCTACCCGCGCCTGCCCGAGGGTATCCTCGGCCGGCTCGACGACATGCTCGTCGTCCGCGGCGCCAACGTGTTCCCGAGCGCGATCGAAACGGGTCTGCGCACGGTGCCGGAGCTGGGTCCGGAGTTCCGGATCCTGGTGCGCAAGGTCGGTGCGCTCGACGAGCTGACCGTGCAGGCCGAGCTCGGCCACGCCGCGCTCGCCCAGCTGGACGCCCTCGCTCCCGGCGACGGTGACGCCCGCCGGGCGGAGCTCGTCCGGCGCACGGAGGACGCGCTCCGTCGGTCGGTGGCCATCCGGGTCCCGGTGGAGCTGCTCAAGCCGGGCACGCTGCCGGAGACCACATTCAAGGCCCGCCGGGTCGTGGACGAGCGCTGATCGCCGGTCGTGCCGTCGGCCAGCTCGCGGAGGGTGACGCCGAGTTCCGCACAACCGGTGCCGCGGCAGGAACGGGGGCCGTGAGGTCGCCGGCGCAGCTATATCGAACGGCCGTTGTGCCGCGCGATCTCCTCCACGAGGTGGCGCGATCTCCTCCACGAGGTGGAGCAGGATCCAGCGCAGCGTGAACGGCTCGCCCGCACGCCCGGCGCGCACGGCCACGCTGTCCAGGCCCCGTGACGCGACGAGCGCCCGGTAGCGCTCGCTCCGGGCGTCGTAGGCGTCGAGCAGGTCCGCGATCGGGATGTCGACGGCGATGCGCATCTCGCGGTCGGGGTCGTCGTCGGTCCACGGGCCGTGGTCGTACTCGCCCGGGTAGCGCACCTAGAACCAGGAGTACTCCACCCGGCGCACGTGGCTGACCAGCCCGGACATCGTCATCAGGGGGCTGGCGGGCAGCGGGGCGGCCCGCGCGTCCGCCCCCGCGACGCCTGCGCACTTCGCGCGCACGGTGAGCAGCCGGGCATCGTCGTGAGCGTGGTGCGTTCGTCCCAGCTGGGGGGATGTCGGTGCGCGTCATCCGCGCAGCGTGTCAGCTCCTACCGCGCCGGCTCGACGGAGAATGCGTCCCAGTCGACGTGGCGCGTCATCGCCCAGTAGTCCACGATCCGCCACGGTAGCGTGCACACCACGCGGCCGGCGGCGTTGCGGTACCAGTTCTGCATCCCCGGGTGCGTCCAGATCATGCGGGAGTGGGCGTCGTCCTGGCGGGCGACGTAGCCGGCGTGCGCCTCCGGGCTGACGTCGACGGCGCCGAGGCCCTCGGTGACCATCGTCGTCAGGGCGTCCACGATGTAGCGCACCTGGCACTCGGCGATCGTGATGTAGCTGCCGCCGTGGCCGAGCACCGTGCCGGGCCCGCAGGTCAGGAACAGGTTCGGGAAGCCCGAGACCGAGATGCCCAGGTGGGCGTCGGCGTCGTCGGGGCCCCAGATGTCGCGCAGCGCCCCGCCGCGGCCGCAGACGTCCATCGGGTGCAGCAGCTTGTGGGTCTCGAACCCGGTGCACAGCACGACGACGTCGGCATCCACCGTCGTGCCGTCGACGCCCCGGACGCCGGTGGGGGTGACCGCGGCGACCGCTTCGGTGACCAGCTCGACGTCGTCGCGGCGCAGGGCGGCGAACCAGCCGTTGTCGAGCAGCATCCGCTTGCCGAACGGGGGGTAGTCGGGCAGCGCCTTGGCCAGCAGGTCGTCGCGGCCGTCGAGCTCGGCCTGCAGGTAGCGGGTGAACACGCGGCGGTGGGCGTCGTTGACCGCGTTGATCGACCGCTCCGGGTGCTCCCAGTCCGGGTCGACCTGCAGCGACGGGTGCACCCGGTCGTTGGTGTTCCACGCCAGCCGGGTGCGGTACCAGCGGCGGTAGAACGGCACGTGCTCCATCAGCAGCGTGACGGCGTCGTCGACGGGGGTGAAGTAGACGTCGTTGTACGCGGCCCACTGGGGCGAGCGCTGGAACACCGTGACCCGCTCGGCCGTCCCCGCGATGGCCGGCACGATCTGCATCGCGCTCGCCCCGGTGCCGATGATCACCACGCGCTTGCCGGTGACGTCGAGGTCGGCGGGCCAGCGGGCGGAGTGGAAGAGGGGGCCGGTGAAGTCGCCGAGGCCGGGCAGGTCCGGGATCTTGGGCCGGTTCAGCTGCCCGACGGCGGTGATCACGGCGTTGGCCTCGAGCGTCTCGCCGCCGGCGGTGGTGACGGTCCAGCGCTGCCGCGCGTCGTCCCAGGTGGCGGCGGTGACCTCGGTGCCGAAGCGGATGACCGTGCGCAGGTCGTGGTCGTCGGCGACCTCGCGCAGGTAGGCGAGCACCTCGTCGCGCTTGCCGAAGTGGGTGGACCAGGGCCGCGGCGCGAACGAGTACGAGTACAGGTGGCTGGGGGTGTCGACGCCCGCGCCGGGATAGGCGTTCTCCAGCCAGGTGCCGCCGACGTCGTCGTTCTTCTCGAGCACGACGTGGTCGATGCCGGCCTCGGCCAGCCGGATGGCGGCGAGCATGCCGGAGACGCCTGCGCCGATGACGATCACCCGGAAGTCGGTCGGGGGAACGGTCGGCGTCGGCTCGGCGGGGGCGAAGCCCATGTCGTCGGCCGCCATCTCGCCGTACTCGGCGGGCACCTCCTCGCCGACGGCCAGCTCCAGCAGCTCCACCAGCTCGGCGCCGGTGGGGGAGGGCACCGCGGGCGCCCGTCCCGCCGACCACGCCAGCACGGCGTCGGCGGTGGCCTCGCAGATCTCGTCGCGGACGGCGTCGCCGAACCCACCGGGGTCGTTGTCCTCCATCCCGCGGCTGCGCGTGGGGCGGTAGGGCTCGGCGAGCCAGCGCCGGTCGCCGGTGAGCTGGTAGAGCACCGGGACGAGCGAGGGCATGTTGGCGTGCCGCAGTGCCGCGGCGAGCGTGGCCCGGTCCGGGGCGTGGCCCGGTGCGGGCTCGGTGAGGACGCTCATGCTGTCGAGGCTAACCGCCGTTAGGGGGATGCGATAGATGAAGTCTTGACGTGGGTGTGGGTCGGGCCCATTCTTCGGACCCGTACCTAACCACCAGTAGGGAGGGCCAGCGATGGAGCTGACCGAGGCCATGCGGACGACCGGCACGTGCCGCTACTTCAGTCCCGATCCCGTTCCCGACGACGTCCTGCACGCCGCGTTCGACGCCGCCCGCTTCGGCCCGCAGGGCGGCAACCGCCAGCCGATGCGCTGGATCGTCGTGCGCGACGCCGCCACCAAGCAGGCGCTGGCCGATCTCTACCTGCCGCTGTGGAAGGCCTACTTCGACGGCATCGCCTCCGGTGACGTCAACGTCGGGGCGCTGCCGAGGTCGGTGACCGACGCGGACGCGTTCGCCGAGAACCTGGCCACGGTGCCCGCCATCGTCGTCGCCTGCGCGGAGCTCGCGGGCCTGCACCCCACCGACAACGAGCTGGGCCGGCTGTCGGTGGTCGGCGGCGGGTCGATCTACCCGACGGTGCAGAACCTGTGCCTCGCGCTGCGCGACCAGGGCGTGGCCACGGCGTTCACCACGCTGCTGTGCATCACCGAGCCGGCTGTGCGCGAGCTGCTGCACATCCCCGACGACTTCATCACCGCAGGTCACATCGCCGTCGGCTACCCGGCTCGCGGCTTCCCGACGAAGCTGACCCGGTCGCCCGTCGAGGAGATCGTGTTCTCCGAGACGTTCGACCGGCCCTACTTCACGTGATGCGGCTCCGCCGCCCGTGCGTGGATAACAGTGTTCCCGCCCTGATGTCCGCGCACGACCGGCCGGAGGCCGGATCGTGACCGCCGCGCACCACCGCACCCCGCTCGGGCGGGCCACGCTCGGCGACCAGCTCCGTCGGCACGCCCGCAACCAGCCGAACAAGGTCGCGTTCGTCTCCTACGCCCCCGAGCGCACCGAGACGACCTACGGCGAGCTGGACGCCGCCGCCAACCGCTACGCGCACCTGCTGCTGGGCCACGGAGTCGGCCGCGGGGACGTGGTGGCGGTGATGGCGCGCAACAGCGTCGACGTGGTGGCGCTCTACTACGGCACGCTCAAGGTCGGCGCCGCGCTCACCGTCGTCAACGTGCTGTTCGGCAAGGCCGAGGTGGCGCAGCAGATCGACCACGCCCAGCCCGTCGTGGTGGTCGCGTCCGAGGAGTTCGAGCCGCTCGTGCCCGGAGCGCCGCTGGTGTTCGGGCCGTCGCTGACCGCCGACCTGCCGGCCACCGAGCCCGAGTGCGACGTCGACGAGAACGACGTCGCGATGCTCGTCTACACCTCGGGCACGGAGTCGGCGCCCAAGGGTGTGCTCATCCCGCACCGCAACTACCTGATCTCCACGGCGCCCGCGTGGAGCTGGGGCCTGCAGACCGGCCCCGAGGACACCTGGCTGTTCGTGATGCCGTTCTTCACGATCGCCGGCCTGGGTTCCATGACCACGTTGACGCTGATGGGCGCCACGCTCGTCCTGCCCGCCACCGTCGACCCGTCCACCGCGCTGGGCATCATCGAGCGCGAGGGCGTCACCGTGATCGCGCAGACCCCGACGTTCTATCTCGCGCTGTCGGGTCAGCCGGACTTCGGGGCGGCCGCCGTCGGCACCGTCCGGCGCTGCATGACCTACGGCGGGCAGGTGGCGCCGGCGGCGATCGAGGCCTGGTCGGCGGCCGCGCCGGACGTCCGGTGGGGCACGTACTGGGGCCAGTCCGAGCTCTCCCAGCTGGGCACGGTGGGCTGGTTCGCCACCCTCGACGACATCCCCGGCGGTGACCCGTCCTGGATCGGGAAGCCGGTGACGCACCTGGAGACGCGCGTCGTCGACGCCGAGGGCCACGACACCGAGGTCGGGGAGCTGATCTGCCGCTCGCCGTCGGTGATGCTCGGCTACCACCGCGACCCGGAGAAGACCGAGGCCGCGCTCGGCTCCGGCTGGCTGCACACCCGCGACATCGTGCGCGTCGACGCCGAGGGCAACCTGTTCTTCCAGGACCGCCTCACCGACATGATCAAATCGGGAGGCATGAACGTGTCGTCGCAGGAGGTCGAGCGGGTGCTGCACACCCACCCCGACGTGCTGCGCGCCGCCGTGGTCGGCCGCCCGGACCCGTACTGGTCCGAGGCCGTCACGGCCTTCGTCGTCCCGCGGCCGGGCCGCGAACCCGACCCGGCCGCGGTGATCACCTTCTGCCGCGAGCAGCTCGCGGTGTTCAAGGTGCCGAAGGCCGTGCATGTCGTCGCCGAACTGCCGGTGGACGCCCAGGGCAAGGTGCTGAAGCGGGAGTTGCGGAAGGCATGACCGCTGTCTCCCGGACGCGCCGGGACGAGATCGTGGCCGCCGCCGCGCGCACCTTCGCGCGCGACGGCTACACCGCGGTCGGCATGCGCGACGTCGCCGAGGCCGTCGGCATCCGCGGCGCGAGCCTCTACCACCACTTCGCGTCGAAGGAGGAGATCCTCTACGCCGTCTGCCTGAGCGTCACGCAGGAACCGAACGAGCAGACGCTCCCGCTGCTCGACGCCCCCGGCACTCCGACGCAGCGGATGGCGGCGCTGGTGCGCGCCCACCTGGAACACCTGCACCGCCGCCAGGTGGAGCACCTGGTGGCCCTGCACGAGATGGCGTCGCTCACCCCCGAGCACCGGGCCGTCGTCGACGAGCACCGGCGCTTCTACCAGCGCCGCGTCCGCGACGTCGTCGCCGCGGGCATGGCCACCGGGGAGTTCGGCGTGCCCGACGCCCGCCTCGCCGCGTTCGCGATCTGCGACGTGCTCAACGGCTTCAGCAACTGGTTCCACGACGACCGCGACCTCGCGGTCGAGGACGTGGTCGTCGGCTACGTCGACCTCGTCGTGGACCGCCTGCTCCGACCGCGAACGGTCACCTGAAGGTGGGAGCGGCCGCGCGGGCGGCGGCATCCAGGTCGTCGAACGATCGGCCCGGAGCGGTCGCCAACCGGAATCCGCCGGCCGACGGCGACGACGGTGCGCTGTACAGGGTGTAGACAGCGGCGACCTGGTCGGCGAGCCCGCGCGGCCGAGGGTGGTCACGAGATCCGGGTAGCGCTCGCCCGGGGCCGGGCGGGCGGCCGGCCGGGGGTCGTGCGGTCGGTCCGGTACTGCGGGGCCGACTCCGGCGTCATCGGTCCGGCGCTCGGTGGTCGACCGGGCATGCGGGCTCCCTGGTGCTCCGTCGCCGGGTGTCCTGCTGATCCGCAGTTCCGCACCCGGCGCGCTGCGGCGGTGAGCCCGCGACGGGCCCCGAGCGACTCGACGGCCGCGGTCGCGTAGGTGCTGCAGCTCGGCGTGGACGGGCACGTGGGGGTGAAGCGGGTGAGGCGGCGGCGGTAGAACCGGAGCAGGGCGCGGACCACCGTGGCCCCGCCCCGCTCCGGTACGACGGCGGCGACGACGAACAGCAGCGACGACAGCCGGACGAACAGCAGGAGATCGCAGCCGTTGCAGCCGTCGCAGCCGTCGCAGCCGTCGCAGCCGTCGCAGTCGGGCAGATCGCATCCCGGCGTGCCGTCACACGAGCCGCACCCGTCGGATGCGGCGTCGGCGGCGTCGAGGCCGCCCCCGTCGCCCCCCGCGTTGCGCCGGCGCTCCTGTTCCTCGAGCTGTTTCTTCAGCGACGGGCCGGTGGGGTCATCGGGCTGCACCGCGGGAGTCTCTCCCACGACCCGGACAAAGCGGAAGATCGGTTATCGGGTTGACTGTGAACTGCGGCTCGGCGGCGTCCCGCGCGGTCGTCACGGGGGCGGTGGCCCAGGTCGAGAAGGTACTGGCGATGATCACGCCCTCAGCCGCAGCCCCTTCGGGGTGACCCGGAAGCCCGCGTCGGTGAGGACGTCGGCGAGCTCGGAGCCCAGCGACCCCACACCGTCGGCCCGCTCCACGGCCAGCGACCCGAGCCAGCCCTCGTGCACCGCCCCGGCCAGGGCCTGCGCGGCGGCGTCGAGCACCGGCCGCTCGGTGGTGAACGACAGCAGCGACTTCCCCCCGCGCTCGACGTACAGCACGGGCGCACCCTCCACGAGCACCACCAGCGCGCCGGCCTTGCGTCCCGGACGGTGCTTGGTCTCCCCGACCGTGGCCGGCCAGCCGAGCGCCGCGCCGTAGGGCTGGGCGGGATCGGCGGCGGCCAGCACGACCCGCGAGAGCCCACCGTCCTCCGACGCGGCCTGGCCGTCCGGCCGGGACATGGCCCGGAGCCGGTCGATGGCGCCCGGCACCGCGAACTGGGCCGCCCCCAGGCCCTCGACGACGTAACCGCGCCGCACGCGGCCGGAGTCCTCCATGGCCCGCAGCACCCGGTAGACCGCCGCGAACCCGCCCGTGACCCGCTCGGTGCCCAGCGCCCCGCGGGTGAGCACGCCGTGGCGTTCCAGGAAGACCTCCGCCTTGGCGTGGGCGCGACGGGTGGGGTCGGGTTCGCGCTCCACGGCCAGCGCCCACCGCCCGCCCACCGACGGCGGCCCGCTGCGGCTGGGCATGGCCGGACGCCCGGCGCGGAGCTGGGCGTAGCGGCCGCGCGACGCGGTGCGGCGGGTGCGGTGTGCCCCCGTGCCGCCGCCGGCCCGGCCGACGCCGAGCCGGGCGCGCAGCGGCCCGAGCGTGTCGCCCGTGAGCAGCCCGGCCCACACCAGATCCCAGATGGCGGTGACCACGGCGTCGTCGCCGGGCTGGGACTCGCCGGCCTCGACGAGCGCGCGTCCGGCCTGGTCGGCGAGCTGTCGGAAGAACAGGGCTCCGCCGCCGACGGGTGGCGCGTCGAGGTCGGGCAGACCGAGCGACGCCAGCACCGCCCGGTGCAGCGGCGTCTCGGCGACGTCCGGCTCGGGTTCGGGCAGCAGCAGATCGGCCACGTCGGACGGGGCGACGGCGATCCAGCCGTCGCTGCCCACCAGCGGCCCGCAGCCGGTCCATGTGACCTCGCCCGCGGCGGTGAGCTCGTCGAGCAGCGCCGGGGTGTAGCCGGGCAGCCGCGCGGGCAGGATCAGCGACTCCAGCGCGCTGGCCGGGAGCGGCGCGCCGGCGAGCTGCTCCACCACCCCGAGCACGTCCTCGGCCCCGGGCGCGCTCCGCATCCGGCCGCGCCGGGAACCCTCGGCCCCGGTCTGGACGCCCTGCCAGGCGGGCAGGAACCGGCCGAGGGCCTGCTGCTCCACGGGCTCGACCTCGGCGCGCAGCCGCGCGAGCGACGCCCGCCGCAGGCGCCGCAGCACCTCCGCGTCGCAGTAGTCGATGCCCTCGGACGCGGGCCGCAGCTCGCCGCGCACCAGCCGCCCGGAGCCGACGAGCCGGTCGAGCACCCCGGCCACCACGGCCACGCCGAGCCCGAACCGCGCCGCGCACGCGGCGGCCGGGAACGGGCCGTGCGAGCGGGCGTAGCGCAGCACGAGATCCCCGAGCGGATCGGCCACGGGCTCGGTGAACGTCTCCGGCACCCCGACGGGCAGGGCCGCGCCCAGCGCGTCGCGGACGCGCCCGGCGTCCTCGATGGCGATCCAGCGCTCCTCGCCACCCATGCGGACGCGGATGGCGCGACGCGACTCCTGCAACGCGACCAGCCACCCCTCCTGGATGCCGCGCTGCGCCGCCTCCTCGACGGTGAGGTCGCCGAGGAACCGCAGCAGGTCGGCGGCCCCCTCGGCGTCGCGGGCGTGCCGGTCCTCGGCCCGGCGCTGCAGCGAGGCCTCGACCTCGGCCAGCACCTCCGGGTCGAGCAGCTCCCGGATGGCCTCGGAGCCCAGCAGCTCGGCCAGCAGCGTGGAGTCGAGCGAGAGCGCGGCGGCCCGGCGCTCGGCCAGCGGCGCGTCGGACTCGTAGAGGAACATCCCGATGTAGCCGAACAGCAGGCTGCGCGCGAACGGCGACGGGTTGGGGGTGGCCACCTCGACGACGTGCACCTTGCGCGACTGCACGTCGGCCATCAGCTCCCGCAGGCCGGGGAGGTCGTAGACGTCCTGCACGCACTCGCGCATCGCCTCGAGCGTGACGGGGAACTGCTCGTAGCGCCCGGCCACGGCCAGCAGCTGCGCCGACTTCTGACGTTGCTGCCACAGCGGGGTGCGCCGCTTGGGATCGCGGCGGGGCAGCAGCAGCGAGCGCGCGGCGCACTCCCGGAACCGCGACGCGTACAGCGACGACGAGCCCAGCTCCGCCACGACGATCTGCTCGATCTCGGCCGGCTCGAGCAGCACGTCCTCGGCGGTGGGCACCACCTCGGCCCCGGCGTCGTCCACCGCGTCGGGCAGCCGCAGCACGATGCCGTCGTCGGCGGCCGCGGCGTGCACCTGCACCCCGCGCCGCTCCCGCATCCGCGCGGCGATGGCCAGTGCCCACGGCCCGTTGACCTGCGACCCGAACGGCGAGTGCACCACGAGCCGCCAGTCGCCCAGCTCGTCGCGGAAGCGCTCCACCAGGATCGTGCGGTCGCTCGGCACGTGGCGGGTAGCGTCACGCTGCTCGTGGAGGTAGGCGAGCAGGTTGTCGGTGGCCCAGGTGTCGAGCCCGGCGGCGGCCGCCCGCTCGCGCGCGGGCTCCTCACCCAGCGCCGACATCTCGCGGACGAACGCCCCCACGGCGCGCCCGAGCTCCAGCGGCCGCCCGATCGACTCGCCCTTCCAGAACGGCATGCGGGCGGGCACCCCCGGCGCGGGAGTGACGATCACGCGGTCGTGGGTGATGTCCTCGATGCGCCAGCTCGACGTGCCGAGCAGGAACGTGTCGCCCACCCGCGACTCGTAGACCATCTCCTCGTCCAGCTCGCCCACGCGCGACCCCGCGCCGTCGGCCCCGCCGGGCGTCATGACCATGAACAGGCCGCGATCGGGGATGGTGCCGCCGGAGGTGACCGCGAGCCGCTGGGCGCCGGGACGGCCCTGGAGCTGGTCGGTGACACGGTCCCACGTGATGCGCGCCCGCAGCTCGCCGAACTCCTCGGACGGGTAGCGGCCGGCGAGCATGTCGAGCACGGAGTTGAGCGCCGAATCCGGGAGCGCGGCGAAAGGAGCAGCGCGGCGGACGACCCGGGCGAGGTCCTCGTAGGACCACGGCTCCAGCGCCACCATCGCCACGATCTGCTGGGCCAGCACGTCGAGGGGATTGCGCGGGTAGCGCATCGACTCGATGCGCCCGCCCGCCATCCGCTCGGCCACCACCGCGCACGACACGAGGTCGCCGCGGTACTTCGGGAACACCACGCCCTTGGAGACGGCCCCGACCTGGTGGCCCGCGCGGCCCACCCGCTGCAGCCCGGACGCCACGCTCGGCGGCGCCTCCACCTGCACGACGAGATCGACCGCGCCCATGTCGATGCCGAGCTCCAGGCTGGAGGTGGCCACCACGCACGGCAGCAGCCCGGCCTTGAGCTCCTCCTCCACGAGCGTGCGCTGCTCGCGGGACATCGACCCGTGGTGGGCCTTGGCGACCACCGGTGGGGCCCCGCCCCCGATGCCCGACTGGCCGATGGCCTCGGCCGGGAACTCGTCGAGATCCTGAACGCCCTCTGCCTCCTCGGCGGCCAGCTCGTTCAGCCGCGACGTCAGCCGCTCGGCCAGCCGCCGGGAGTTGGAGAAGACGATGGTGGACCGGTGCTCGCGCACCAGCTCCAGCAGCCGCCGCTCCACCGCCGGCCAGATCGACGGCTTCTGCGCCGTGCCGGCCGCGGAGCCGATGACCTCCTCGTCGGAGCTGCCCGGGGCCGGCCGCTCGTCCAGCGCCGCGAGATCGGGCACCGGCACCTCGACCGACACCTGGATGACCTTGGCGATGGGCGGCTGCACGATCTCCACCGGCCGCGCCCCCGCCAGGAACGTGGACACCTCGTCGAGCGGGCGGACCGTGGCCGAGAGCCCGATGCGCTGGGCCGGGCGATCCAGCTGCTCGTCGAGCCGTTCCAGCGACAGCGCGAGGTGCGCACCCCGCTTCGTGCCGGCGACGGCGTGCACCTCGTCGAGGATGATCGTCTGGACCCCCCGGAGCGACTCGCGCGCCGCCGACGTGAGGATCAGGAAGAGCGACTCCGGCGTGGTGACCAGCACGTCGGGAGGTGTGCGGGCGAACTGGCGCCGCTCGTCGGCCGGGGTGTCGCCGGTGCGCATGCCGACCGTGATGTCCGGGACCGGCAGCCCCAGCCGTTGCGCGGCCTGGCGGATGCCGGCCAGCGGTGAGCGCAGGTTGCGCTGCACGTCGACCGCGAGGGCCTTGAGCGGGGAGACGTAGAGGACGCGGCAGCGGTGCTTCGCCTCGGGCGGCGGGGGTTGCGCAGCCAGCCGGTCGAGTGCCCAGAGGAACGCGGCGAGCGTCTTGCCGGAACCGGTGGGGGCCACGACCAGCGCGTGCTTCCCCGCCTGCGCGGCGCTCCACGCACCCTCCTGGGCGCCGGTGGGCGCGGCGAAGGCGCCCGTGAACCAGTCACGGGTGGCGGGGGAGAAGCCCTCGAGCGCGCTCACGTGGACCATCATGCGCCGGGGGTCCGACAGTTTCGCGGCGGCGGCGTCGCGGACGGGCCAGGACCAGCCCGACCGCGGCCGCGCGGACGACCGCCCCGGGCCCCTCGAGATGGGCGGGGCACCCCTACGAACAGGACCGGATGCGCGCCACCTCCGCCCGCCTCACCGGGGGCGATGCCGTCGCCGACCACCCGCACCTGCTCCACGAGGGCCCCACCTTGCTCGCGCCGTCGCCCGGGCGCGTGACGCGGCCGCCGCGGCGTTTACGGGAGCCGCCGAGGGGCAATTCTGTGCCCATGCCCGACGTCATCCGTCTCATCCTCGACGACCACGAGAACTTCCGGACCCGGTTCGAGGAGCTGTTCGCCCAGCGGGGGAACACGCAGGCCGCCAACGAGATCTGGCTCGGCCTCGCCGCGCGGCTGGAGATCCACGCCTCCGCCGAGGAGGCGCACTTCTACCCGGCGCTGCTGCAGAACGTGGAGGGCAGCGAGGACGAGACCAAGGACGCCATCGGCGACCACGACGAGATCCGCGAGGGCATCCGGCGCTCCGAGGCCGCCGAGGTCGGCAGCGACGAGTGGTGGGCCGGCATCCAGGACGCCCGCGACGCCAACGACGAGCACCTCGCCGAGGAGGAGCGCGACGACATCCCGGACTTCCTGCGCGTCGCCTCCGTCGAGTTCCGCCAGGAGCTCGGGGCCAGGTACGAGCAGTACTTCGCCGAGCACCCCGGCGGCCGCGGCCTGTCGGGCGAGGACAAGGACCCCGACGCGTACGTCGAGGCCAACAGCTGATCAGCGCCTGCGGTTCTGCCAGAACCATCGCAGCAGCAGAGTCAACGACGCGAGCAGGACCAGCAGCACCACGACCTGACCGACCGGGGACGAGAAGCCGGTGGGGTCGGTCGTCACGACGCCCAGCCCGGCTGCGCGGCCCCGAAGGCGGGTGGGGGATCCGGCCAGCTCAGCCCCCGGCCGTCGACCGTGCCCGGGGGCAGCGCCAGCGTCAGCACGCCGTCCGGGGCCTGCACGTCGGTGAGGTACGGCGTGGCGTCGACGTCGGGGATCGCACCGGCGTCGACGTGCGGCGCCGACTGCAGCCAGCCCGCCGTCCCCACCAGCGACAACCGGACGTGGTGCGTGCCCCCGTCGCGACGTTGCCGGGCCAGCCCGAGCAGGGCGCCCGCCGCGCCGAGGTATCCGGTGGCGTGGTCGAGGACCTGCGCGGGCAGCGCGCCCGGCTTCTCGGGTGATCCCTCCTGCACGGCGATCCCGCACGCGGCCTGCACGAGGCTGTCGAACCCCCGCCGGCCGCCCCACGGTCCCCGGTGGCCCCACGCCGAGAGCGTCACCACGACGAGTCCCGGGTGGCGTTCCGCGAGCGCCCCGGGCGAGAGGCCGAAGGGGTCGAGCGCGCCGGGCCGGTACCCCGCGACCACCACGGCGGCGCCCGCCAGCAGCTCCTCGCGCGTGGCGGCGTCGGCCAGGTCGAGCAGGGCGCTGCGCTTGCCCGGCAGCATGTCCCAGTACTGCAGCGGGATCTCCGGACGGTCGGGTGCGTCGACGCGGAGCACGTCGGCGCCGTGCGCGGCGAGCGTGCGGGTGGCCACCGGGCCGGCGATCACCCGCGTCAGGTCCAGCACCCGCGGGCGTCGCCGGGGCCGGGCGGGGGCGGGCCCCAGCTCCCGGAGCTCGACCAGCGGTGGTGGCTCGCCCGCGGTGGCCCGCCACTCCTGCTCCGTGCGCACCGCGGCCGCGACCCCGCCCGCCTCGTGCACCGCCGTCTCCAGCTCGACGGCGCCCCGCTCGGCGATCGCGGCCGGCGCCTGCCCCTGCGTGCACCCCAGGACGGCCAGCGCCGCGGCCCGGTGCCACGGGTAGTTCGCGTGCAGCCGCAGCCAGCCGTCGGCGGTGCGGTGGAACGCCGAGAGCGGGTCGAACGGGCTGCCCGGCGACCGCCCGTCGCGGAGCAGGTACCGCTCGCTGCGGAGGGCGATCGCGAGCTGCCGGGTGTCGAGTGCGACGGGGCCGGTGGTGGCGGCCAGCAGGCTCGCGCCCACGGCCGCGACACCCACGTCCGTGAGCGGGAACGTCGACGCCAGGACGGCCGGCGGGCCGCTCACGGTGAGCCGGTCGAGGTCCTCCGGCGCGCCACCCAGCGCGGCCCATACCCCGGGGAGCAGGTCGGTCATGCCCCCACCCTGCCATTACCGTGGTCGGGTGCGACTGACCTACTTCCGCGAGCTCATGGAGACGGAGTTCGGCCCGGCCCGGGCCTCGTCGGTGTCCCACGACCACGTGTTCGCCCAGCTCGGGGACCGCACGGTGGAGCAGGCGATCGAGTTCGGGTACGACCCGAAGGACGTGTGGGCCGCGGTGTGCGAGGTCTACGACGTGCCGCCGGCCCGACGTTGACCTCCGAGCCCGCCGCTGGGCGCGGCATCGTAGACGTTCGGCGTGTCGATGTCGCCGGTCGAACAGGCGTTCGCTAGTCTCTGTCCACATCGCGGTGTGACTGTCCACAGATCCGCATCGCGTCCACGGATTGTCGGTGGTCCCCCCTACCGTCGACGACAGACCGACAGACCGTCCCGATCACTGAGGTGGAGACCCGACGATGGCACCCGCATCCACGCCCGACCGCGCGAAGGCCCTCGAGCTCGCGCTCGCGCAGATCGAGAAGAACCACGGCAAGGGCTCCGTGATGCGCCTGGGCGACGACACCCGTCCGCCCATCGGCGTCATCCCCACGGGCTCCATCGCCCTCGACGTCGCGCTCGGCGTGGGCGGCCTGCCCCGCGGCCGCGTCGTGGAGATCTACGGCCCGGAGTCCAGCGGTAAGACCACGGTCGCACTGCACGCCGTGGCCAGTGCCCAGGCCGCCGGCGGCATCGCCGCCTTCATCGACGCCGAGCACGCGCTCGACCCCGAGTACGCCAAGGCGCTGGGGGTCGACACCGACGCCCTGCTCGTCTCCCAGCCCGACACGGGTGAGCAGGCGCTCGAGATCGCCGACATGCTGATCCGCTCCGGTGCGCTCGACATCATCGTCGTCGACTCGGTGGCGGCGCTGGTGCCCCGCGCGGAGATCGAGGGCGAGATGGGCGACAGCCACGTCGGCCTCCAGGCCCGGCTCATGAGCCAGGCGCTGCGCAAGATCACCGGTGCGCTCAGCAACTCCGGCACCACGATGATCTTCATCAACCAGCTGCGCGAGAAGATCGGCGTCATGTTCGGCTCGCCGGAGACCACCACGGGTGGCAAGGCGCTCAAGTTCTACGCCTCCGTGCGCCTCGACATCCGCCGCATCGAGACGCTCAAGGACGGTTCCGACTCGGTCGGCAACCGCACCCGCGTCAAGGTCGTCAAGAACAAGGTCGCGCCGCCGTTCAAGCAGGCGGAGTTCGACATCCTCTACGGCGTCGGCATCAGCCGCGAGGGCTCGCTGGTCGACGTGGGCGTGGAGCAGGGCATCGTCCGGAAGTCGGGCGCCTGGTACACCTACGAGGGCGACCAGATGGGGCAGGGCAAGGAGAACGCCCGCAAGTTCCTCAAGGAGAACCCCGACGTCGCGGCCGAGATCGAGAAGCGCATCAAGGAGAAGCTCGGCATCGGCCCCGTGCTCGACGCCGAGGCGGCCCCGCTGCCCGCGCCGGTCGACTTCTGAGCATGACACCACGGGTCGTCCGCCTCGACGAGGTCGCCGAGCCGGAGCGGGCGGCGCCGGTGGCGAGCTTCGGCGGGGATCCCGTCCACCGGTCGGATCCGGCGGCCGACCGGCCCGGGATGTTCGACCGGCTCGACGCCCCGGCTGCCGCACCCGTTGCGCCGGTGGGGGAGGCGGACGACCACGGCACGACGGCGGCCGGGGCCGCCGAGGTCGCCGACATCGCCGGTCTGGACGCCGCTCCAGCAGCTGTGTTCCGGGCGGCCGAGCTCACCGGCCTCGCGCCGGGCGGGCGTGGTCGGCGATCGGCCACGCCCGGAGGCAGGAGCCCGCGGCGCCGTGCCGCGGTGCCGCGTCCGGATGCGGCCGAGCCGCCGGGGCCGGCGCCACGCTCCCGCCCGCACGCCGCCGGTCGGACCGATCCCGTCGCACCCATCGACCCGGTCGGGCCTCCCGACGGGAACGAGGCGACCGGCACCGGATCCCGCGGGCGCGGCCGTTCGGAGGACCGGTCGGCGCGGCGCGGCGGGGGCGGTTTCGGCAGCCGGGGGAGGCCGGCCGAGCTCGATCCCGACGCCGACCCCGTCGCGGCGGCCAAGGAGATCTGCCTCCGCCTGCTCTCCGACCGGGCCCGCACCCGCCAGGAGCTCACCCAGGCCCTCGCGCGCAAGGGTGTGCCCGACGAGGTGGCCGACGGCGTGCTGGAACGGTTCGACGAGGTCGGCCTCATCGACGACGCCGCCTTCGCCGGGCAGTGGGTGCGCTCGCGTCACAACCACCGCGGCCTGGCCCGCCGCGCCATCGCGATGGAGCTGCGCCGCAAGGGCGTCGACGACGAGGTGGCGAGCGAGGCCCTGGAGGAGGTCGACCAGGAGTCGGAGGAGCGCCGCGCCCGCGAGCTGGTCGACCGCAAGCTGCGCACCGTCCCCGCCGACACCCCCGAGCTGCGCAAGAAGGCCGCCACCCGCCTGGTCGGCATGCTCGCCCGCAAGGGCTACGGCGGCGGCGTCGCCTACCGGGTCGTCCGTGAGGCCCTGGCCGCCCACGGCGCGGAGATCGACGAGCTGGGCACCGACCCGGTCGACTGACGCCGGGGCCGGCTCCGGCCCGATCGTGGTCACCGGCTGGGGACACGGAGCCGTCCCCGGCGCGGTCCCCGGTCCCGAGATGCCGGTCGAGGAGGACGCGGGGCGCCGGGACGCAGTCGTCGACGAGATGTCGGTGGCCGCTGCCCAGGGTCGACCCGGCCTCATCATGGCCGCGATCGGAGCGCTCCCCGCCTCACGGCGCCCCCGACCGCGCTCGCCACTGGGTCAGTCCCGCCCGGAACCATCCGTCGGTGGACCCTGAGGTCGGCCGCGCCATCCGTCCCCGGCCGGCACCGCGATCCGGTCCATGATCGCGGGGAGTGGGTACCGGTCGGCCGGATGTGGCCTTCCCTGCCCGCTCCTGGCGATCACGGCTACTTCTTCTGCCGCCGACTCCCGCCGTGCCAGTCCTCCTGCTTCCCGGCCTCGTCCTCGGCGACGCCGAACGCCCGCAGCTGGGGCCGCTCGCGCAGGCTCCGCTTGATCTCGGCGAAGCCGGGGAAGCGGGCCAGGGCGATCACGTGGTCCCACAGCTCACCCGCCTCGGTGTCCGAAGGCAGGCGGCTGATCACCGGCCCGAAGAACGCGACCCCGGTGGGCGGCTCGAAGTGCAGGATCGGGGTCCCGACGTCCTTGCCGGTCAGGGCGAGCGCCTCGTCGGTCCCGGCCTGGATCTGCTCGTCCCAGCTCGCGTCGTCCAGTGCGTCGGCCAGGGATGCGGGCAACCCCGACGCCTCCAGCACCGGGACCAGGAACGGCCGCGTGCCACGGGCCCCGTCGGTGTTGTCGGAGGAGGACGGGCTGTCGAAGATCGCCGAGCCCAGTGCGGCGTACAGGGTGGCCACGGCGTCCGGGCCCCGGTCGGCCCGGGTCGCCGCCGCCACCCGCAGCAGACGCAGGCCGGCGGTGTGGCCGGCCTCGTACTCCGGCGGGAAGTGGGCGTCGTAGTCGATGTGGCTGTTGAGCAGCCGCAGCGAGATGAACCGCCACTCGACGGTGTAGTCGCGCTGGGCCTGCACCTGGCGCACCCACTTGCTGGTCATCCAGGCGAAGGGACACACCGGGTCGAAGTAGAAGTGGATGTCGGCGGGCACACGGAGAGGTTAGGCCGGATCGGGTCGTCTCAGCACCTGCACGTCGCCGGGGAAACCGCCCGCCGCCGACAGGTCCGACAGGAACGTGAGCAGCGTGTCGCGGAACGCCTTCACCGCCTGGGTGGGCACGAGATCGGCCCGCCGGGCCAGCGCGACCGTCCGGTACAGCGCCGGCGTCAGGACCGTCCGGCGCAGCCGCGGCCGTCCGGCGAACACGAGGTCCGGCACCACCGCCACCCCGGTGCCGGCCTCGACCATCCGCAGCACGGCGTCCATCTCCCCGCCCTGCACGGCGAACCGCGGCGTCGCACCCGCGTCGGCGAACGCCTGCAGCGTCGTCTCCCGCACGTCGTAGCCCTCCCGCGGCACCACCAGCGGTCGGCGGGCCAGCTCCTGCATCCCCATCGACCCCCGCGAGCCCGGTGAGCGGCCCGACGCCGGCGACGCCACCGACAGCCGCTCGCGCAGTAGCGGCGTTGTGTGCAGAGCCTGGTCGACCCCGGCCGGCGGCACGATCACCATCGCCACGTCGATCTCGCCACGCACCAGCGACCGCACGAGCGGCTGCGACCCGCTCTCGACCAGCTCCAGCTGGATGTCGGGATACGTCGAGTGGAAGACA
This sequence comes from Pseudonocardia sp. 73-21, assembly GCF_001899645.1. GTDB lineage: Bacteria > Actinomycetota > Actinomycetes > Mycobacteriales > Pseudonocardiaceae > Pseudonocardia. Next base: position 59,918 of record NZ_MKVV01000038.1, on the reverse strand, counting down.
CGCAGCACGTCGGCCAGCACGCCGATGCACAGCGACGGGGTGGCGCCCACGCGGACGCGACCCCGGCGGAGCCCGACGATGTCGGCCACGGCGACGCGCGCGGTCTCCATGTCGGCCAGCATCCGCCGGGCCAACGGGAGGACCGCCTCCCCGGCGGGGGTCAGGACGGGCCCGTCGCGCCCGCCGCGGTCGATCAGCGGGGAGCCCAGGTCGGCCTCGAGGGCCCTGAGCTGGCGCGACAGCGTGGGCTGGGCCACTCCGACGGAGTCGGCCGCCCGGGTGAAGCTGCGCACATCCGCGACCGCGACGAAGTACGAGAGCTGCTGCAGCGTCATGGGAATAGCGTAACGCTATGGATTACGGCCGGTGGATGCATTGGACGATGATCGGAAGCGATACTCATCCTTGCGTCCATGGTGACGGTCCAGAAGCGCCCTGGTGGCGCAGGTGTGCGGCGGCTCAGGAACACCTCACTGCAGCTCAAGATCGTGATGGCGGTGACGGGCGCGATCTCGGTGCTCTACCTCGTCCTGCACATGATCGGCAATCTCAAGATCTTCCTGGGCCGGAGCGAGCTGGACACCTACGCGGAGTTCCTGCGCACCGTCGGTGAGCCCGCGCTGCCGTACTCGACGCTGCTGTGGATCATCCGCGTGGTCCTGACGGTGTCGATCGTCCTGCACATCGTCTCCGCCACGATCCTGGCCCGCCGCGCGGCCAGGGCGCGGCCGGTCAGGTACGCGGCCACGCCGAAGACACCCGGCTCCTACGCCGCGCGGACGATGCGGTGGGGCGGCGTGATCATCCTGCTGTTCATCGTCTACCACATCCTCGACCTGACGACGGGCACGCTGAACCCGAACGGCGTCGGGGGCGCGGTCTACGACAACGTCGTGAGCGACTTCGCCCCGAGCCGCTGGTACGTCACGCTCTTCTACACGCTCGCCGTGGTCGCGGTCGGTTTCCACCTGCGCCACGGCATCTGGAGCGCCCTGCAGACGCTGGGGCACTCCTCCGGTGCCCGCCGGCACGCCCAGAAGGTCACCTCGACGGTGATCGCGGTCGTGCTCACCGTCGGGTTCCTGGCCGTCCCGTTCGCCGTCACCTTCGGATTGGTTGCCTGAGAAAGGGAGCAGTACGCATGTACTCCGACTTCACCATCGGCGACCCCGTCGTCGACACGGCCGCGCCCGAAGGTCCGATCGAGGACCGCTGGGAGAAGCGACGCTTCGGCGTCAAGCTGGTCAACCCGGCCAACAAGCGCAAGATGAAGATCATCGTGGTGGGCACGGGCCTGGCCGGCGGCTCCGCGGCCGCCACGCTGGCCGAGGCCGGCTACCAGGTCGCGAGCTTCTGCTATCAGGACAGCCCGCGCCGCGCCCACTCCATCGCCGCACAGGGCGGCATCAACGCCGCCAAGAACTACCGCAACGACGGAGACTCGGTGCAGCGGCTGTTCTACGACACGGTCAAGGGCGGCGACTTCCGCGCCCGCGAGTCGAACGTGCACCGCCTGGCCGAGGTCAGCGTGCAGATCATCGACCAGTGCGTGGCGCAGGGCGTGCCGTTCGCCCGCGAGTACGGCGGCCTGCTCGACAACCGCTCCTTCGGCGGCGTGCAGGTCTCCCGCACCTTCTACGCGAAGGGGCAGACCGGCCAGCAGCTCCTGCTGGGCGCCTACCAGGCCCTGGAGCGCCAGATCGACGCCGGCCGCGTCGAGATGCACTCCCGGCACGAGATGCTCGAGCTCGTGGTCGTCGACGGCCGCGCGCGCGGCATCGTGGCGCGCGACCTCGTCACCGGTGAGATCGAGACCCACCTCGCCGACGCGGTGGTGCTGGCGAGCGGTGGCTACGGCAACGTCTTCTACCTCTCCACCAACGCCAAGGGCTGCAACGTCACCGCGAGCTGGCGCGCGCACCGCAAGGGCGCGCTGTTCGCCAACCCGTGCTTCACCCAGATCCACCCGACGTGCATCCCGGTCTCCGGTGACCACCAGAGCAAGCTGACGCTGATGAGCGAGTCGCTCCGCAACGACGGCCGCATCTGGGTGCCCAAGGAGATGGGCGACCTGCGCCCGCCGCAGGAGATCCCCGAGGACGAGCGCGACTACTTCCTGGAGCGCCAGTACCCGGCGTTCGGCAACCTGGTGCCCCGCGACATCGCCAGCCGCGCCGCCAAGAACGTGTGCGACGCCAAGCGCGGCGTCGGACCGTCGGGGCTGGGCGTCTACCTCGATTTCGCCGACATCATCGAGCGCACCGGCCGTGACGCCGTGGCCGCGAAGTACGGCAACCTGTTCGAGATGTACGAGCGCATCACCGGCGAGGACCCGTACACCACGCCGATGCGCATCTTCCCCGCCGTCCACTACACGATGGGCGGGCTGTGGGTCGACTACGACCTGCAGAGCACCATCCCCGGCATGTTCGTGGTCGGCGAGGCCAACTTCTCCGACCACGGCGCCAACCGGCTCGGCGCGTCGGCGCTGATGCAGGGACTGGCCGACGGCTACTTCGTGCTCCCGGTGACGATCGGCGACTACCTCGCCAGCAACCACCTCGAGCCCGTCGACCCGGACGCGCCGGAGGTCGGCGAGGCCCGCAAGACGGTCGACGACCGCATCCGGAAGCTGCTGTCGATCGACGGCACGCGCACCGTCGACTCGTTCCACCGCGAGCTGGGCCACATCATGTGGGACTACTGCGGCATGGAGCGCACCGAGGACGGCCTGCGCAAGGCCCTCGACCTCATCGCCGAGCTGCGCCGCGAGTTCTGGCGCACGGTGAAGGTGCCGGGCTCGGCGGCCACGCTCAACCAGTCGCTGGAGAAGGCCGGCCGCGTGGCCGACTTCCTCGAGCTGGGTGAGCTCATGTGCCTGGACGCGTTGCACCGCAACGAGTCCTGCGGCTGTCACTTCCGGGCCGAGAGCCAGACCGAGGACCACGAGGCGAAGCGCGACGACGAGAACTTCGGCTACGTCGCCGCGTGGGAGTACGCGGGCGCGGGCGAGCCACCGGTGCTGCACAAGGAAGACCTGAACTTCTCCTACGTCCACCCCAGCCAGCGGAGCTACAAGTAATGAGACTCACGCTCAAGATCTGGCGCCAGAGCGACGCCGACGCCACGGGCACGATGGTCGGCTACCAGGTCGACGACGCCGACGAGGACATGTCGTTCCTGGAGCTGCTCGACGTGCTCAACGAGAAGCTCATCCTCTCGGGCGACGAGCCGGTGGCGTTCGACCACGACTGCCGCGAGGGCATCTGCGGCTCGTGCTCGATGGTGATCAACGGCCACCCGCACGGCCCGCAGAAGGCCACCACGGCCTGCCAGCTGCACCTGCGCCACTTCCGCGACGGCGAGACGATCACCATCGAGCCGTGGCGCGCGGCGGCGTTCCCGGTGATCAAGGACCTGGTCGTGGACCGCAGCGCGTTCGACCGCATCATCCAGGCGGGCGGCTACGTCAGCGTCCCCACGGGGGCCGCGCCCGACGCCCACGCCACCCCGGTGCCGAAGGTCCACGCCGACCGCGCGTTCACCGCGGCCGCGTGCATCGGCTGCGGCGCGTGCGTGGCGGCGTGTCCGAACGGGTCGGGGTCGCTGTTCCTCGGCGCGAAGATCACCCACCTCGGTGAGCTGCCGCAGGGCCAGCCCGAACGCGACGGCCGTGTGGTGCGGATGGTCGAGCAGCACGACGCCGAGGGCTTCGGCGGCTGCACCAACACCGGGGCGTGCACGGTGTCGTGCCCGAAGGAGATCCCGCTCGATGTGATCTCCCAGCTCAACCACGACTACATCGCGGCGACGAGCGGCCGGGGCAGGATCGCCTGACGTCTGTATCGATCACGACGAGCCCGCCTGGTGACCCCTGTCACGAGGCGGGCTTTTCGTATGCCCCCGCTCACCAACCGTGCCCCAACCGTCGTACCCTCCGGATCACTTTCCGAACCGTGATTCCCGAAACGAGGACCCAACGACGTGTCGTCCACCACAGATGCGTCCCTCGGCCGCGCGCAGATCGCGGCCCGGACGCTCCGCACCGACCGGTGGTGGCTGCCACCGCTGCTGAACTTCACCGGCCTGGCCGCGTGGGTCATCTACGCGACCGTGCGCGCCTTCGTGCAGAAGGACTACTTCGTCGCGGAGTACAACTACCTCACGCCGTTCTACTCGCCGTGCGTGTCGAACGGCTGTGTCGAGGCGTCGGCGCACTTCGGACGCTTCCTGCCGGACGTGTGGTTCCTGCCCTACGCGAGCCTGACGCTGCCGTTCCTGCTGCTGTTCCGGCTCACCTGCTACTACTACCGCAAGGCCTACTACCGGGCGTTCTGGCTCTCGCCGCCCGCGTGTGCGGTGGCCGAGCCGCACAAGAAGTACACGGGTGAGACGCGCTTCCCGCTGCTCGGGCAGAACCTGCACCGCTACTTCTTCTACATCGCGGCGCTGATCTCGATCATCAACACCTACGACGCGATCAAGGCGTTCATCAAGGAGGACGGGAGCTTCGGCCTCGGCCTGGGCAACATCATCCTGCTGATCAACGTGATCATGCTCTGGGCGTACACGATCTCGTGCCACTCGTGCCGCAGTATCATCGGTGGCCGCCTGAACCACTTCTCGAAGCACCCGATGCGCTACAAGGCCTGGGGCTTCGTGAGCAGGCTCAACGGCAAGCACATGCAGCTCGCATGGACGACACTGGCCACGTTGGCCATCACGGACTTCTACATCATGGCCGTCTCGGCCGGATGGTTCTCCGATCTCCGGATCGTGGGGTAAGGAATGACCACTGTGTCTGATTCAACTGAGGCAATCGAGAAGCACGAATTCGACGTCGTCGTCATCGGTGCCGGCGGTGCCGGGCTGCGCGCGGCCATCGAGGCCCGCAGCCAGGGCAAGCGCACGGCGATCATCTCGAAGTCGCTGTTCGGCAAGGCCCACACCGTGATGGCCGAGGGCGGCTGCGCGGCGTCGATGGGCAACGTCAACAGCAACGACAACTGGATGGTCCACTACCGCGACACCATGCGCGGCGGGAAGTTCCTCAACAACTGGCGGATGGCCGAGCTGCACGCCAAGGAGGCCCCGGACCGTGTCTGGGAGCTGGAGACCTACGGCGCCCTGTTCGACCGCACGCCCGACGGCAAGATCAGCCAGCGCAACTTCGGCGGGCACACCTACCCGCGTCTCGCGCACGTCGGCGACCGCACGGGCCTCGAGCTGATCCGCACGCTGCAGCAGAAGATCGTGTCGCTGCAGCAGGAGGACTTCAAGGAGACCGGCGACTACGAGGCCAACATCCGGGTCTTCCACGAGACCACGATCACCGAGCTGTTCAAGGCCGACGGGAAGATCGCCGGCTGCATCGGCTACTACCGCAACACCGGCGGGTTCGTGCAGTTCGACGCCCCGGCGATCGTGCTGGCCACCGGCGGCATCGGCAAGAGCTACTCGGTGACGTCCAACTCCTGGGAGTACACCGGCGACGGCCACGCGCTGGCCCTGCGCGCGGGCGCCACGCTGATCAACATGGAGTTCCTGCAGTTCCACCCGACGGGCATGGTGTGGCCGCCGTCGGTGAAGGGGATCCTCGTCACCGAGTCCGTCCGCGGTGACGGCGGGATCCTCAAGAACTCCGAGGGCAAGCGGTTCATGTTCGACTACATCCCGGACGTGTTCAAGGACCAGTACGCCACCACGCCCGAGGAGGGCGACCGCTGGTACACCGACGCCGACAACAACCGGCGTCCCCCGGAGCTGCTGCCGCGTGACGAGGTCGCGCGCGCGATCAACTCCGAGGTCAAGGCGGGCCGCGGGTCACCCCACGGCGGCGTGTTCCTCGACATCGCCTCGCGCCTGAAGCCCGAGGAGATCCAGAAGCGCCTCCCGTCGATGTACCACCAGTTCAAGGAGCTGGCGGACGTCGACATCACGAAGGAGCCGATGGAGGTCGGCCCCACCTGCCACTACGTGATGGGTGGTGTGGAGGTCGATCCCGACACCGGGATGTCGATCGTCCCCGGCCTGTTCGCGGCGGGCGAGTGCTCCGGCGGCATGCACGGCTCCAACCGGCTCGGCGGCAACTCGCTGTCGGACCTGCTGGTGTTCGGCCGTCGCTGCGGCAAGAGCGCGGCGGAGTACGTGGACGCCACGGCGTCGCGTCCGGTGGTCGCACAGGCCGACGTCGACGCGGCCGTCGAGCGGGCGTTGCTGCCGTTCTCCAGCGCCACCGAGGGTGGGGAGAACCCGTTCCAGGTGCAGCTGGAGCTGCAGAAGACCATGCACGAGCTCGTCGGCATCATCCGCAAGGCCGACGAGATGGAGATGGCGCTCAAGGCCCTGCAGGACATCGCCACCCGCACGCGCACCGTCAGCGTCACCGGGCAGCGCAGGTTCAACCCGAGCTGGCACCTCGCGCTCGACCTGCGCAACATGCTGCTGGTGTCGCTGTGCGTCGGCAAGGCGGCGCTGGAGCGTCAGGAGAGCCGGGGCGGGCACACCCGCGACGACTACCCGGTGATGGACTCCGACTGGCGCCACATCCTGCTCGTGCTCTCGGCGCTGGGCGAGGACAACATCGAGCTGGTGCGCAAGGAGCAGGTGCCGATGCGGCCCGAGCTGCTGGACCTGTTCGAGCTCGACGAGCTGAAGAAGTACTACACCGGCGAGGAAATCGGCGGACACCGTGCCGGGGAGGCCATGAAGTGAGCTACGACGCCCATTTCCGCGTGTGGCGGGGCGACTCCGAGAAGGGTGAGCTCGTCGACTACCCGGTGGAGGTGAACGAGGGCGAGGTCGTCCTCGACATCATCCACCGGCTCCAGCAGACCGAGGCCAACGACCTCGCCGTCCGCTGGAACTGCAAGGCCGGCAAGTGCGGCTCGTGCAGCATGGAGATCAACGGCAAGCCGCGCCTGGCCTGCATGACGCGCATGTCGACGTTCACCGAGACCGAGGTCATCACGGTCACGCCGCTGCGCACCTTCCCGGTGATCCGGGACCTCGTCACCGACGTGTCGTTCAACTACACGAAGGCGCGCGAGATCCCGAGCTTCGCGCCGCCGCCGGACGTGAAGCCGGGCGACTACCGGATGGCGCAGGTCGACGTCGAGCGGAGCCAGGAGTTCCGCAAGTGCATCGAGTGCTACCTGTGCCAGAACGTCTGCCACGTCGTGCGGGACCACGAGGAGAACAAGGAGGCCTACGCCGGCCCCCGCTACCTCATGCGGATCGCCGAGCTCGACATGCACCCCCTCGACGTCGCCGACCGGCAGGTGGCGGCGCAGGAGGAGCACGGGCTGGGGATGTGCAACATCACCAAGTGCTGCACCGAGGTGTGCCCCGAGCACATCAAGATCACCGACAACGCGCTGATCCCGATGAAGGAGCGCGTGGTCGACCGCAAGTACGACCCGCTGGTGTGGCTGGGGAACAAGATCTTCAAGCGCCCGGGCGCGTAGGGCCACCGAGGTTCAGGAAAGCCACTTTGCTGTCGTCGGACGACCGGAAAGTGGCTTTCCTGAACTGGGGCTCGGCAACCAAGATCCACCAGACGCGTCAGCCGCCCATCGAGCGGCGGATCTCCTCCAGCTTCGCCTTCGCGGCCTTCTCCCGCTCGGCCTCCTGCTCCTCGATCGAACGGCCCGCCGCGGTGTCGGCGGCGAGCTCGCCCATCCCGACGCTGGTGGCGAACCGGCCCTCGATCGTGGAGCGGACGTAGTCGAAACTCGGTACGCCGTGCTCGTCGTAGTCGGGGGTGAGGGCGGGTGGCGGGGGAGTGGCCGGGGCGGGTTCCGGCACGATCTCGGCATCGACGACGACGTCCTTGGCGGGCTCCGCGGGATCGCTCATGCCCCGATGCTGGCATGCTCGTCCGGGTGCGGACAGCCCACGTCGTGATCATCTACGACGTCTCGTGCCCGAACTGCTCGCGGATCGCCCGCGAGCTGCCCGATCTGGTGCGCGTCCCGGTCACGGTGCTGTCGTGCCGCAACCCGCGCCTCGGTGGCTGGTACCCGACGTTGCCGGCCCCGGTGCTCGCGTGCGGGACGCCGGCCGTCGGCGCGGTGGCCGAGGACGACACCGTGCGGTGGTGGACGGGTCTGCGCGGCGCGGCCGGGCTGCTGCCCGTCGTCCGCCCGGGCCGGCTGCGTGAGGCGGCGGGTCTGCTGTTGAGCGCGCTGCGCACCACCCGGGCCCGGTGAGGGTGACGGACCGGGCGGCCACGACACCGGACAATGGCGGCATGTCCGGGGGATCGACCTACGTCGAGCGCGTGCCGACGTCGAGGCTGACCGCGCTGGCGTCGTCGGTGTGGATCCAGGAGGTCGGCGAGCGGCCCCTGGCGCAGCGGCACGTTCTGCACGGCGGGGCCTCGGTGCTGTGCCTGCTCGGCGAGGAACCGCGGGTGCTCGGGCCCCTGACGCGGGCCACGTTCCAGGACATCCCGGTGGGCGGCACGGTGGTCGGGGTGCGGCTGCGGCCAGGCGTGCTCGGCGGGCTCGTCCGACGGCCGGCGGACGAGCTGGTGGACCAGGACGTCGCGGGCACCGACCTCTGGCGCGACCTGCACCGCCTCACCGACCGCCTCGGGGAGGCCCCGACTCCGCAGGTCGCGCTCGCCCGGCTGCAGTCGTTCGTCGCCCGGACGGCGGGCGAACCCGACCCGCTCGTCGACGAGGCCGTCCGCACTCTCATGCCGTGGCGCGGCGGCCGGCCGGCGGCACTGCCCGCGCTGCTGTCTATCTCCGAGCGCCAGCTGCGGCGCCGGTGCCGGGCGGCCGCCGGAGTCGGCCCCAAGGAGCTGCACCGCATCCTGCGGTTCCAGGTTTCGTCGCCCGCCTCCAGGCCTCCGTCGAGCGGCACCACGGCGCGGACGCCGACCTCGCGGGATGGGCCGTCGAGAGCGGGTACCACGACCAGGCCCACCTCACCCGCGAATGCCGCAGGCTCACCGGGGTACCCGGTGCCCCCCTCCGTCCCGTCGCGGGGGGACACCGATGATCCTCGTCACCGGCGGCCTGGGGTCCATCGGGTCGCACATTGCGCGGTCGTTGCTCGACCTGGGCGAGTCCGTCGTGCTCACCGCACACCGGTCCAGCGGGTTGCCGGCGGTCCTCGCCGACGAGCCCGCCGGCCGGGTGGCCGTCGAACCGCTGGACACCACCGACGGGGCGGCGTTCCTCGACATCGGGGCGCGCCACGAGATCACGGGCGTCGTGCATCTCGCAGCGGCCCGCCACGACGTCCCCGATCCGGTCGCGTACCTGCGCGCCGAGTCCCTCGCCCTGCTCAACGCGCTGACGGCGGCCCGGCGGTGGGGAGTGCGCCGCTTCGCCGTCGCCAGCTCCATCGCCGTGTACGCCGGGGTCGGGGAAGGACCGTTGCGGGAGGACGCACCGCTGCCGGCGGTGGCCGTGCACCAGATCCCGGTGTTCAAGAAGACCGCGGAGCTGTTCGCCGCGCTCGTCGGTGACAGCGCCGGGTTCGATGTGATCAGCCTGCGGATCGGCACGGTCTGGGGGCCGCTGGGTCTGCCGGACAACCCGTTCCTCGCCCTGCCCGGCCTGCTCCGCGCGGCGGTCCGCGGCGAGCACCCCGAGGCGCGGCCGCGCGTGCACACCGACGACACCACCGACCTCTGTTTCGTGAAGGACTGCGGCGGGGCCATCGCGCTGCTCGTGCTCGCCGATCGGCTCGGCCACCGCACCTACAACGTCTCCAGCGGGCGGTCCGCACGGTTCGGCGACGTCGCCGACGCCATCAACGCGCTGCTCCCGGGCGCGGGCATCAACCTCCCGTCCGGCCGTACCCCGGGCCGGCCGCCGGGGGGGCCACCTCGACATCACCCGGCTGCAGGCCGACACCGGATTCCGGCCCGACTACGACATCGAACGCTCCGTGGCGGACTACGCCGGTTGGCTCCGGAGCCATGACCGCTGACCCCGTCCCCGACCCTCCGGAAGGACCCGCCATGCCATTGCTCGACGACCACGCCCGCGAGCTGTTCGCCGGCCCGAACATCGCGCACGTCGCCACACTGCTGCCCGACGGTGCGCCGCACTCCGTGCCGGTGATGATCGACGTCGAGGGCGACCACCTCGCGTTCTTCACCTCGCCCGAGTCACGCAAGGGCCGGAACCTGCGCGCGGACGACCGGATCGCGATCTCGGTGACCGACCGGGAGAACCTCGTGCGCAGCGCGCTGGTCCGGGGCCGGGTCGTGGGACGGGTCGGCGGCGACGCCGGCTGGGCGATCATCGACCGGATCTTCGCCTCCTACACCGGCGGCCCCTACCCGCGCCACGAGCCCCGTGAGGTGTTCCTCGTCGCGCCGGACCGGGTGATCGTCCCTTCGTTCGGCTGAGGAGCTGAGATGGCAAGAGTGGTCATGCATGCCGTCGTGTCCCTGGACGGTTTCATCGCCCGGCCCGACGACTCGGTCGGGCCGTTGTTCGACTGGTACGGCAACGGGGACACCGAGGTGGTCGCCACGCCGAGCGGATGGAGGTTCCGGGTCTCGCCGGCGTCGGCCGGCTACGTCCAGCCGTTCTGGGACGCCATCTCGGTCACCGTGATCGGGCGGCACCTGTTCGACACCACCGACGGCTGGGACGGCAAGCCCGCAGCCGGGGACGCGCTGGTCGTCGTCACCCACCGCCCGCTGCCCGAGGCGTGGCTCGCCGAGCACCCGGACGCTCCGTTCCACACCGCGGGCTCGGTCGAGGCGGCCATCGCCCTCGCCGGCGAGCTCGCGGGGGACGGCCTGGTCTGCGTGACGGCCGGTGACGTCGGCGGGCAGGCGTTCTCGGCCGGGCTGGTGGACGAGGTGGCGATGGACGTCGCCCCGGTGGTGCTGGGCGAGGGTGTGCGCTACTTCGGCGACCACGCCGGCACGGTGCTCCTCGACGATCCGGACCAGGTGGTCCGGGGCGACCGGGTGCTGCACCTGCACTACACGGTCCGGCGCTGAGCGCGCCGCGTCATGTGGTGACCCCGCCCGGTCGGGGCACTAGCGTGGTGAGACGTGACGACCGCGCCCTTCGGCTCCTGGCCCACCCCCATCACGTCCGAGCTGGTCGTGTCCGCCGCCGTGCGGCTCGGGGCGCTGCACCTCGACGGCGACGACGTCGTGTGGGACGAGGGCCGGCCGTCCGAGGGTGGTCGCACCCAGATCGTGCGCCGCACCCCCGACAACACCACCACCGACCTGCTGCCCGACGGCATGAACGCCCGCAGCGCCGTCCACGAGTACGGCGGGGCCGCCTGGTGGGCGCGCGACGGCGTGGTCTGGTTCGTGAACTGGGACGACCAGCGCCTCTACCGGCTGGCCGACGGCGGGGCCACCCCGCTGACCCCGGAGCCCGCCACGCCGCGCGCCGACCGCTACGCCGACGGCGACCTCTCCACGGACGGGGCCACGGTCGTCTGCGTCCGGGAGCACCACGACGGCCCGGCGGCCACCGACGTCCGCAACGAGATCGTGCGGCTCGACGCCCGGACGCCGGGCACCCCCGAGGTGCTGGTCACGGGCCCGGACTTCGTCGCGGCGCCCCGCGTCAGCCCAGATGGCCTCCACCTCGCCTGGGTGCAGTGGAACCACCCGTCGATGCCGTGGGACTCCACCGAGCTGGTGGTCCGCAACCTGCGGACCGGGGAGGAGACGGTCATCGCGGGCGGGAAGGGCGAGTCGGTCGCCGAGCCCCGCTGGCAGGCCGACGGGTCGCTGTGGTTCCTCAGCGACCGCACCGACTGGTGGAACCTCTACCGCTGCGCGCCCGGCGTGGACATCGAGCCCGTCGTGCGCATCGACGCCGAGATCGGTGTGCCCGCCTGGGTGTTCGGGTCCGCGCGGTACGCGGTGCGCCCCGACGGCTCGACGGTGTTCGCGCGCCGCCGCAACGGCTACGACGGGCTCGTCCTGCGCTCGGCCGACGGCACCCTCACCGACATCGACACGCCGTTCTCGCTGTTCGGAGCGCTGCGCGCGGCCCCGGACGGCACGGTGGTGGTGCTGGCGGGCGCGCCGGAGCAGGAGGTCGGGGTGCACCGGATCGACCCCGGCACCGGTGCCGTCGAGGCGCTGCGCGCGCCGCGCGACCTGCGGGTGGACCCCGGCTACCTCTCGGTGCCCGAGCACATCACGTTCCCCTCCGACGACGGCCGCACCGCCCACGCGCTGTTCTACCCACCGGCCAACCCCGACCGCACCGGCCCCGACGGGGCCCTTCCCCCGCTGCTCGTCGAGATCCACGGCGGGCCCACGTCGTCGGCGGTGCCGGTGCTGAGCACGTCGGTCCAGTACTGGACGAGCCGCGGCTTCGCCGTCGTCGACGTGAACTACGGCGGCTCCACCGGCTACGGGCGCGCGTTCCGGGAGGAGCTGCTCGGCAACTGGGGCGTCGTCGACGTCGCCGACTGCCTGGCCGCCGCCCGCTGGCTCGCCGCCCGCGGCCGCGTCGACGGCGGCCGCATGGCGATCCGCGGCGGCTCGGCCGGCGGCTTCACCACCCTGGCCGCCCTGGCCCGCGACGACACCCCGTTCGCGGCCGGCGCCGACCACTTCGGCGTCGCCGACCTGGAGGCGCTGGCCACCGACACCCACAAGTTCGAGAGCCGCTACCTCGACCGCCTCGTCGGCCCCTACCCGCAGGACCGCGACGTCTACGTGGAGCGCTCGCCGATCCACCACGTCGAGCGGTTCACGAAGCCGCTGATCGTGTTGCAGGGCATGCAGGACCCGATCGTCCCGCCCAACCAGAGCGAGAAGATCGTCGACGCGCTGCGCGAGCGCAAGGTCCCCGTCGCCTACCTGCTGTTCGACGGCGAGCAGCACGGCTTCCGCCGCTCGGAGAACATCCGCCGGGCCCTGGACGCGGAGCTGAGCTTCTACGCCCAGGTGCTCGGCTTCAACCTCCCGGCGGAGGAGGGCATCGAGCCGGTGGTGGTGGAGAACCTCTAGTCGGCGCCGCGGCCGATTCCGGCGTCCACCAGGACCGGAGGTGTCGCGACGTCGGCCACCGCCTTCTTCGACCGCGACGAGCGCCGGTCGATGTACTCCGCCAGCTTGCCCAGCGAGTAGTTGATCAGAATGAACACGATCGCCACGGCGAGGTACATCTGCAGCGGCAGGTTGATGCCCTCCGAACCACCGAAGAACTGGATCACCGTGTTCGCGGCCCGGACGAACTCCGAGAACCCCGCGACCACCAGGAAGCCCAGCGACGTGTCCTTGACGATCACCACGAGCTGGCTGATCAGGGCGGGGAGCATGATCCGGAACGCCTGCGGGAGCAGGATCAGCCGCAGCACCTGGAACCGCGACATCCCGACGGCGTACGCCGCCTCGGACTGACCGCGCGGCAGCGCCGCGATGCCCGAACGGAGGATCTCCGCGATGATCACGCAGTTGTAGGCCGTCAGCCCGATCACCAGGTACCACAGCGGCGGCAGCTTGACGCCCAGCTCCGGCAGCACCCGCGAGGCGAAGTAGATCGTGATCACCACGGGCAGGCCGCGCAGCAGCTCCACGACGCCCACCACGAGCCAGCGGTAGGCGGGGGTGCTCGTGAACCGCAGGACCGACAGCACGGTGCCGATCGCGAGTGCGAGCACGAGGGTGATCGCCGCGGCCTCGACGGTGACGAGCAGGCCGGTGCCGAGGGACTTCCACACCGCGAGGAAGTACTGGTTGCCCGGGTTGAAGATCGGGCCCCACTTCGCGCTGTCCAGCTGCCCGTTGCGGCCCAGCTGGACGATCGCGAGGGCCACGACGCCGGCCAGCGCCACGAGGGCGATGACCGTGAAGATCAGCGTGTTCCGGCGGGCGCGCGGACCCGGGGCGTCGTAGAGGACGGAGCTCATGTCGCCTCCACGGGGCGGAGTGTGTCGCCGGAAGCGGTCATCGCTTCACCTCGATCTTCCGCTCGATGACGCCGAGCGCGATGCCGGCGGGGATGGTGATGACGAGGTACGCGATGGCCACGCCGGTGAGGCTCGACAGCGCCGAGTAGCCCAGCGCCGTGTTGCCCGCGTCGACCGAGAACAGCTCCCCGGTCACGCCGAACGCGCCCACGATGGCGGAGTTCTTGATCATCGCGATGATCACGCTGCCCAGCGGCGGCACGACCGTGCGGAACGCCTGCGGCAGCACGACGGTGCCCAGCGTCTGCTGGAACGTCAGTCCTACCGCGCGGGCGGCCTCGGCCTGACCGGGGGGCACCGAGTTGATGCCCGAGCGCACCGCTTCGCACACGAAGGCGGCGGTGTAGCAGATCAGGCCCGCCACACCCGGCCAGAAGAAGGCGTTGCCGCCGAACGTCGGGAAGACGATGCCGACCTGCGGCAGACCGAACGCGAAGATGAACAGGGTCACGACGAGCGGGGAGTTGCGGAAGACGGTGACCCACGCCTGCCCGACGAAGCGCAGCGGCGGCACGGGGGAGACCCGGAAGGCGGCGAGGACCGTGCCGAGGATCAGGGCGCCGATCGCGGCGAACAGGCAGAGGCGGAGCGTTCCGAGGAACCCGCCGACGAACCGCGGGAACTCCGCGATCAGAGCGTCCACACTGGACTCCTACTGGGGGTCGAGACGACACGAGGTGCGCGGCCGTACGGCCGCGCACCTCGTCGTGGTCGTGCGGTGATCAGCTGCAGGGGTCAGCCGGCGGCAGCGCCGGAACCGCGCCCTGCACCTTGCCCGCCGAGCCCGTCCACGCGGCCGCGTAGCTGCCGTCGGTGACCGAGTCCTTGAGGGCCGTGTCGATGAACTCGCAGAACTTCGTGTCGCCCTTCTTGATGCCGATGCCGTAGGGCTCCTTGGTGAAGGTCTTGCCGACCAGCTTGAACGCACCCTGGCTGGAGTCCACCAGCCCGCTCAGGATCACGTTGTCGGTGGTGACCGCCTCGACCTGACCGTTGCGGAGCGCATCGGCGCACTTGGAGTAGACGTCGAAGAGCACGATGTTGCCCGCGTCGACGTACTTCTCGATCGTCTTGGCCGGCGTCGAACCGCTGACCGAGCACACGCGGGCCTTGGCCGTCTTCAGCGAGTCCGGACCGGTGATCGTGGTGTTGTCGGCCTTGACCATGAGGTCCTGGCCTGCGACGTAGTACGGGCCCGCGAACGAGATCTTCTGCTTGCGGGCGTCGTTGATCGTGTAGGTGGCGACGACCATGTCGACCTGGTCGTTCGTGATGACGTCCTCACGGATCTTCGACGGCGTCTCGGTGTAGGTGATCTTGTCGGCCGGGATGCCCAGCTTGGCGGCGACGATCTTGGCGATCTCGACATCGAAGCCGACCGGGTTGCCGTCGAGGCCCTTGAGGCCGAACAGCGGCTGGTCGAACTTGGTGCCGACGCGGATCGTGCCGGCCGACTGGAGCTTGGCCATCGTCGTGCCGGCCTCGAAGGTGGCGCCCTGGGCGACGGACGGAGCCGACCCTGACGAGCCGAGGCTGGCCTGCTCCCCACAGGCGGCGAGGGTGGCGGTGAGCGCCACGGCGGCGGCGATCACCCCGGTGCGGGCGAGATGCGAGAGACGCATGATGGAGCAGGGTCCTTCCGTCGGGGCGGAGCGGCTAGTGGGTGAGGATCTTGCCGAGGAAGTCCTTGGCACGATCGGTCGTGGGGCTGGTGAAGAACGTCTCCGGGGTGGCGTCCTCGACGATCTCGCCGTCGGCCATGAACAGCACGCGGTTGGCCGCGCGGCGGGCGAAGCCCATCTCGTGGGTGACCACGAGCATGGTCATGCCGTCGGCGGCCAGCGTGGTCATCACGTCGAGGACCTCGTTGACCATCTCGGGGTCCAGCGCCGAGGTGGGCTCGTCGAACAGCATGACCTTGGGCTTCATGGCCAGCGCCCGGGCGATCGCGACGCGCTGCTGCTGCCCGCCCGAGAGCTGGGCGGGGTACTTGTCCTTCTGGTTGGCGATGCCGACGCGCTCCAGCAGGGCGAGCCCGGCCTTCTCGGCGTCGGCCTTCTTCGTGCCGCGCACCTTCATCGGGGCGAGGGTGACGTTCTCGAGGATCGTCTTGTGGGCGAAGAGGTTGAAGCTCTGGAACACCATGCCCACGTCGGCCCGCAACCCGGCCAGGGCCTTGCCCTCGGCGGGGAGCAGCTCGCCGTCGATGGCGATCTCCCCGCTGTCGATGGGCTCGAGCCGGTTGATGGCCCGGCACAGTGTGGACTTCCCGGATCCCGACGGGCCCAGCACGACCACGACCTGACCGGCCTCGACCTCCAGGTTGATGTCACGCAGGACGTGGAGGTCGCCGAAGTGCTTGTCGACGCCTGTCATACGGATCATAGGCATCCGAATCATCGGCTTCGTGCTCATGTGGGGCCTCCGGGCATATCGGGACGCTAGGCGGGATCGGATATCCGAGTCCAGCGTCTTGAGCAACCCATAGGGTTGCGATCGGATGACGGACGGGGGGATCAGGTGCACATCCTGCTCGTGGAGGACGACGACCGCGTCGCGGCGGCGCTGCGGCCGGCGCTGCACCGGCACGGCATGACGACGACGCGGCTGTCGGTGGGGCGCGGGGCGGTGGACCATCTCGCCGACGTCGACGTGGTGCTGCTCGACCTCGGCCTGCCCGACATCGACGGGGTCGACGTCTGCCGCGCGATCCGCGAGGTCAGCGAGGTGCCGATCATCGTGGTGTCGGCGCGCGGCGAGGTCGACGACCGCATCCTCGGCCTGCACTCCGGGGCCGACGACTACCTCGTCAAGCCCTACGACATCGGTGAGCTCGTGGCCCGGGTACACACGGTCTACCGGCGCAGCCGGGTCGGCCCGTCGGCCACCGCTGACGTCGTGCAGGTCGCCGACGTCAGCGTGGACCTGCAGCGCCACACCGTCACCGTCGGGGGTGAGCCGGTGTCGTTGACGCGCAAGGAGTTCCAGGTGCTGGCGATGCTCGCGAGCTCCGGCGGGGCGGTGTGCACCCGCAACCGGATCGTCGCCGAGGTGTGGGGGCGCACCTGGGCCGGCGCCAACCGCACGCTCGACGTGCACGTGGCCACGCTGCGCACGAAGCTGGGCCGCGCCGACCTCGTGCAGACCGTGCGCGGCGTCGGCTACCGGCTGGGTCTGCCCGGGGCCGAGGACGGCTGATCATGCGCGGCCGGCTGCTGTTGATCATCATGGTGCTCGTCGGGCTGCTGGCCGCCGGGCTGGGGATCCCGCTCGCGCTGAGCAACGCGCAGGCCGACCAGTCGCGGATGTTCACCGACCGGCTCACCGACACGGTCTACTACGCCTCGCTCGCCGAGCGAGCCCTCGTCGACGACGACCCGACTGGGCTCGCCGACGAGCTGAAGCGCTACGACTCCGTCTACGGAGTGGCGGTGACGGTGCTCGGCCGCGACGGCAAGCAGGTCGCCTCCTCGCGCGACCCCGCTCCGACGCTGGACGCCGACGGCCGCAACCGGGTGGCCCTCGCGCTGGCCAACCGCCGCTCGGATCCCTACGACCTGCGGTTCCCCTGGGACACCCGGCCGCTGGTGCTCGCGGAGCCGGTGCTGGTCGACAGCGAGGTGCGGGGCGCGACGGTCACGGTCTCGCCCACCGACGACCTGCGTGCCGGCGAGATCAAGGTGTGGTCGCTCGTGGCGGCGGCCGGGCTGCTGGCACTCGCACTGGCCGTGCTGGTGGCGCTGCCGATCGTGCGCTGGATCCTGCGCCCCGTGCGCCGGCTCGACGAGGGCACCGGCCGGGTAGCCGCGGCCGTCCTGGCCGGGGCGAACGCCGAGCCGGTGGCCGACGGCACCGGGCCGCCCGAGCTGCGCCAGCTCTCGGAGTCGTTCGACCGCATGGCCGAGACCGTCACCCAGGCCTACTCGGCCCAGCGCACGTTCGTCGCCGACGCGAGCCACCAGCTGCGCAACCCGCTGACGGCGCTGCGGCTGCGGCTGTCCAACCTGGACGGCCACGTCGACCCGTCGGGCACGGAGGACCAGGTGGCGGCGCTCGAGGAGGCGGAGCGGTTGTCCACGCTGCTCGACGGCCTGCTCGCCCTGGCCCGGGCCGAGCGCACCAACCCGCTCGTCACCGTCGACGTCGACGCGGGGGTGGCCGACCGGATCGAGGCGTGGCGCCCGCTGGCCGAGCACACCGGGCTGCGCCTGGAGCGCACCGGCACGCCCGCGCTGCGGGCCCTGGGGCCGGCCGGGGTGATCGAGACGGTGCTGGACGCCGTGCTCGACAACGCGGTGAAGTTCTCGCCCCCGGGCACCACGATCGACGTCGACACCCGCGCCGGCGACGGCCACGTCGAGGTGGCGGTGCGCGACCACGGCCCCGGCATGGCCCCCGACGAGCTGGAACGTGCCACCCACCGGTTCTGGCGCAGCCCCGAGCAGAGCAACGTCGAGGGATCGGGCCTGGGCCTGGCGATCGCGGCCCGCACCACGGAGGTGGCGGGCGGCGAGCTGCGCCTGGAGCTGCCGGAGAGTGGTGGCCTGCGGGTGGTGGCCCGGTTGCGTGCGGCCGACGGGGACGCCGACCGCGACGGCGTTGCGTGGGAGCAGACAGCAGGTCGTGCGCGGAAATCAGTGCCAGGGCACTGATTTCCGCGCACGGGCGGCGAAGCCGCAGCCCTCAGGAGTCGGCGTTCTTCGCCTCGCGGTAGAAGGCCTCCGCGCCGGGGTGCAGGGGTACGGGCTGGGTGCCGATGGCCGCCCGCAGGTCGATGGTCAGCGCCAGCTGGATCGCCTGGGCCAGCGCGGGCTGCTGCTGGAAGAGGGCCTGGATCAACGCGTGCGCGACGTCGTCGGTCATGGCTGCGCCGACCAGCAGGAAGTTGCGCACGAGCAGGGTCTGGATCGGTTCGGGGATCGTGTAGGAGCCGGCCGGGACCGTGCCCGGCGTGTAGACGGGGTAGACCTTGCGCAGCGACTGCTGGATGTCGCCGAGGTCGAGCAACCGGATCGGCAGCCGCCGGGCGAGGTCGTCCACGGCCGGGGTGGGCAGCCCGCCCGACCAGAAGAACGCGTCGATCGTGCCCGCCTCCAGCGCGGCCACCGACTGGGTGATGCCCAGGTTCGTCGGCCGGATGCCGGTGACCGGGTCGATCCCGGTCGCGCGCAGCAGTCGCTGGGCGATCACGAGCACGCCCGAGTCGCTCGCGCCCACCGACACCCGCGCTCCGCGCAGCCCGGCGAGCGCTGTCACCGGTGAGCCGGCCGGCACCACGACGTGCACGACGTCGTCGTAGATCCGCGACAGCGCCCGTGGCGAGCGCGGGCCGTCGGGGGTGCGCCGCAGCTGGTCGGCCGCCGTGTCCACCTGGCTGATCACCACGTCCGCCCCGCCGGAGGCGAGCAGGGTCAGGTTGGCCAGCGACCCCCCCGTCGTCAGCACCTCGGTGGTGGCGGCGAGCTCGATCTGCCAGGCGCGGGCCAGCGCCGTGCCGAGCGTGAAGTAGTTGCCGCCCTTCGCGCCGGTGGCGAGCTTCAGGCGCAGGTCGGGGTAGGACCGCGAGCACCCCGGGAGCGCCGCGACCAGCCCGAGGGCGCCGAGGGCGCGGAGCACGGCGCGGCGGGTGGCCATGGCCGCATCCTGCCGTCCCCGGGGCGCGGGGTCGACCCGGCAGGGCCTACCCTCGGACGGTGGCCCGCAGTTACACCGTCCGCACCTACGGGTGCCAGATGAACGTGCACGACTCCGAACGGATGGCCGGGCTCCTCGAGTCGGCCGGTTACGTCCGGGCCGCGGCCGACACCCACGCCGACGTCGTGGTGTTCAACACGTGCGCGGTCCGGGAGAACGCCGACAACAAGCTCTACGGCAACCTCAGCCACCTCGCCCCGGTCAAGCGCGAGCACCCGGACATGCAGATCGCCGTGGGTGGCTGCCTCGCCCAGAAGGACCGCAGCGAGATCGTCCGCAAGGCCCCGTGGGTGGACGTCGTGTTCGGCACCCACAACGTGCACGCGCTGCCCGTCCTGCTGGAGCGCGCGCGGCACAACGAGGAGGCCCAGGTCGAGATCCTGGACTCCCTCGAGGTGTTCCCCTCCACGCTGCCCGCTCGCCGCGAGTCGGCCTACGCCGGCTGGGTGTCGATCTCCGTGGGCTGCAACAACACCTGCACGTTCTGCATCGTCCCGGCCCTGCGGGGCAAGGAGAAGGACCGCCGCCCCGGTGACATCCTCGCCGAGGTGCAGGCGCTGGCCGCCGACGGCGTGCTCGAGGTGACGCTGCTCGGCCAGAACGTCAACGCGTACGGCGCGGACTTCGGGGACCGGGGCGCGTTCGCCGACCTGCTGCGCGCCTGCGGTTCGGTCGAGGGGCTGGAGCGGGTCCGGTTCACCTCGCCGCACCCCCGCGACTTCACCTCCGACGTCATCGCCGCCATGGCCGAGACGCCCAACGTGTGCCCGCAGCTGCACATGCCGCTGCAGTCCGGCTCCGACGACGTGCTGCGCCGCATGCGCCGCTCCTACCGCTCGTCGCGGTTCCTCTCGATCATCGACGAGGTGCGCGCCTCGCTGCCCGACGCCGCGATCACCACCGACATCATCGTGGGGTTCCCCGGCGAGACGGAGGAGGACTTCCAGGCCACGCTCGACGTCGTCTCGGCCGCGAAGTTCGCCAGCGCGTTCACGTTCCAGTACTCGCCGCGCCCCGGCACGCCCGCCGCCACCCTGCCCGACCAGCTGCCCAAGGCCGTCGTCCAGGAGCGGTACATGCGTCTCGTCGCGCTGCAGGAGCAGATCTCCTGGGACGCCAACCGCATGCTCGAGGGCACGGTCGTCGAAGTGCTCGTGGCCGCGGGGGAGGGCAAGAAGGACAGTGCCACCCACCGGCTCTCCGGCCGCGCCCGCGACGGGCGGCTGGTGCACTTCGCCCCCGGTACCGCGGAGATCCGCCCCGGCGACGTCGTCGAGGTCGCGATCGGCTACGGCGCCCCCCACCACCTCGTCGCCGACGGGCCGGTGCTCCGCCACCGCCGCACCCGCGCGGGCGACGCGCACGACCGACCCACCCCCACCGCGACCGGACTGGGCCTGCCGAGCTTCGGCGCCCCCGCCCCGCTCGCCCCGACCACCGGATGTGGAGCCTGATGAGCGACGTGCCTGAGGAGCTCACGAAGCTCGATCGCGAGCTCAGGGGGGTGACCCGGCGTGTGGAGCAGCGGATCGACCCCGGAACCACGGCCCTGACGGTGTCGATCGCCATGTTCGTGCTGATCGGGTCCCTGTTCCTGCCGTGGACCGGTTCCGCGCTGGGCTGGCAGGTGCTCTCGGGCGTCGAGGTGTTCGGCCTGCTGCCCCGCCTGTTCAGCTTCACCTCGCTCGGCTTCGGCCTGGTGGTGTCCGCGCTGGCGCTGGCCACCCGCTGGTGGGGCCTGGCCTGGCTCGCCGCCGCCGGCTGCGGCATCTCGATCATCACGGGGATCTGGGCGATCTGGTCGCGGCAGACCGGCGTGCTCTCCGGCGGTACCGGCCCCGGCATCGGCCTGATCCTGACGGTGCTCACCATGATCGTCCTGGTGGGCTGCTGGGTGCGCATCGCCTTCCGCCGCCCCTAGATCACCAGCTCCCACCGAGCCGGTGATCACGACGCGAGCGCGGCGGCGGCGAGGGCGGCCCGGATCTCGCCGATGACGTAGGCCGGGCGGTGGGTGAGGACGTGCCAGGTGAACCTCAGCAGGTCCCACGTCGCCCGCACGAGCGTTGCCCTCGTGCCGGCCGGCCCTGAACCGTTCGACGTCCATGTGCCACGCCCAGCCGTCGACCTCGACGGCCACCCGGGCGCCGGGGAACGCGAAGTCGATCACCGAGGGCCCGAACGGCCTGCCGTGCACCCAGCCGCTGACGCCCGCCTCCCTGAGGAGCTTGATCGTGAGGCGTTCGGCGGCGGAGTCGGCCCGGTCGGCGGCGACGGTGACGTCGGATCGGGTGGACATGCCCGAAGAACGAGGGCCGGACCCCCGACCGCGTGGGCTTTTCGGCCAGCTCACGATCATGGGGCTGTCAGCGGTGCTGGACCGCCTTCTCCGCGGTCTCGGCCCACTCCCGCCACTGCGCGGCCTGGGCCTCGGCCTCCTCGGCGCGCTTGGTCCTGCCGGCCGCGCGGGCCTTCTCGGCCTGGGCCTCGAACTGCGCCACGCGCTCCTTGAACTGCGCCACGCGCGCCTCGGCCTCCGGGTCGGTGCGACGCCACTGGCGGTCGGCGGCCTCGCGCACCTTCTCCTCGACGGCCCGCAGCCGGGCGTCGAGGGGGCGGATGTCGTCGCGGGGGACCTTACCGATCTCCTCCCAGCGCTCCTGGATGCCGCGCAGGGCCGCGCGGGCGCCGGACGGGTCGGAGGTGTCGATCTTCTCCGCTTCCACGAGCAGCGCCTTCTTCGCCTCGGCGTTGGCGGCGAACTCGGCGTCCCGCTCGTCGAAGGTGGCCGACCGGCGCGCGAAGAACGCGTCCTGGGCCCCCCGGAACCGCTGCCAGAGGGCGTCGTCGGCGTCCTTGTGGGCGCGGCCCGCGGCCTTCCACTCCGTCATGAGGTCGCGGAAGCGGGCGGCGGTGGGGCCCCAGTCGTCGGAGTCGGCGAGCTTCTCCGCCTCCGCGGCGAGCTCCGCCTTGCGGTCCTTGGCGCCGGCGCGCTGGCGGTCGAGGTCGGCGAAGTGCGAGCCCCGGCGCCGGTTGAACGCCTCACGCGCCTTGGAGAACCGCTTCCACAGCAGCTCGTCGGTCTTGCGGTCGATGCCGCGGATGGTGCGCCACTCGTCGAGGATGGCGGTGAAGCGGTCGCCCGCCTGCTTCCACTGCGTGGCCTCCGCGGAGAGGGTCTCGGCCTCGGCGGCCAGCTCCTCCTTGCGGGCCACGGCCGCGGCGCGCTGGGCGTCGCGGGCGGAACGGGCCTCGGCCACCGACTTCCCGGCGTGCGCCACGAGGTCGTCGAGCCGGGAACCGAGGCCGGCGAGGTCGCCGACGACGGTGGCCTCGGGCAGCCCGTCCCGGAGCGTCTTCGCCGTGCTCAGGGCCTGCTTCGGCTCACCGCCGCCGGCCAGCAGCCGCGCGAACAGCAGCTCCACCTCGGTGAGCATGTCGTCGAAGCGGCGGGCGAAGTGGGCCAGGCCCTCCTCAGGCGCGCCGGCCTGCCAGGAGCCGACGACGCGTTCACCGTCGGCGGTGCGGACGTAGATCACGCCCTCCTCGTCGACCCGACCCCAGCGCGAGGGGTCGGCGCTCGCCGCCGCGACGGGCGAGGGCTGTGCAGCCGGATGGGCCGTCGCCGGTTCGGTGGAGCGCGCCGCGGAGGGCGCGGTGGCCGCCGGGCGGGCCGCGGCCGGCGGCGGCGCCGGCACCGCGGGCGGACCCGGGCGGGGCGGGGCCGGACGCGGGGGAGCAGGCCGGGGCGGAGCCGGAGTCGCGGGGGCGGGTGCCGCAGGGGCGGGCGCCGCGGGGACCGGTGTCGCGCCGGCGGGTGCCGCAGGGGCGAGTGTCGCGGGCGTCGGCGTTGCGGGCGTCGTCGGGGCCGTCGTCCCGGCGGCCGGAGCGGCATCGACGGCCGGGGCCGGCGCTTCGGGCGCCACCGTGGCCGGCGACACCGCCGCAGCGGGCTCGTCGGTCCCGGCCGCGGTGGGCACCGGGTCGGCCTCGGCCGGGTTCACGGTGGCGGGGGTCACGGGCGCCGGCGCGGGGTCGGCGGCGGCTTCGGGGACCGGGTTCGCGGCGTCGGTGAGAACCTCGGGGACCGCGGGGGGCAGTCCCGGTTCGTGGCCGGCCTCGGCGGGCCGCGCGTCCTGCGCAGGGATACCGACCACCTCGTCGGGGCCCGTTGCGTGGTCTACCGCCTGCTCCGCTGCCTGCTGCTCCGACACCGTCGTCCTCCTTGCTTTCCGGCCCGCCGCGAACGACGGGCGCCCCGCCCGGAGGCGGAGCCGTGCGCACTCGGCCGTGCCGATCGTCGGGACCGGGGCCGTGGAGCCGATTCAAGCAGTTCACGGCCGGGATCGGAACGCCTCGGACGGGCGCTGCCCAGCCAGCGGCGGCTCCCCGTCGGCGAGCCGCACTAGCCTGCTGCACGTGCTGTCGATGATCGCCGTCGTTCCTGAGCCGCCGTTGCTGCTCCCCGAGCTGGCCACGGGGGCCGCCGCGGAGACGGCGGAGCTGCGCGCGGCGTGCGTGGCGGCCGCCACCCGGCTCGCCGGCGCCGCGTCGAGGTGGGTCTGCGTGGGAGCCGACGACGGCGGTCGCCGCACCGTCACCCCCGACGCCCGGGGCAGCTTCGTCGGGTTCGGCGCGGACGTCGTGGTCGGCCTGGACACCGCGGGCTCGGAAGCGCCGGTCGACCGCCGCTTCCCGCTGCCGCTGCTGGTCGCGGGGTGGCTCGCGGGCCAGACCGGTGCGGACGTCAGCATTCGGGGTGAGCTGATCGCCCCGGACGCGTCACCGGACGAGTGCGCCGCCCTCGGCCGGGTGCTGTCAGCGGAGGACGTGGGCCTGCTCGTCGTCGGCGACGGCGCGGCCACGCACACGGAGAAGGCCCCCGGCTACCTCGACGAGCGCGCCGGCCCGTTCGACGCGTCGGTGGCCGCCGCGCTGCGCGACGCCGATCCCGCGGCGCTGGCCGCACTCGACCCCGACCTGGCGACGGCCCTGTTCGCCTCCGGCCGCGCCCCCTGGCAGGTGCTGGCCGGGGCCACGGCGGGCCGGTCGTGGAGGGGCGAGCTGCTGCACTCGTCCGTCCCGTTCGGGGTGGCCTACCACGTGGCGGTGTGGACGCCCTGAAACCGCTGATCGTCGTCGCCGGACCGACCGCCACCGGCAAGTCGGACCTGGGCCTGGCGGTGGCCGAACTGCTCGACGGCGAGATCGTCAACGCCGACGCCCTGCAGCTCTACCGCGGCCTCGACGTGGGCACGGCCAAGCTCACGGTGGCCGAGCGCCGCGGCGTGCCCCACCACCTGCTGGACGTCCTCGACGTCACCGAGACCGCGTCGGTCGCGGCCTACCAGCGCGACGCCCGCGCCGCGATCGAACGGATCCGGGCGGCCGGTCGCACACCCGTGCTCGTCGGGGGATCGGGGCTCTACGTACAGGCCGTGGTCGACGAGCTGGAGTTCCCCGGCACCGACCCCGACCTGCGCGCGGAGCTGGAGGCCGAGCTCGCCTCGCAGGGGTCGGCCGCGCTGCACGGACGGCTCGCGGCGGTCGACCCGGCTGCGGCCGCCGCGATCCTGCCGAGCAACGGCCGCCGGATCGTCCGCGCGCTGGAGGTGATCGCGCTGACCGGGCGCCCGTTCCCCGCCCGGCTGCCCGAGCACGCGGCCCCCCGCTACGACGCCGTGCTCCTGGGCGTCGACCGTCCGACGGGGGACCTCGACGTCCGGATCGCCCGCCGGGTCGCGCGGATGTTCGCCGCCGGCCTCGTCGACGAGACGCGCGGGCTGCCCGGCCTGCGCGACGGGCTCACGGCGTCGCGGGCGCTGGGCTACCAGCAGGTGCTCGCCGCACTGGACGGTCCGGGAGAGCTCGCGAACGCCGCCGCCGAGACCGTCGTCGCCACCCGGCGGTTCGTGCGCCGGCAGCGCTCCTGGTTCCGCCGCGACAAGCGGATCCACTGGCTCGACGCGGGTGAGCCCGACGTGATCGACCGGGCGCGGGCCGTGATCACCGCGCGGGTACGCTCCTGACGTGCAGTTCAGCAAGGGGCATGGCACCGAGAACGACTTCGTCGTGCTCCCCGACCCCGACGGCGGACTCGACCTCACCCCCAGCCGCGTCGCCGCCCTGTGCGACCGGCACAGGGGCCTCGGCGCGGACGGCGTCCTGCGCGTGGTCCGCTGGGAGGCGCTGGAGGAGGGCCCCGTGCCCGACCCGGACGTCGAGTGGTTCATGGACTACCGCAACGCCGACGGCAGCGTCGCGGAGATGTGCGGCAACGGCGTGCGCGTCTACGCCCGTTACCTGGAGCACCGCGGCTGGCTGCCGAAGGGCGGGTTCCGGCTCGGCACCCGCGGCGGCATCCGGGGTGTCGAGGTCGGCCTCGACCACGTCTCCGTCGACATGGGACGCGCCCGCATCGGGGAGGCCGCCACCGCGAGCCTCGACGGCCACGCGTTCCCCGGCGTCGCCGTCGACGTCGGCAACCCGCACCTGGCGTGCGTCACCGACGTGGCCATCGGCGCGCTCGACCTCACCCGCCCGCCCGGCCACGACCCGGCGCTGTTCCCGCACGGGGTCAACGTCGAGTTCGTGTCGCCGATCGTGGGCGAGGAGATCGAGATGCGGGTGCACGAGCGCGGCGTGGGGGAGACCCGGTCCTGCGGCACGGGCACGGTCGCCGCCGTGGTGGCGGCCCTGCGGCACGCCGGACGCGAGACGGGCACCATCGCCGTGCACACCCCGGGCGGGCGCCTCGGCGTCACGGTCGACGAGACCACCACCACCCTGCACGGCCCCGCGGTCCTCGTCGCCCACGGCGAGATCGACCGCGACTGGTTCGACGGGATCGTCTGAAACAAACCAGACAGCGCTCGCGTTGGCATGGGAGCATGACTGACACGATGACTGAACCCGCCCAGACTGCCTCGACGCAGTACGTCCCCACCACCGGAGACCTCGACCTCGAGGAGCGCTCGTCGCTCCGCCGCGTGGTCGGACTCTCCACCGAGCTCACCGACGTCACCGAGGTCGAGTACCGCCGGCTGCGCCTCGAGCGCGTCGTGCTCGTCGGGGTGTGGACCGAGGGCACGGCCGAGCAGGCGCGCGCGTCCATGGTCGAGCTCTCCCGCCTCGCGGAGACCGCGGGCTCCGAGGTGCTCGACGCCCTGATGCAGCGCCGCCCCAAGGCCGACCCCGCCACGTACATCGGCTCCGGCAAGGTCGACGAGCTGCGCGCCGCCGTGCAGGCGGGCGGCGCCGACACCGTGATCTGCGACGGCGAGCTCTCACCCGGCCAGCTGCGGCAGCTGGAGGAGAAGCTCAAGGTGAAGGTCATCGACCGCACCGCGCTGATCCTCGACATCTTCGCCCAGCACGCCCGCAGCCGGGACGGCAAGGCACAGGTGGAGCTCGCGCAGCTGTCCTACCTGCTCCCGCGCCTGCGCGGCTGGGGTGAGGCGCTCTCGCGCCAGGTCGGTGGACGCGCCGCGGGCGGCGTCGGCATCGGTGGTCGTGGCCCCGGTGAGACGAAGATCGAGCTCGACCGTCGCCGCATCCGCACCCGCATGTCCAAGCTGCGCCGCGAGATCGCCGCGATGAGCCAGGTCCGCAACACCCAGCGCGGGTCGCGGCGGCGCAACGAGATCCCGTCGGTGGCCATCGTCGGCTACACGAACGCGGGCAAGTCGAGCCTGCTCAACGCCCTGACCGGCGCCGGTGTGCTCGTCGAGAACGCGCTGTTCGCCACCCTCGACCCCACCACGCGTCGCACGTCCACCACCGACGGCCGCACGTTCACGCTCACCGACACCGTCGGGTTCGTCCGGCACCTGCCCCACCAGCTCGTGGAGGCGTTCCGCTCCACGCTGGAGGAGACGGCGGAGGCCGACCTGCTCGTGCACGTCGTCGACGCCTCGGACCCCCTGCCGGAGGACCAGATCAAGGCCGTCCGGCAGGTGCTCGTCGAGATCGGCGAGGAGCGGCACGGGAAGATGCCGCAGGAGCTGCTGGTGGTCAACAAGACCGACGTGGCGGGCGATCTGCAGCTCGCCCGGCTGCGCCACCTGCTGCCCGACGCGATCTTCGTCTCGGCCCACCGCGGCGACGGCATCACGCGGCTGCGGGCGCGCATCGCCGAGCTGCTGCCGCGGCCCGAGGTCGACATCGAGCTGCTGCTGCCCTACGTCGAGGGGTCGCTCGTGGCCCGCGTGCACGCCGAGGGTGACGTGCTGTCCGAGGAGCACACCCCCGACGGCACACTGCTGCACGCGCGCGTCGGCGGCGAGCTCGCCACGGCCGTGCTTCCCTTCGCCGTCCCGAACTGCGCCCCCCCGAACGGGTCCGGTCGCTGATCCGTCTCCTCCTCGCCGGTGCACTCGCCCTCTCGGGAGCGGTCGCGCCGGCCCCCCAGGTCCGGTGCACCGTCACCGATCCGCGGCTCGCCGAGCTGTCCGGGCTGGTCGTGCGCGACGGTGAGCTGTGGGCCATGGCCGACGGCGGCCGTCGCGTGGAGGTCGACCGGCTCGACCCGGCCACCTGCGCGGTCGTCGAACGGCGCACCGCGGCGATCGACCCCTACGATCCCGAGGACCTCGCACTGGGGCCCGACGGGGCGTTGTGGGTGGGCGACATCGGCGACAACGACCGCGCCCGCCGCACGGTCGCGGTGATCGTCCTGCCCGCCCGCGGTGAACCCGTCCTGCACCGGCTCACCTACCCCGACGGCCCGCACGACGCCGAGGCCCTGCTGGCCGACGCGCAGGGGCGCGTCGTGGTGGTCACCAAGGAGGTCACCGGGCTGTCCGGGATCTACCGGGCCGCGCTCGACGCCACGGCGCTGGAGAAGGTCGGCGAGGTGCGGCTGCCGGACTCGACCACCGTCGGCGGCCCCGTCGGCTCGTTCGGGGACGTGCTGGTCACCGGGGCGGCCGTGAGCGGTGACGGTCGGGTGGTGGCGCTGCGCAGCTACACCGACGCCTGGCTCTACCCGGTACCCGTCGGCGGCGACGTCGTCGAGGCCCTGGCCGGGGCGCCCGTCCAGGTCCCGCTGGGCGGGGAGCCGCAGGGCGAGGCCGTCGCGTTCGACGCCGACGGCACCCTGGTGTCGGGATCGGAGTCGCGCGGCGGGGTGGCCGGACAGATCCGGGAGGTGGCCGGTGCCGCCGCCGTCGCCCGGGACGGCACTGCCGTCGCGCCGTCGACGGAGGCGGAGGCGCCGCCGGAGCCCGCGGTGAACGCCTCGCTGATCGGCGTCGCGGCCCTGGTCGGGGTGCTGGTGCTCGGAGCCGTCGCGATGGCCGTGCACGGGGCCCGCCGCCGTCGGTGACACCTGTATCGACGACCCGTCCGTGACGGCTGGGTTACCGATCCACGCATACCGGTGTGTGCACCGCACCCGGCAGCTAGCGTGATCGGGTGCCGATCGTGACGGGCTACGAGGACACGCCCGGCGGGCACGACGCGCTGGTCCTGGGCGCGCAGCTGGCGCGGCTCACCGGGCTCGACCCGGTGGTCGCCACCGTCTACCCCGAGGACGGCCGCGGCTTCTCCGCCGTGGCCCGGGATCCGCGGTGGCGGCAGAAGGTACAGGCGGTGGCGGGTGAACGCTTCGCGCGCGCCCGCGAGTTCGTCGGCGAGGGCTGGGGGCCGGTCGAGCCGAAGTTCGCGGCACTCGGGCCGGGCCTCGCCTCGATCGTGCTCGCGGAGTACGCCGACGAGGTGGGCGCCGCCGTGCTCGTCGTCGGGTCCACCGGGCACGGGATGCTGGGCCGGCTCGCTCCCGGCCGCACCGTGCAGCGCCTGCTGCCCACCGCGAGGTGCGCGGTGGCGATCGCCCCGCGCGGCTACCGGCACATCGCCACCCGCGGGATCACGGTCGTGTCCGTGGCCTACGACGGCAGCCCCGAGGCCGACCGGGCCGTCGCCATGGCCGTGCACCTCGCCAGCCGAACCGGGGCCGCGCTGCGGTTCGTCACCGTCGCGGAGACCGAGGACGACGTCGCCGACGCGACGGCCACCGCCCACAAGGGCATCGCCTCGGCGCCGGTGGAGATCGACGCGATCGTCGACGTCGTCCGGGGGCCGGTGGCGCACGTGCTCGCCGACCTGCCCGAGCGCACCGACGTGCTGGTGGTGGGCTCGCGCGGCTACCGGCTCATGCGCCGGCTCGTGCTCGGCGGGGTGGCGGGGGTGCTGGTGCGCACCGCCCGCTATCCCGTGGTGATCGTGCCGGGCTGATCCCTACAGGCGGCGGAGCACCGCCACGACCCGGCCCAGGATGGTGGCGTCGTCACCCGGGATCGGCTCGTACGCCGGGTTGGACGGCATCAGCCAGTTGTGGCCGTCCTTGCGCTTGAACGTCTTGACGGTGGCCTCGCCGTCGATCATCGCGGCCACGATCTCGCCGTTCTCCGCCACGGGCTGCTGGCGCACGACCACCCAGTCGCCGTCGGTGATGGCCGACCCGACCATCGAGTCGCCGCGCACGTTGAGCAGGAACAGCGTGCCCTCGCCGACGATCTCGCGCGGCAGCGGGAAGACGCTCTCCACCGCCTGCTCGGCCAGGATCGGCCCACCGGCGGCGATGCTGCCCAGCAGCGGGACGAACGCCGGAGCTGGGTGCAGGTCGTTCGCGTCGGTGTCGTCGGCCGACGAGCCGTCGTCCGGCGGGCGCACGTCGACCGCGCGCGTGCGGTTGGGGTCGCGGCGCAGGTAGCCCTTCTTCTCCAGGGTGCGCAGCTGGTGGTGCACCGAGGAGGTGGACGTCAGGCCCACGGCGTCGCCGATCTCGCGCACGCTGGGCGGGTAGCCGAAGCGTTCCACCCAGTCGCGGATGACCTCCAGGACCTTGCGCTGGCGCGCCGTCAGCACCGCCGGCCGGACCGGCGGCTCCGGGAACGTACTGACCTGGGCCATGGTGGTGCGGGCCGTGGGGCCGGCCCCTGCGGCCTCGGTGCCGGGCTCGTCCCGTGCCATCGTGTTCGCTCCTCCTCGCCGATGCTGCGTGTCGCAGTGGTGGCCCGGATACGTGTTCCGGCCCGTCACCACCGCCGTCGATGCACGACCGTAGTCGTAGATCCGTCACTCGCCAAACACATGTTCGAACGACACGCGCTCAATTCTCGATTCTGTCGGTGCCCGGTGGTAGACATCGCACAGGCGTTCGTTCGAACGGCTGTTTGAGCAGCAGGGTGGCTCCTGCGGAAACGGAGACGGCGGGATGCGAGACCACACCGACGCCGAGATGTTCGGCCCCGAGACCACGCACGGCCGGACCGGGTCCGGCGCCACCCTCTCGCTCGTGCCGGCCCTCGTGCCCGCCCACGGCGAGCCCGTCCCGGACGCGCCCGGCGTGGACGACGGCGTGTCGGCGCGGCCCGGCCACCGGCCGGCGCGGCGGCGGGCGTCCGGTCCGCGGCCGGTGCGCCCCGCCGCCACGGCGGGTCGGCAGGCCCCCGGCTGCCGCACCGTCTCCCGTCCTGCCGAACGCGCCTGGCCGGAGCAGCGCTCCGGTGCACACGAGCGGGTCCTGGTGCGGGCCCCGCAGCGGGCCTCGGAGCCGCTCGCGTGGAAGTTCCGGGTGCGGCGGGCCGTCGCGGGGCTGGTGGCACTGCTGGTCACCGCGGCCGTCGTGGTCGGGCTGGGTCTGCTCGCCGACGCGGCGTCGGCGGCGCGGCACGCTCCGGCCGGACACGAGCAGACCGTCACCGTCGGGTCACTCACACCAGTGTGGACGGGTCCGGCGCAGGAGCAGGGCGTGCTCGTTCGCTGACTCTCCGGGGGTGCTGCCCCCGATGGGACGATACTCCCGCTCCGTTGGGCCCTCCGGCTTCCCCTACCCCTACATGTTGTGGTTACACTCCTGTTGTTCGTCCACGGGTGGGGTTCTGCCGCGTAGACTCGGCCGGGTTGGGAGAGGGGGAATCCGATGCGCTGCCCGTTCTGCAGACACTCGGACTGCCGCGTGATCGACTCCCGCGAGGTCGACGACGGTCAGGCCACGCGCCGCCGCCGGTCGTGCGTCGCCTGCGGCCGTCGCTTCACCACGGTGGAGGAGGCGGTGCTCGCCGTCGTCAAGCGCAGCGGCGTCACCGAGCAGTTCAGCCGCGAGAAGGTCGTGCGCGGCGTGCGTCGGGCGTGTCAGGGCCGGCCCGTCGACGAGGACGCGCTGCAGCAGCTGGCCCACGCCGTCGAGGAGGCCGTCCGGGCCCGGGGTGCCGCCGAGGTGCCCAGCCACGAGGTCGGTCTCGCCATCCTCGGCCCGCTGCGGGATCTCGACGAGGTCGCCTATCTGCGCTTCGCCAGCGTCTACCGCTCGTTCACATCCATAGAGGACTTCGAGAAGGAGATCGCCGACCTGCGCGGTCCCGAAGGCGTCCCGCCACCGGCCTGATCGGCCCGCGCTCCCGGCAGCGCCGCCGCACGAGCACTCCGGCACGAGCAGTACCGGCACGAGCACCACCAGAGCAGCCCAGATCCAGAGCAGCCCAGATCCAGAGCAGACAGCACCAGAACACCGCGGACGCGGCGGCCCCAGCCCGTCGCCGTCCGGAGGAGAGGATCGTCCATGACCGAAACCGTCGGCACCAGCGCGTCGAACAGCTCTGCATCGTCCGGGTCCGCACCGTCCGGCCGGGCCAGGAAGGCCCCCGCCAAGCAGGCGCGCCCCGCCGGGCTCACCGTCGAGCGGATCCACACCACCGCCGGTGTGCACCCCTACGACGAGGTCACCTGGGAGCGGCGCGACGTCGTCATGACCAACTGGCGCGACGGCACGGTCAACTTCGAGCAGCGCGGCGTCGAGTTCCCGGACTCGTGGTCGGTCAACGCCACCAACATCGTCACCAGCAAGTACTTCCGCGGGGCCGTGGGGTCGCCCACCCGCGAGTCGAGCCTGCGCCAGCTCATCGACCGGGTCGTGGGCGTCTACCACCGCTCCGGGGTGGAGAACGGCTACTTCGCCACCGACGCCGATGCCGAGATCTTCGCCCACGAGCTCACGTGGATGCTGCTGCACCAGGTGTTCAGCTTCAACTCGCCGGTCTGGTTCAACGTCGGCACCAGCTCTCCGCAGCAGGTCAGCGCGTGTTTCATCCTCGCCGTCGACGACACGATGGAGTCCATCCTCAACTGGTACCGCGAGGAGGGGCTGATCTTCAAGGGCGGCTCCGGCGCCGGGCTCAACCTCTCGCGCATCCGCTCGTCGAAGGAGCTGCTGTCCTCGGGCGGCACCGCCTCCGGGCCGGTGTCGTTCATGCGCGGCGCCGACGCCAGCGCGGGCACCATCAAGTCCGGCGGCGCCACCCGCCGGGCCGCCAAGATGGTCGTGCTCGACGTCGACCACCCCGACATCGAGGAGTTCGTGCTCACCAAGGCCAAGGAGGAGGCCAAGGTCCGCGTGCTGCGCGACGCCGGCTTCGACATGGACCTCGGCGGCTCCGACATCACCTCGGTGCAATACCAGAACGCCAACAACTCGGTGCGCGTCACCGACGAGTTCATGCACGCCGTCGAGGCCGACACCGACTTCGGGCTCCGCGGCCGGATGAGCGGCGAGATCATCGGACGAGTGGGTGCGAAGAAGCTGTTCCGCACCATTGCCCAGGCCGCCTGGGAATGCGCCGACCCCGGTATCCAGTACGACGGCACCATCAACGACTGGCACACCTGCCCCGAGTCGGGCCGCATCTCCGCGTCGAACCCGTGCTCGGAGTACATGCACCTGGACAACTCCAGCTGCAATCTCGCCTCGCTGAACCTGCTCACGTTCCTGGGTGACGACGGGCAGTTCGACGGCGCGCGTTTCCAGAAGTGCGTCGAGCTCATCATCACCGCGATGGACATCTCCATCTGCTTCGCCGATTTCCCCACCGAGCCCATCGGCGACACCACGCGGAAGTTCCGCCAGCTGGGCATCGGCTACGCCAACCTCGGCGCGCTGCTGATGGCCACCGGCCACGCCTACGACTCCGACGGCGGCCGCTCGCTCGCCGCCGCCATCACCTCCCTGATGACGGGCGCCGCGTACAAGCGCTCCGCCGAGCTGGCCGGCGTCGTCGGCCCGTACGAGGGCTACGCCCGCAACGCCGAGGGCCACCAGCGCGTGATGCGCAAGCACGCCGCGGCCAACGACGACGTGCGCACGCTCCCGGCGAGCAGCAGCATCCACAAGCTGGCCACCATCGCCTGGCAGGACTGCCTGGCCATCGGCTCGCGCAACGGCTGGCGCAACGCCCAGGCGTCGGTGCTGGCCCCCACCGGCACCATCGGCCTGATGATGGACTGCGACACCACCGGCATCGAGCCCGACCTGGCCCTGGTCAAGTTCAAGAAGCTGGTCGGCGGCGGCTCCATGCAGATCGTCAACCAGACGGTGCCGCGCGCCCTGGCCAAGCTGGGCTACCAGCCCGAGCAGGTCGAGGCGATCGTCTCCTACGTCGCCGAGCACGGGCACGTCATCGACGCGCCGGCCCTGCGCCAGGAGCACTACGAGGTGTTCGACTGCGCCATGGGCGAGCGGGTCATCGCCGCCATGGGCCACGTGCGGATGATGGCCGCGGTGCAGCCGTTCCTGTCGGGTGCCATCTCCAAGACCGTCAACATGCCGGAGACGGCCACCGTCGAGGACGTCGAGCGCGTCTACATGGACGGCTGGAAGCTCGGCCTCAAGGCGCTCGCGATCTACCGCGACAACTGCAAGGTCGGCCAGCCGCTCTCGGCGGGCAAGTCGGCCAAGTCGTCGGGCGGCGGGGAGAAGGAG
The DNA here is from genome assembly GCF_001899645.1 of Pseudonocardia sp. 73-21. Lineage (GTDB taxonomy): Bacteria > Actinomycetota > Actinomycetes > Mycobacteriales > Pseudonocardiaceae > Pseudonocardia. Next base: position 25,537 of record NZ_MKVV01000038.1, on the reverse strand, counting down.
GTCGTGGTCGAGGCGCGTCCGGTGCGCCGGCGGCTGCCGAAGAAGCGCCCCAGCGAGACCATCTCGTTCACCGTGGGCGGCGCCGAGGGCTACCTCACGGCGGGTTCCTACCCCGACGACGGCCTCGGCGAGATCTTCGTCAAGCTCGGCAAGCAGGGCTCCACGCTCTCGGGCGTGATGGACGCGTTCTCGATGTCGATCTCGGTGGGCCTGCAGTACGGCATCCCGCTGGAGTTCTACGTCTCGAAGTTCTCCAACCTGCGCTTCGAGCCCGCCGGCATGACCGACGACCCCGACGTCCGCATCGCCACCAGCGTGCTGGACTACCTGTTCCGCCGCCTCGCGCTCGACCACCTGCCCGCGGAGAAGCGCGCGCAGCTCGGCATCTTCTCGGCCGACGAGCGCACGCTGCAGGTCAACGAGAACTACGGCGAGGCCGTCGTCGAGGAGTTGCGCACGGGCGTCGAGACCGGGCACGCCCCGGCCGGCCCGGTGGGTTCGTCCCCGGCGCCGGTGGAGGTCGGCAGCTCCACCGAGCTGCTCGAGCTGCGCATGGGCAAGGCCGCCGACGCGCCGCTGTGCATGACCTGCGGCACGAAGATGCGCCCCGCGGGCAGCTGCTACCTCTGCGAGGGCTGCGGCAGTACCAGCGGCTGCAGCTGACCCGAACCCGCCACACGGTCACGTGTGGCTGCTCCGGAGCCCCGGGGACGGCCACAGGTGACCATGTGGCGGCGGTGCCGTCGCGCCAGGGCCGTCATCACCGGTTCCCAGGTGGCGGAGCTGTCACCGATCCCGTGCACCAGCACCACGGGCGGCCCGGAGCGGCCGTGCGGTAGGCGCGCCGGTAGCCCGTGCACCAGACGACGCCGACCGCTGGTTCGCCAAGCGGCTCAGCCGAGCGTGACGAGCTTCTCGGGATCGTCGGTGGGGAGGGTGTCCACCACCGCCATCACGTTCACCGCGACCAGGTTGACCGTGCCGTGGTGCACCGAGAGGAACGCGGTGTCGGCGGCGTCGCGGCCGGTGGCGATCCGCAGCAGCGACTGGCGCGGGGCGAGGCCGGTGGCGTCGACGACACGCCACTCGCCGTCCACCCACGCCTCGACGACGGCGTGGAAGTCCATCGGGTAGAGCCCGGGAGCGTAGACGGCGGCGAGGCGCGCCGGGATGTCCTGCGCGCGCAGCAGCCCGACCACCAGGTGGGCGTAGTCGCGGCAGACGCCCTCACCGAGCAGCAGCGTGTCGAGGGCGTCGTCGGTGGGGCCGCTGGAACCCACGATGTAGGCCAGCCGCAGCCCCACCCAGCGGGCGACGGCGGTGACGATCTCGCCGGTGTCGGACATGTGCCCGAACTCGGCGTTCGCCGTGGACAGCAGCCGGTCCGACGGGCAGTAGCGGCTGGGCCGCAGGTAGGTCAGCCGGTCGAGCTCGTCACCGGCGGGCGTGGGCACCTCGCCGTCCACGGTGGCGGAGTAGTTGACCAGTACGGTGCCGACGGGTGCGTCGATGATCTGCAGCCGGCCGCCGTGGGGGGTGGCGACCTCCCGGAACGGGACGGGCTCGCCGTCGCGCTCGACCGTGAGCTGCTCCGGCTCCGCACGGGTGGCGGCGGTGATCTGCAGCGCGAGCAGCGCCGGTTCGGTGACGTCGAGCTGGAGGTGGGAGGAGACCTGGCGGCGCATGGGGGGATCGTCGCAGCCGCAGATGTCCGGCTTGTCTCCGGCCTTAAAGTGGTTGAGTGAGCAACACCGAGTCCCACGCCCCGGTGGAGGTCTGCCGGGGCGATGCGACGGCCGGCCCCGTGCGGCAGCTCCTCCCGTCCAAGGCGGTGCAGCTGGGTGCCGGCACGGAGGTCCGGAGGCTGCTGCCCACCCTGGGCCGGCGCATGATCGGCGCCTGGTGCTTCGTCGACCACTACGGTCCCGACGAGATCGCGGCCCGGCCCGGCATGGACGTGCCGCCCCACCCGCACATCGGCCTGCAGACCGTCAGCTGGCTGCTCGACGGCGAGGTGCACCACCGCGACAGCCTCGGCAGCGACGTGCTGATCCGGCCCGGCGAGCTCGGCCTGATGACGGCGGGATCGGGCATCGCCCACTCCGAGCAGTCGCCCGATCCGCACAGCCCGGTGCTGCACGGCGCCCAGCTGTGGGTGGCCCTGCCCGGCGCCGATCGCGCCACGGAGCCGCGCTTCGAGCATCACGCCGGTCTGCCCGTCGTCACCGAGCCGGGGTGCCGGGCCACGGTGCTCCTGGGCGAGCTGGCGGGGGCGCGCTCACCGGGCCGGGTGCACTCGCCGCTGGTGGGCCTCGACGTCACGCTCGACCCCGGCGCCCACGTCCGGCTGCCGCTGGAGCCCGACTTCGAGCACGCGGTGCTGACGGTGTCGGGCGCTCCCGACGTCGACGGGGGAGAGCTCGCGCCGGGGTCGCTCTGCTACCTCGGATCGGGGCGCCGCGACCTCGCGGTCCGGGCGCGCGCGGGCGGCCGGTTCCTGCTGCTGGGTGGCGTGCCGTTCGCCGAGGAGATCGTGATGTGGTGGAACTTCGTGGCCCGCAGCGGCGACGAGGTGGCCGCGGCCCGCACGCGGTGGGCGGCAGGCGGCTTCGGTGAGGTGCCCGGTGAGCCGCTCGCCGCCCCGCCGCTGCCCCCGGCACCCCTGGTGCCGCGGGGACGCGTGCGGTAGCTCAGCCCGCCTCGTACCGCGCCTCCCGGATCAGCTCCTCCACGGCCGCGCGCTGCACCCGGAAGGAGCGCCCGAACCGCACCGCGGGCAGCTCGCCGCTGTGCACCAGCCGGTAGACGGTCATCTTCGACACCCGCATCCGGCCGGCGACCTCGGCCACGGTCAGGAAGGGTGCGCCGAGCACGTCCCCCGTCAGTTCTGCACCCATCGTGCGTGACCTCCCCGTGGCCCCGATCGGGACCGTTGCTCGCGTTGTGGTGCACAGTAATGGAGCGACCCCCGCCCTCCGGGGTGATGAAAGCTCCTCGAACAGGTGATCCGCGGACGCGCGGGAACTCGGAACGCACACGCGGTCCCGCACCGCGACCCCCGGGCGGGGGTGACGCTCCCGCGCATCGGGGCGAACCGGGGCCCGACGTAGGGTCGGGTGGTGATCCTCGACGACGACCCGGACGGCGACTGGACGGCACCGGGCGTGTTCCGCTGCGCCCCCGGCGTGCACCGCATCCCCCTGCCACTGCCGAACGACGGGCTGCGCGCTGTCAACGTCTACGCGGTGGAGGACGGCGACGGCATCACGCTCGTCGACTCCGGCTGGGCGCTGTCGGAGGCCCGCGACCTGCTGGAGACGGCCCTCAAGACGCTCGGCGCCGGGTTCGGCGACGTGCGCCGCTTCCTCGTCACCCACTCCCACCGCGACCACTACACCCAGGCCGTGGTGCTGCGCCACGAGTTCGGGATGCGCGTGGCGCTGGGGCGCGGGGAGAGGTCGGGGCTGGACATCATCCTGTCCGACCGCGCCGACGGCTCCGCGAACCAGCGACGGCTGGCGCGGGCGGGCGCCCACGAGCTGCTGAGCAGGCTGGGGGCCGGCCCGCCGCCGGTCGACCCGACGCACTGGGCGCCGCCCGACGAGTGGATCGACGACGGCGACGAGATCGTCGTCGGGGTGGGGGAGCGGCTGCGCCGGCTGCGTGCGGTGGCCACCCCCGGCCACACGCGCGGGCACGTCGTCTTCGCCGACGAGGCCGCCGACCTGCTGTTCTCCGGCGACCACGTGCTGCCGCGGATCACCCCGTCCATCGCGCTGGAGCCCGACCCGCCGGCCAACCCGCTCGCCGACTTCCTCACCTCGCTGGAGCTCATGCGCAGCCGGCCCGACGCGGCCATGCTGCCGGCGCACGGGCCCGTCGGGATGCGGGTGCACGAGCGCGTGGACGAGCTGATCGCCCACCACGGGGTGCGCCTCGACGCGAGCCTCGCCGCGGTCCGGGAGGGCCGCAGAACCGCGAGCGAGGTGGCAGCCGTCCTGCCCTGGACGCGGCGCGGAACGGCCCTGGTCGACCTGGACCCGTTCAACGCCATGCTCGCGACGCTGGAGACCGCGTCCCACCTGGAGGTACTCGTGCAGCGCGATGTGCTGACGCGTTCCGAGCAGGACGGCGTCGACCACTACAGCCTGTGATAACGATTCACTCCCGGTATACCCCCGATTTGATCCGCACTGGGCCATCCGGCCGTACGCTCCTCCGTCATGTGGGGGCTCCGCGTCGCTCTGGGCCTCGCCGCGTTCGCGGTCGGGGTCGGCGGCGTGCTGGTCGGCACCGAGGGATCCACGTTCCCTTCGGCGCTCGCGACGGTGAGTCTCGCCCCTACCGCGCAGGCCACCTGCCTCGCCGTCGGCGACTACGTCGCGCCTGCCCCCGGCAGCACCGGCGTGCCGGCCGGGATCGCGTTGTGTCCCGGCGGGCCCGTCACCGTCACCGAGCCCGGTGCCGTCGTCGACGGCTGGGACATCCGCGGAGGGATCGTCGTCGACGCCCCGGGCGTGGTGGTCCGGCGCAGCCGCATCACCGGGGACGGCGTCACCCCCTACGGCGTGTGGACGACGCCCGCGGGCAGTGTCCGGGTCGAGGACACGACGCTCGCCGGGGACTTCCCGCAGGCCGCCATCGGTGACGAGCGCTGGACGGCCGAGCGCATCGAGATCACCGGCGTCACCCACGACGGCGCACGGCTCGGCGACGGCGCGCGGCTGCGCAACAGCTCGCTGCACGACTTCGCCCCGGCCGCCGGCGATGCGCTGGTCGTCCGCGGGGAGGACGTGTGGGTGGAGGACAACCGGGTGGAACCCGGCGCCGTCACCGGCAGCGCCGTGCGGGTGGTCACCCCGGCGTCGCCCGGCGACAGCCCGGTGGTGATCCGCGGCAACGTCCTCGGCGGCGGCGACTACACCGTGCACGAGGACCCGGCGTCGGACCGCGGCCTGCCCGTGGAGGTGCGGATCACCGGCAACCGCTTCCGGCCCGACGCCGTCCGCGGCCCGCTGAACGTGTCGCCGGCGGCGGTGCTGGCCGACAACCGCTTCCTCGACGGCCGCCCGCTCCCGCCCTAGGAGCGCGCTGAAGAACTCGGGCCTAGTGCGCGGCGTTCTTCAGCACCCTCCTAGATCTCGCTGATGGCGACGAGCCCGGGCCGGGTCGTCGGCGTCGTGCGGCCGGTGCGGGCGAACTCGCCCCACACCCGGCGGAGCTCGCGGCCCGCGGAGTCGATCTGCTCCCACGTGGCCCCGGCGACCAGCCCCGCGCCCTCCCACGCCTCGCGCCGTCCGAACAGCAGCGGCAGGTCCACGCAGTGCGCTCCGGCGTACGGGCTGCCGGGGGCGCCCCACGACAGGACGTAGTGGTAACCCCGTCCACCGCCGCGGCGGTGGCGCGCGGCGAAGGCCCCGGCCCCGGCGCCGTAGACCTTCCGCGTCAACCTGGCCACGAGACCCCTGCGCACGGACGGGCCGAGCACCGGCAGCGCGAAGATCCTCCCCAACCGGGGCACGGCGGGGACGAACAGGGCGACCTCGCGGTCGTTGTACCCGACGAGCACGTCCACCCGGCCCGCCACCTGCTCCCACGCCCGGTCCACCGCGTCCTCGGGCGGGAGGGGGTGCCGTCCGTACTGGGTGCCGAACGGCATGGTGGCCCGCAGGCCGTAGGGCCGGGCCTTCGCCGCCACGCGCGCCTGGGCGGCGACCACGTCGGACACGGGTGCGTCCGCCGGGATCCCGCGGGCCTCCCGGGCCATCGCCGCGTTCATCCCCGCCCGGTTCCGGGAGATGCCGAGGGGGGCGCTCTGGATGATCACACGGGCGAACAGTCCCTCCGTGCCCTCGGCGATCATCAGGTGGGCCACGGCGTCCCCGCCCGCCGACTGGCCGAACACGGTGACGTTCGCGGGATCGCCCCCGAATGCGGCGACGTTGCGGTGCACCCACCGCAACGCCTCGATCTGGTCGAGCAGGCCCAGGTTGGCGGGGCGATCGGGCCCGTCGCCCAGGTAGCCCAGCAGCCCGAGCCGGTAGGTCACCGCGACGACCACTACCCGCTGCTCCGCGACGAGCGCCGCGGGATCGAAGATCGGGGCGTCACCGGCGGCGGAGGTGTAGGAGCCGCCGTGGATCCAGACCATCACCGGGAGGGCCTCGCCGGGTGGCACCCCGTCGGGCGCGGTGACCGACAGCCGCAGGCAGTCCTCGTCGTAGGTCAGGTCGCCCATCGGGTCGCTCAGGACGGCGTCGAGCTGCGGGGTCAGGGGCTGGGGACACGCGGGCGCCCAGCTCGTCGCGTCGATCGGCCCGACGGCCGGCGGCTGCGCGGTGGGCTCCCCGAACCGGGCCGCCCGGGCGTAGCGGATGCCGGTGGCGCGCACGACGTCGCCGTCGCCGCGGCCGACGACGGTCCTGCGGGGCACCGCCACGTGGGGGCTCCGGTGGTCGGCTCGGGCACGGCGTCTCCCCGTCGGTCGTAGATCATGAACGGTAGCCGGTCGACACGCCCGACACGCCGGGGAGGAGCCGCAGTGCTTGCGCCGGGGGATCCGACCCGGCAGGCTGATCATCACGACAAGAAACCCAGGAACATCAGCAGGCTGACGCCGGCGCGAGGACGTAGGGGAAGACGATCCTCGTCGACGTTGGAGGTCTGCAGTGAATGCACGCGGCGTGGTCTACGTCCACTCGTCGCCGACTGCGGTCTGCCCGCACGTCGAGTGGGCGATCTCCGGTGTGCTCGGTGAGAAGGTGTCCCTGCAGTGGACGCCTCAGTCCTCCGTGCCCGGACAACTGCGTGCCGAGTGCACGTGGACCGGGCCTGTCGGCAGTGGTGGAGCCCTCGCGGGCGCCCTGCGGGCGTGGTCGATGCTCCGTTTCGAGGTGACCGAGGAGCCCACCCCGGGCGTCGACGGGGAACGCTTCTGCCACGTCCCGACGCTCGGGCTGTGGCACGGGCGCACCAGCGCCAACGGCGACATCATGGTGGGGGAGGACCAGCTCCGGGCCCTGCTCGGCCAGGTGCCCGCCAACCAGGTGCCCGGCCGGATCCGCGACTTGCTCGGTGCAGCCTGGGACGACGCCCTGGAGCCCTTCCGCCTGGCCGGTGACGGCGCCCCGGTGACCTGGCTGCACCAGGTCGGATAGCCCGGAGTAGCCCTCGTGCGCGGATATCAGTGCTCTGGCACTGATATCCGCGCACGAGGCGGCGGAGCCGCCGCCGCTAGACCTTCGTGAACGCCACGGCGGCGTTGTGGCCGCCGAAGCCGAAGGAGTCGCAGACCGCGGCCTGCAGGTCCACCTTGCGCGGCTCGCCCGCCACCACGTCGAGCTCGATGCCCGGGTCGAGCTTCTCGAGGTTGAGCGTGGCGGGGATGATGCCGTCCCTGATCGAGAGCAGCGTGACGATGCTCTCGACCGCACCCGCCGCGCCCACCATGTGCCCGAGCTGCGACTTCGGGGCCGTCAGCACCGGGTGGTCGCCCAGCGCCTTGCGCACGGCCCGCGTCTCGCCCACGTCGCCGGCCACCGTGGAGGTGGCGTGGCAGTTGACGTGACCGACGTCCGACGGGTCCAGGCCCGCCATCCGGATCGCGGCGGTGATGGCGCGGGACTGCCCGCGACCCTCCGGCTCCGGCCCGGTGATGTGGTACGCGTCGGCCGTGATCCCGGCCCCGGCGATGCGGCCGTGCACGGTGGCCCCGCGGGCCGCCGCGAACTCGGCCCGTTCCAGGACCATGATCCCGGAGCCCTCGCCGAGCACGAACCCGTCGCGGTCGACGTCGAAGGGACGCGAGGCCCGCTCCGGCTCGTCGTTGCGCAACGACAGCGTGCGGGCCTGCGCGAACCCGGCCACGGTGAGGCCGGTGATGCAGGCCTCCGCGCCGCCGGCGATCACCACGTCCACCTCGTTGGCCCGCAGCAGCCGCAGCGCCCACGCCAGCGCCTCGGCACCCGACGCGCACGCCGAGACCGGCGCGTGCACCGCGCCCTGCGCGCCGTACTCGATGCCGACCCAGGCCGCGGGGCCGTTGGGCATGAGCATCGGGACGGTGAGCGGGGAGACCTTGCGCAGCCCCCCGGTCTCGAGCAGGTCGTCCTGGTCGAGCAGGGTGATGACGCCACCGACGCCGGTGCCGATCACCACGGCGAGCCGGGTCGGGTCGACCTGCTCCCCGGGCTCACCCAGCCCGGCGTGCTCCCACGCCTCCTTGGCCGCGACGAGCGCGACCTGCTCGACGCGGTCCAGCCGCCGGGCCTTGACCCGGGGGATGACCTCGGTGGGCTCCACGGCGAGGGGCGCGGCGATCTTCACCGGCAGGTCGTGCCGGGTGATCCACTCGTGTGCCTCGTCGTCGATCCGGCGGACGCCGGACCGTCCGGCGAGCATGGCCTCCCACGTGGACGCGACGTTCCCGCCCAGCGGGGTGGTGGCGCCGAGGCCAGTGACGACGACCTCTTGGACGGCGCTCATGACGCTTCCACGGGAAAGAGTGTGTCAGCGGTGCTCGTCACTGGTTCTTCGCGATGTAGTCCACCGCGTCACCGACCGTCTTCAGCTCGGCCAGCTGGTCGTCCGGGATCTTGACGCCGAACTTGTCCTCGGCCTGGACGGCGATCTCGACCATGGACAGCGAGTCGATGTCGAGGTCGTCGACGAAGGACTTCTCGGTGGACACGTCGGCGGTGTCGATGCCGGCGACCTCCTCGACGATCTCCGCGAGGCCGGTGAGGATCTCTTCGTTGCTAGCCACGGTGAATCTCCTTCTTGGTGGGGGTGGTGGTCAGTATTCGATCACGGGAAGGTGATGACCTGCCCCGCGTAGGACAGCCCCGCGCCGAACCCTACGAGCAGCACGGTGTCGCCGGACGCCACCCTGCCGTCGGCGCGCATGTGGTCCAGCGCGAGCGGGATCGACGCCGAGGACGTGTTGCCGGACAGGATGATGTCGTCGGCCACCCGCATGTCCTCGCGGGCGCCGGACTTGCGGAGCTTCTTGGCGATGGCCTCGACGATGCGCAGGTTGGCCTGGTGGGGCACGAACACGTCGATGTCGGCGGGGGTGAGCCCGGCCAGCTCGATCGCCCGCAGCGCCACCGGCGCGATCTTGGTGGTGGCCCAGCGGAACACCGACTGGCCCTCCTGGAACAGGGCGTTGTTCTCGGGCTTGATGAAGATCGTGGGGGCCAGGTCGCCCGCGCTGCCCCACGCGACGGGGCCGACGCCCACCGAAGCCTCGTCCGGCGCCGGTCCGAGCACCGCCGCGCCCGCGCCGTCGGCGAAGATGATGGCGGTGGAGCGGTCGGTCCAGTCGATCCAGTCCGAGAGCTTCTCGGCGCCGATCACGAGGACGTGGCGCGCACTGCCGCTGCGGATGAGCCCGGCCGCGGTGCCGACGCCGTAGCTGAACCCGGCGCAGGCGGCGTTGAGGTCGAACGCGGCGGGGGCGGAGATCCCGATGCGGTCGGCGGTCTGCGCCGCGCCGTTGGGGATCGGGCTGGGCATCGTGCAGCTGGCGAAGATCACGGTGTCGATCTCGGAGAGCTCCAGGCCGGAGTCCTTGAGCGCCCGCTCGCCGGCCTCGGCGGCCATCTCGACGAGCAGCGTTCCGTCACCCACCACGCGGCGGCTCTGGATGCCGACGCGGTCGCGGATCCACTGGTCGCTGGTGTCCATGGTCTTCGCGAGGTCGTCGTTGGTGACGACGTTCGCGGGCTGGGTGCTGCCGAGACCCAGCAGGCGCGCACCCGGCGTGGTGGCGGGGAGTCGGAACGCGGTCATGAACCCTCTTCCGAGTGTTCCCGGATCAGCTCGACGGCCTTGTCGAGGTCGTCCGGGGTCTTGAGCGCCAGTGTGGCGGTGCCCTTGAGCTCGCGCCGGACGAGGCCGACCAGTGCCCCCGCGGGCGGGAGCTCGATCACCGCGGTGACACCGAGCCCGCGCAGCGTGGCCATGCAGGAGTCCCAGCGGACGGGCAGCGTCACCTGGGCGACGAGCCGGGCGAGGGCGTCGGCGCCGTCGGTGACCACGGCGCCGTCGGCGTTGGACAGCCACGGGCGGGTGGGGTCGGCGGGGGAGACCGAGGCCGCGTGCGCGCGCAGCGCCTCCTCGGCGGGGGCCATGAAGCGGGTGTGGAAGGCGCCCGCCACCTGCAGCGGACGGATCCGTGCACCCTCCGGCGGGGCCTCGGCGAGGGACTCCAGGGCCGCGAGCGGCCCGGCGGCGACGACCTGGCCGGTGGCGTTGCGGTTGGCCGGGTCGAGGCCGAGCTTGTCCAGGGTGGCCAGCACCTCGTCGGCGTCGCCGCCCAGCACCGCGCTCATGCCGGTGGGCTCGGTGGCGCAGGCGGCGGCCATCTCGCGGCCGCGCACGGCGACGAAGGCCACCGCGTCGTCGGGGGCCAGCACGCCGGCGATGGCGGCGGACGCCAGCTCACCGACGGAGTGGCCGGCGGTGGGGGCGTCGGCCGGCAGGTGGTCGGCGAGCCGGGCGGCGGCGAGCAGGCTCGCGGCGACGATCAGCGGCTGGGTGACCGCGGTGTCCCGGATCTCGTCGGCGTCGGCGGTGGTGCCGAGACGTCGCAGGTCGAGCCCGATCGACGCCGACCACCGGTCGAGCGACTCCTCGGCGGCCGGGTCGTCGAGCCAGGGGGTCAGCATGCCGGGGGTCTGGGACCCCTGGCCGGGAGCGAGCAGGGTGATCACGGGCCCCAGCGAACACTGTCGCGAGGCCCGGGCGGGATACCGGCACGCACCAACTCGACGGTCGAGATCTGTAGGTTTCCTCCAACAAGTAGGCGTGTCACCCGGGTGGTCGTCGTCACTCCTTGTGGGATGGACCCACGTCAAGCCGGTCGACCACGAGGGCGGTGCGCAGGACGAGGGCGTCGCGCGGATCGGTGGGGTTGCGACCGGTGAGGTCGCTCACGCGACGCAGCCGGTAGCGCACCGTGTTGGGATGGACGAACAGCGCGCGGGCGCAGGCCTCCAGCGCGCCGCCGCCCTCCAGGTAGCCGGCCAGCGTGCGGAGCAGCTCGCCACCGGCGGCGTCGAGCGGGGCCACGCACGACTCGACCAGGCGGCGGTGCGCGGCCGGGTCCCCGGACAGGGCGCGCTCGGGCAGCAGGTCGTCGGCGTCGACGGGGCGCGGGGCGTCGGGCCAGCCGGGGGCGGCCCGCAGCCCGGCCAGCGCCTCCCGCGCGCTCGCGTGGGCGGTGGCGAGGTTCGGGGCCACCGGGCCGACCACGACGGGCCCGGGCCCGAACCCGTGGACGAGCCCGCCGATGGGTCCGGCGCCCTCCCGCGGCTCGGACACCAGCACGATGAGCCGGTTGCCCTGCACCCCGACCAGCACGGAACGGCCGCTGCGGGCGGCCTCGCGGCGCAGCGCACCGGGTTCCTCCGGGGAGGCGGCGGCCCCGCTGCCGACCACCACCCGGACGGCCGCCGCGGGGTCCCAGCCCAACGCGGATGCGCGGGAGACCAGCGCGTCGTCGGACCCGCCGTCGAGGCCCGGCCCGCGCACCACCGCGTCGACGACGAGCGCCTCCTGCCGGGCGTCCCAGGCGCCGCGGGTCTCGGCCGCACCGGCGTAGACGGTGGCTGCGGCGAACGCGATCTCCCGGCCGAAGCGCAGGATGCCCTCGACCAGCGCGTGCCGTTCGGACTCGTCGGCGGCCAGCGGCGGCAGGTGACGCTCGAAGACGTCGGTGGCGATCCGTACGAGATCGACGGTCTGGCGCAGCGACAGCCGCCGGGCGAGGTCGCGCGGGGCGATCCGGAACGCCTCGGCGGTGAGCCGGATCGTCTCGCCGCGCTCGCCGAGCCAGGCCACGAAGTTCGCGACGCCCGTCTGGGTCACCAGCAGCACGCCGGCCCGCTGGTCGGCGGCCAGGCGCCGGAACCAGGGCTGGTGCTCGTCCATCGCCACGAGGCACGCCGCGGCGAGATCTCCCGACGCGAGCTCGAGCCGGCGCAGCGTCGCGGCGGAGACCGTCATGTCGGGCAGCATGACAGGCGGCCGGGAACACCGGGGCGGACCGTATTGTTGCAGAAACAACTACCTGGGAGGGGCAAGCATGATCGACGTCCGACGCAGCGGCGACCGGTTCCACACCCGGATCGGCTGGCTCGACTCGCACCACAGCTTCTCGTTCGGCCAGCACTACGACCCCGACAACACCCACTTCGGGGTGCTGATGGTGAACAACGACGACATCGTCCGGGCGGGCAGCGGCTTCGAGACCCACCCCCACCGCGACATGGAGATCGTCACGTGGGTGCTGGAGGGGTCGCTGGTGCACCAGGACTCCACCGGTCACTCCGGCCTGATCTACCCCGGTCTGGCCCAGCGCATGACGGCGGGCACGGGGATCCTGCACTCGGAGAAGAACGACTCCTGGCGCATCGATGCGGACGCGCCGAAGCACGACCAGGACGTGCACTTCGTCCAGATGTGGGTGGTGCCCGACACCGAGAAGGTGACACCCGGCTACGAGCAGCTCGACATCGGCGCCCCGCTCGACTCCGGCGAGCTGGTGGTGGTGGCCTCGGGCATGCCGAAGCACAAGGCGGACAGCGCGATCTCCATCCGGCAGGAGCACGCAGCGCTCTACGCCGCGCGTCTGAAGCCCGGTGCGGCCACCGTCGTGCCCACGGCGCCACTGGTGAACCTGTTCGTCGCCCGTGGATCAGTGGAGCTCGAGGGCGCAGGACAGCTCGGAACCGGGGACACCGCACGCATCACCGTCGGGGACGGTCAGCGGGTGGTGGCCGGGCCGGACGGGGCCGAGGTGCTCGTGTGGGAGATGCACGCGACCCTTGCCTAAGAAGGCAGGGCAGCGCTCAGGCGAGCGGGCTGACCTGCGTGGCCTGCGGACCCTTCTGGCCCTGCTCGATGTCGAACGACACGCGCTGGCCCTCGTCGAGGCTCTTGTAGCCGTTGGTCTGGATTGCCGAGTAGTGCACGAACACGTCCGCGCCACCACCGTCGGGAGCGAGGAAGCCGTAGCCCTTCTCGCTGTTGAACCACTTGACGGTGCCCTCTGCCATGACTTGCTCTCCTCGTACCGTGCGCCGGGGCTCTGCCCCCGGCATCGCGCCGCCCGGGCGCGATACCGTCCGCGCTCAGGTCGGGACGCCATACCATGCCCCTTCGAGCTGACGTCGGGCGGAGCGTATCGCGATATGGGCGCCCTGCCGAGACCCAAAAAACCCGAATGCAGCCCGATTGCAGCAAAGCCACGTTCACGCAATCGTGCTGCATGAACGTGGCTTTGCTGCCATGAGTGTGGGCTGTTACGCGACGCCGGAGTCGCTGGTCTGCGGCCCGGCCGCCTGGGGATCGTCGATCCGGTACTTGGCCGCCGCCTCGGCGACCACGCCCCGGTCGAACTCCCCGCGCGAGGCCAGGCTCTCCAGCGCCGCCACCGTGATGCTCTCGGCGTCGACGTTGAAGTGGCGTCGCACCGCGGGCCGGGTGTCGGACAGGCCGAAGCCGTCGGTACCCAGCGTGGTGAACGGCGCCGGCACCCACTGGCGGATCAGGTCGGGCACCGCCCGCATCCAGTCCGACACGGCGACGACGGGCGTGCCCGCGTCCCCGAGCTTCTGCGACACGTAGGCCGTGCGACGGTCGGCGTCGGGGTGCACGAGGTTGTGCTGCTCCACCTCGACACCGTCGCGGCGCAGCTCGCCCCACGACGTCACCGACCACACCTCGGCCCCGACGCCCCACTGCTCGGCCAGCATGTCGCGGGCCTTCAACGCCCACGGCAGCGCGACGCCCGAACCGAGCAGCCGCACCTGAGGACCGGCACTGTCCCTCAGGGGGGTCTCCGCGACGCGGTGCATGCCGCGCAGGATCCCGTCGACGTCGACGTCCTCGGGCTCCGCCGGCTGCTGGTAGGGCTCGTTGTAGACCGTCAGGTAGTACATGACGTTCTCGCCGGCCAGGTTCTGCGCGTCGTCGCCCTCGCCGTACATCCGGCGCAGCCCGTCCTTGACGATGTGCGCGATCTCGTAGGAGAACGCCGGGTCGTAGGACACGACGGCCGGGTTGGTGGCCGCCAGCAGCAGCGAGTGGCCGTCGTTGTGCTGCAGGCCCTCACCGGTGAGCGTCGTGCGCCCGGCCGTGGCGCCCACGAGGAAGCCGCGGGCCATCTGGTCGGCGGCGGCCCAGATCGAGTCGCCGGTGCGCTGGAAGCCGAACATCGAGTAGAAGACGTAGACCGGGATCATCGGCTGCCCGTGCGTGGCGTACGACGTGCCCGCCGCGGTGAACGAGCCCACCGACCCGGCCTCGTTGATGCCCTCGTGCAGCAGCTGGCCCTGCTCGGACTCCCGGTAGGCCAGCATGAGCTCGGCGTCCACCGACGTGTACTGCTGGCCGTTCGGGTTGTAGATCTTCTGCGTCGGGAACATGGAGTCCATGCCGAACGTGCGCGCCTCGTCGGGGATGACGGGCACGAACCGGCCCCCGATCTCCTTGTCCTTCACCAGCTCGCGCAGCAGCCGGACGAACGCCATGGTGGTGGCGACCTCCTGCTTGCCCGAGCCCTTGCGGATGAAGTCGTAGACCTTGTCGCCCGGCAGCACCAGGGGAGTGGCCTTGATTCGCCGCGACGGCACGGGGCCGCCCAGGTTGCGCCGCCGCTCCTGCATGTACCGGATCTCCGGGGCGTTCTCGCCGGGGTGGTAGTACGGCGGCAGGTAGGGGTTCTCCTCGAGCTGTGCGTCGCTGATCGGGATGCGCTGCTCGTCGCGGAACTGCTTGAGGTCGGGCAGCGTCAGCTTCTTCATCTGGTGCGTGGCGTTGCGGCCCGCGAAGTGCGTGCCCAGGCCGTAGCCCTTGATCGTCTTCGCCAGGATGACGGTGGGCTGGCCGTGGTGCTCCAGCGCCGCCGCGTACGCCGCGTAGACCTTGCGGTAGTCGTGCCCGCCGCGCTTGAGCTTCCAGATCTCGTCGTCGGTCATCGGCTCGACCAGGGCCTTCGTGCGGGGGTCGCGGCCGAAGAAGTGGTCGCGGACGTAGCCGCCGTCGTTGGCCTTGTAGGTCTGGTAGTCGCCGTCGGGCGTCTGGTTCATCAGGTTGATCAGCGCGCCGTCGCGGTCGGCGGCGAGCAGGGAATCCCACTCGCGCCCCCAGATCACCTTGATGACGTTCCAGCCGGCGCCGCGGAAGAACGACTCCAGCTCCTGGATGATCTTGCCGTTGCCGCGGACCGGGCCGTCGAGGCGCTGCAGGTTGCAGTTGACCACGAACGTGAGGTTGTCCAGGCCCTCGGTGGCCGCGATGTGGATCAGGCCGCGCGACTCGGGCTCGTCCATCTCGCCGTCGCCCAGGAACGCCCAGACGTGCTGGTCGCCCTTCGACTCGGCCTTGTGGTCGTGGAAGCCTCGCGCGTCGAGGTAGCGGTTGAACCGCGCCTGCATGATCGCGTTCATCGGGCCGAGCCCCATCGAGACCGTGGGGAACTCCCAGAAGTCCGGCATGAGGCGCGGGTGCGGGTACGACGGCAGGCCGGCGCCCGGGCCGCCGTGGCTCAGTTCCTGGCGGAAACCGTCGAGACGGTCCTCCGACAGGCGGCCCTCGAGGTAGGCACGCGCGTAGATGCCGGGGGAGGCGTGACCCTGGATGTAGACCTGGTCACCCCCGCCCGGGTGCTCCTTGCCCCGGAAGAAGTGGTTGAAGCCGACCTCGTAGAGCGTGGCCGACGACGCGTAGGACGAGATGTGGCCGCCCACGCCGATGCCCGGGCGCTGCGCGCGGTGCACCGTCATCGCCGCGTTCCAGCGGATGAGGCGACGGTAGGCCCGCTCGGCCTCCTCGTCACCGGGGAACCACGGCTCACGGTCGGTGGGGATCGTGTTGACGTAGTCGGTGCTGGTCAGCGACGGGACGCCGACATTGCGCTCGCGCGCACGCTGCAACATCCGGAGCATCAGATACCGGGCGCGCTGCTGGCCCGCGGCGTCGAGCACGGCGTCGAAGGAGTCCAGCCACTCGGCGGTCTCCTCCGGGTCGATGTCGGGCAGGTGGGCGGCGAGGCCGTCGCGGATGACGTGTACGCGCCTCGGAGGCGTCGCGTCGGTGGTCTGGCCGGTCAAGGGATCTCCCTGCGTGGCTGGAGGTGAACATCTGTCGGGGTCATCCCCTATCGTGCCCCTCGACGCGCGATCTCGTAACGAGTGGTTGCGCGTCGACGAGTCACGTGTTCGGATTCCGCATCCGGATGTAGTCGGTCGAGGCAGTACGAACATCGAGAGAGTGGGGTACACAGGCGTGGTCGCCGCGGAAGATGCCGGACGTCAGTCCGACATCGCGGGCAAGCTCGGCGTGGAGCCGGGCATGGTCGTCCAGGAAATCGGTTGGGACGAAGACGTCGACGAGACGGTACGGGATGCCGTCGAGGAACGGGCGGGTGACGACCTCCTCGACGAGGACGCCGTCGACGTCGTCGATCTCGTCCTGATGTGGTGGCGGGAGGGCGACGGTGACCTCGTCGACGCCCTGGTCGACGCCATCGGTCCGCTCGCCGACAACGGCGTGATCTGGGTACTCACCCCGAAGACCGGGAGACCCGGCCACGTGGAGCCCAGCGAGATCGCCGAGGCCGCCCCCACGGCCGGCCTCTCCCAGACCTCCAACGCCACCATCAGCGACGGCTGGGCCGGTGCGCGCCTGGTGGCGCCGAAGGCGGCGAAGTCGAGGCGGTAGCCCTTTCACCAGCGGCGCCGCAGCCGGTCCTGCAGGGAGCGGCCGTCCGGGTCGTAGAGGAGCCGATAGACGGGCACGGCCCACAGCCGTGTCCGCGTCGGCATGTGCTCCGGCCGGTGGTGGCGCAGCCGTCCCGGCGGCCGGGGCCCCCGGCGCTCGTCGTCGTACCAGGCGTCGAGGGCGTCGGCGGCCGCCACCATCGCGTGCACCGCGTCGTCGGTGTCGGTCAGGTCGGCGTCGTCACCCCCGGCGCGGTCGAGGTGCTGGCGCAGCAGTTCCAGGCGGAGCTCCCGGGCGTAGGTGCGCGCCCCGTCGCCCCGACCGGCCGGGTCGGACGGCTCCCGCTGGTCGCGTCGCTCGTCGAGCACGGCCACCGTCACCTCGCTGTCGTGGCTCCAGGAGCGCCGGTTGAGGTTGGCGCTGCCCGTCGCGGCCCAGACGTCGTCGATCACCGCCACCTTGGAGTGGACGTAGACGGGCGCGCCGGCCCGGTTCTCCAGGTCGAACACGTGCACCCGGTCGGCCGCCTCCCGGCGGCACACCTCGAGCGCCTGCAGCCGTCCGATCTGGTTGGGCGGCAGGGAGAACCGGCCGTCGACGTCGGCGTGGCGGGGCACCACCACCGCGAGGTGCAGCCGCGGGCTGCGGCGCAGGGCGTCGGCGAGCAGGCGCGCGATGTGGGGTGACCACATGTACTGGTCCTGCAGGTACACCAGCCGCCGGGCCCGACCGAGCGCCTTCGAGTAGCCCCGCGCCACGGACCTCTCGCCGTCCGGGGCGAACGGGTAGCCCGGCCGGATCGAGGGGTAGGTGCGCAGCACCTGCACCGTCTCCGTGCCGGCCGGCGCCGGGTCGGGCGGCCGGTGGGGGAGCGGGTCGGCCGTCAGGTCGGCGTGGCGCACCGCGTCCCGGAACCGGGCGATCGGCGTGCGGAGGTCGAGCGGGTGGGGGTCCTCCCAGCGCTCGCGGAACACGTCGTCGAGCATGCCCACGGCCGGTCCGCGCACGTCGAGCTGCACGTCGTGCCAGGGCGGGTTCGGGCCGTACACGGGCATCGGGAGGCCCTGCGGGTCCCCGCGGTGGTCGTGGTCGTCGCGGCGTGAGTGGCACAGGTCGATGCCGCCCACGAACGCGACGTCGCGGTCCGGGCGTCCCGGATGGCGCAGCACCACCAGCTTCTGGTGGTGCGATCCCGTGCGGCGCACCCGCTGGTCGAGCAGGACCTCGCCGCCGGCCTCGGCCACCTCGTCGCCGAGCTGCCGGTTCTCCTGCTCGCTGTAGGCGGCCTCGTCGGAGTGCGAGCGCCACATCAGCCCCTTGACGACGACCCCGCGGCGGGCGGCGTCGCCGAACAGCTCGCCCAGCGTGGGCCCGTCCGGGGTGAGCCGCTCGTCGGCGTCGCCGCGCCAGTCGGTGAAGAACAGTTGGTCACCGGGCTGCAACGCGCGGACCTCCGTGACGAGCCGCGCGAAGTAGGTGGCTCCGTCGACGAGCGGGGTGACGGTGTTGCCCGCGCGCCACGCCGGGAGCCGGCACGCGGGGTTGCCGCGTTCGGTGTCGCTCAGGAACCAGTCGTCGACGTCCATGCGGCCTCCGCCGTCGACCATAGGCGGTCACCGATGAGTCCGCGACGCTCGTCGGGTCGGCACCGGCATGGACACCCGGAACCCCGCGGACCTCTACGCACTGCCGGCCTGATCCCGACGGCAGCCCGCACGTCACAGCGGTCGGCTCGCTCCGGGTCGACGGCGGTTTCCGGGTCGCGACCGGTGCGACCACCCGCAAGGGCCGCAACCTGGCCCGAGACCCCCGGTGCACCGTCGCGGTCGCCACCCACGACGTCGACCTCGTCGTCTCCGGCACCGCCGAGGTCGTCACCGACCGCGACACCGTCGCCCGGTCGGCGTCCGCCGTGGTCACGGTCGAGCCGGCCGGCGCATCGCCCGAGATCGCCCGTTCGTGCACGCACTAGGCTGCCGGACGGCAGCACCGGACGATCGGCTAGGAGAGACATGGCGCCCGAGGTGGGAACCGAAGCACCCGACTTCACCCTCAAGGACCAGAACAACCAGGAGGTCTCGCTGTCGTCGTTCCGCGGCGACCGCAACGTCCTCGTCGTCTTCTACCCGTTCGCGTTCTCCGGCATCTGCACCGGTGAGCTCTGCGCCGTCCGGGACGACCTCTCGTCGTTCCAGAACGCCGACGTCCAGATCCTCGCGCTGTCGGTGGACCACCCGTTCGCCCTCAAGGCCTGGTCCGACGCCCAGGGCTACGACTTCCCGCTCCTGGCCGACTTCTGGCCGCACGGCGAGGTCGCCAAGGCTTACGGCGTGTTCAACGACGGTGCCGGTTTCGCCCTCCGCGGCACGTTCCTGGTCGACAAGACCGGTACGGTGACGTTCGCAGAGGTCAACGGCCCCGGCGAGGCCCGCGACCAGGACGCATGGAAGAAGGCCCTCGCGGCCGTCTGATGTCGTGTCGTGCCGGGGCACCGTTCCCGGTACGAGCGGGCGCGTAGCTCAGCGGAAGAGCACTCGGCTTACACCCGAGCGGTCGCAGGTTCGAACCCTGCCGCGCCCACCAGCCTGACCAGCGGTTTTGTCGGCGTCGCCTCACACGGCGGCAGTTCGTGGAATCAAACGTGGTGCGAGACGGTGTTACGGTCCGCACCATGGCCACGTCGAGCCGGCCGAGTCGGCGGCAACCTCGACGTCGGGCGCACGACGCGCCGGATGTACACCAAGTACCTGGAGAAGCACGTTCGCCCGTTCGTCGGTCACCTGAAGGCCGGCGCGGTTGACACGGAGGTCCTCGACTCGCTCTACCGGGAGCTGCGGGTGCCGGGCGGACGATCCCCGTCGTGCTGCTTGCGCTGCTGGCGGGCGCGTTTACCCTGCTGACCCGCGCCGTCAGGCGCCCTTCGCCGAGCGCCAGTCTCCGTTGGGGGGTGCGACGGTGTCGGGGTCGTTCACCTCGAACGGGCCCATGCTGACGATGTAGAACTGGCAGCCGTCCGCCCCGGCCGACTCGGAGCCGTAGGCGGTGCCGCCCTTTACCCACCGGACGTCGCCGGGGCGGTAGGTGCCTTCGCCCTCCACGGAGAACTCGCCCTGGGTGATGATGTAGATCGTGTCCGACGGGTGCCAGTGCGAGGGCGCCCGGTAGTTCGGCGCGAAGCGCGTGAGCATGAAGGTGTGCCCGGTCTCCGGGTCGATCAGCGGTTTCACCGCCGCGCCCGCGGGGATGAAACCGGTCTCGTCCTCGTACTCGAACCACGCCTGGTCGTCGACGTGGATCACCTGCATCTGTCCTAGCGGGTTCTCGGGCACGGGCTGTCCTCCTGGTGCGCGCCGGTGCGCCGCAGCTGCGTCCGGTCTCGGATATGATCTGGATCACTCGGCGATAAGGCATATTGTTATCAGTGATTCGGTCGAGCGGCAACAGCTCCCAACCCTCCTGCGCGGTGGGTGGGCGGGCCGGCGAGGAGGAGCAGGACGTGCGTGACAACCCGCTGATGATCGAGGTCCGGTGCAACGAGTCGACGATGCGGGGAGCGAACCCGCACCTGCCGTACACCTCCGAGGAGATCGTCCGGGAGGCCGTGCGCAGCCACGACGCCGGAGCTGCGATGATCCACTGGCACGGCCGCGACGCCGAGACGGGTGCGCCGGACAACGCGGTGGAGC
Organism: Pseudonocardia sp. 73-21; assembly: GCF_001899645.1. Classification (GTDB taxonomy): domain Bacteria; phylum Actinomycetota; class Actinomycetes; order Mycobacteriales; family Pseudonocardiaceae; genus Pseudonocardia. The sequence goes on along the minus strand of NZ_MKVV01000038.1, from coordinate 5,123 downwards.
TCTACCGCGAGGTGCAGGAGGGAATCCGGGCGGCCACCGACCTGATCACCAAGCCCACGCTGGGCTACATCAGCCAGAGCGGTGTCGAGGACCGGGTCAAGCACGTGCGCGCACTGGCCGACGACCCGCGGTTGCGGTTCGACGCCGTCCCGGTCGACTTCGGCTCGATGAACATCGACACGTGGCTACCGGCGGAGAAGCGGTTCGTGCCCGGCGACGGCGTCTACGTCAACACGCGCCAGGACATCGCCTCGGTGCTCGGGGTGTTTGGCGACCTCTCCTCGTTCGTCACGACCGTCTGCTGGGACGTCGGCCAGATCCGCACCGCGCTCTGCTACCGGGAGATGGGCCTCGCGCCGACCACCACGCTGTGGGAGTTCGTCTTCACCGGCGACAGCAGGCCCTCGAGTGCGGGCACGAACGTGCACGCACTGAACGCCATGATCGCCGAGATCCCGGCGGGCGAACCGTGGCAGCTCATGTGCTACGGCGGCGACGTGCTGCAGCTCGCGGCGCTGGCGATCGTGCTCGGCGGGCACGTCGCCATCGGGCTGGGCGACCATGACTACGCCCGCTTCGGCACCCCGCACAACGGCGAGCTCGTGGAGCGGGTCGTGCAGCTCGCGGACACGCTGGGGTGCCCGGTGGCCGGCCCGGCGTGGGCGCGTCAGCTGCTGGGCATGCCCGCGCTGCCCGGCGCCTGAGGCCCTACCGGGCGCCGGCCGCCGGCCGGGGCCGTTCCCGCAGCAGCACCGGGTAGCTGTCGTGGCGCCGCTGGGCGCTGGCCGCGAGGACCGGGGCCCGGGAGGGGTCCGGTCGCATGCCGAGCGCGTCGAGCGCGCGCAGGATCTGAACGTGGACGCCGGGTGCGGCGGTGCTGCCGGTGACCACCGCGCGCCCGAGGCACAGGTGCGGGCCGCTGCCGAAGGTCAGACCCCACGGGCGGATCCGGTCGGGCAGCGGGCGGCCCGGCCGGAACGCTTCGGCGTCGGCGCCGAACACGGCGGGGTCGCGGTTCGCGGCCGCGAGGTCGACGGCCACGTGCTCGCCCTCGCGGATCACCCGGCCGTCGCGCAGCGTCACGTCGGTCACCGCGCGGCGCAACAGCGCGACCGTCGGCGGGTACAGCCGCAGCGCCTCGAACACGGCGGCGTGCAGCTGCTCGTCCGTCGCCTCCGCGGTCGCCACGGCCGCGGCGTGCAGCTCGTGCACGGTGTGCACCAGTAGCGCGGCGTTGTTGAGCGTCGACGCGGCCAGGAACAGCACGACTTCGCGCACGGCCGCGTCGTCGTCCCACTCCTCGCGGTGCGCGGCGAGGAGGGAGAGCAGGTCGGTCGGCGACGCGCCACGCTCCACGAGCTCGGCCCGGCGCCGCGCGGCCGGGGTGTGGAACCGGGCGACGAGTGCGTCGCGGGCTGCCTCGCCCTCCGCGAGCACGGTGGCGTGGTCGCGCGTGGACCACTCGACGGTCACCGCCTCCAGGATCGGGCCCAGGTACCCGAGCAGCTCCGCGGTCGCGGCCGGGTCGTTGACGTCGTCGAAGCCGATGAGGGTAGCCGCGAACTGGAGGAACACCGCCCTGCCCAACGGCACGAGGTCCGCGGCCCACTGGTCAACCGCCGGCTGGACGGCCGCGGAGGTGCACCGGTGCAGCGTCCGGCCGACCACGGCGTGGTAGTCGGTGAGCGCATCGCGCGCGACGAGGGGGGAGAGCAGCCGCCTGCGCTGCAGGTGCGGCGGGCCGTCGAGGACGAGGACGGTGCCGCCGATTAACGGGGCGCTCTCGTGCTTGGACTCCTGCGCGAAGCGGCGCGAGCAGAGGATCTCGTCGGCCTCGGCGTAGTCCTTCACCCGGGCGAGTTCAGGCTCTGGACGGGTCATCGGGCTCCGTTCACCGGTATAACGTGAATATCATAGTAATGGACTCAGGTGATCTGATGCCTGGTCCGCGGCGCCGTGCCCGACCCAGGGGGTCGGCAAAGTCAGATGATGTTGAGTAGTTGGAGTGGTCGGAGGGCGTCGCGGGCGTGATGTCGTAGCGCGGCGGCGATGTTGGTGGGCACCGGCGAGGCGGTGCAGGCTGATCGCGAGGTTGCGCAGGGTGGCCATGACCTGCGGGGCGGCTCCGGTTCGGGTCTCGGTGCGCCAGCGGCTCTTCTTCCCGGTCCGGGCGCTGATCGGGCGGCTCTTGCGGATGATCTGGACGGCCTGGGCGGCGTGCGGGAACTCGATCCCCGCAGCGATGGTGACGATCTTGCACGTGCGGATCTCGCGGCGGCCGTGCGCGGTCGCGACGGCGCGATGGGAGATCTCGACCTGACGCCATGGGCGAGCGGCGAGCTGGCGGCGCAGCCGGGGCTGGTTGCCCTTGACCGACAGCACCCAGTGCGCGCCCCGGGCGTGCAGGTCGGCGACGTGCTCGCGCTGGGTGTGCAACGCGTCCGCGGTGATCACCGTTTCGGCGAGGTCGATGCTGGTCAGGGTGTCGAGCAGCGGGGTGAAAGCGGTGATCTCGCTGGTCTTGCCCGCCACGTCGAGCTGGCCGAGCACGACGCGGGTGTGCTGGTCGATCACCGCAAGCAGGTGCCGGCCCACCACCACGTTCCCGTCGCGGTCGATGTGGCGGGAGCCGCGCAGGGTCTTGCCGTCCACCGCCAGAACCCGGCGCCGCCCGGCAGGCGCGACGGCTGCGCACAACTGTTGGACGAGCCCGCCGATCACCGCGTCGAACGCGTCGGCGTCCATCGCCCCCACCGCGCGGCGGATCGTGGACTCGCTCGGGCACCGCCCGCCGGTACCGAGCGTGTCGGCCGGCGTCGCGGGCAGGTCAGCGACCCATTCGGCGACCGCGACGAACGAGCGGGCGCCGGTAGAGACCGTGCATACCGCCACGGTCAGCAGCACGACCAGGCGATGGCGGATCCCGCGGGCGTTACGCGGATCGACCATCCTGGCCAGGACGACGTTCAGGCCGGGGCGAGCAGCACCGGATCGGGTAGCTCCACCCCCGCCAACTGGTCGGCGATCGCAGCGATGGAC
>NZ_MKVV01000038.1:0-2069 GCF_001899645.1 Pseudonocardia sp. 73-21 | reverse complement strand
CCATGATCACCACCAGGGCCGTGCCTGCGCCCCTACTTCGGCCGCGTGTCGCCGCAGCTCAGCGCCCACTCACCGCGACTTTGCCGACCCCGTGCCATCCCTGCGGGTACCGCTCCCGCCGAGAGGGTGTCCGTCGTGAGGGCTCCCTTGGCGTACGTCGGTCCCGCTGGCGTGGCATGTCCGCTATACGCGAGGCGCGCGGCCGTTAGGGCTGCTGAGAAGGGGAGGGGCCCTTCGGTATGCCCCGACGCATGCGGTAGCTCTCGCGTCACAATCCGTGATCGTTACCCGGTCGCGGCTAGGGCTGCAGCTCGGCCCGGGCGTCGACCCTCGAGGCGGCTGCACGAACGTACTGGTCGAACGCCCTCTCGGTGGGTAGTCCTGCAGTCAACCCGGGGCGGCCGAGGACGGACCCGCTGGAGTGGGCGAGGTGCGGACGTGGAATCAAACGTGGTGCGAACTGGCGGAGACGGGTGTGGTCCATGGTCCCTGCGCTCGACGCACCGGATGTACACCGACTACCGGCGCAAGCATGTGCGGCCGTTCATCGGCCATCTGCGGGCGGGCGCGGTGGACAACGACGTACTGGACTCGCTCTACCGCGAGCTTCGGCGGTGCCGTACGCATTGCACCGATCGGAAGAGCACGGACCACCGCACTCCGCTGGAGCACGAGTGCGACGAGCGCTGCCGGCCACACCAGTGCCTGCCGTTGTCGTCGACGATGGTCCGGCACGTGCACTTCGTGCTGCGCTGCGCATTCGAGCGCGGGGTGCGGTGGCGATGGCTCGGCGTGAACCCCGTGCAGTTCGCTTCTCCACCGGCGGCGAAGCGTCCGGACCCGCGGCCACCGTCGGCGGAGGAGGCGGCTCGGATCGTCGACGCGGCGTGGGAATCGCCGGACTGGGGCACGCTCGTCTGGCTGACGATGACCACTGGCGCGCGACGGGGTGAGCTCTGCGGGCTGCGTTGGTCCCACGTCGATCTGCCGTCCGGCGTGCTGACCTACCGACGAGCCGTCGCCCAGGACGGGCGGCATCGGGAGGAGAAGGACACCAAGACCCACCAGCAGCGGCGGGTGACGCTCGATCCGGAGACGGTCGCAGTCCTGACCGAGCACTGGGCACGCTGCCTGGAGCGTGCAGCGTCAGCCGGGATGACGCTGACGCGCGACGCGTTCGTGTTCTCGAGATTGCCAGGGGGACGCACGCATCTGGTGCCGTCGTCGGTGACGCAATGGTACGGCCGACTGGTCCGGCGACTAGACATCGACACGCACCTGCACAACCTGCGGCGCTACTCGGCGACCGAGCTCATCGCCGCAGGCGCTCGCCCTCGATCAACTCCTCGAAAGCGCGCTCATCGTGACGGGACACCGGAGGCCGGGCTATCCGCCGCGGCCCCGACGCCGGCCGCCCCACCGCACGCGTCATCCACCGGCACGTCACGATCACGCCCCCCGCGTACCAGTCCGTGACGCCCCGCTCGGCCTGCTCCGCGTCGCGACGCTCCGCCTCCGCCCACACCGCCACGAACTCGTGCAGCGGCACGCGACGGTTGCGCAGCGGGATGCGCTCGACGTCCTCCTTCGTCACCTCCATGCACCCAGAGTCGCACGACCTACCGACGATTTCGACGTCCGAGCAGGTCCAGGGAGCGAGCCGGGCATATGGCGCGCACCGGCGTGCACAACCACACGGGCAGCGAGTCGCCCGCGGCGACTGACTGTGAATGGGGTCCTGGGACAGCCCCTCGGGTCGGGGTGCTCCCGGCGGGCGGGTGTGGAGAACGTGCAGACCGTCGCCGCTGGTGAGGACGCCACCCGGGTCGCCTCGGTTTGACGCGGGCGTCGACGCTCCTCGCCACCCCGACGGGGGAGGAGAAGGTGGCGACATCGGAGCTGATGACGGCATGATCTGAACCGCAGAGCATCACCCGGACCGAGTTACACCACTCGGCTGGACGTGGCCGAGTCGAGGACCGGATTCGCTGGACCATGTGCTGACGGACACGGGAAGATCCGGGTGGGCGGACAGCTGGCTCCGGGTAGGCGGACATGATTTCTCCGGG
>NZ_MKVV01000037.1 GCF_001899645.1 Pseudonocardia sp. 73-21 | reverse complement strand
CGAGCCCCGCACCTCTACGCACCGCCCACGCCCACCACCCCCAGCACCGCCGAGCTGCTGAGACGACGAGCTCCGACAGCCCGGCCGCGGTCCAATGGCGCACCGTCCGGTGTCGCATCGTGGCCGCATCACCGCACCGCTGACCAACAAGCGTGGCCTCCGAGCGGTCGATAGCCACCCGCTATCAGGTACCGATCTTGGACGGCCCGGCCCGCAGTTGGTTGCATCGCGGTGTGACCACATCCAGCGTCCACGGCCGGTACCGCGTCGAATCCGTCGAGTTCCCCAGCGGCGGAACGACGCTGCGCGGCAACCTGTACGTACCCGCGGACCTCGACGAGGCGTCCGGCGCCGTGCCGATCCTCGGCCCCTACTGCTACGTCAAGGAACAGGCCCCCGTCCAGTACGCCACCCGCCTCGCCGACGAGGGCTTCGTCGCGCTCGCCTTCGACGCCCGCCACCACGGCGCGAGCGAGGGCGAACCCCGCCGCTACGAGGACCCGCACACCAAGGTCGCCGACCTGCGCGCCGCCCTGGATTTCCTCACGACCCGGCCCGAGGTCGACCCGTCGCAGCTCGCCGCCGTCGGGGTCTGCGAGGGCTCCTCGGAGGTGTTGCGCGCCGCCGTTGACGACGACCGGCTGACCGCCGTGGCCACCATCAGCGGCCACTACCGCGACCACGGCAACGACATCGCACTGATGGGCGGGATGGCTCTGATGAACGGCGACGTCGAGACCGCCGAGATCGCCGACCGGCTCGAGGCCCGCCGCGCCCGCGGACAGGCCGCCCGCGCGCGGTTCGAGGCCACGGGGGAGGTGGAGTACCTACCGATCATCGACCCGGTGCGTACCGATGTCGCACTGCCCTGGAAGCCGATCTGGGACTGGTACCACGGCTGGGCCGACCGCGGGATCTGGGAGAACCGCTACGCCGTGATGAGCGACGAGCCCTACCTCGACTTCGAGTCGCTGTCCGCCGCCGAGGAACTCACCACCCCGCTGCTGATGGTGCACGCCGACAACAGCGACGGCCCCGACAGCGCGCGGCGCCACTTCGCCGCGGTCCGCGGCACCGACAAGCACCTCGCGTGGCAGGGCTCCAACGACCACTTCCAGTACTACGAGGATCCCGCGGTCATCGACACCGCCGTCGGGCTTGCCGCCGCATGGTTCCGGGACCACCGGTGACCGTCGCCGACCTCGATGCGCTGCAGGCCGCCGTGGACTCCCGGCCGCTGCTCGACACCTTCGCGCCGGTCCGCCGCGCCACCGAGTCGCACCGCCGCCGGCACGGCTGCTGGGCCTACTCCTACGCGGACGGCACCGTGCTCGGCGCCGTCGCGGCCCGGGTGCGGCCCGCCGCGGTGCTCGAGCTGGGCACTGCGCTGGGCTACACCGCGTGCTGGTGGGCCACCGGTGGCGGGCACGTCGACACCGTCGAGAACGATCCCGAGCACGTCCGGCTCGCCCGTGTGCAGATCGGGGGCGTCGGGCTGGCCGGGAGGGTCACCGTCCACGAGGGCGACTTCGACGCCGTCCTCCCGTCCCTGCCCGGGCCGTACGATCTCGCGTTCTTCGACGGCTACGCACCGAGCCCGGCGCTGCTCGCCCGGCTGCAGGCGCTGGTCACACCGGGCGGGCTGCTCGTCACCACCAACCTCGATCTCGGCACGGGCGACTTCCGCGGCGTGCTGTCCACCTCACCGGACTGGCGCACCCGTTTCCTCGACGGCGACACGGCCGCGAGCATCCGCGTCCAGGGCGAAGCGTGACGTCGTCACCGCAACCCGACCGGACCGCCGCGTCCGCGGTCCACGACCTCACGCACCGCGGACACCAGCGCCGCCGCATCGGCGCGCGGCACCTCGCCGCGGTGCACCGCGAGCAGCTCGAGCTGCTCGCCGTCCTCCATCGTTCCCGCGCACACGCCGGGCGGTACCGGGACCCAGGGCGAAGTGAACGTCCCGCCCACGCCCGCAGCCACCAGGGCCAGCTGACCGGACAGCGTGGTGGCCTCCGCGACGACGTGCACCCGCACCCCGCGTCGCTCGAACCGCGCCGCCATGTCCTCCCGGTACTGCCGGCTGGCCGAGGGCATGATCCACGCCAGGTCGTCGAGCGCCGACCACCGCCACGGTGACTCCTCGTCCGGAGCCAGCCGTCGCGGGAGCGCCACGGTGACCGGACGCCGGTCCAGGACCGTGGCCCGCAGCCCGTCGAGCGCGCCGGTCTCCGCGGTGCGGTAGCAGAACCCGACGTCCAGGTCCCCGGCCAGCAGCCCCTGGACCAGCACCCCGAGCGAGCTCTCCCGCAGCGTGGTCTCGACCCCGAGCGCCCGCACCCTCGACGACGCGGCCGCCACGGGGACGACGTACGAGGCCAGCGACGACAGCAACCCGACACGCAGGACCGCGCCCGACATGTGGGAGCGCGCGAAGTCCTCCACGGCGGCGTCGAGCTGGCGTACCGCGGGTCCCACTCGACGGACCAGATCCTCCCCGGCCGCGGTGAGCCGCACCCCGCGGCTGTCGCGCACGAACAGCAGGCAACCCGTCTGGCGCTCGAGCCGGGCGATCTGCTGGCTGACCGACGGCTGCGCGATGCGCAGCCGACGCGCGGCGCGCCCGAAATGGAGCGTGTCGGCCACCGCGAGGAAGATTCGCAGCCGGGCCAGGTTGACGTCCACGGTGTGGTCAGCCCGAGCCCGCGGGCTGCCGCCTGGACAGCCGGAGGAACGGGGTGAGTGCGACACCGAGGACGAGACCCATGGCGACCACGGCCGTCCCCACCTCGAGCACGCCCACGAGGAGGCCGCACACCAGCACCGCGGCGGCCATACCCAGCGCCGCGATGGGCCGGTGGCTGCCCACGGGCCAGGTCAGCCGGCGCAATCGGCTGATCACCAGCAGGAACACCGTCACCGGCGCGGCCACGGCGAGGCCGGTGTCGACGTCCGCCAGGTGCGCGTGGGGCTGCGCTGCCTGCACCGCAAACACGAACACGAACACGACGTAGGTGGCCACGATCCACGATCCGGGCAGAACGAGCCGGGCGATCCACAGCGCCTGCACCACGGCGATGTCCGCTGCGTAGCGCACGGCGGTCCGTCGCCCCTCCGGATGGTCGTGGGTGGCAGCAACCACTGCGCGATCCCGGGCACCCGCATCACGGCGTACCCGATGGTGACGACGCTGTAGTCGTCACCGTTCAGGGCCGCCGGCACACCGGCGGCAAGGATCAGCACCCCCGCCATCTGGACGAGGGTCAACAGCCGGTAGGGGACGTCGTCGGTGTCGTAGGCGGAGGCGAACCAGGTGACGTTCATCCAGGACCACCAGATCGCGAAGAACACCATCGCGTACCCGCCCAGAGTGCCGAGGTGGCCCTCCTCGAGCCCGCGTGCGAGCTGCGCGGCGGCCTGCGAGACGGCCACGACGAAGCAGAGATCGAACAGCAGCTCCAGCGGGGTCGACGTGCGGTGCTGCTCGTCCGGGTCGCGAGCCGGCATCGGTCGTCGCCAGGATGGCCTGGTCGCCTCGGCATGTCCCGTACTCATCGTTCCCATCCGGTGTCGTGTCGCCGTGCGGCGCGAGGTGGGTCCTTCGATCCAGCTTACGAATTGCCGCGAAACAGTGGCGCACGCCGATCGCGGTGACCATCCCGGCCGGGGCGTCGGAGGTGACCAGCCGGACCCCGGACAGGCCGCGGGCGGAGGGCGTCGGCGGCGGCGAAGGTGTGGGGCCCGGCGCGGGTGTCGAAGTCGCGGTGCCGATAACCGTTGCGGATGTCGGTCCGCTGCTCGGAGCGCCAGCCCCAGGCCGCCCCGCACACGGCGTCGGCATCGGCGTCGATGAGCTGCAGGAACCCGGTCTGTCGATAATGGACGGTGCGGTCATCGCGTGATCAGCCTCCTGAAGTTCTGTGAGAGTTCTCCAGAAGAAGATCCCGCGGTGGCCGCCCTGCTCGACGCTGTGCCGCCACCGGGCCGCCGCCCTTCTTCCGGTAGAGCTTGAGCTGCGCTCAAGCTCTGACAGGTGCCCAAACCAGCGGGAGAGCCGGTTCGTCAAGGGGATGCGGATGGCGATGGACAACCTGGTGGAACGGGTCGAGGCGGGCTCTCCCGGCGCCGACACGGGTTCGAAGCCGCCGGAGACCTGCTGATGTCGTTCTCGTCTTCGTCGATGTCCCCGGTCACCGCGTCCACGCGCCGCGAGCAGCGGCGTGCCGCCACCCTTGTTGACATCCGCACCGCCGCACGGACGCTGCTGGCCGAAGGGGGGCCCGACGCGGTGACGCTACGCGGCATCGCCGCTCGGCTCGGCATGGCCTCCGCAGGCGTGCACTACTACTACGCCTCACGCGACGAACTGCTCACGGCGCTGGTCATCGACGCCTTCGACGATCTCGCCCGGCTCACGGCCGGGGCCTCCTGCGGCCGCCGCACCCGGAAGCAGGCCTGGACCGAGGCCGCGGGCCTATCGTTCGCTGTCGAGCTGTGCCGTCCAGCTGCGGGGTACCGATCACCGTGGGCCGCGTTGCGGGGGACGGCCTGCCCGATTGACGCAAGCTCGTCGGAGCTCAGGGTTGCTGCGACCGCTTGAACGGCCTCCCCGAGACGCTTGCTGTTCTTGATGCCGATGACCGGAACGATGTCGTCGCCCTGCGCCGCGACCCAGGCGATGGCCAGTTGTCCGACGCTGACTCCGACGGCCTGGGCGATCGGTTCGAGCCTGGCCACGAGGTCTCGATTGTGCTTGAAGTTCCCGCCTTGGAAGCGGGGGCTCATCGAGCGGAAGTCGCCCTGCCCGAACGAGGCGGTACCGCCACCGATGAGCCCCCGCGACAGGACGCCGTAGGCGGTGACGCCGATGCCGAGTTCGCGGCAGACCGGCAGGATGTCGTCCTCGATGCCGCGGGTGAGCAACGAGTACTCGATCTGCAGATCCGTGATCGGGTGCACCGCTGCGGCCCGCCGGATGGTGTCGGCCCCGACCTCGGACAGCCCGATGTGGCGCACGTACCCCTTCTCGACCAGGTCGGCGATCGCGCCGACCGTGTCCTCGATGGGGACGTTCGGGTCGAGCCGGGCCGGACGGTAGATGTCGATGTGGTCGACCCCGAGGCGGACGAGTGAGTAGGACAGGAAGTTGCCGACCGCCTCCGGACGCCCGTCGAAGCCGCCCACGCCTCCGCCCGGCGGGCGCATCGCCCCGAACTTCACGCTGAGCGTGACGTGCTCGCGGTCGAGGTCGCGCAGCGCGCGCCCGACCAGCAGTTCGTTGTGCCCCATCCCGTAGAAGTCGCCGGTGTCGACGAGGGTCACCCCGGCGTCGAGCGCAGCACGGATCGTCGCGACGCTTTCGCTCTCGTCGGCCGGACCGTAAGCCCCGGACATGCCCATGCAGCCGAGGCCGATCGCGCCCACAGTGGGCCCGGTGCTGCCGAGTTGTCGTGTCGACAGGTGTGAGGTGGTCATGTCCTGAGCCTGCGCGGCCGGCGGCACGCGCGCCAGAGAGCCGTTATCGGGGGACGGGCCGTCCCTGGCTGTACCGGCGCCGCTCGGGGACCCTGGGCTCATGGACCGAGCCGCGCTCGCCGACCTGCTGCGCAACCGCCGCGAGCGGCTGACACCTGCCGACATCGGGCTGCCCCCCGGCATCCGGCGCCGCACGCCTGGCCTGCGCCGTGACGAGGTCGCGGGCCTCGCGGCGATCTCGACCGACTACTACACCCGTCTCGAGCAGCAGCGCGGCCCGCATCCCTCGGTTGACGTGCTGACCTCACTTGCACGCGCACTTCGATTCACCGACGACGAGCGTGACCATCTGTTCCACCTGGCCGGGCAGGCGCCGCCGTCACGGCACGTCGCGAGCGCGCATCTGAGCCCTGGGCTGCTGTATCTGCTCGACCGGCTCACCGACTGCCCGGCGATGGTCGTCGACGACCTCGGGGTCGTCCTGGCCCAGAACGCGATGTCGGTCGCGATCACCGGCGACATCTCGGCGCTGCGCGGACAGCACCGCTATTCCGCGTGGCGCTGGTTCTGCGTCCCCGGTTCCCGCGATCGCATTCCGCAGGAGGACTGGGACGCGCACTCCCGCACGCAGGTCGCGGACCTGCGTGCGACGCACGGCCGGCGCGGGGCCGACCCAGACGTCGGGCGGCTCGTGACCGACCTGAAGACCGGGTCGGCCGAGTTTGCCGGCCTGTGGGAGGTGCACGACGTGGGGGTACGGCGTGCCGACGCCAAACGCGTCGATCATCCAGAGGTCGGCGTGCTCGACCTGCTGTGCGAAACGCTGGTCAGCGCGGTGGGCGGCCAGACGGTCGTGGTGCTTCATCCGCGACCCGGCACCGGCACGCGCGAGAAGCTGGATCTGCTGCGCGTCATCGGCGTGCAGGATCTCGCCGTCGCACCCTGATCGATCTCAGCGCACCTTCGTCGACAGACGGACCTGGGTCGCGCGTCCATCACCGGCATGACGCAGCCTTCTCCCCACCCGTCGGTTGACCACAGCCGTGCAGCCGGGCCGGCTGTGCGGTGCAGGTCATGGGACGAGGCCGTGCATGAGCAGGTCGGCGACCTCGTCCAGGACGTCGACCAGGGCAGCCGGCTCCCCGACGCCGACCTGCTCCAGCAACGCCCACGACGGGGCGATGTTCGGGATCACGAACATGAGCAGCAGCGTCCACGTCGATCTCGACATCGGCCTGACGAGGCCGTGGTCCGACAGCGCCTTCAGCGCACCCAGTCCTTCGTCGAGCGCCGGCCCCAGGGCGGCGAGCAGCCGCTCCCGGCGCCGGGCAGCCCCGGGAGAGCGGTCGGTGAGGACCGCTGTGATCAGCCCACCGTTGTCCACGAGAGCGTTGACCCGGTGCCGCAACAGCGCCTCGAGCTGCGCCGGAGCCGGGGCGGGGTTGTCACACGCCCGTGTGAGAACGGCCGTTGACCGCCCCCGGGCCGCGTCCAGCCGCGGCACCATCACTTCGTCGATGACCGCCTCGAGGAGGGCCTCCTTGGTGCGGGCGTAGTGCTGGACGGCGGCCTGGCTGACCCCGAGCTCGCGAGCGAGAGCGCGCACGCTCATCGCGGCGTAACCCCGGCCGAAGGCGCGGGCGGCCGCCGTGAGCAGTCGAGCGCGGGTCAGGACCTCCGGATCGTCCTGGCGCGGCCGGCCGGCCGGCCGGCCGCGGGACGTGGATGGCTGCGACACAGCCGAATAATAGGTCATTCGACAGAATATTGTAGGCGGCCTACCGTCGCCGAGGACGACGACGAGGGAGCCGAACGTGCGCACACTGAACAGCCGGCAGTGGCACCTGCAACCGTCCCGGCTGCTGCCGCGGGACGCGATGCGCCGCGAGGGCCCGCTCCTGCCGATGATCGTCCTGCTCGTGGTCAACGTCGCCGGGACCGTCCGCAGCCTGATCCACATCTTCGCCCCGGACAGCGGCGCCCAGTCGATCGCCTCGATGGACGTGCACGTCGCGGGCGGGGCGAACATCGTCTTCCTGCTCGCGGAATGGGGCGGGGCCCAACTGCTGGAGGCGTTCCTCATCTGGCTCGTGCTGTGGCGCTACCGGGGTCTGGTACCGCTGATGCTGCTGGTGGTGACCGCGGAACTGGCGCTGCGACAGCTCGTCGGGTTCATCAAACCGGTGGTCAGCGCCTACCCACCGCCCGGCGGCGTCGCCGACCAGTTCCTGCTGCCGGTCGTCGCGATCGCCCTTCTCGCCTCGCTCCTCGTCCGGAGGAGCCGGTGACGCAGGCCCCGGGATGGATCGGCCGCCACCGGCGGATCCTCGCGATCGGCATCGCCGGCGCGCTCCTCGTCGCGATCGGCGCCGTCGTGGTCGTGCCTCGGCTGACCGGCCGAAAGGTGTACGACGACCTCTACGACGGCCGGCTGGTGGCGGCGGACTACTACACCGACCGGCCGGAGATCCTCTCCGCCGGGCTGGGGTTCGTCGGCATCATCGGGGTGCCCTCGCTCGACCGGGAATCGGTCCGCGCAGCCGGCGGAGCGTGGGCGGGACACCGCCGGCGTCGTCCCGAACGGGGAACGTGACGAGCGCCAGACGGTCGTCCTGTTCAGCCATTTCGGCAACCGGCAGACGACCGGGCCGGCCGCCGTGTACCCGGTCCGGCTGCAGATCGTGCCGACCGATCACCCCCTGACCCTGGCCGGCCCGACCGGCGACCGGTCGGCTGTGGGCCTGGAGGCGCACACGGATCACAGCGGCTACCGCATCGGGCCCACCCTGGTCGCCGCCAAACTCAACCGGGTCGACCCCGCACAGCCCGGCGAAGGCGGCGTCTTCGGCATCGGCGGCGCCGACCTGCCCAACGACGAGCCGCGCTCCACGGACCCGCCGCCACGTTCCGGCTCCGGCTGCTGACCACCGGAGGGTTCTCCCCCGACGGCGTACGCGGCCTGCGCCCCACCGGCTACGAGCACTACTTCCGGATACGGGCGATCGGCTCCGACGGAAATGCCGTCGAGCTGACCCGGACGGGACGGGGACAACCCCCGGCTCGCCGCCCGCGCCGGCCACCCTGGAGGACACACCGTCCCGTGCCGGGAACGAGAGAGACATCAGTGCCTCCCGACAACGCTGCGTGGCCGTGCCGTGGCCGTCAACCCCCTCGACTGGATCCTCCAGGCCACCGGCAACATCGTCTATCCCTGGATCACGTACCCCTTCGTCATCGGCTCCGACATCGCCGGTGAGGTCGTCGAGGTCAGCAGCGCCGTCACCCGCTTCCACCCAGGCGACCGCGTCCTCGCCCACGCGGTGGGCGCCGCCGGACGACGTGACGCCCGGGCGAGTCCGAGCAGCCGGACCCGACCGTCGCCGGCTGCGCGTTCGCGGACGATGTCGGCGGTGCCGTCGCCGGAATGGTCGTCCACGACGAGATACCCGAACCGGCTCTCGGACTGGGCCAGGACCGAGTCCATCGCCTCACCGATCCACGGCGCCACGTTGTGTGCCGGGGTGATGACGCTGACCAGGGGGCTGCTCACCCCGCTGATGCTGCCTTTCCGGGCGTCATCAAGCCACCCGGGATGGCGCATTATGCGCCGGTTCACCGAACCTCGGCGATCGCGAGAACCTTACGGGCTATTCATCATTAATCATTCACAGAACAGTACTTTGTCCTGGTTTATGCCGATATACGGATTGCCTGAAGGTGGCGACGCGGGTTCGGGGAAGCTGGGGCCTCGGGGATCGGTCAGTCCTGTGTGGACCTCGACAGGGCGGTTCCGGTTGTGGTTCGAGGACGTCGGGGATCGCGCGGAACGACTCCAGTGTTTCGCCGTCGAGCTTGCCGACCTGGAGATGGCCGAGTAGCGGGCATCGCCGTCTCTGCGTGGAGCCAGAAGGCGTCCTACGGGAGGCTGCAAGGGGTTTTCACTCACGTAGGGCTCCATGCAGAGCCGGCTGTCGTGCTGGTCAGCGAATAGCTCCACACGCGGAGGCGGTCGAGCGCACATTGCCATCGGCCTGGTATCGGGACGATCATGATCGGGCGTGGGGTACGGCCGTGCCGGATAGGGAGGCAACTGCTCGGCGCGGACGGTGCTGGCGGCTTTGCGGCTGGCGTAGAAGACAGTAAGAAGCCGGCGAGCGGGTCGGCCCACCCCAGTCCTGCGTGGCATTGACGATCAGCCCGGCCAGGAACGCAGCCGCGAGGATGGCGTCGACGGGTGACCCAGATCTCGGAGCGACAGCATCGCTGCGGATCCCGGTAGCGACATGACTGCGTCACCACTGTTTTGTAACACGCGATACGTTTTCACATGTGATGGACGAAGTGCAGTGGCTGGTGCTGCTGGTGCGAGTACCGGCGCAACCGTCGCGACACCGGGTTGCGGTGTGGCGGGAGCTCCGACGGGTGGGCGCGGTGTCGCTCGGGCAGGGCAGCTGGGCCGTGCCCGACGTGGCAGTGTTCGCCGATGGTGTCGCGCGGGCCGTGGAGCTGGCCGAGCGCGGCGATGGCGAGGTCGTGGTGCTGTCCGCTGCTGGGCGCCACGAGCGGGACGCGGCGCGTATGCGGGAGTTGTTCACTGTGGACCGGACGGCGGAATGGACCGAGTTCCTGGCCGACTGCGGCAAGTTCGACGCCGAGATCGACAAGGAGCTCCGGATCCAGAAGCTGACGATTGCCGAGCTGGAGGAGGAGGAACAGAGCCTGGAGCGGCTGCGGCGCTGGTACCGCGACATCCGGGCCCGCGACGTGTTCGGCGCCCCCCAGGCCGCGGACGCCGAGCAGCAGCTCAAGCACTGCGCCGAGCGCCTCGAGCACTACACCGAGCAGGTCTTCACCGCTCTGCACCAGATGTGACCCGCCACTACGGCGGGCAGGGAGACGAACTGTGAACGACCTGAACACGACACTGTTCCTGCTGATCAACCACTTCGCGCGGAACAGCGGATGGCTGCACGGGGCGGCGGTGCAGTACGCCTCCTACGGGCTGGTGCTGTTCGCGGCGCTGCTGCTGTGTGGGTGGTGGTCCGCACGCATCCGACCGAATACCGAGGCGATGACGGCAGCATTGTGGGCGCCGATCGGGATGCTGGTCGCGCTCGGGGTCAACCAGCTCGCGGTGGCCGCGGTTGCCGAGCCGCGCCCGTACGCGGTGCTGGATCACCCCCTGCTGCTGGTCGCCCCGACGGTCGATCCAGCGTTCCCGTCCGACCACGCGGTGATGGCCGGGGCGGTCGCGGCCGGGTTGTGGATGGTGTCGCGGCGTGTCGGTGGCGTGGCGACGGTCGCGGCCGTGCTGATGGCGACCGCTCGGGTCTACGTCGGAGCACACTGGCCCGGGGATGTGCTGGCCGGGCTGGTCCTGGGTGCCGTGGTGACGCTGATCGGCTACCGGCTCGTGTGCAGGCTGTTGGCCGCGCTCGTCGGCCGGTTGACCGCCACTGTGCTTCGGCCGCTGCTCACGACCATGCCGGACGCCGGATCGGCTGTGGTGTCTTGACCCCGCATCTGCCCGGAATCTTCGGGACACTGGCCCCGGTGCTGGACTCCTATGGCTACCTCGCCGTGGGCGGATTGCTGTTTGTCGAGGACTTCGGGGTCCCTGCCCCGGGGGAGACGATCCTGATCGCCGCCGCGGTCTACGCCGGCGCCGGGCAGCTCAACATCGTGCTCGTCGTACTGATCGCGTTCCTCGCCGCGCTGGCCGGGGACAACGTCGGGTTCGCCATCGGGCATTTCGGTGGCCGGGCGCTGGTGCTGCGATTCGGGCGCTACGTATTCCTCACCGACGACCGGCTGGACAAGGCGGAGGGGTTCTTCATGCGCCACGGCGGGAAGGTCGTGACGATCGCCCGTTTCGTCGGGGGGCTGCGCCAGGCCAACGGTATCGTCGCCGGGCTGGCGAAGATGCCGTGGCGGAGGTTCCTGGCGTTCAACGCCCTCGGTGCCGCGTTGTGGGTTGCCACCTGGAGCGCGGTCGGCTACTTCGCCGGGGACAACCTCACCGCCATCTACGACCAGCTGAAACGCTACGAGCTCTATCTCCTTGCTGCCCTCGGGGTGCTCGTCGTCGTCCTGATCGGACGATGGCTGTGGCGGCGCAACCGGCAGCGCCGGGCCACATGAGCAGCGGCGAGCAGCCAGAGGTCCCGTCTCCTGCGGTGGGGCGGGCGCGGTTACTGCCGTTGTACGCGGCGGGGTTCGTGACCGCGTTCGGCGCGCACAGCATCGCGGCCAGCCTCGGCGGGATCACCGGGCCCGAGCACGTGTCCTTGCTCGAGCTGGGACTGTTGCTGGCGGTCTACGACGGCGCGGAGGTACTGCTCAAACCGGTGTTCGGGTGGCTGGCCGACCGGATCGGACCGCGCCCGGTGCTGCTGGGCGGGCTGCTCGCGTTCGCGTTGGCCTCGGCCGCGTTCGTCCTGGCCGGCGCCAGTCCCGCCGCGGTCGGACTGGCCCGTTTCGGGCAGGGCGCCGCGGCGGCGGCCTTCTCCCCGGCTGCCGGTGCGATGGTCGCCCGGCTGACACCGCAGACCGGCCACGGTCGGGCGTTCGGCCGCTACGGAGCCTGGAAAGGCCTGGGGTACACCCTCGGGCCGCTGCTTGGCGGGGTTCTGATCAGCGTCGGGGGCTTCACCTTGCTGTTCACCACGCTGGCTGTGCTCGCCGTCGTCGTCGCGGTGTGGGCCGCGGTCGCGGTGCCGACGCTGCGGGCGCTGCCCCGGGCCCGCCAGACAGTGCTCGACCTGGTCCGCCGGCTGACCCAACCAGGTTTCCTGCGCCCCACGGTGGCGTTGGCGGCGACGACGGCGGCGCTGTCGGTGGGGGTCGGGTTCCTGCCCGTCCGCGGCGCTGTGGCCGGGCTGGGCCCGGTGGCCACCGGAGCGGTGGTGTCGGTGCTGGCGGCGGCGTCCGCGCTGGTGCAGCCGTGGGCGGGGCGGGCGCGGGACTCGGGGCGGCTGCCCGAGCGGGCCGGTATGGCCGGGGGGCTGGTGCTGTCCGCGGTCGGGTTCACCCTCGCCGCGGCCCTGCCCGGGGTGGTCGGGCTGCTCGGTGCCGCGCTCGCGGTCGGTGTGGGTGTCGGGGCGGTCACCCCGTTGGCGTTCGCCGCCCTCGCCGCATCCGCGCCTGCCGAACGGCTGGGGCAGACCATGGGCGCCGCGGAGGTCGGCCGCGAACTCGGCGACGCCGGCGGCCCGCTGCTGGTCGGCGCGGTGGCCGCGGTCGCGTCGCTGCCGCTCGGGCTCGGTGGCCTCGCTGCGCTGCTCGCCGCCGTCGGCGTGACCGTGGCCGCAACGGCGCCCAGCCGGGACCGCGGCTGACCCGCCGGCCCCTGGCCTCCGTCTTTCACCGGGGTTGGCGACACGCCGGGCTTGATCGCCGGATAGACGAGGCGCCCGCCGGCCCCTGGCCTCCGTCTTTCACCGGGGTTGGCGACACGCCGGGCTTGATCGCCGGATAGACGAGGCG
>NZ_MKVV01000036.1 GCF_001899645.1 Pseudonocardia sp. 73-21 | reverse complement strand
TGATCAACTACCGGCTCCGGTCGCTACTGCACTGCGGGGCACTCGCACTCTAAATCCGGAAGAGCCTCATAACGCAGTGGCTCACATGGACCCGAAGTGACTTCATGCACGCGACACAGGCTGACGAGCGGATCCTTGACCTGCGGATCGAGGTTATCGCCCGCCCGCCGCAGTAGGGGGCTTGTTAGTACCCCGATGAACGACTGCATCTCGGATGAACTGCACGTCAGGTCATCAGGTTTGCTCGACGACCGCAGGGGTGTCAGGAGTCAGGTCTGAACGGAGACGTATCGCGGCCAGCCTGAGCTAATTGCCCTTTAAGTCCAGTTCGTGGGTAGCGGCAACTGTGGGCCGTAACACTGTCGCGCGGCGGAACGAAGTCAAGTCAGATCGTGTCTGCTGCGGCAACACCAACCTCTAGGGCGAAAGTTGAATGCAATACCGGCCCCAGGTACTGCGTCAATGAAGCGGAAGGCAAGGCGTCAGACTTGAATTTTCTCAAACGCACTAAGGCTGATAAGCGATCAGTAGATCATGATGTCGTGACACGTCCGGCGAGGCTATCGCACGGCGGGTCGTTTATCGCAGCGTGTGCTGTTTCATCAGTTCTGTCATTGATTGTGATGAGTCCTGCAAGTGCCGCGACTGCCGAGCCTGGACTCGTTCCAGATGGAATCTCTTTCACGCCGAAGAATGTCAATGTCGGCGATTCTCTAACTTTGCGGATAGACTATACGGCCTACGATAATATGAACAACGTCAGTATCCTTGTGACGCCTCTAGATGCCACTACACACAATGGCACTGATGCCGGGATATTGTCGTTCAATCCGGTGTCAGGACCTGACTGTATCAATAATATTCATGCTACTGCCGCCTATGGTGAGTTAGGGTACGCAGTTTGCCCGGAAGGGAACTTGGCGTATCAGCAACACATCAGCAGGACGCTTACGTTCACGGCCAAGAAGGCGGGCTCCGTCTATTATCAAGTAGACGTGGACTATTACCAGCCAGGTAGCAGTCAAGAGAAGGGTGTCGGTGTTGGAGCGGAAACGGTTGTCGTCGGCTCGTCGACACCGACACCGACGCCGACTCCCACACCGACGCCCACGCCGAACCCTGCGCCGAATCCCCTCTCGCTCAAGGCGTACTTCCGGCCCAGCTCGGTCACAGTCGGGCAGGGAACGTCGATCGTTGTTACCATCACGAATACAGGCAAATCATCGCTATCTGGCATTCGTTTGACTTTATCGCAGCCAGGCAATCTCAGGTATGCGAACGGAAACCAGCTTTGCCGCCTGGTCAGTAAGACAGTTACCTGCAACTTTGGAAAGATCGGTGCTGGCGCATCCCGGACTTTCACAGATGTACCTTTCATTGCCACGTCAAGTGGCAATGGGACTTCGACGGTCGTTGTTAGTTACGGCGTCGAGGAGCCAGCATTTGTCACGATTCCTATCAGCGTGGCCGCAGGAGCTCCAAGTCATCCCAAGGGTTGTCCGGCTGGAGATGTTACGGTTAGAGGATTCTGTGTTCCGGTCCCTTTTCCGACCTCATGGAAGGCGTACCTCAATGAGGTTAATAAAGACTTGTTGGTAGTCGGGTGCACTGGGGCTGGGAACCTAACATTACTGCCGACCGCACTCAACTACTGCCTGACTCACCTGTCTCCCGGCAAGCAGCAAGAATTGATAAAGGGGCTGATTGACCAAGCTTCGGGTGAGGGTACATTTGGTAAGTTCATCCGCGAATTCCTTGGTGCATTTCTTGACAATCAAGGAACTGCAAGCTAGCCAAGCTTAGTGAAACCGTCGGCGAGGCGTTCTTGGGTGCACGGAGATGCACTCCACAGGCGAGTGACATGCGAGATACAAGGTGATTGCTCGCCTCAGTAGGCGGATTGGCGACCTGATGGCTGCCCTCGCCCCGGAAGAACTGCAGGTCAGCACTCGGCGTCTCGCACAGGAGTGCCAGGAGTCAGGTCAGACGGTGGTTTTGTCGCGGAGCGCAGCTTGGCCGAGCGGGATGGCACCGATCAGCTCCCAGTTCCAGCTGCGTTCGGCTCCCCACTGGACTACGAGCATGAGAGCGTCGACGACGAGCTCGTGCGTGGGAACCGATTTGCCTAGGGCAGCGATGATCGGGCCGGCGGGCTGGTCGATCGTGCTGTATCCGACTGTCATGTGCGGCACCCAAGCTGCCGTCGCCTCGTTGTCGACGGTTCCGCCGGTTACTGCGGCTGTGGCTCTGTCAACGCGGTCGCGGATTGTGCGGAGGCTGGCGGCCGGCTCAACGGTGAGCATGACGGCCTCGGGGTGGTAGAGCACGCGGTCCAGGGCGACATCCGGGGCGGCGACGTCGTCCAATGCAGTGCGAGCCGCATCGAGGAGTGGCGCCAGCTGTTCGCGCGGAATCTTCTCCGCCGAGCCGGCGACGAGCACCGTCATGTGCAGCCACTCGGGCGGGGTGAGGTGGAAGCCGTCGAACTTCCCGAGGACCGACTGCGCGGCATGGGCTGCTAAGCGAGCCTCCGGGTACCGGCCCATGAGCGCGTGCCAGTAGACCGTGCCCTTCCCCTCCGGCGGTTCCGGACGGTTCGCCCACCGATCACGCATGCGCTCGGGCAGGCTCACACGGGCTCCTATCCGGGGTCATTCGGGAGGGCCTCCAGTGTGAAGAGGCGGATGTCGGACAACAAGTCCCGTGCTGACCGGTCGTTGCGGAGCCGTCTGTCACGCAGTCGGCGGGTCAGGTTCGCCGTGTAGGCCGTGACGGTGGAGACGCGCAGCTCGGGTGGTAGTTCGAGCACCGGGCGCACTTCGTCGATGCCGGCGGCCAGGTCCCCGCGGTCAATCAGCGCGATCCCCGCGCCGATCCGGATCTGAGCCCAGTTCGCTTTGTTCACCGGTGCGCCGGCGGCCCAGCTGTCGTCTGCGCTCGCCGCGGCCCGCAGCGCACCGTCTGTGTCCCGCGCCTGCGTCGCCACCGACAGCGCGAAGACGGCCTGCCGTGCTGCTGGGAACGACCACGCCGAGACACCTGAGTCCTGCTCGCACCTGTCGGTCTCCTTTTCCACTCGGCCGAGCACCTCCTGCGCACGCCGGATGTCGCCGACGAGCGCGGCGGCGTTGGCTTCGTAGCAACCGAGTTGCAGGCGGATCGGCGTCATCGGGCTGCGGGCGTGGCCGGCCCGTGCCATGTCGGCGGACTCCATCAGCCGGTCGGTCCATCGCAGGGTTTTCGCGAGGGCGCTGCGGATGATGGCGTCGCTGGAACCGGCCTCCTCCGCGAAGGTCAAGCCGGCCATACCGTGGCGGAGCGCCGCATCGTCCTGCTTGAGGTCGCTCAGCAGCAGGCACGAGTGCGCGAGCAGCTCCGACTCGATCCGGTAGACGTCGCGCGCCTGGCTCAGGCGAATCGGGCCGCTGAGCAACTGGTGGGCGTCGGCTCGGAGGCGGAGAACCTGCCGAAGAACGGTTCGTGCCGGCGCGCGAGTGTGCATCTCGGCGATCGCCGTTGTCGCCCGGTCCAGACGCTCGATGACGTCCCGCGAGGTGCCGGACTCGGTGATCTGCGTGACGAGCTGCTCGACGTCGAGGCTCGTGGATCGCGCGGTGCCGCCGACGGCTCCCGGAACGAGACCGAGATCGGCCTGGCTCGCGCGGTAGAGCGCGCTGTACCGCGCGCGGTAGGCCGGCGAGGGATGGTTCTCGCCCTTTTCGTGGCGGCGGACCATCTCGGCCGAGATGCCGATCGCTTCGGCGACCTGCTCCTGTGTCAGCTGCCGCGCCAGCCGGTACTCGGAGAGGCGGGGCGTCAGGGAGGGACGTCGTGGCCGTGCCATCTACCCGCCCCCAGCCCTCCGACCTGCATCGGAAGCTACCGCGACGGCCTGACATTCGTGGCGGAACGGGAGAACTCGCGTACCCCACGCAGAGCCGAGGTTTCTCGGGGGGTTTCGTGTGGGGTTTCGCGACCTGGGTCAGGCGATGCCGGACTGGTCTTCTGGAGCCATGCCAGCCACGGGATTCGGCAGGCACGGACCACCACCGGAGACCGAGGGGATGGCGACCATGGCACTCACACCCGACGAGCGCGCTGAACTGGAGAAATGGCTCGCCGAGCTGAACCGCGAGATGGACGAGCTGGCCCGCCGGGTCCGAGCGCTGACTACGGCGATTCGGGTTGGGGATCCTCAAACGGAACGACAGCCTCCAGCTGACTGACCCGCTCGCCGAGCGCCTGCATGGCCGAGGTCAAGGTGTCGAGTTGCTCGCGCAGCATGACGAACTCGCTGCTGTGCTCCGGCGCCTGGTCGTCGTCCGGACGACTCTCGGTGACGAAGTAGCCCCGCGTCGAGCGCGACGCGATCAGACCCTCGTCACGGAGAACCCTCAGCGCGCTCTGCACCGTCACGGCAGCGATGTCGAACCGGGCGGACGGCTGGCTGTGCCGAGTCCTACGCGTCCGTCCGCTATCGCCTCCGCCAGAGCTTCGGGCCGGCGACCGCCCGGTGCTGCGCCACCTGCGATGAGCGGGCAGCTGTGTGGGCCTACGACGGCTCCGACCCTGCTGCGCTCGTCGACGTCCGCCACGGCCCCTACAGCCTCGACCTGGACCGCTACCGGTCCCTCTGTCGCTCGTGTCACCGCCGCGCCGCGGGCGTTGGGGGAGCGGTTGCCCTAGACGTCGACCGCGCGGTCTGGCTCTACCAGGCCGGCGCCAGCTCGCGCGGCATCGCCGCGCTGCTCGACGTCAGCCCCAACACGATCCTCCGCGCGCTGCGCTCCCGAAACGTGCCGATCCGACCGAGAGGCCGAACCCGATGAACACGACCGACCCGCTACGCGCAAGCCGCCTGACCACGACCTCCGCCAGCAGATCACATGATCACAGCCAGCTCTCCGACTCGACAGCTATCCATCAACAACTCAGCACAGGACACCGCCACAACGACAACAACAAGGACCAAGCACACCCACGCATCACGATCCTATGGTGCCCATCGCGAGCCCTGGCGGGCCCGCTCGGGGACGAGCACCGCGTCGCGAGCCAAGATCGTTTAAGTGCGGGCATCGGCCGCTCGCACGACGCGGATACCGCGCGGAGCCTCGGATGCTGAGCGTCTTCCGCGGGCACTCGGTCCGGTACCTCACGGACGAGGTGGCGAAGGCCCGCGAGGGCTACTACTCCGGCGCGGTCGCCGCCGGCGAGCCAGCAGGACTGTGGTGGGGCAACGGCGCGGAGACCCTCGGCCTGTCCGGCGAGGTCGACGCCGACCTGATGGAGGCCGTCTACACCCACCTCCGGGACCCAAGGGACCCACTTGCCCACGACGCGGCCACTAGGGAGAGTGCGGCCGCGTTGTCGAGCGGGCACCGCAAGTACAAGACCGCTGACCAGATCTACGCCGGCGTTCTGGAGGCCAACCCCGGGGCCGGGCCGGAGGAGCGGGCTCAGCTGCGCAACCAGGCCGCGCGCTCCGCCCGTCAGGCCGTGTCGTTCATCGACGTGACGTTCTCCGCTCCGAAGTCGGTGACGGTGGCGGGACTCGCGTTCGAGCGGGCCGCGAACGAGGCGCGCGGCCGCGGCGATCTGGAAGCAGCGGCGGCGTGGGACGTTCGCGCCCAGGCCGTCGAGGACGCCCTCATGGCTGGCTCCCGGGCCGCTCTCGCCTACCTGCAGGAGCACGCCGGCTACTCCCGTGTCGGGCACCACGGCGGCGGTTCGGGCCGCTGGATCGACGCGCATGAGTTCGTCGTGGCGCAGTTCCTGCAGCACGACTCCCGCGAGCGCGACCCGCAGTGGCACGTCCACGCCGCGATCCTCAACCGAGTTCTGTGCTCCGACGGGGTGTGGCGAGGTCTGGACGGGAAGGCGATCGACGAGCACAAGGCCGCCGCCGGGGCGCTCGCCGAGCGCGTCATGGAGGCCTACCTCGCCCAGTCGGTCGGGGTTCGCGCGCAGACCCGCCCGGATGGGATTGCCCGGGAGATCGTGGGCGTCGACCGGGAGCTGATGGATCTCTACTCGTCGCGGTCGCGCCAGATCGGTCCGAAGGCCGCTGCGCTGATCCGCGAGTTCGAGACCAGCGTCGGGCGCGCGCCGTCGTCGTACGAACGGGTGGTGATCCACGAGCAGGCCACGCTCGCCACCCGCCGGGCGAAGTCGCACGACGGGGAGACCCGCGAGGAGCAGTTCGCCCGGTGGGAGGCGATGGCCGCCGAGCGCATCACCGGCGGGCTCGTCCCGCTCGCCGAGCGTCTCCTCGAGCAGGCCGCCGGCTCACCCGACGAGTTCTCACCCCTCGACGTCGTGGAGCGCGCTGTCGCCGACGTCGGCACGGCCCGCCAGCACTACAACCGATCCGACGTGTTCCGCGCCGTGTCGAACGCCCTGCCGGGCCATCTCGGCATTGCCCCTGACGAGGTTCTGCCCCTGATGGACGGTCTCACCGACGCCGCGATGGAACGCGTCCAACAGCTCACCCCGAAGCAGGACACCGCAGCGATGCCGCCCGAGCTGCTCCTGGCCAACGGCGAGTCCGTCTACGCGCGTCACGGGTCCACCCGCTATGCCACACCTGGCCAGCTCGCCGCCGAGCGCGCCCTGATTGCCGCCGCTGTCCAGCGTGGCGCCGCACAGCTCGACGACCGCCAGGTCGACGCCGTGACCGCGCGGTTCGCTACGTCCGGGATGACGCTCGGCGCCGACCAGGAGGCTGCACTGCGCGGTGTGCTCACCTCCGGTGCCCAGGTCGAGGTACTCACCGCGGCCGCCGGCACCGGGAAGTCGTTCGTCGTCGGCGCGATCGCAGACAGCTGGACCAACCCACCACCGGTTACCCCGGACGCTCAGCCCGACCCGGACGATCCGGCCCTGAGCCGGCGCGTGTTCGGACTGGCCCCGTACCAGGTCGCGGCCGACGTCCTCGCCGGCGAAGGCCTCGCGTCGAAGAACATCCGGGCCTGGCTCGCCACGCAGGGCCGGCTCGACCGTGCCCGCCCTGGCGTTCCTGCGACCGGACCGAACGGTGACGACGAGGCGTGGCGGTTGCGCCGCGACGACCTGGTCGTGATCGACGAGGCCGGCACCGCCGAGACCGGTGACCTCCTCGCGATCTACGAGCGCTGCGCTGCCGTCGGTGCGAAGCTCCTGCTCGTCGGCGACCCGCGCCAGCTATCCGCGATCGGCCCCGGTGGCGCGCTGGCCGACCTCGCGGAGCACGGCATCGCCTACCAGCTCACCGACGTCCGCCGGTTCAAGAACGGGTGGGAAGGCTCCGCCTCGTTGCGGCTGCGCGAAGGAGACGCGTCCGCGCTCGCCGAGTACGACCGCCACGGCCGGATCCTCGACGGCGGCACCGCCGAGCAGGCCGAGGCCAAGGCCACCCGAGCGTGGCTGGCCGACACCCTCGACGGCCGCGAGGCCCTCCTGATGGTCGCCACCAACAGCGCCGCCGCGAGGGTCGCCGCGTCGCTGCGTGACGAGCTCGTCCGGCTCGGCCGCGTCCAGGAGGAAGGGGTGCCGCTCGGGATGGGCGACCAGCTGGCCGAGTGGCGCGGCGTGACTGCCGGAGTCGGTGACCTCGTAGAGGGTCGTGCCCTGGCCTGGCACCTCGCCCGGTTCGAGGACAACGTCGCCGCCCCTGTTACCCGCAAGGCCTACCGCGTGCTCGCGACCCGCGCCGACGGCGGGCTCACCGTCGCGCCCGTCGAGGCCCGCCGCTGCCACGCCGACGCTGATGAAGCTCGCGAGGGGGAGTGGAACGACTGGGGTGAGCAGCAAGGCCCACCGATGCAGCTCCCCGGCAGCTACGTGCGTGAGCACATCTCGCTCGCCTACGCCTCCACCAAGGACGCCGCCCAGGGCCGGACCGTCGACACTGCCCACACCGTCAACGGCGCAGCCGTCGACAGCGCCAGCCTCTATGTCCCGCTGACCCGGGGCCGCGAGGCCAACACGGTGTACGCCATCACTCGCCACCTTGCGCCCGACGCCGAGACCGGCGAGACCCACGACGTCGCCGCCCGCGACCCGCTCGCCGTGCTCACCGATCTCGTCGAGGCCATCCACGACGACTACTCCGCCGTCACCGAGCAGCAGATCGCCGAGTCCCGGGCCGCGTCGGTGATGACGCACCTGGACCGGATGGTCGACCTCATCCGCGAGGTCAACGCCGGCCGTGTCGCCGCCACCCTCGACCGGCTCGCTGCCACCGGCGCACTGTCGCCGTTCGACCGGCAGCGCCTCGCCGCCGACGACGCGTTCGGCTCTCTGGAGCGGCTCCTGCGCACCGCCGAACTCGCGGGCCACGACGCCGATGCTGTACTCGAGGCGGCCGTCACCGCACGCAGCCTCGACACCGCCGAAGCCCCTGCCCAAGTGCTGCACCACCGCATCACCACCGCGCTCACAGGCCGGCTCACCCCGCACCTTCGCAACGGCGTCGATGACCTCATCCCGTCGCACCTCCGCCACGACCCTTCCGCCGCAGACGCTGCTCTGAACCCGATGACGGAGAAGCGAGCCGACTGGCTCCGCCAGCTCGCCGACGCCGCCGACAACCGCCGACACGAACTCGGCAGCCAGACCGCCGCCGACTCGCCGGCCTGGGCGATCGACGCACTCGGCCCCGTACCCGACGGCGACGACCCGGCTCAGACCGTTGCTCGTCAGGACTGGGAAAGCCGCGCCGGCTGGGCGGCCGCCTACCGCGAACTTGTCGCGTACACCGACGAGCAAGACGCCCTGGGAGCCGCACCCGGCCGCGGCCGTGTCGAGCACGCTGCGATGTTCCGCGCCGCCCACGAAGCCCTCAACCTCTCCCACTCCGGGGAGGAGGAAGCCAGCCTCTCCGATGGAGCCCTGCGTGCCCGCGTCGCCGCATGGGAGCGCGAACGCAACTGGGCGCCGCGCTGGGTCGACGAGGAACTTGCAGCCACCCACGAGCATCGCGAACGCCGAGCCCAGGACGCCACCGTCTGGGAAGCCCACGCCGATACCCCCGACACCCCTCCGGACGACGCTGCACGGCTGCGGGCCGAGGCGGCCGCGGCACGCGCGGAGGTCGTGCAGCTCGACGCCCAGCTGGCCGACCTGGAGATGGCCAGCAACGCCCGCGCACTCTGGGCCGCCCACACGATGGTTACTCGCGACAAGGCCGAACGCAGCGAGTTCGAGCTGAGGGCTCGCGGCCTCGACCCCCGTGCCAGAGCTGACCGCACCACCGCTGAGGAATGGCTTGCCACCTACCGAGACAACCAGGCAAACGACGAGCGCGACCAACGCCATGTCGATGAGCATGATCTCGCACCCGAGCAGGCCGACAGCCACGATCGGCACGCCGACACCGCGCCAGTCGACATCACCGAGGACATCCGCGAACGCAGCTCACCGGACCCGACCGAGCACACCGACTCCCGGACGCGCCGCTACGTTCCGCCGCTCCAGGAGATGACCAAGATCGTCGAACGCGCCCACGCCACCGTCGACGAGCTCACCGCCCGCCGACCGGTTGACGACGCGCCGGCCGCCGCCGACGCGGCTGACCGCGCCGCAGAAGAGGACGCCCGCCGTGCCGATCTCATCCGCTGGTCCACCGAACCGGCCGCGGAGACCGCCGCAGCCAACGACGACACCGCCGTCGCCCTTGTCCGGGATCGGTAGGACCGTGTCAACCGCGCGAGGCGGCCCGCTGCAGTTCCAGCACGCGGGCCTCCAACCGCTGCGATCGCGCCGCCGTCAGGTCTGCCTCTCTCCGCAGCTCGGCCCGCTGCGCCGGCCCGAGCATCCGGCCAGCGCGCGAGAGAGATGCTCCGTACAGCTCGTCCGCAGGAACGAGCGATCCGTCGTCTCGACGGCGCGGGAGTGGGACCGGCGGCCCGACCCGACCATCCGACCCGTAGCGCCCGAGAGCCCACCGAAGCGTCCTGTGCGCGCCGGAAGCCCACTCCCGGCTGACCGGCCGGGGTGCCACGAACATGACGCCGAGCTCCTCGCAGTACTCCTCAGCCGGAAACCGCGGCGCCCCGGCCCACTCGTCCAATACAAGCTGCGCGGCCACCCGCTCTGATTCTGCCAACGCTGACGTCACCGGGCCTTCGAAACGCTCAGTCACAGGGCCGGGCCGGCAACCGCACAACCACGCCGCCGTCACCGCGACGCCCCCCGCATGCAGGTCCCGGGAGTGTCGCCAGTCGCCGAACGCGAGCCACAGCGCGTCGAAGACGGAGGCAGCCGGCACCGCCAACCAGCTGGGCGCAGCAAGCAGAGCCGAAGTGACCACGGGACGAGTTTGCAGCCAGCCCCTGACAAACACGCTACGTCCTCAGCCGTTTTACCCCAGAACCCCGGTCTTCCCTCCAGTGGGGCCGAAACCGTGTTGGTGACGGTCAGGAGATTCCGTCAGTGTGGCGATCGGTGGTGCCTTCCACGAGGCGGCGATCGACGAACAGGCAGGTGCGTGATGGCCTGCGCGCGCTGATCTCGGGAAGGTACGGCGGGGACTACTCCGACTCTGGGTCGCCTTGGAATCCGCTAAAGATACTGGCCGCACCCGTAACGCGCCGGGAGTGTCTACCGAATTAGGCATGGTGACCAGTCCGTCCGCCGACCCACCGCCTGCGGACCCACCGCCTGCGGACCCACCGCCTGCGGACCCACCACCTGCGGACCCACCACCTCCGGCTCCTGCGGACCCACCGCCTGCGGGCGCCCCCTCGCTGCACTGGTCAAAAAAGACAATTGCTATTGTTGGAGCGATCTCGCTGGCAGTATTGGGTGGAGCCGCCGGGACCGTTTCGGCATTCATTATCGCACCTCAGCAACAGGTTCGACAGCAAAGAGGTTTGGACGACGCCCAGGCCGCAGCAGACGCGGAAACTCCGAGCGTGTTAGTCGAGGATGTGCGCTTTAGCGCGACTGATCCGTCAGCAGCGACATCTAAGGTGTACGAATTAGATCAAATGCGGAGATCCCTGCCTGCCGACAGTGCTGGCGGCCACAAGCGACTTCTGCCAAGTGGTGCCGGTGGTGTAATAATTGGCCATACTGTCGACTCCAGTGCGGATCCGGTGCAGCCTGAAACCTTGAGTCAGGTAAATGCCACACTTGTCGGCGCACATTACACCCCCGTTCGTATCGTTTCAATCAACGTTCACGTTCTGGCACGGTCTACGCCGCCGACTGGAACGCTGTTTCGGAGCACCTCAGAAGGCGAGACTCCCGATCCGACGATGGGGTTTGACCTGGATTCAGAAGATGCGACGCCGTTTGTACCTCTCCAAGACGGTCCTACTCCTCGAATTGGAAAGACTCGCTATTTTGACGTTAACCAGCTAACACTTACGAGAAACGAAAGTGTCTCCCTCCGCCTGATGCTCTTTGCACGCTCGGGAATGTACACTTTTGATTTTGATGTAAAGACGGACGACGGGCGCACGGCAACGATCGACAATAATGGTCAGCCGTGGACGGTCTCGTCGTTTGCCCGAAACTACGACCGTGCCTACACGGTCGACTTCAATGCCCCCACGGATCGTCAGATCGTGTCGTGCAATTGGCCGTTCTCATGTTGAGTCGAAAGACTTCATCCAGTAAGCGGTTCTCGTTGAAGGGGTGTCAATTTCTACTGCTTATAGGTCTCAGTGCAACGGTGACGATGTGCTTGACGGCAGGCGCGTGTTCGTCGGTCGAAGTTAATGGGATCGAATCCGCTGGCAATCCTGCCGTAAGTAGTGTCACCGGTGCCCCAGATGCCGTACACAGTCCGTGCGGAACACCCGCGGTCAGTCAGCGTGATGGGTCGCCCTTGCCGATCGAATATCAACATACCGCGACGGAAGTATTTGTAGCTGCCTGCAATCATAACTACTTGCAGCTGCAGCAACTAATGGCGGACCCCTTCATTTACGGAGACAAGCAGTCAGGGAGTCCGGCCTTCGTTGTGGGCACCTTGAGGCGCGCTTACCCGGACAACTCCGTATTTGACAATCTGGCGCGAATGATGACGACGCCGCCGTATTTCGAGCAGGATGGCCTGCATTATAACTATCATGCATCGATCGCGATTTTCTCTCGCCTCTACACCGAAAAGTCGTGGTCGGAGTACTCTTATGACCCTTACGATACTACTTCTGACAATAGTGTTGGCACGGTGGATTGAGAACGGCTGGACTGAATCTTGTTATATGCGATCACTCTCGTTAGCCACGTTGATGACGGCGCTGTAGCGCCTCAGCCCGATCGCTCGCAGGGTTGGGGCTGCAAAGCAATCAACTCGAGCACGTCAGTCCTATAACGTCAGATGCTGCCCTTGCGGCGTTTGAGCGTGCCGGCGCCGAGGAGATATACGAGCGTGGCGGCGAGGTGTACTGCCGCCTCGCCTTCGGCCAGCGTCTGGTCGCGAGAGTTCCGGCCGCCTCCGTGACGGGAGACCTGCCCAGTCCACAGTCGGTCGAGCATCGCGACCAACGGCTGCACCGAACCCTCGCCGTCGTTGTCTAGCAAAACGAACTGCCACTTGTCGGGTGCGTCGCGAAGATGGTTGCGCACGGTGCCGAGCGTTGCGGAGCTGGCCGCCGCAGCTTTTTCCAGTACTAGCGGACAGGCGACTTCCTCCACCGCTCGCACAGCCTCGCGATACGCGGCCGTTGGGTCAGGACGCAGACCGTAGATGTGACGCTTTGCGTCGCTGAGCCGCTTGCCGGCCGTAGACGGGGAGTTGGTGATGGTGCGAGTGAGAAGCTCGTCGACTGTTGGATCGAGACGGTGGTCCAGCCGAGGCGGCAACGACCAGTTCACCTCATACGCGGAGCCGGCCTCGGTGAGCAATTTGTCGAGGCGATCGACGGTGCGGGCGCGTTCACCAGCCCACTGCGTGGGGATCTTGCTCCAATCGAAGTCGGCGGGGACGACCGGGGGCACCTCCGATGGCACGGGCTCGATACCAGAGTTCTGGACTTCCCACCGCAAGTGATCGTCGAGCTGGAGAGCTTGATCGACCGCAGCGAGCAACTGCTCGCCGGTGGAGAGGCCAATGGCCTTGCGTTTAGTCTGAGGGTCGGGGTTTGAGGCAGTGGATCTGTAGGTGGCGGGTGACGCGG
>NZ_MKVV01000035.1:169499-177681 GCF_001899645.1 Pseudonocardia sp. 73-21 | reverse complement strand
GCCCATGCCCACCGAGCCGGACACCAGCCCCGCCGCCGCTTGACAACGACATAGAGACACCCCCCGAGACCCGGAATCGACACGAGCGGCGGACCGTCGTTCCGGCGCTCCCCCCGCACATCCATCCGGCCGAGGAGAGAACCGAGCCGAGACGTCGGCGGTGGACGGTGCGCCGTTCGCATGCGCCCCCGGGTTCGTGATCGCCGGCGTCGAGGACCACCCCTCATGACCGGCGCCCATCCGGGTGACCACCACCGACCGCGTCCGGATCGTTGCCGCCAGGCTCGGCAACGCCGGGGCTCGACCAATAGGGTGCGCGGGTGGATCGTGAGGATAACCGGACCCAGACGATCAACCGGGAGGCGGAGATCATCAACAAGGTCGACCCCTGCCCGCCCGACCAGGGCACCATCGACCGTGTCCTCGGGGGCGCGCACCATGACCCGCACTCGGTGCTGGGCGCCCACCCGCACCCGGACGGCACGGTGGTGCGCGTGCTGCGCCCCCACGCCGACGAGGTGCACGTCGTGCTCGAGGGCGGTGAGGGTCATCCGCTGGTGCGGGTGCACGACGCCGGCCTCTTCTCGGGCGTCGTGCCCGGGCCGCCGTCGGACTACCGGCTGGCCGTCCGCTACGGCGAGCGGGTCGACATCGTCGACGACCCCTACCGCTGGCTGCCCACGCTCGGCGAGATGGACCTGCACCTGATCGGTGAGGGCCGCCACGAGCGGCTGTGGGACGTCCTGGGCTCGCACGTGCGGGCCTACGAGACTCCGGCCGGGGTCGTCACCGGCACGAGCTTCGCCGTGTGGGCGCCGTCCGCGCAGGGTGTGCGCGTCACCGGCGACTTCGACGGCTGGAGCGGCTGGGCCCACCCCATGCGGGTGCTGGGCAGCACCGGCGTGTGGGAGCTGTTCGTGCCCGGCATCGAGCCGGGTGCGCGTTACAAGTTCCGCATCCTCGGCCGGGACGGGCGCTGGCGCGACAAGGCCGACCCGATGGCCTTCCGCACCGAGATCCCGCCGGCCACCGCGTCGATCGTGGACGTCGCCGGGCACCAGTGGTCCGACGACGGCTGGATGACCGCCCGCGCGCAGAAGCAGGCCCACGCCGAGCCGATGAGCATCTACGAGGTGCACCTCGGCTCGTGGCGGACCGGGCTGGACTACCGGGAGATGGCCCGCCAGCTCGTCGACTACCTGGACGAGACCGGCTTCACCCACGTCGAGCTGCTGCCGGTCGCCGAGCACCCCTTCGGCGGGTCCTGGGGCTACCAGGTCACCTCGTACTACGCGCCGACCTCGCGCTTCGGCACGCCCGACGACTTCCGGTGGTTCGTCGACCACCTCCACCAGCACGGCTACGGCGTCATCGTCGACTGGGTGCCCGCCCACTTCCCGCGCGACGAGTGGGCGCTGGCGAAGTTCGACGGCTCCGCCCTCTACGAGCACGCCGACCCGCGCCGCGGCGAGCAGCCCGACTGGGGCACGCTCGTGTTCGACTTCGGCCGCAAGGAGGTGCGCAACTTCCTCGTCGCCAACGCCCTGTACTGGCTGGAGTCCTTCCACGTCGACGGGCTGCGCGTCGACGCCGTCGCCTCGATGCTCTACCTGGACTACTCCCGCAAGGACGGGCAGTGGCTGCCCAACATCTACGGCGGCCGCGAGAACCTCGACGCCGTGGCCTTCCTGCAGGAGATGAACGCCACCGTCTACCGCGAGCACCCCGGCGCCATGACGATCGCCGAGGAGTCGACGGCGTGGCCGGGCGTCTCCCGCCCCACGCACCTGGGCGGTCTGGGCTTCGGGTTCAAGTGGAACATGGGCTGGATGCACGACACGCTCGACTACACCGCGCGTGACCCGATCTACCGGGGCTTCCACCACAACCAGATGACGTTCTCGTTGATGTACGCGTTCAGCGAGAATTTCGTGCTGCCGATCAGCCACGACGAGGTCGTGCACGGCAAGGGCTCGCTGTGGACGCGCATGCCGGGAGACGCCTGGAACAAGGCCGCGAACGTCCGCGCGCTGCTCGCCTACATGTGGGCGCACCCGGGCAAGCAGCTGCTGTTCCAGGGCCAGGAGTTCGGCCAGGAGCGCGAGTGGTCGGAGGCGCGGTCGCTCGACTGGCACCTGCTGGAGGAGCCGCTGCACGAGGGCATCAAGCGCATGGTCGGCGACCTCAACCGCGCCTACCGCGCCCACTCCGCGATGTGGACGAAGGACGTCTCGCCCGACGGCTTCTCGTGGATCGACGCCAACGACACCGCGGGCAACGTGTTCAGCTTCCTGCGCCACGGCGTCGACCCCGACGGCAAGCCCACCGTGATCGCCTGCGTCGCGAACTTCTCCGGCACGCCCAAGCCCGACTACCGGGTGGGGCTGCCGTTCGCGGGCCGCTGGAAGGAGGTGCTCAACACCGACGCCGAGATCTACGGCGGCTCGGGCGTGGGCAACTTCGGCGCGGTGGAGGCCGACCAGACGGTGTGGCACGGGCGTCCGGCGTCGGCGGTGCTGCAGCTGCCCCCGTCCGGGGTGCTGTGGCTGGCGCCGGAGCCGTTCGAAGGTGCGGTGAGCAGGCTGGCCGTCACGGTGGAGGACGCTCCGTCCGCCCCCGTCTCGGCGGACGTGCCGGAGGTAGCGCCGGTGACGCCGGTGGTCGACGCGCCGGTGGAGGCCGCCGTGCCCGGATCGGCGGCGACCGAACAGGCCGTCATCGATCCGGTCGCCGCCGAGCCCGTCGCAGCCGAACCGGTCGCCGCCGAACCGGTCGCGGCCGGGAGCGTCGGGGCCGAGCCCGTCGCGGCTGAGCCCGCGGCCCTCGCCGGGGAGCCGGTGCTGCCGGTGGACTTCGCCGACGACGCGGGCGACGGGTTGGACGAGCGGCTGGCCGACCTCGACGACGAGGGGCCGCTGCTCACCGGCCGGCATGCGCTGGGCCGGGCCGACGACGTCGTGGCTCAGGCCGGGCCCGGCGCCGCCCCGGCGGGTTCCGGCTCGGAGCGGCCCCCGGCCGGGTCGGGGCCGGCCGACCGCAGCAGCACCGTCCAGTAGCCGAGCAGGACCAGGAAGTACAGGGACCGGCCGACGGCCTGGCCGACCCCGTCGGCCGGCCAGTCGGCGTTCCAGGACACGGGGATCACGGCCACCGCGAGCATCACGGCGGTGGCCGCCCCGCGCCCGAGGGTGATCAGCATCAGCGCGCCCGGGAACAGCAGCATCAGGTAGTTGTGCCAGGCGATCGGGGAGAACAGCAGCCCCGCGGCCACCACGGCCCACAGCACCGTGCCGGCCGGTTCGATGCGGTCGCGGTGGCGTCCGCACCAGACGAGGGTGCCCACCAGCACCACGAGCCCCACCGCCATCCCGACCGACGACGGCAGCCCGAACCGCACGGCGAGCCCGGGCAGCGACGCGTTGTCGACGGTGTCGGGCACCGGCTCGCTGAACGCGATCCGCAGCCAGCCGAGCGCGCTCGACGGACCCGCCACCAGCACGCCGACGAGCGACGCCACGGCGGCGGAGAGGATCCCGGCCCGGAACGGCGCCCACCGGCGCTGCACCGCGGGCAGCAGCAGGATCGGCGCCAGTGACGGCTTGAGCGCCACCGTGATCCCGAACAGCACCGCCGCGAGCACCGGGTGGCCGCGCCGCTCGGCGATCCAGCCGGCCACGAGCCCCACCAGCAGCACCGGGTAGATCTGGCCGAGCACCAGCGTGCCGTGCAGCGGGGACGACGCGAGCACGGCCAGCAGCGCGGGCACCGTGAACACCGCCCGCAGCCGCAGCTCGCGCGCCACGAGCAGGACGGACCCCGCCACCATCAGCGTCGTCAGCGCCACCCAGATCCGGTAGGCCGTCACCTCGTCCATCGGCGCGAACGGGCCCAGCAGCACCGTCATCAGCGGCGGGTTGAGGTTGCGCAGCTTCGCGGGGGTGTCGTAGATGTCGGTGCCGTTCACCATCGCGACGGCCGAGTGCCAGAAGGTGTCGAAGTCGACGTGCAGCTCCCGCATGTCCGTGGACGGGATGAGCCGCAGCAGGACGTCGGGATGGCGGATGTCCAGCACCACCGCCGTCGCGATCGACGCGAGGACGAGCAGGCCGGCCACCACCCGGCTCGGGGTGGCGGACCGGACCGGCGGGGTCAGCACACTGGACGGCACGGGTCCCGACGCTATCCGTACGGGTCGAGTTGTTCCGAACCGCTCCCCCACGACCACCCGCCGGGAGACGATGACGGGGTGCGCATCCCGATCCGCGGCCTCACCGCAGTGGTGTGCGTGCTGCTCGTGCTGGTCACCGGCTGCGCCCGATCCGTGCCCGGACGGGCACGTGCGGCGCCGGCCACCGGCACCGCGGCGATCGCGGCTCCGCCGCCCGTCGATCTCTCCGACGTCACCACGGCGCTGCAGGGGTTCTGGGACCAGGCGTTCCCCGCGGCGTTCGGCCAGCCGTGGCGCGACATCCGCCGCTTCGTGCCCGTGCACACGGCGTCCCGGAGCACGGCCACCCCGCCGTGCGTGGAGCGCGCCGCCGATCTCGACGGCCAGGCGTTCTACTGCCCGGCGGCCGACGCCGTCGTCTGGGACGCCGACGGGCTGCTGCCGCAGATCCGGCGGGAGTTCGGCACGGCGGGCGTGGTGGTGGTGCTCGCCCACGAGGTCGGGCACGCCGTGCAGACGCGGCTCGGTGTCGACGAGGAGCAGGCCCGCGATCCGGCGGCCTTCCCCACGATCCTGCTGGAGGCGATGTCCGACTGCTACGCCGGTGCCACCCTCGCGTCCCTCTCCGGGCGGCCGGGGCTGGACGTCGGCGACCGGGACACCGCGGTGCTCGCGCTCGTCGGGTTCCGCGACCCGGTCGGCATCGGGCCCTCGGACGCGAGCGCGCACGGCAACGCGTTCGACCGGGTCTCCGCGTTCCAGGACGGCTGGACGGGTGGCCCGACGCTGTGCGCCGCCATGACCGTGGCCGGGCGGGCCTTCACCGAACGCCGCTTCGGCTCCGCCGCAGACCAGGCCCGCGGGGGCAACCTGCCCCTCGCCCAGCTGCTGCCCGCCGTCGAGACCGACGCCCGGCAGTGGTTCACAGCACTGGCCGCGCCACGGGCGCCCGGGTGGCGGGCCCCGGCGCTGCGCACCGCGCCCGGCGCGTCCTGCTCCGGGCCGGCGCTCACCGGGCAGGGACCGGCCCGGTTCTGCGCGGCCGACGGATCGATCGACGTCGACCGGCCCGCGCTGACCACCCTGGAGGACCGGTTCGGCGACTACGCGGCGGCCACCCTCGTCGCGAGCCGCTACGCCATGGCCGCGCTGACGGCGATGGGCCGGCCCGCGGAGGGCCCGGCCGCCGTCTGCCTGGCCGGTGCGTACACGGCGCGCCTGCTCGACCCGTCGGGCAGCTTCACGCTCTCCCCGGGCGACCTCGACGAGGCCGTCCAGGTCCTGCTCACCGCCGACTGGGCCGCGCGCTCCCCGCAGGGCACGGTCGACGGGAGCGAGGACGGCTTCGACCGGGTCACCCGGTTCCGGCAGGGCGTGCGCCAGGGCGCCGCGAGCTGCCTGCGGTGACGGCCGCGCGCGGTCGGGCCCGGGCGCGCGCGTCGGGGCGTGCCGGGCCCGACCGGCGTCAGAACAGGACGCGCGCCAGGGCCCGCCGGGCCGCCGTGACCCGTGCGTCGTCGGGGGCGAACAGCTCGAACAGGCTCACGAGGTGCTCGCGGACGCGGTCGCGGTCGTCGCCGAACGTGCGGCCCGCCGTGGCCACGAGCCGCGCGAACGCCTCCTCGACGCCCTCGCCGGCCAGCTCGGCGTCGGCGGCGGCGAGCTGCGCGTCGATGTCGTCGGGGGCGGCGTCGGCACGTTCGACGGCGGTGGGGTCGACCTGCTCGGCCCGGGCCAGGAACCGCACCTGCGCCAGGGCGGCCTTGGCCTGCTCGTTGGCCGGCTCCTGCGCGAGGATCGCCTCGTAGGCGGCCTCGGCCTCGGCCCACTCGCCGCGTTCGAGGGCGTCCTCGGCGGCGGTGAACCGCGGGTCCTCGGGCTCCTCGACGGGCTCGGGTGCGCCCGCACCCCGCTCCGCCTCGGCGACGGCGGGCATCCGGTCGCGCACGGCGTCGAGCAGCGAGGTGATCCACTGCCGGATCTGCGGCTCGGGCTGGGCGCCGTTGAACGCGTCGACGGGCTGGCCGCCCACCACGGCGACGACCATCGGGATCGACTGCACGCCGAACGCCTGCGCGATGCGCGGGTTGGCGTCGATGTCGACCTTCGCGAGGATCCAGGCGCCGTTCGCGGCGTCGGCCAGGCGTTCGAGCACCGGGGAGAGCTGCTTGCAGGGCTCGCACCAGGTGGCCCACAGGTCGACCACGACGGGCACCTGCAGCGACCGCTCGAGAACGTCGGCCTGGAAGCCCTGCTCGGTGACGTCGATGACGAAACCGCTGGTGGAGCCGGTGCCGGCGGCGGGTGCGGCACCCGGCGCCTGCGGAGGACGGGGCGGGGCCTCGGCGCGTGCCTTCAGGGCGGAGAGGTCGACCGCGCCCGCCAGCGATGACGACAGAGCGGCCGTCTGGGCACGTGCACGGGGATCAGGTCGGGACACGCCGTTCATCCTGGCACGACGGCTCCCGTCCGTGTGCTGCACCCGGCGCCGTCAGGAGTCCCCCAGCACCCCGGCGACGACCAGCAGCACCAGGAGACCCACCCCCACCCAGCCCAGCACGATGCCCGCGACGGCGACCCCGTCGCCGTCCTCCCCCGTGCGCCGGATCTGGCCGCGTGCGGCGTAGCCGAGGACCAGCGCCAGCACGCTGCCGATCCAGAACATCCACACGGCCCCGAGGACGAGCGAGGCGATGGCCAGCCCGTTGGTGGGCCGGGCGAGCGGATGGCCCACCGGCGGGTACGGCGCCGGCCGGTAGCCGGGAGGCGGGTAACCGGGCGGCCCGTAGTACGGCGGCGGGTACGTGGCCGGGCCGTAACCCGACGGCGGGTACGTGGCCGGGCCGTAACCCGGCGGCGGGTACGTGGCCGGGCCGTAACCCGGCGGCGGGTACGTGGCCGGGCCGTAACCCGGCGGCGGATGGCCTGCGGTCCCGTCGCCGGGTGCCGGATGGCCGGCCGGCCCCTCACCGGGTTGCGGGAACCCCTCGGCGTCGTGGCCGGACCAGGAAGGGGCCGCCTCCGTGCCGCCGTCGACCGGTCCGGCCCGGTAGGCCTCCGCCCGGCCCGACGCCCGCCCGGGCTTCGTGAGGTCGGTCCCACGGGCCACCGACCAGCCCGACATCGGCTCACCGGTGAGCGGATCGACCGCCATCGTCGGGTCCGCCTCGGGGCCGGTGTCCCGACGCGGCCACGACGGCGGGGGCTCCTGCGTCATACGGGCATTCTGGATCAGCCGGCCGACGTGAGCGGCCTGAGCCCCATCGGGTTGTCCACCATGAAGCCCCCGCCCGCCACGATGGCGGCGACCAGCGGCTCGACGAGTTCCACCAGCCGCTCGGCCCGCGCGTCACCGACCGCGGCCCAGGGCACGTCGGCCAGGGCGTCGGTCTGGGACTCGACCTCGACGACGAGGGCCCGGCCCGCGTCGGTGATCGCGCCTGCCCCGTCGAGCAGGTCGCGGTCCGCCAGCCGGTCGACGGCGGCCGCCCACTCCTGCTCGGACCAGCCGCGCCGCTCCCGCAGCTTCTCCGCCGCGGCCGACCCACCGGCGGCGAACACCACGAGCGCCTCCACGGGATCGAGCCCCGCGCTGAGCAGCGCGGCCACGTGACCGTCGCCCCGGTGCTCGCGCAGCACCGTCTGCGCGTGCCACAGCAGGAGGTGCGGGGCGTCGGGCCACTCCAGGGCGGCGTTGGCCGCCGCGAGTGCCCGCCCGGCCGTCGGGGCGGCCAGCGCGGCGTCACGCGCGATGCCGGCCGCCTCCGCAACCTCCGGCGAGCTGAGGACATCGGCTCCGAGCAGCCGGCGCAACGCGGCGTCCACCGCCTCCAGACGGGCCGCCACGAACCGTTCCGGCGCGGCGACGGCCCACACGTCGGGCACCGCGCGGGCGACCATGGCCGGGTGGAAGTTGTAGAACAGCGCGGTGACCAGCTCGGCGGGCGCAGCCCCGAGCGGAGCGGCGCGGAGGGCGAAGTAGCTCATCCAGAAGCCCTTGGTACCGAGGGCGTC
>NZ_MKVV01000035.1:101262-169458 GCF_001899645.1 Pseudonocardia sp. 73-21 | reverse complement strand
CCGCCCGCCACAGCCGCCGCGCCCTGGTCTCCACCTGCTGTTCCATCGCGATCTCCTGCTCCGTAGGCACCCGCCGCGACAGTAGGTCGTCGGGTCGCTGCCGCACACCTTGGTCCGTTCCGGTCGAGTTCGGTCACCCTGCGCAGTCACCGTCGGCGATCCGTCGGACGCAGCGCGCAATCGATCACCGGTCTGGCGGAGCACCACCGCTCGGATCGGCTCGTTGATGAGGTGGGAGTGACGAGAGTGTCGCTCTGTGTATGTAGATCGCTGTGTACGCAATCACCCGGAGGACCTGCATGAGCTCGGAGAACAACGTCGCCGACCGCCTGCTCACCGACGCCCGCAAGAAGACCGCGAAGCAGGAGAGCGCCGGACTCGGAAAGATCGCGCTGATCGTCGGCGTGATCGCCCTCCTCGCCAGCCCGATCTCGATCGCGGGGTGGGTGCTCGGCGCCGCCGCGATCGTGCTCGGCGCGATCGCGGTCCGCCGCCCGCTGGCGGCGAAGCTGGCCAAGATCGCGATCGGCCTCGGCGTGGCCGCCATCCTCGTCGGCGTCTTCTTCTTCACGCTGAACATCGCCCAGATGTGAGTTGGCCGGTTCGGGGAGGGGTCACCGTTCGCGGTGGCCCCTCTTCCCGTCTCCGGCCGCCGCGACGAGGACGTCCGCGAGCTCCGCGGGGCGGGTCAGCATCGGGAAGTGCCCGCCGGGCAGCTCCACGACCTGCGCACCGGGCAGCGACCGGCCGCGCTCGGCCAGCCGGCCCGGATCCACGACCCGGTCGTCCCGGCACACCACGACGGTGGTGGGCACCGCGGGCCACGACAGGAGCGGCGTGACCTCCCGGCCGATCGTCCAGGCCTGGCGCCGCAGCCCGGCCACCGCCGCGTCGACCACCTCCGACGACGACTCCTCGGCCACCCCGGCGTAGAGCCCGGCCCTGGCCGCGTCGGGCGGCCACGACGTGGTGCGGTCGTCGTGTCGCTGCTGGCCGCGGCCGAACCCGTCGGCCATGGGACTGTCGGCAGATCTGCTCTGGTCGTCGAAGGACCGGCCGGGCTGCGGCACCAGTGCGGCGACGAGCACGATCGCCGTCACGGACGCAGCCACCGCGCCCTGCGCCACCACCGGCACGGTGAGCCCACCCAGCGAGTGGCCGACGAGCACGCACGGCTCGGTGCCGACCGCCCGCTCCACCACCCCGGCGTAGTCGAGCGCGCCCAGCCCCGGCTGGTCGGACGGCAGGTCGACCGCGACCGCGGTGTGCCCGCGACGCGTCAGCTCGCCGACGAGCGGGGTCCAGCAGCCGCCGTCGTGCCAGGCCCCGTGGACGAGGACGAAGCGGCTCACGCCTCCGGTGCCCGATCGGCGTCCAGGGCCCGTTCGACCCGTTCGACCTTGGCCGTGAGCTGGCCCGAGTTGTGGGCCGGGCGGATGTCGGCCTTGAGCACCAGGCTGACCCGCGGCGCCCGCGCCTGCACGGCCTCGACCGCCTTCTTGATCACCGCCATGGCCTCGTCCCAGGTCTCGGCCTCGATGGTGGTGAACATGGAGGTGGTCTCGTTGGGCAGGCCCGACTCGCGGACGACCCGCACGGCCTCCGCCACGACGTCACCGACGCTGTCGTCGGTGGCGCCCTCGATGCCGGCCGGGGAGATGCTGAATGCGAAGAGCATGCCTGCAGCCTGCCCCATCCATCCGGCATCGCGCGCGCCCGCTCCCGCGCAGGCCGGCGGCACCGGCACGCGACACTGCTAGCGTCGCGCGTCATGGCCCCCCGCGCTCCCCTCCCGTTCGATCCGATCATGCGGGCGGCCCAGATGTGGGACGAGAGGATCGGGCCCGCCCGCACCATGGCCGCGGTGACGAGCGTGATGCGGGTGCAGCAGATCCTGCTCTCCGCCGTGGACGGTGCACTGCGCCCGCACGGGCTGACGTTCGCCCGGTACGAGGCCCTGGTGCTGCTGACGTTCTCCCGCCGCGGCCTGCTCCCGATGCGGGTGATGGGCGAGCGGCTGCAGCTGCACCCGACGAGCGTGACCAACATCGTGGACCGGCTCCAGGCCGACGGACTGGTGCGCCGCACCCCCCACCCGACCGACCGGCGCGCGACCCTGGTCGGCATCACCGAGGCCGGGGTCGCGGTGCTCGGGAAGGCGACGGAGGCGGTGACGGGGATCGACTTCGGGCTGCGGGGGCTGCGCCCCGAGCAGGAGACGCAGCTGACGGAGCTCCTCGGCCAGGTGCGCCGGGCCGCGGGCGACTTCGACTGACCTCCGCTCATCGTCGCGGCCCCTCCCCACCGGGCCGCGACGGGTCGCCCCCACCACGGCGTCCCGAGCGCCGGCCCCCACCCGGCCAGGACCGCATCGTGCGCACCCGTCGGTCGCCGACGGCCGTCCTGCGCCCCCGCGGCGTTCTCCTGCGCCCGACGCAGAAGCCGCCGACCGCTCCACCCGCAGCTCCCACCACGGCGCAGACCGAACACGTCGTGAGATCCATGACGCCACCTCCCCGCACTGTTGATGCCCTGTTGCCTCAACAGGGTTGACAGTACGACCGGGCACCGACATTCTCGGATCCGTGAACCTCCCCGAGCCCGTCCCCGGCGGTGCCGCACTCCGTGCGGCCCGCGTCGGGCGCGGCTGGTCGCAGAGCGAGGCGGCCCGTGAGATCGCCGGGCTCGGCCACCGCCGTGGCGTGCCGGTCGCCGCCGCGGCCAGCCTCAAGACGCTCCTGTCGCGGTGGGAGAACGGCCATGTCGTACCGGAGCCGCAGTACCGGGAGCTGCTCGCGGAGCTGTTCGGCCGCACGGCCGGGGAGCTGGGGATCGATCCGGAGGCGCAGCCCGTCCGGGCCGCCGAGGGGGCGGAGCGGCTACGGGCGGCGCTGGCCGGGGCCGCCGCCGCCGACCACACCGTGGTCGCGCTGTGGCGCGAGCAGCTCGCCGTGGCCGGCAGGCTCGACGACGAGCTCGGCACGGCGGGGGCCGGTGCTCTCGTGCGGGCCCAGGTGGCCCAGCTCCACCACACCCTCGCGCACACCCTCGGCGCCGCCGCGCGCCAGGCCGTGGCTTCCGTGCTGTCGGGCGCCGCCGCGCTGGCGGGCGCGCAGCACCTCGACGCGGGCGAGCCGGACCTGGCGTGGGAGGCCTACCGCCGCGCCCACTCGGCCGCCGCGGTGGCCCGCCGGCCGGTCGCCGCGGCCACCGCACTCGCCGGGCAGGCCACCGTCCTCGTGGAGGTCGGCGAGCCCGGACCGGCTCTCGTCCTGCTGGGCGATGAGCCGCCGGGAGGGCCGCCCGGCGCCACCGCCCGCTGGTCCGCGGCGGTCGGGCTGGCGAGGGCGGCAGGCGGCCAGGCACCCGCCGCGCAGGCCGCCTTCGGGCGCGCCGAGGAGGCCACCCGCGCCGCGGTGCGCGCGGCCGTCGTCCCCGACATGTTCTGGCCGTCGACGATCGACGTCGAACTCGACGACCTGCACCGCAGGCGGGGGCACGCGCTGTCGTTGCTCGGCGATCCCGCGGCGTTCCAGCCGCTGACCGGGGCGCTCGCGGCCGGGCCGACGTCCGCGCGGCACCGCGGGGAGCTGCACGCCGATCTCGCCGTCACGGTGGCGGCCCGGGATCCCAACGCTGCGGCCGCGCACGCCCGGCAGGCGCGGGCCATCGCCACGCGCATCGGGTCGAGGCGCATCCCGGCCCGGCTGGACGGCGCACCATGAGCACCGGGGCTCAGGAGGTGACGTTGCCGGCCAGCTCGTCGGCGGCCCCGTACGGGTCGAGGTCGCCTGCCACCACCCGCTTCGCGAGATCGGGCAGGCCCGAGCCGCCCCGCAGGTCACCGATCCGGTCCCGGATCCGGTCCAGCGTGATGGCCTCGATCTCGGCCGCGGCCCGGGCGAGCCTGCGCCGGTGGCGTTCACCGTGGGCGTCGATCCACTCGCGGTGGCGGTCGAGGGCGGCCACGAGGTCCTCGAGCCCCTCCTGGCGGGATGCCACGGTGCTCACCACCGGCCGGGTCCAGCTCCCGGCGTCGCCCCGGCCGCCCAGCGAGATCATGTGGCGCAGGTCGCGCACGGCCTGGGCGGCGCCGTCGCGGTCCGCCTTGTTCACCACGAACACGTCGGCCACCTCGAGGATGCCGGCCTTGGCGGCCTGCACCCCGTCGCCCATGCCCGGGGCCAGCAGCACCACGGTGGTGTCGGCCAGCGCCACCACCTCCACCTCGCTCTGCCCCACGCCCACGGTCTCGATGAGCACCACGTCGCAGCCGGCGGCGTCGAGCACCCGCAGCGCCTGCGGCGTCGACCAGGACAGGCCGCCCAGGTGGCCGCGGGTGGCCATGGAGCGGATGAACACACCGTCGTCGGTGGCGTGCTCGGCCATCCGCACCCGATCGCCGAGCAACGCTCCACCGGAGAACGGTGACGACGGGTCCACGGCGAGCACGCCCACGCGCCGGTTCTGCGCCCGCAGGGCTCCCACCAGCGCCGACGTGGTGGTGCTCTTCCCCACCCCGGGTGGCCCGGTCAGGCCCACCACGTGCGCGCGGCCGGTGTACGGGGCGAGGGCGGCCGCCACCTCCCGCAGGGCGTCGCGCCCTGCGGGGGTGTCGGATTCCACGAGCGACAACAGGCGGCCCACGGCGAGCTGCTCACCCTGCCGGGCCCGCACCACCAGCTGCGGGACGTCGAGCCGCCGTGCCATCACCGAGGGTTCAGCTCGCGGCCGGCACCCGGACGATCAGGGCGTCGCCCTGCCCGCCGCCACCGCACAGGGCGGCCGCACCCACGCCGCCGCCGCGGCGCTTGAGCTCCAGCGCCAGGCTCAGCGCGATGCGGGCGCCCGACATGCCGATCGGGTGGCCCAGCGCGATGGCCCCGCCGTTGACGTTCACCTTGTCCTCGTCGATGCCGAGCTTGCGGGCCGAGACGATGCCCACGGCGGCGAACGCCTCGTTGATCTCGATGAGGTCGAGGTCGGCGGGCGTGATGCCCTCCTTCTCGCAGGCCTTCGCGATGGCGTTGGCCGGCTGCTCGTGCAGGCTCGCGTCCGGGCCGGCCACCATGCCCTGGGCGCCGATCTCGGCGAGCCAGGTCAGGCCCAGCTCCTCGGCCTTGGCCTTGCTCATCACGACCACGGCGGCGGCCCCGTCGGAGATCGGCGAGGACGAGCCCGCGGTGATCGTGCCGTCGGAGGAGAAGGCGGGTCGGAGCTTGGCGAGCCCCTCGGCGGTGGTGTCGGGCCGGATGCCCTCGTCGAGGGAGAACTCGACCGGGTCGCCCTTGCGCTGGGGGATCGACACCGGGGTGATCTCCTCGGCGAAGTAGCCCTTCTCCACGGCGGCGGCGGCGCGCCGGTGCGAGCGGGCGGCGAACTCGTCCTGCTCGGCGCGGGTGATCTCGTAGCGGCTGTTGTACTTCTCGGTGGACGCGCCCATCGCCACCTGGTCGAACGCGCAGAACAGGCCGTCGTAGGCCATGTGGTCCTGCATGGTCACGTCGCCGTACTTGTAGCCCTCGCGGCTCTTGCCCAGCAGGTGCGGCGCCTGGGTCATCGACTCCTGGCCGCCGGCCACGATGATGTCGGCCTCACCGGCGCGGATGAGCTGGTCGGCCA
Organism: Pseudonocardia sp. 73-21; assembly: GCF_001899645.1. Classification (GTDB taxonomy): domain Bacteria; phylum Actinomycetota; class Actinomycetes; order Mycobacteriales; family Pseudonocardiaceae; genus Pseudonocardia. The sequence goes on along the minus strand of NZ_MKVV01000035.1, from coordinate 163,836 downwards.
GCGCGATGGCGTCGATGCCCGAGAGGCAGACCTTGTTGATGGTCAACGCGGGCACGTCCATCGGGATGCCCCCGGCCACGGCCGCCTGCCGGGCCGGGATCTGGCCGGCGCCGGCGGTCAGCACCTGTCCCATGATCGTGTACTGCACCTGCTCGGGGGCCACGCCCGCGCGTTCGAGCGCCGCCTTGATCGCCACACCTCCGAGCTGTGCGCCCGTGAAGCCCTTGAGCGAGCCCAGCAGACGCCCCATCGGGGTGCGTGCTCCTGCGACGATGACGGTTCCGGACACGTTTCCTCCAGCGACTGCGGTGGCAGGGGTTGGCCGACGATACCCGCCGGGCGGACCCACGATCCCGGCCCGCGGCCACGTCACGGTGGTGATACGTGGCACAACGCCACGTCAGCGGCCGTCCGGGTTACATTCCCGGCATGGGAGAACAGACGTACACGGGTGTCATCGGGGTCGACCACGTCGGCATCGCGGTCGCCGACCTCGACGAGGCCATCGCGTTCTACGGCGCCACCTTCGGGCTCGTCGCCACGCACGAGGAGGTCAACGAGGAACAGGGCGTGCGCGAGGCCATGCTGTCCGCGCCCGGCGACTCCGGCACCGCGATCCAGCTGCTCGCGCCCCTGCGCCCCGATTCGGCGATCGGCAAGTTCCTGGACCGCAACGGCCCCGGCATCCAGCAGATGGCCTACCGCGTCACCGACATCGAGGCCACGAGCGCCGCCCTCCGTGAAAAGGGCATCCGGCTGCTCTACGACGCACCGCGCCGGGGCACGGCCGAGTCGCGCATCAACTTCGTGCACCCGAAGGACGCCGGCGGAGTGCTCGTCGAGCTCGTGGAGCCCGCGGCCGCGCACTGAACCGGTCTCTGGACCGTTCGAGATGGCGATTGTCACCATCGCTGGGCGGAAACTCTCACTTTGCAGGGTCACGGGTACCATACCGCGCAGTAACTTTCGGGATACCAAGCAGACGACGCCATCGGAGGCCAGCCGTGCAGGAGATCCTCGACGCGATTCTCGCGGGAGAGCACGACGCGCTCGGCGGGCTCGCCGTGCCCGAGCACTACCGCGCCGTCACCGTCCACGAGGACGAGGCGGAGATGTTCGCGGGCATGCCCTCGCGTGAAAAGGACCCTCGCAAGAGCCTCCACGTCGAGGACGTGCCCACGCCGGAGCTGGGCCCGGGCGAGGCCATCGTCGCGGTGATGGCCAGCGCCATCAACTACAACACCGTGTGGACCTCGATCTTCGAACCGGTCTCCACGTTCAGCTTCCTCAAGCGCTACGGGAAGATCTCGCCGCTCACCAAGCGGCACGACCTGCCGTACCACATCGTGGGCTCCGACCTGGCCGGCGTCGTGCTGCGCACCGGTCCCGGCGTCAACGCGTGGAAGCCGGGCGACCAGGTCGTGGCGCACTGCCTCTCGGTGGAACTGGAGAGCCCCGACGGCCACGGCGACTCGATGATGGACCCCGAGCAGCGCATCTGGGGCTTCGAAACCAACTTCGGCGGGCTCGCCCAGCTCGCGCTGGTCAAGTCCAACCAGCTGATGGCCAAGCCCGCGCACCTGACGTGGGAGGAGGCCGCTGCTCCCGGCCTGGTCAACTCCACGGCCTACCGGCAGCTCGTCTCCCGCAACGGTGCCGCCATGAAGCAGGGCGACACGGTCCTCATCTGGGGCGCGTCCGGAGGGCTGGGCTCCTACGCCACCCAGTTCGCCCTCAACGGCGGGGCCACGCCGGTGTGCGTCGTCTCGTCGCCGGAGAAGGCCGAGATCTGCCGCAGGATGGGCGCCGAGCTGATCATCGACCGCTCCGCGGAGGGCTACCGGTTCTGGAAGGACGAGGACAACCAGGACCCCAAGGAGTGGAAGCGGTTCGGCGGGAAGATCCGCGAGCTCACCGGGGGTGACGACCCCGACATCGTCTTCGAGCACCCGGGGCGGGAGACGTTCGGCGCCAGCGTCTACGTCACGCGCAAGGGCGGCACGATCGTCACCTGCGCGTCCACCTCGGGCTACATGCACACCTACGACAACCGCTTCCTGTGGATGAACCTCAAGCGCATCGTCGGCTCGCACTTCGCGAACTACCGCGAGTCGTTCGAGGCCAACCGGCTCATCGCGAAGGGCCTCATCCACCCCACGCTCTCGAAGGTGTACTCCCTCGAGGACACGGGCCAGGCGGCGATGGACGTGCACACCAACAGCCACCAGGGCAAGGTCGGTGTGCTGGCGCTCGCGCCCGAGGAGGGCCTCGGGGTCACCGACCCGGAGCTGCGGGCCAAGCACATCGACGCGATCAATCGCTTCCGTGGAATCTGACGGTCGCGGAATCCGAGAGGAGTTCACCGGGCGTCACCCCGATGCGTGAGGCTGTTCACCCGCACAGCACTCTTCACGCCACCCTTCGGGGTGGGCCCGGTACGGTGAGTTCATGGCCGGAGACCCCGTTGTGCCCTCGCCCGACGCCGCATTCGAGGTGGTCAGGAAGGGCTACGACCAGGCGCAGGTGGAGGCCCACCTGCGCCGGCTCGACGCCGACGTCCGGATCCTGACCACGGATCGGGACGCCGCCCTCGACCAGGCTGCGCAGCTCAACCGGGAGCTCGACGACTCCCGGGCCCGGGCCGACCGCCTGCGCGCCCAGGTGCGCACGCTCGTCAGCCCCCAGCAGAGCGTGCAGGGCATGAGCGAGCGCATGCGATCGATGCTGCGGCTGGCCGAGGACGAGGTGGCGGAGATGCTCGCCCGTGCCGAGACCGAGGTGAACAGGCGGGTCCGCGAGGCCGAGCAGAAGGCCGAGCAGATCGTCGCCGACGCGCAGAACGAGGTCGCCACGGTGCGTCTCGCCGTCCGCGCGGACGCCGAGACGGCGGAGCGGCAGCGCGCCGAGCTGCGCGCGGCGCTGGAGGCCGACCGGCTGGCCAGCGCGCAGGCCATCGCCGAGGCCGACGCGGCGGCGGAGCACGAGCGCACCCGGCTCCGCACGGAGCAGGAGTCCGAGCTCCGGGCGGCCGCCGAGAAGCTGGCCGCGGCCACGGCTGAGGCCGAGCAGGCCCGGGCGCAGGCCTGGTCCGAGTCCGAGGCCCGGCGCGCGCTGGTCGAGGAGGACTTCTTCATCGCGATGGACCAGCGCCGCAAGGAGGCCCTGACGGCCCTCGTCGCGGAGCAGGAGTCCACCCGACGCATCACGGCCGAGATGCGGGCCTCCGCCGCTGCCGAGGCGCGGAGCCTCGTGGAGGACGCCCGCCGCACCGCCGCGCAGATCGTCGCCGACGCCCAGCGCCGGGTGGCCGAGCTGGTGGCGCTGCGCGGGCGGCTCGCCGAGCAGCTCGACGGCACCCGCGCCGTCCTGGCCAGCACGGTCGGCGACCTGGGCCGGCCGGTGGAGGGCGAGATCACCACACCTGCGGCGGTCACGCCCGACGCGGGGCTCCCCCAGTCGGATCCGCAGCCGGTGGCGGAGCTCCCGGTCGACGCACCGGAACCGAGCCCCGAGTCAGCACCCGCCGCTGAGACAGCGCCGGTCCGCGACACCGTCACGGCATCGGCCGCCGACGCCCCCGCCGGCGACAGCAACGGTCACAGTGCGAGCACCACCGCGAGCAGCACCACCGCGGCCGCGGACACCGTGCGCACCCCGACGCCGACCCGCCGCACCCCGAGCCCGGCCCGCCGCTGATGCGGCGGCCCGCTCCCGTCACTCAGTAGCGCCGGCCGCCCGGCCTGCGCCGGCCCCGGGCCGTCCAGCACGGCGCGTGCCAGTGCCTGCGGTCCTCCACCGAGCCGAACTCGGCCGCGGGCCACGCCACCACGTGCGGGGTGCCGGCCGGGATCTCCTGGTCGCAGCCCGGGCAGCGGTACCACTTCGCCGACGACGAGCCGGGCACGTTGCGCACCAGCCACTCGCCGTCGGAGCCGCTCTCGGCCCGGGTGAACGACGCCGACCGCAGCGGCACGTGTTCCGTGCGCTGCAGCCGGCGCGTCCGTCGTCCCATGGCAGGTGCAACGCCGCTCAGCGCGCGGCGTAGTCCCGGAAACCGTGACCGGTCTTGCGACCGAGCCGACCGGCCGTGACGAGGTGCTCCAGCAGCGGGGCGGGTGCGAACCCGGCCTCCCGGAACTCCCCGTACAGCGAGCGCTCGATGGCCAGCGACACGTCGAGCCCGACCACGTCGAGCAGCTCGAACGGCCCCATCGGCAGCGCGCAGCCGGTCTTCATGGCGGCGTCGATGTCGTCGGCCGTGGCGTAGTGCGCCTCGAGCATCTTCACGGCGTCGTTGAGGTACGGGAACAGCAGCGCGTTGACGATGAACCCGGCGCGGTCGCCGCAGCTCACCGGCACCTTCTTGAGGCGGGTGCACAGCGCGAGGGCGGTGGCCGCGACGTCGGGGGCGGTGGTGATCGTGGAGACCACCTCCACCAGCTTCATCGCCGGGGCCGGGTTGAAGAAGTGCAGCCCGATCACGTCGGACGGCCGCGTGGTGGCCGCCGCGCACTCGACCACCGGCAGCGACGACGTGGTGGTGGCCAGGATCGCACCGGGCTTGCAGATCTCGTCCAGCGCCGCGAACACCGCGCGCTTGACGTCGAGCTCCTCGGCGATGGCCTCGACCACGAGGTCGACGTCGGCGAAGTCCTCCAGCCGCGTGGTGCCGGTGATCCGGGCCAGCGTGGAGTCGCGGTCGTCCTCGGTCATGCGGCCGCGCACCACCGACTTCTCCAGCGACTTCCTGATCCCCGCGACGGACGAGGAGACCTTCGAGTCGCTGCGCCCGCGGACGATCACGTCGAGCCCGGCCTTGGCCAGCACCTCGACGATGCCCGAGGCCATGGTGCCCGTGCCGACGACGCCGACCCGCTGCACGTCGCGGATCGTGACGTCCTCGGGGACGGTGCCGCTGGGGGTCAGGGCGTCGGCGACGACCTCGGACTTGTGCGGCGCGGAGTACGTGTAGAAGCCGCGGCCCGACTTCCGCCCGAGCAGCCCGGCGGTGATCATCTGCTTGAGCACGGGGGCGGGGGCGTGCATCTGGTTGCGGGACTGCTTGTACATCGTGTCGAGGATCTCGTAGCTCGTGTCGAGCCCGATCAGGTCGAGCAGGGCGAGCGGGCCCATCGGGTAGCCGCAGCCGTAGCGCATGGCCGCGTCGAGGTCCTCGCGGCTGGCGTAGCGCTGCTCGTACATCTTCGCGGCGTGGTTGAGGTAGCCGAACAGCAACGCGTTGGCGATGAAGCCGGCGCGGTCGCCGATGACGACGGGCACCTTGTCGAGCGTGGCGGCGAAGGCCTTCACGTCGTCGACCACGTCCTGCTCGGTGACGACGGTGCGGACGAGCTCCACCAGCGCCTGCACGGGCGCGGGGTTGAAGAAGTGCATCCCGAGGACCTTGCCGGGACGCCCGGTGCGGACGGCGAGCTCGGTGACCGAGAGCGAGGAGGTGTTGGAGGCCAGGATCGCGTCGGGCCGGCAGACCTTGTCGAGCTCGGTGAAGATCTGAGCCTTGAGGTCGAGGTTCTCGGGCACGGCCTCGATGACGAGGTCGGCGTCGCCGAGGTCGGCGAGCGACGTGGTGGTGGTGATGCGGCCCAGCAGGGCGTCCGCGTCCTCCTGGGTGAGCTTGCCGCGGCCGACCGCCCGTGACGTGGACGTCTCCAGGTGCTGGCGGCCGCGCGCGACGGCATCGGTGTCGGTCTCCGCGGCGATCACCTGCAGCCCGTTGCGGGCGAAGACCTCCACGATGCCTGCGCCCATGGTGCCCAGGCCGACCACGCCGACCGTCCGGAACTCGCGTGCCACCATCTACCTCCGTCGTTGGATTTCCCGGGATCCTCCCAGACCCGCGGCGTGCCCGGGCCCGGCTGTGACTAACGCCCGTGCCGCAGCCGCACCAGCCCGAGCAGCGCGTTCATGCCGCGGGAGGTGCGCTTGAAGCTGGTCACCGCGATGGGCAGGGCGAACTTCTGGCGCGCCACGGCCTGGGGCCGGGTGAACTCCCGCAGCCCGTCCTGGCCGTGGATGCGCCCGAACCCGGAGTCGCCGACCCCGCCGAAGGGCAGGGCCGGGATGCCGGCGAACGAGATCACGCTGTTGATCGCCACCATGCCGCAGCGCAGCTGCGCCGCGATCTCCTCGCCGCGCTTCTTCGAGAACACGGTGGCGCCCAGGCCGTAGCCGGTGCCGTTGGCGCGGCGCACGGCCTCGTCGACGTCCGGCACGCGGTTGACGACGATCAGCGGCCCGAACGTCTCCTCGGTGATCGCGGTGGAGTCCTCGGGCACGTCGACGATCACGACGGGGTCGATGAACGGCGGGTGCACCGACGACGGCCCGCCGACCACGGCGCGGCCGCCCTTCGCCAGCGCGTCGTCCACGTGACCGGCGACGATGTCGGACTGGGACGCCATGGTCATGGGGCCGAAGTCGCCGGGGCGCAGCGCCTCGGCCTTGCGCACGACGTGGCTGATGAACCGGTCGGCGACCTGCTCGACGACGTACACGCGCTCGACGCCGACGCAGGTCTGACCCGCGTTGGACATGCCGCCCCAGACGGTGGCGTCGGCGGCGGCCTCGAGATCGGCATCCACGTCGACGATCAGCGGGTCCTTGCCGCCGCACTCGATGAGCACCGGGGTGAGGGTGTCGGCGCAGGCGGCCATCACGCGCTTGCCGGTGGCGGTGGAGCCGGTGAAGGCGATCTTGCCGACGCCCTTCGCGCGGCACAGCGCGGCGCCGGTCTCCCCGAACCCGGTGACGACCTGCAGCAGGGGGTGGCCCTCGGCGATCTCGGCGAGCGAGTCGGCCAGCGCGGTGCCGACGCCCGGCGTCAGCTCGCTGGGCTTGAACACCACGGCGTTGCCGGCCGCGAGCGCGTAGCCGATGGAGCCCATCGGTGTGAACACCGGGTAGTTCCACGGCCCGATGACGCCGACGACGCCGATCGGCGCGTAGGTGATCGTCGCGGCCTGGTTGGCCATGAGCATCCCGGACGAGACCTTGCGCTTCCCGAGGACCTTCTCGGCGTGCTTCGCGGCCCAGTCGAGGTGGTCGATGGCCAGTACGAGCTCGAGGCGGGAGTCGTCGAACGGCTTGCCGGTCTCGTCGGACACGACGCGGGCGATGTCGTCGAGGCGCCGGACGAGCGCCTTGCGCCACTCCCCCAGCCGCTTGCCGCGCTCGGTGAAACCGAGACCGGCCCACCACTGGCCCGCCTCGACGGCCCGGGCGACGGCCTGCTCGACGGCGGCCTCGTCGTGGACGGGATGGGTACCGACGACCTCGCCGGTACGGGGGTCGAGCGACTCGAAGGTCGCCGGTACGGCGTCTGCGGGCACCTCGGTGGCGGTCACTACTCCAGAGTAGGCCCCGGGGTCGTGCGCGGAAATCAGTGCTCCGACACCGTTTTCCGCGCACGGGCGGCGGAGCCGCTAGAACAGGCGCAGATCCGTGCTCTCAGTGCCGCGCAGGGCGTCGTAGTCGACCACGAGACAACGGATGCCGCGGTCCTCGGCCAGCGTGCGGGCCTGGGGCTTGATCTGCTGGGCCGCGTAGACGCCCGCGACCGGCGCGAGCAGCGGGTCGCGGTTCATGAGCTCGAGGTAGCGGGTGAGCTGCTCGACGCCGTCGATCTCACCGCGCCGCTTCACCTCGACGGCCACGGACTTCCCCGCCGCGTCGCGCAGCAGCAGGTCGACCGGCCCGATCGCCGTCATGTACTCGCGGCGCACCAGCGTGTAGCCCTCGCCGAACGTGGTCGGGTGGGCGGCCAGAAGCTCCTGCAGGTGTGCCTCCACACCGTCCTTGACCAGGCCGGGGTCGACTCCCAGCTCGTGCTTCGTGTCGTGCAGCACCTCGTCGATGGTGATGACGAGCGACTCGTCGGCCTTGTTGCGCACCGTCCACACGCCGGGCTGCTCCTCGAGCCAGCACGGCGGGCTCATCCAGTTCAGCGGCTTGTAGGCGCGGTCGTCGGCGTGGATGCTCACCGACCCGTCGGCCTTCACCAGCAACAGCCGCGGGGCCATGGGGAGGTGGGCGGTGAGGCGGCCGACGTAGTCGACCTGGCAGCGAGCGATGACGAGACGCACCGGCGAGACCCTACTGCCTCCGGGTCGCCACCCACGCCGCGATCTGGCTGCGGCCGGAGAAGCCCAGCTTGGCCAGGACGTGCTGGACGTGGGTCTCCACCGTGCGCTCGGAGATGTGGGCGGCGGCCGCGATCTGGCGGTTGGTCAGGCCCCGGCCCACCAGCTCGGCGATCTCGGCCTCACGGCGGCTGAGCGGGCCGCCGTCGTCGGAGGCCATTGCGTCGACCTGCGCTCGCAGCGGCGCCATGCCCAGCCGGTCGGCGGTCGCACCGGCCGCGGCGGCCAGGGCGGCGGCCTCGTCGAGGGCCCGGCCACCGGCCCGCAACGCGGTCGCGAGCCGGTAGCGCGCGAGGGCCGCGAACGGCGCCAACCCGGCGGCGTCGTTGACCGTGACGGCCGTGCGCAGGTGCCGGACGGCCGCATCCGGGCGGCCGGCGGCGAGCGCGGCCATGCCCAGATAGAGGTGCATCGAGCCGCTCGTGGTGATCGCCCCGGCGCCGCCGACGGCGTGCAGGTCGGCGTAGGGCAGCAGCAACCGGTGGCAGGTCCCGGCCGTGCCGGCGTCACCGAGGTCGGCGGCCAGCTGCGCCCGCACCACCTCCACGGTCATGCCCATGAACGCCGGGATCCGCGGCGAACCCGGCCCGGGCAGGCCCTCGTACCAGCGGCGGGCCTCGGCCGCCCGACCGGACGCGACGAGCATCTGGGCGTAGGACGCCCGCGACAGACCCGTGAACGACTGTTCCAGGGCGGGGTTGCCGAGGAACCAGGACACGTCGCCGGGATCGCCACCGGTGAGCGCGGCGAGGGTGAAGCGCAGCGACCGGCCCGTCGCGGCGGCCCCCTGGTGCCCGCCGTCCAGCGCGAGGGCGATCGACTCGTCGTTGAGCTGCGCCGCCTCGGTGAACCGGCCGCGCCCGAACGCCAGCGCCACGCGGCTGCGCAGCAGGTGCAGCCGGGCCATCGGCTGGCGGAGTGCGACGACGATGGGTTCCAGCAGGTCCACCTCGGCCTCGGCCTCGGCGACCCGGCCGGCCTGCAGCAGCGCGTCGAACCGCCAGAGGTGGCCCCACATCGCGTCGGACGCGCTGCCCGACCGCTCCGCCACCGCGAGCATGCGCCCGCCGAGCACGAGACGGGCGGCGTTGCCGTCGGCGTCGGAGAAGACCAGCTGCCGGGACCTCAGCGCACTGACCAGCGACGACGAGTCGTCGAGCCGTTCGGCCATCGCGAGGGACTCCTCGCTGGCGGCCAGCATGCCCGGGCGGTCGGCGGCCAGCACGCGACAGTGCGCGAGCTGTGCCAGCAGCCGGGCCCGCAGGGGGCTGTCGGTCCCGGGCAGCCCGCGCAGGGCCTCGGTGCACCACCCCTGCACGGTGACGAGCCATTCGGCCTCCGACACCTCCGGCATGCCGAGCGCAGCCCGCCCCAGCGCGGCGTGGTCGCCCGTGCGCCGCGCCAGCTCCGCCGCCTCGGTACAGGTCCCGATCGCGGCCGGTACGTCGTGGGCGAGCGCCTGCGCCCGGGCGGTGTCCAGCAGGAGCTCGATCCGCTCGGCCGGGACGAGCACCGCGGCACCGACGGCCTGCGCCCGGCCGTACAGGCGCGCCGCCTCCTCGTAGGCCAGCTGCGCCGTGGCCAGCCGGGCCGCGCCGCACGTCCACCCGCACGCCGCGCCGGCGTCGCCGAGCGGGAGCGCCGCGAGCGCGTGGTGGGCCAGCTCCGGCAGCACGTCCGGATCCCCCGCGGCGGGTTCCAGCACGCCGACCGCGGCCAGGTGGATCCGGGCGCGGTCGGCCGGGGCCAGCTCGACGAGCAGCGTCTCCCGCACGAGGTCGTGACCGAACCGCAGCCCGGGACGCCCGGGCGGACGCTCCAGCAGACCGTCGTCGACGGCCGGCCGCAGCAGGTCGAGCAGGTCGCCCGCCGTGACGCCGGCCGCCCCGGCCACCAGCGCGAGATCGGGCTCGCGGCCGATCACCGCGGCGACGTCGAGCAACGCCCGTGCGGCGTCGGGCAGCCGGGCCAGCCGCCGGCGGACCACGTCACGCACGGCGGCCGGCACCCGCGACGCGTCGGGGTCGCTCGTCCACGCCCGGCCCAGCTCGCCGACGAAGAACGGGTTGCCGCGCGTGCGGCGGGTGACCGTGGCGACCATCCCGGCCGACGGGGCCCGGCCGAGGCGGTCGGCCAGTGCCGTCGCCACGTCCGGTTCGTCGAGCCCCGCCAGCTCCAGGCGGACGGCGCCGGGCAGCCAGGTCCCGGCCAGCTCCGCCGTGCGGTAGGTGGCCACCATGAGCAGCCGGGCGTCGGCCGTCTCCCGGGCGAGGTGCGTGAGCAGCGCCCGCGACGCCGGGTCGGCCCACTGCACGTCGTCGAGCACGAGGACGAGGCCGGTGGGCGCCGCGAGGTCGGTGAGGAACCCCGCCACCGTGTCGAAGAGGGCGAAGCGCTGCTCGGGGCCGTCCGTCGGTGCGGCCGGGCCCAGTTCGGGGGCGATCCGCGCCAGGTCCCCACGGCGCCCCGCCAGGAGCGTCCCGACGCGCTCGGGGGAGGCGGTGGCCAGCCAGGCACGCAGGATCCGGCGCCACGGCCAGAACGCGGGTGCGCCGTCCTCGTCGGTGCACCCGCCCCACAGCACGGGCACCGCCCGCGCCGCGGCGAGCCGGCCCAGCTCCGCGACGAGACGGGTCTTGCCGATCCCGGGCTCACCGGAGACGAGGACGAGCCCGGCGCGACCGCCCAGCGCCTCGTCCAGCCGGCCGACGAGCTCCTTCAGCTCGACGGCCCGGCCGACCAACCGGGGCTCCACGGACGACACGCTAGCGCGGATTCAGTACCGCTCCTGCGTGCTTTCCACGATGGCGGGAGCGCTCTGACCTCGTAGAACTTCCGGCATGACCCGATCCCGCACCGCCATCCGCGCCGACCGCCTCTTCGACGGGGCGGCCTCGGTCGCCGACCCGCTCGTCGTCGTCGAGGACAGGAGGATCACCGCCGTCGACTCCGGGCCGCGCGCCCCGGTCCCTCCGGACGCCGAGCTCGTGGAGCTGCCCGGCGCCACCCTGCTGCCCGGTTTGATCGACACCCACGTCCACCTCTGCTTCGACGCCGGCCCCGATCCCGTCGCGTCGCTCGCCGACCGCGACGACGACGCCGTGCTGGCCGCGATGGCCGACGCCGCCGCCGGGCAGCTGGCCGCCGGCGTGACCACCGTGCGCGACCTGGGCGACCGCGACTACCTGTCGCTGCGCTACCGCGAGACCGCGACCGGCCCGCAGCCGACGATCGTGGCCGCCGGCCCGCCGATCACGTCCGAGGGCGGCCACTGCCACTTCCTCGGCGGGATCGCCCGTGGGGTCGACGGCATCCGGGCGGCGGTCGACGAGCACGTGCAGCGCGGAGCCGACGTAATCAAGGTGATGGCCAGCGGCGGCATGATGACCGCCGGCACGGTGGTGCACCAGGCCCAGTTCTCCCCCTCCGAGCTGCGGTTCCTCGTCACCGAGGCCCACCGTCACGGCCTCCCGGTCACCGCCCACGCGCACGCCCTCGACGCGATCGTCGACGCGGTGGCGGCCGGCGTCGACGGCATCGAGCACTGCGCGTTCCGCACCGCCGACGGCGTGCACACCCCCGACGACGTGGTGGCCGCGATCGTGGCCCGCCGGATCGCGGTGGGCGCCACGATGGGGATCCGCCCCGTCGAGGGCATCGTCGCGCCGGCGGAGCTGCTGCGGCACCTGCCCGCGATGCTCGCCGCGATCGGCCGGCTCGTCCGGGAGGGCGCCCTGGTCGTCGCCGGCACCGACGCCGGCATCGCCCCGGTCAAGCCGCACGGCGTGCTGCCCCTCGGCCTCGCGCAGCTCACCGAGCTCGGGATGACGCCGGTCGACGCCCTGCGCGCGGGCACCCACGTGGCCGCTCAGGTGGTGGGGCTCGGCGACCGCAAGGGCCGCGTCGCCCCCGGCTTCGACGCCGACCTGCTCGCCGTCGCGGGCGACCCGCTGGCCGACATCGCCGACCTGCTCCGTCCCGTCGCCGTGCTGGTCGGCGGCCGCTCCGTCCTTCCGTCCCTCTCGCCGTCCGTCTAGGAGACGATCATGAGCAGCTCGAGCATGCCCCACTGGTCACGCGCCCTGCGCGCCTTCGGCCGCGCCGTCGTGCAGCACCTCGCCACCGACAACGGCTGGCTGTGGGCCGCCGGGATCGGATACCCCTACCTCGGCCCCTACCCGCCCCGTCGATACTCGGGCCGTGGAGACGATCAGCAGCCGTGAGGTCTACGCCAACGCCTGGATGACGGTGCGGGAGGACGCCGTCCGGCGCTCCGACGGCACGGACGGGATCTACGGGGTGGTCGACAAGCCGACCGCCGCCGTGGTCATCCCCCGGGACGGCGACCGGCTGCACCTCGTCGAGCAGTTCCGGTACCCGGTCGGGGCGCGGCGCTGGGAGTTCCCCATGGGCACCGCCCCCGACCGGGCCGAGCTCGAGCCCGCCGTGCTCGCGGCCCGCGAGCTGGAGGAGGAGACGGGCCTGGTCGCCGGACGCATGGAGCTGCTGGGGGACATGGACATCGCACCGGGCATGTCCAGCCAGCGCGAGCACGTCTTCCTCGCGACGGAGCTGGTCGAGGGGCCGGTGCGGCGCGAGCACACCGAGCAGGACATGCGGGCCGCCTGGTTCAGCACCGCCGAGTTCGAGGAGATGGTGCGCCGCTCCGAGATCGTCGACGCCCAGACCGTGGCGGCCTACCTGCTCCTGCTGCTCCACGACCGGCGGCCCTGACCGCTCCGAGATGCCGCTCGTCAGGTACGAGCTGGTCTTTCCCTTCGCCGGCGGGCCGGGCACACCAGGCACGGGGTGTAGCGCGGGACCACCCCGCGGAGCGCGGGGCGGCTGAAGCCGGCTGTGGGGTGGTGGACCTGCGCCGGGCCGAACCTGCCGTCGCCGGCCGGCCGCGTCTGGGCGACCGCGAACGGACGCCGACACCGCAACCGTAGGAGCGACCGTCCACTGCGCGCTGCGCACGCGGACGAGCACTTCCGCCCGCCGGTCCCGCACCCCGTTGAGTGCTTCTACTGTGGGACAGATGGATCTCCGGGAGACCGACGAGCAGCAGCTGCTGCGGGCGTCCGTGGCCGCGATGGCCGCCAAGTACGGCCACGACTACTTCCTCGAGAAGGCCCGCTCCGGCGCGAAGACCTCGGAGCTGTGGAAGGAGGCCGGGGACAACGGCTACCTCGGCGTGGCCGTGCCCGCGGAGTACGGCGGCGGCGGGGCCGGGATGGTGGAGCTGTCGATCGTCGCGGAGGAGATCGCGGCGGCGGGATGCCCGCTGCTGCTGATCGTGGTCTCGCCCGCCATCGCCGCCACCGTGATCGCCACCAGCGGCACCGTCGAGCAGAAGGAGCGCTGGCTCCCCCGCTTCGCCGACGGCAGCGCGAAGATGTCGTTCGCCATCACCGAGCCCGACGCGGGGTCCAACTCCCACAACATCACCACGACGGCCCGTCGCGACCCGGCCGGCGGGTGGCGGCTCAGCGGCACCAAGTACTACATCTCCGGCGTCGACGAGACCGAGGCGACGCTCGTGGTGGCGCGGCTGGAAGGGGCCCAGAAGGGGTCGGCACGGGGGACCCTGCGACCGGCCATGTTCATCGTCCCGACCGACACACCGGGCATGACCTACCAGCCCATCGAGATGGCCATCCAGAGCCCGGAGAAGCAGTTCACGGTCTTCTTCGACGACGCCCACCTCCCCGACGACGCGCTGGTCGGCGGCGAGGAGGCCGGGCTCGCGGCCCTGTTCGCCGGGCTCAACCCGGAGCGGATCACCGTCGCCGCGTACTCCAACGGCCTGGCCCGCTACGCGCTGCGCAAGGGCACGGAGTACGCGAAGGACCGCACGGTCTGGAAGGCCCCGATCGGCAGCCACCAGGCGATCGCCCACCCGCTGGCGAAGGCGCACGTGGAGGTGGAGCTGGCCCGGATGGCGACGACCCGGGCGGCGTGGTTCTACGACGCCGGCGACCACGCGGCCGCCGGCGAGGCCGCCAACATCGCCAAGTACGCCGCCGCCGAGGCCGCCATCAACGCCGTGGACGCCGCGGTGCAGGCCCACGGCGGCAACGGCATGGCCGTCGAGTACGGGGTGGGCACGCTGATCGGCGCCGTCCGCACGGCCCGGATCGCCCCGGTGAGCCGGGAGATGATCCTGAACTTCATCGCCCAGCACACGCTGGGGCTGCCGAAGTCCTACTGACACCCCCTGTGCGCGGAAATCAGTGCCAGGGCACTGATTTCCGCGCACGACCGCGGTCAGGCCAGCCGCACCGGGAGGGCGGTCAGCCGGTGCGAGCCGGGCAGCGGCACCCACTCCGTCGGGCCGTCGAGGGCGAGCGCGGGGAACCGGTCCACCAGCGCGTGCAGGGCCACCTCACCCTCCTGCCGGGCCAGGGCGGCACCCAGGCAGTAGTGGGCGCCGTGCCCGAACCCGACGTGCCCGTCGCCGCGGCCCGCGGGCTTCCGGGTGACGTCGAGGCGCTCGGGATCCTCGTAGACGCGCGGGTCGAAGTTCGACGACACCAGCACCGACTGCACCGCGTCACCGGCGTGGATCGTGACACCGCCCAGCTCGACGTCCTCGGTGGCGTAGCGCAGCCGTGTGACGTGCACGGGCCCGCAGAAGCGCATCAGCTCGTCGACCGCGCCCGGCCACAGCGACGGGTCGCGGCGCAGCCGGTCGAGCTGGTCGGGGTGCTGCAGCAGGGCCAGGGTGCCGTTGGAGACCAGGTGCGCGGTGGTCTCGTGGCCGGCCAGCACCAGCGTCAGGATCATGGTGACGATCTCGGTGTCGGTCAGGCGATCGGCGCTGTCGTGCGCCACCGCGGGAGAAAGCACCTCGGCGCCGTCCTCCTGCGCCGCCACCATCCCGGTGATCAGGTCGCCCGTGGGCTCGGCACGGCGCCGGGCGATGAGGTCCCGGCAGTGCGCGACCATGTCCCGCATCGCGCCGGGAATCGTCTCGCGGTTCATCGTCACCAGCGCGGTGGCCCACTTCCGCCACTCCGGCCGGTCCGCCTTCGGCACCCCCACCAGCTCGCTGATCACGGTGATGGGCAGCGGGTAGGCGTACTCGGCGAGCAGGTCGACGCGTTCGGGCAGCCCGTCCAGGAGGTCCGCGGCGATGGCCTCGACGCGCAGGCGCAGCTCGTGCACCCGGCGCACCGTGAACGTGCGGGACACCAGCTTGCGCAGCCGCGCGTGGTCGACGCCGTCGACGTCGAGGATGGTGTCGGTGAGGTAGGGCGTGAACTCGGCCGGGATGCCGAGCTGCTCGAAGATCGCCGCACGGGGGTTGCCGCACGGGGGTTGCCGCACGGGGGTTGCCGCTGCCGGTCCCTCGCGCGATGTCCGGGTCCATGACGAAGCGGTGGTCCGACAGCGCGGTGCGGACGTCCTCCTGGCGCGTCACGTACCAGGCCGGGCTGCCGTCGAAGGATGCGCCGAGCAGCACGGGCGCCTCCTCCCGCAGCCGGCCGTAGCCGCCGAACGGGTCGGCGATCAGCGCCGGGTCCGTCAGGTTCGGTGCACTGGTGGTCATGGTGGTGCTCCCCTCAGGTTCAGCGCACGCGGCGGCGCCACTCGCCGTCGACGTGGGAGATCAGTGATCGGTAGGCCTCGGCGACCTCGGCGGCCAGCTCCGGCGTGACGTGCGGTGACGGGGCCTCCAACGCGCTCGCCATCGCGTAGGCCATCAGGTACGGGCGTCGCGGGCCCGCCGGGCAGGGTGTCGACGAAGAAGAACCCGGCCCCGCCCCCCCCGACGGCTACCGTGGTGCCATGGGTCTTTACGAGAACCTCACGGTCGAGCACGATGGCGACACCGTCCGGATCACGATGAACCGCCCCGAGCGCCGCAACGCGCTGTCCGAGGGGCACCTGCGCGAGCTCCTCGACGCGTTCGAGACCGCGGGCCGTTCCGACGCCACGGGCATCGTGCTGGCCGCGGAGGGCACGGCGTTCTCAGCCGGTCACGACTTCGCCGACGTCTCCTCGCGCGACCTCGCCGGTGTGCGTGACCTGCTGAAACTGTGCACGAAGGTCATGAACACCATCCAGGAGGTGCCCCAGGTCGTGATCGCGCGCGTCCAGGCCATCGCCACGGCCGCGGGCTGCCAGCTCGTCGCCACCTGCGACCTCGCGGTGGCCGCCGAGTCGGCCGGCTTCGCGCTGCCCGGGGGCAAGGGCGGCTGGTTCTGCCACACCCCCGCGGTCCCGGTGGCCCGCAACGTCGGGCGCAAGCGGCTCATGGAGCTGGCCCTGACCGGCGACGCGATCGACGCGGCCACGGCCGCCGACTGGGGCCTCGTCAACTACGCCGTCCCCGACGCCGAGCTCGACCGGGCCGTCGAGGATCTGCTCGCCCGCGCCACCCGCGGCAGCCGCTTCGGCAAGGGCGTCGGCAAGCAGACCCTCTACGCCCAGCTCGACCGCCCCGAGGCCGACGCCTACGCCATCGCCGTCGAGGTCATGGCGTCGCTGTCGCAGAGCCCGGGCGCACGTGAGGGCATGGCGTCGTTCCTGGAGAAGCGGCCGGCGGTCTGGACGGATTGACCTGTCATGCGCGTCACCGTGTCCATCTCCGCCGAACTGCTGCTGGCCGCCGAGCGACTCGCACACGAACGCGGTGAGTCCCTGTGGCCGTCATCGACGCGGCATTGCGGCGCGAGCTCGCGATTCCGGCCCAGCGCACCGACCGTCCCGTCACGCTGACGGTGCTCCTCCTCGGTTCGACCGTCGTCGTGGCCGCCTTCCGGGGCGATCACCTCCTGCACGGTGTCGCGGGCCGTGGTTCGACGATGTCGTGACCGCCGTCGTCGGGCAACGGAATCACCTGCTCGTCGGCCCGGGGCGGCCATCGCGACCGAGCACGGATGCACCATCGCCACGGTCGCCCGCGACTTCGCACGGTGCAGCGGCGTCGAGCACCATCTCCTGCGCGCGTAGGCCGCCCGCCGGGCGCCGCGACGACGCCCGTCATAGCCTGCCCGGGATGCTGAACCGCCGGATGTTCCTCGCCGCGGCCGCCGCGCTGCCGCACGCCGCCGCGTGCGGGCGCTCGGGCGACGCGCTGGAGCGGGCCCGCGGCGACGGCGTGCTGCGCGTGGGTATCGCGGGCGAGGAGCCGTTCGGCTACGCCGACAGCAGTGGCGCCGTCACCGGGGCCCAGCCCGAGGTGGCCCGCGCGGCACTGGCCACGATCGGCATCGGCGGGCTCGAGGCGGTCCAGGTCAACTTCGACCGGCTCATCCCCGGGCTGGTGTCGGGCCAGTTCGACATGATCACCGCCGGCATGACGATCACACCCGGTCGCTGCACGCAGGTGGCGTTCTCCCGGCCGGACTTCGTGGCGCTCCCCGCCTTCCTCGTCCCCGTCGGCAACCCGCGCGGCATCGCGACGTTCGGCGGCGTCGCCCGCTCCGGCCAGCGGCTGGGGGTGATCGCGGCGTCGTCGGAGAAGGACTACGCGCTCGCCGCCGGAGTCGCCCCCG
This sequence comes from Pseudonocardia sp. 73-21, assembly GCF_001899645.1. Taxonomy (GTDB): domain Bacteria; phylum Actinomycetota; class Actinomycetes; order Mycobacteriales; family Pseudonocardiaceae; genus Pseudonocardia. The sequence goes on along the minus strand of NZ_MKVV01000035.1, from coordinate 146,174 downwards.
ACCGGATCGCCGAGTACGGCGGCCAGAGCACCCTGTTCCGCGCGGTGGCGGCGGGCGAGGTGCCGGTCGGCGCGCTCACGGCGCTGTCGCTGAGGAACGAGCTGCGGCGCAACCCCGGCAGCGGCCTGATGGTCACCCGGCCCGTGGAGCCGGTGGTGGGCGGGGCCACGGTCACCCCCGCCGGCGCGTTCGCCGTGCGGCCCGCGGACACCGACCTCCTCGACGCCCTCGACGGGGCGCTGGACGCCCTGCACAGCTCCGGGGAGTGGCTGCGGATCACCGCCCCGTTCGGCTTCACCGCCGACAACGACCCTCCGGCCGGCCTGACCACGTCGTCGCTGTGCGCGCTGCCGGCCGACGACCGGTGATCAGCGCCCCAGCACCGCCCGCAGGAACTCCTGCGTCCTCGGCTCGCGGGGCGCGGTGAACAGCTCCTCCGGGGGCGCGTCCTCCACGATGCGGCCGCCGTCGAACATCATCACGCGGTGGGAGAAGTCGCGCGCGAACCCCATCTCGTGCGTGACGCACAGGATGGTGATGTCGGTGGTCTCCCCGATCTCGCGCAGCAGCTTCAGCACGCCCGCGACCAGCTCGGGGTCGAGCGCGGAGGTCACCTCGTCGAGCAGCAGGACGTCCGGGCGCATGGCCAGGGCGCGTGCGATCGCCACGCGCTGCTGCTGACCGCCCGAGAGCCGCGACGGGTGCTCGTCGATCTTCTCGGCGAGCCCGACGAGGTCCAGCAGCTCGACGGCCCGGGCGTCCGCCTCGTCCCTGCTCAGGCCCAGCACGCGCGTCGGGGCCTCGACCAGGTTGCCGCGCACCGTCATGTTCGGGAACAGGTTGAACTGCTGGAACACCATCCCGATGTGCTTGCGCACCTCGCGCGAGTGCTTCTCGTCGGCGGGGACGAGCCGGCCGCCCTTCTCCATGTGCGACAACGGTCTCCCGCCGACGCGGATGACCCCGTCGGAGACCGCCTCCAGGCACATGAGCAACCGCAGGATCGTCGTCTTGCCCGACCCGGACGGCCCGATCAGCGTCACGTGCTCGCCGGAGGCCACGGTGAAGTCGAGGTCCGAGAGCACCACGTTGTCCCCGAAGCGCTTCTCCACGCCCTCGAACACGATCATCGGTGCGGTATCGATGTCAGGTGCCGACAACTCGGCGCTCCAATCTCCGGACGAGCAGCGCCGCCGGGTAGCTCAGCACCAGGAACAGCAGGCCCGCGATCGTGTAGACCTCGACGTAGCGGAACGTGGTGTTCCCGGCCTCCCGCGCCTGGCCGACGATGTCGAGCACGCCGATGCCGATCAGCAGCGGGGTCTCCTTGAACATGGAGATGACGTTGTTGCCCAGCGCCGGGAGCACCCGCGGGATCGCCTGCGGGAGAACGACACCCGTCCACACGCGGGAACGCGGCAGGCTCAGCGCGGTGGCCGCCTCCCACTGCCCGCGCGGCACCGCCTCGATGCCGGCGCGGTAGACCTCGGAGTTGTAGGCGGCGTAGTGCAGGCCGAGCGCGATCACCCCGACGACGAGCGCCCCGAGCGTCACCCCGAACTGCGGCAGCACGAAGAACAGGAAGAACACCTGCACCAGCAGAGGAGTGCTGCGCACGAACTCCACCAGCGCCCGCACCACCACCCGCACCGGCGCCGGCCCCCGCATCAGCACCGCGAACACCAGCCCGAGCACCAGCGCCACCAGGGACCCGAGCAGCGTGGCGATGACGGTGATCCGCAGACCGTCCAGCAGGGCGGGCAGGACATCGGCGACGTAGTTCCAGTCCCAGGTCATCCGACGCCCACCGCCACGCGGCCCAGCCGGCGCCCGGCCACCCGTTCCAGCGCCCGCATCCCGGCCGTGATCAGCAGCGAGAGCACCAGGTAGAACGCCAGCGTCAGCAGCAGGATCGGGAAGACGTAGGGGTTGAACGCCGGGATCAGCACGTCGTGGGCCTGCCGGGTGACGTCCTGGACGAACACGAACGACAACAGCGCGGTGCTCTTGAGCAGCTGGATGAACAGGTTGCCCGCCGGCGGCAGCATCTCCACTACCGCCTGCGGCAGGATCACCCGCCGCATCCGCTGCGCGGGCGAGAGGCTCAGCGCCAGTGCGCCCTCGTACTGGGCGCGAGGCACCGACTGCACGGCGCCGCGCACGATCTCCGCCCCGTACGCGCCGTGGTTGAGCCCGAGCACGAGCACGCCCGCCCAGATCGGCACGATCTGGAACCCGACGAGCACCGGCAGCGCGAAGAAGATCCAGAACAGCTGTACGACCTCCGACGTGCCGCGCAGCCCCTCGACGTAGATCCGGCTGACCACGCGCACGGTGCGCGACGGCGACAGCAGCGCCAGCCCGGCCACGAAGGACAGGACCACGGTCAGCGCGATGCCGCCGACGGTCGCGATCAGGGTGGCGGGCAGCCCGAGCAGCAGTACCTGGAACCAGGTACTGAGATCGCTCATGTCGCTGTGCAGAGCTGCTGCGTGGTCAGGCCGGCCGGGGGGAGGTTGGACTCCGAGAAGCCGAACGGCTTCGCGATCTCCGCCCACTTCCCGCTCTTCTGCAGGTTGCCGAGCTCGGTGTCGAAGGCCGCCTTGAGGTCGGCGTCCGCGGTGCGGAAGACGAACCCGCCGGCCGACACGACGTCCTTGCCCTTGGCCTTCGGGGTGAAGCCGGCCGTCACCGTCACGCCGGCCTGCGGGTTCTTGCCGGCCAGCCACTTCAGCGAGATGTCGGTGAGAGCCGCCGCGTCCACCCGCCCCGCGGTGACGGCCTGCAGCAGCGCGTTCTGGTCGGGGAACGTCGTGATGTTGCCGGCCGGCACGCCCGCGTCCGTCGCGTAACCCTGCTCGACCGCCGCCCCCAGCACCGCGAGCTTGAGGTTCTTCGACGCCACGTCCTCGAACGTCGCGACGCCGGTCGGGTTGCCCGTCCTGACCAGGAACGCGGTGAGCGCCGTGTAGTCCGGGATCGAGAACGCGGCCTGCTTGCACCGCTCGGGGGTGATGTTCATGCCCGCACAGACCATGTCGAACTGCTTGGCGTTGAGCCCGGGGATGAGCGACCCGAAGTCCACCTGCTGGGCCGTCACGTCCTTGATGCCCACGGCCCGCAGCACCGCGCGCGCCACCTCGGGCGCCTCACCGGTGACCTTGCCGGTCAGATCCGTGAACCCGTAGGGCTCCTCGCCCGCGATACCGATCTTGATCGTGCCGGCGCTCTTCGCGCCGGCCAGCACGCTGCCACCCGCGCCGGCGCCGGTGCTGGTGCACGCCGAGAGCACCGTGCCGCCGGCGAGCACGGCCGCGCCGGCCGTGGCCGTGCGCATCAGGAAGTCGCGCCTGGTCCAGGATCCCCGGGTCATGGTGTCGTCCCCTCCTCGTCGAATCGGCCGGGAGCTCCGTTGCCCTCGACCTGACGCCCGAACGTAGGGCATTCGGCCGTGTCGGGCCGGGTCTGGCCGGTCGAGCGAGCCGCGAGGGGCCCGGTGCGCGAGGATCACCTCCATGGTGTTGCGCGTAGGTGGGCTGCCGGTGTGGGTCGGCCCCTCGGACATGATCGTCGGAGCTCGGGCGGTGATGGGCTGGACCGATGACGCCGTCGAGGTCATGGTCGACGTCCCCCGGCGCGTGGCCGCCCTGCTCGACGAGGCCGAGGGCCTGGTCGGGCGGATCACCGGGATCGCCGACGCCGTGGACGGCGTCGTCGGGTCCGTGGACGACGTGCTGGGCGACGTCCGGGCCGTGATCGCCCGCGTCGACGACGTGGTGGGCCGCGCCGACGAGCTGGTGGGCCGCGCCGAGCCCCTGCTCGCCGAGGTGTACACGGTGGCCGACGGCGCCGCGGCCCTGGTCGCCCGCGCCGGCGGGGTCGCCGAGGGCGCAGCCGGGCTGGTGGAGCGCGCCGACGGGGTCGCCGGCGGTGCCGCCGCGCTCGTCGAGCGGGCCGGCGGGGTCGCCGAGGGCGCAGCCGCCCTCGTCTCGCGGGCGGACACCGTGGCCGAGAGCGCCTCCGGGCTCGTCTCCCGCGCCGGCGCCGTGGCCGACCGGGCCGCCGGGCTGGTGGAGCGTGCGGACGGGGTGGCCGAGGGCGCCGCGGCGCTGGTGTCGAAGGCCGGTTCCGTCGCCGATGACGCGCGTGGTGTCGTCGGCACCGCAGCGGGTGCGGCCGACGTCGCGAACGACCTGCTGGAGACCTACAAGCCGATCGCCGAACGGGCCGTACCGCTGGCGCGGCGCTTCGTGCAGGAGTTCTCGGAGGAGGAGCTGCAGGCCGCGATCCGGCTGGTGGACCAGCTCCCCCAGATCACCGAGCACGTGGTCAGCGACGTCCTGCCGATCCTGGTCACCCTGGACAAGGTCGGCCCGGACGTCCACGAGCTGCTCAACCAGCTCGACGAGATCCGCCAGGCCATCAACGGCATCCCCGGCTTCCGCCTCCTGCGCCGGCGCGGCGAGGAGAAGGAGAACGGCGGCTGATCAGCCCGGTTCGTCACCCTCGTGCCCCCGGCGCCGGCGGGGTTGGTCCGGGCGGCCCAGTACGGGCTCGGTCAGCAGCTCCGGCTCGGACGTGCGGGTCCGCGGGCTGCGGACCTCGCCACGCCGGGAGCGCCAGCGGGTGCCGTACACCGCCCCGACGATCACCGCGATGATCAGCAACGGGATGCCGGCGAACAGCCCGAGCGCGCCGAGCAAGGTGACGCCCGACGGGTCGGCGGCGGACGAGAGAACCAGATCCACGGTCACCGGCCAGACGCTAGCCCTGTCACCTGTGAGTTCCCCGTGATCGTCCCGAGATGCGGTTCCCCGGTAGTTCGATCAACGTCCGGGCCCGTCTCGGAACGATCACGGCCGTGAGGGAACCTCGGCGGCGCGGGATCCGTCGGTGCTGCCGTGTTCGATCAACCGTTTCGTGGGTCCGCCGCCGTGACTGCAGGGCTCGTCACTCGTGGAGAACTGCGGGGGCCGCGGTTCCGGCGGCGGTTCATCGACTCCTACGTGCGTGCCGACGTCGAGGTGGATCTGGAGCTCCTGCGGCGGGAGGCCCACCTCACCGCCGCTGGATGGGAGATCCTGCGGTTCACCGACGCTGAAGTGCCGGGGAGGCCGCGCTGGGTGGCGGGGACGGTGCGGTGGGTGCGTCGACCCCCGATGATCGTTCAAGCGGGCTGGTTCTCCGGGAAGTGGCAGGCCACCTGGTGCCCGGGCTCCAGCTCCACCATCGGCGGGGTCTCCACCCCGCAGATCTCCTGCGCCTTCCAGCACCGGGTGTGGAACCGGCAGGCCGCCGGCGGGTTGAGCGGGCTGGGCACGTCGCCGGTCAGCAGGATCCGCTCGCGCTTGCCCACGCGCGTCGGGTCCGGGACCGGCACGGCCGAGAGCAGCGCCACGGTGTAGGGGTGCATCGGTCGGCCGTACACCGACGCCGCGTCCCCGATCTCCATGATCCTTCCCAGGTACATCACGGCCACCCGGTCCGACACGTGCCGCACCACCGACAGGTCGTGGGCGATGAGCACGTAGGTCAGGCCGAGCTCGTCCTGCAGGTCCTCCAGCAGGTTCACGACCTGCGCCTGGATCGACACGTCCAGCGCCGACACCGGCTCGTCGGCCACGATCAGCTTCGGCCGCAGGGCCAGGGTGCGGGCGATGCCGATGCGCTGGCGCTGGCCGCCGGAGAACTCGTGCGGGTAGCGGTTGTAGTGCTCCGGAGAAAGCCCCACCAGCGCCAGCAGCTCCTGCACCGTCTTCTTGACGCCGCCCTCGGGCGTGACGCCCTGGATCTCGAACGGCGCACCGACGATCTTGCCGACGGTGTGCCGCGGGTTCAGCGACGAGTACGGGTCCTGGAAGATCATCTGGATGTCGCGGCGCAGCGGCCGTAGCGAGCCCTGGCCGAGATGGGAGATGTCGCGACCCTCGAACTCGACGGTGCCGCCGGTGGGCTCGATCAGCCGCGTCAGCAGCCGCCCCGTGGTGGTCTTGCCGCAGCCCGACTCCCCCACCAGCGACAGCGTCTCGCCCTTGCGCACCTCGAAGTCCAGCCCGTCCACGGCCTGGACGGCGCCGACCTTGCGCTGCAGAAGCCCACGGCGCACCGGGAAGTGCTTCTCCAGCCCTGTGGCCCGCAGCAGCGGCGCCTCGGCGGTCTTGTCGAGCGTCACGATCCCGTCCCCGGCCGTCACAGCTTCGGCCTGATCTCGTCGGTGAAGATCTGCGTCCGTTCCTCGACGGACAGGTGGCACGCCGCCAGGTGGCCGGCGCCGCCGTCGCGCAGCTCGGGACGCTCGGTCTGCGAGCGTCCGCCGGTGCGGTCGGCGAAGTCGCACCGCGGGTGGAACGCGCAGCCCGACGGGATGTTGATCAGGCTGGGCGGGCTGCCCTTGATCGGCAGGAGCCGGTCGGTGCGCTCGCGGTCCCAGCGCGGCATCGACCCCAGCAGCCCCCACGTGTACGGGTGCTGCGGGGCGGTGAACACCTCGAGAGCGGTGCCGTACTCGACGGCCCGCCCGCCGTACATCACGAGGATGTCGTCGGCCAGTTCCGCCACCACGCCGAGGTCGTGGGTGATGATCACGACCGCGGAGTCGAACTCCGACTGCAGGTCGACGATGAGGTCCAGGATCTGCGCCTGCACCGTGACGTCGAGGGCGGTGGTGGGCTCGTCGGCGATGAGCAGGTCGGGGTTGCACGACAGCGCCATCGCGATCATGGCGCGCTGCCGCATCCCACCGGAGAACGTGTGCGGGTAGTCGTCGAAGCGGGACTTCGCCTGCGGGATGCCGACCCGGTCGAGCAGGTCGATCGCACGCTTCTTCGCGTCCGCCTTGCTGACGTCGTTGTGCAGCCGGTAGGCCTCCACGATCTGGTGGCCGACCGAGTAGTACGGGTGCATCGCCGAGAGCGGGTCCTGGAAGATCATCGCCATCGTCGAGCCGCGGAGCTTGCGCACCTGTTCCGGCGTGGACGACACGATCTCGTGACCGCCGACCCAGATCTCGCCGGAGATGTCGGCCGAGCCCGGCTTGTGCAGGCCCATGATCGACAGGCTGGTGACGCTCTTGCCCGAACCGGACTCGCCGACGATGCCCAGCCGCTTGCCACGCTCCAGGCCGAACGACAGCCCGTCGACGGCCTTGACCACGCCGTCGTCGGTGCGGAACTGCACCCTCAGATCCTTGACCTGCAGGAACGGACCCGTCACGACAGCCTCACCCTCGGGTCGATCACGGCGTAGAGCAGGTCGACGATCAGGTTGGCCACGATGATGAAGATGCTGCCGAGCAGTACGACCCCGAGGATCTTGGGCAGGTCGTTGTTGACGATGGCGTCCACCGCGTACTTGCCGATCCCTGGGAGCGAGTAGGTGCTCTCGGTGAGGATGGCGCCACCGAGCAGCAGGCCGAGGTCGAGACCGAAGATGGTCAGGATCGGGGTCAGCGCGGATCTCAGCCCGTGCTTGACCACCACCGTGCGTTCCGGCAGGCCCTTGGCCCGCGCGGTACGGATGTAGTCCTCGCCCATGGTGTCCAGCATCCCGGCCCTCGTCAGGCGGGCGTAGCCGGCGGCGTAGAGGAACGCGAGCGTGATCCACGGCAACAGCAGGTCGTAGGCCCAGACGAACGGGTTGTCCTCGAACGGCGTGTAGCTCCCTCCGGGCGCGGTGATGCCCAGCGCGTAGCTGAACACCGACAGCGACAGCAGGCCGGTGAAGAAGATCGGCAGCGAGACCCCGGCGAGCGCGACGCCCATCGCGGTGCGGTCGAAGACCGAACCGCGTCGCAGGGCGGACAACACACCTGTCGCCACACCGCCCACCAGCCAGAGGACGGCCGCTCCGACGGCGAGCGACAGCGTGACCGGCAACCGGTCCAGCAGGTCCGGCAGCACCGGGTTCTGCGTGATGAAGGAGTACCCGACGCACGGCGCGTCACAGTGCACAGAGATCGGACCCGTGGAGTAGTCGCGACCGAAGACGAGACCGCCGACGAAACGGCCGTACTGCACCACGATCGGATCGGTGAAGCCCAGCCGCACCGCCGCCTCGTGGATCTGATCCGGGCCGGCGCTCTTGCCGACGTAGCGCGACGCGAGGTCGTCAGGAGTGGCACCCGCGAGCCGGGGCACCAGGAAGAAGATCACGAACGTTGCTGCGGTGACGATGAGCAGCAGGATCACTGCGGCGATCAGTCGCCGGACGATGTAGACCGCCATGCTTACGGCCGACGGCCTGCCGGACGGCCCGCACCGGTCGGGTGCGGAGCGTCCGGCAGGCCGGCAGTGCCTTCACCTGCCTCCGGGTCGAATGCGGGGCGTCACTTCCGGGTGGTGCCCAACGCCAGGTAGTCGTACATCTGGAACCCGTCGGAGATGAAGGCGTTGGTCAGGTTCGGCGGCCGGTACAGCAGCCCCTTCGCCCAGATGCCCGGCAGGATGTAGGCGTCGGTCATGACCTTCTTGTCGATGTCGACCCAGATCTTCTCCCGAGCCGCCGTGTCCGTGGTCTGCAGCGCCTTGTCGATCATCGCGTCGACCTCGGGGTCCTTCACACCGAGGTTCGTGTTGCCCGCGGCGCGGATCACCCGGCTGTCGACGATCTGAGCCAGGAAGCCGTAGCCGTCCGGCCAGTCGGCGCCCCAACCGGTGATCATGATGCCGAGGCCGTTGGCCTTGGCGAAGTCCGGCTTGCCCGCGTAGAGCTTGAAGTAGTCGCCGCTCGGGTAGGGCTTGATCGTCAGGTTGATGCCCGCCTTGGCCAGCGACTGCTGCAGCGACTCGGCCGTCGCCTTCTCCTTCGGACGCTCCGCCCGGTAGGAGATGCTCGTGGAGAACCCTCCTGGCTGGCCGCATTGCGCCAGCTGGTCCTTCGCCTTCGCCACGTCGCCGGCGTTGTTCGGGGTGGCGTAGTCGTCGAACTTCTCCGAACCCGGGATGACCGGGGGCAACAGGTTGCTGGCGATCTCACCGCCCGTGGCACCACCGTAGGAACGCTGGTAGCCGGTCTTGTCGGCCGCGTACTCGACAGCCATACGGCAGTGGACGTTGTCCAACGGAGCGACGTCGGAGTTGATGTTGGCGTACCAGAGCCGGGCCACCGTGGCCTCGTCGGTGTTCTTCTTGAGCGACGCGTCCGCCAGGATCTTGCCCTGCGCCGACGGACCGACGCCCGTGCCCTCCACCGCGACGTCGAGATCGCCGGACTGAAGCCGGTTGTCGATGTCGTCGGCGTTGACGTTGAGCGCGACGTCGTAGCCGTCGGGCAGCGGCTTGCGGTTGGGGTCGGTGGCCTGGTCCCAGTTGGGGTTGCGCACCAGCGTGAAGCTCTTACCGAGCTCGTTGGTCTTGAACATGTAGGGGCCCGTGGAGACCACGTGCTCCTTGTACTTCGTACCCGTGTCCTTGGCGACCGGGACCGGCATCGTGGCCGGCAGCTGGGCGAAGTAGTCGAAGCCGCTGAACGGGCTCTTGAGATGGAAGACGATCGTCTGGTCGTCGGGGGTCTCGATCGCCTTGAGCCCGAGCTTGTCCGGGCTCGTGTCCTTGTAGGGACTGGTGTAGCCCTGCAGGTCGAACGCGTCGTTGAAGTAGGTCGGGCCGTTGGGGAACGTGTCCTTGTCCAACGATCGCTCGACCGCGTACTTGACGTCCTTGCTGGTGACGGGCGTGCCGTCCTCGAACTTGACCCCGGTGCGCAGCTTGTAGGTCCACGTCTTGGCGTTGTCGGTGGGGACACCGAGGCTCTCGGCGAGGTCGGGCACCAGCGTGGCGCCGTCGGCCCCGGGCGCCGACTTGAACATCACCAGCGAGCGGCCGTAGAGCCGGGCGAAGTTCCAGGAGTAGGCATAGTAGGTGTCAGCGGGGTCGAGGGAGTCCCAGTCGCCGGAGTTCGCCATCCGGATCGTGCCGCCGGTGACGTCGGACGGGTTGCTGATCCCGTTCGCCGCGGCCGAGGAGCCCGACGAGCTGCTCGCCGAACCACCCCCGCACGCCGCGAGGACCAACGCCGAGACCGCGCCCAGCGCGACCACGGCGACTCTGCGCCTACTACTCATCGAACGCCCCTCTTGTTGTGTGGAGTGGATCGTCATCGGGACCGCGGATCCAGCGCGTCCCGGAGTCCGTCGCCGAACAGGTTGAACGCCAGCACGGTGACGAAGATCGCCAGGCCCGGGAAGACCATGAAGTTGGGCGCGATCTGGAACCAGTGCGTGGCGTCCGACAGCATGCCGCCCCAGCTCGCCGTGGGCGGGCGGATGCCGACCCCGAGGAACGACAGGGCCGCTTCGAACAGGATGTTCGTGGGGATCAGCAGCGTGGAGTACACGAGGATCGGCGCCACGAGGTTGGGCAGCAGCTCGGAGAACAGGATGCGGGGCGCGCGGGCGCCCAGGCTGCGGGCGGCGTCGACGAACTCGCGCTCGCGCAGCGACAGCGTCTGCCCCCGGATGATGCGGCCGATGTACGGCCAGCTCGACAGCCCGACGATCGCGACGATCAGCACGATCCGCAGGGTGTCGCCCTGCAGGCCGAAGGCCGTTTCCGGGATGATCCCGACCAGCGCCAGCGCGAACAGCAGGATCGGGAACGCCAGGAAGATGTCCATCGTGCGGCTGATCAGCGTGTCGATCCAGCCGCCGAAGTACCCCGCGACCACGCCCAGGACGGTGCCGACCAGCACCGCCAGCAGCGTGGCGAAGAACGCGATGAGCAGCGAGATGCGGGCGCCGTAGACGACCCGGCTGAAGATGTCACGCCCGTTGACCGGCTCCACGCCGAACAGGTACGTCGGGGAGATGCCGCCGAAGAACCCCGGCGAGACCTGGAGGTCGGGGTCGACCTGGTCGTAGTGGAACTCCAGCGGATCGTGGCCGAGCACCGCCACGATGGCCGGCGCGAAGATCGCCACCAGGATCAGCAGCACGATGACGATCCCGCCGCCCAGCGCGACCTTGTCGCGGCGCAGCCGGCGCCAGGCGATCTGCCCGAGCGAACGTCCCTCGATGTCGCGGCCCATGCCCACCGTGACGGCCTCGGGATCGGCCTGCACGTCCGATCCCGTCACCTCCTGCGGTGCGGTCATCGTCGCTCCATGTGGCGGTCACCCGGTCCTCACGTCTTGGTCAAGTCGACAGACGCGGAGGACATTAACCGGCCCAGACGTACGCGTCGGTAACGATCCGCGCAAAAACGCTAGACCGTCCGGGTGGTCACGGTGCGCGGTGCGCCGCCACGACGAGCGTGACGATCTCGTCCATCATCTCCGTGAGCTTGTAGTCCTTGGGGGTGAAGACCGCCGCCACGCCCTTGGCGCGCAGGACCGCCTCGTCCTCGGGCGGGATGATCCCGCCGACGACGACGGGGACGTCACCCGCGCCGGCGGCCCGCAGCCCCTCGACGACGGCCGGCACCACCTCGAGGTGCGACCCCGACAGAACCGACAGACCGACCACGTGCACGTCCTCCTGCACCGCGGCCGCGACGATCTGGGCCGGGGTGAGCCGGATGCCCTGGTAGACCACCTCGAAGCCGACGTCGCGCGCGCGCACGGCCACCTGTTCCGCGCCGTTGGAGTGGCCGTCGAGGCCGGGCTTGCCGACGAGCATGCGCAACCGGGTGCCGATCTCGTCGCCCGCGGCCCTGACGCGCTCGCGCACGGCGGTGATCTCCGACGCCGCCTCGCCCCCCGTCACGGCCGCCGAGACGCCCGTGGGCGCCCGGTACTCACCGAAGACCTCCCGGAGCACCCCGGACCACTCGCCGGTCGTCACGCCGACCTTGGCGCACGCGATGGAGGCGTCCATCAGGTTGGTCCCGGTCTTGGCGGCATCGCGGAGCGCGTTGAGCGCGGACTCGACCGCCGATGTTTCGCGGGCCGCCCTCCACTCCCTGATGGCCTCGATCGCCGACGCCTCGGTGGCCGGGTCGACCGACTCGATGGCGGCGGCGCCCTCGGCCTGCAGCGGGCTGGGCTCGGTGGTGTCGAACTTGTTGACGCCGACGACGATGTGCTCGCCGGACTCCATCGCCCGGCGTCGCTCGGACAGCGAGGAGACGAGCTGGCCCTTCATGTACCCGGACTCGACGGCCGCGACGGCGCCGCCCATCTCCTGCACGCGGTCGATCTCCTCGCGCGCGCCGGCGACGAGCTCGGCGACCTTGGCCTCCACCACGACGGAGCCGGTGAACAGGTCCTCGTACTCCAGCAGGTCGGTCTCGTAGGCCAGCACCTGCTGCATGCGCAGTGCCCACTGCTGGTCCCACGGCCGCGGCAGCCCCAGCGCCTCGTTCCAGGCGGGGAGCTGGATGGCGCGCGCGCGGGCGTCCTTGGACAGCGTGACGGCCAGCATCTCCAGCACGATGCGCTGGACGTTGTTCTCCGGCTGGGCCTCGGTGAGCCCCAGCGAGTTGACCTGCACCCCGTAGCGCAGGCGGCGCTGCTTCGGGTTCCCGACGCCGTAGCGCTCCTTCGTGATCTCGTCCCAGAGCTGTCCGAAGGCCCGCATCTTGCACATCTCCTCGACGAAACGCAGGCCCGCGTTGACGAAGAACGAGATGCGCGCGACGACGTCGCCGAACTTCTCCTCCGGCACCTGCCCGGAGTCCTTGACGGCGTCGAGCACGGCGATGGCCGTGGACAGGGCGTACGCCAGCTCCTGCGCGGGCGTGGCCCCGGCCTCCTGCAGGTGGTAGCTGCAGATGTTGATCGGGTTCCACTTCGGGATCTCGGCCACCGACCACGAGATCATGTCCGAGATCAGGCGCATGCTCGGCGCGGGCGGGAACACGTACGTCCCGCGCGAGAGGTACTCCTTGACGATGTCGTTCTGCGTGGTGCCGGCCAGCGTCGCGCGGGGCGCCTCGTGCTCGTCGGCCACCGCGACGTAGAGCGCGAGCAGCCACATGGCGGGCGCGTTGATCGTCATCGAGGTGTTGGCCTCGGCCAGCGGGATGCCGTCGAACAGCGTGCGCATGTCGCCGATGTGGCTGACCGGCACGCCGACCTTGCCGACCTCGCCCTTCGCGAGCTCGTCGTCGGGGTCGTAACCGGTCTGGGTGGGCAGGTCGAACGCCACCGACAGGCCCGTCTGGCCCTTGGCGAGGTTGCGCCGGTAGAGCTCGTTGGACTTCTTGGCCGACGAGTGGCCGGCGTAGGTGCGGATCACCCAGGGCCGGTCACGCTCGTGGTCGGTCGGGTACGGCACCGGACACCTCCGCCATCGGGATTTCGGGAGATGCTACCGGCGCGTAGCTTCCCCGACCGCGTCCGCCGACGGCCGTCACACTCCCTGATCGATCAAGCGGACGGCGGGCGGTCGCCGGGTCTCGACCTCGACGTCGCCGCGGCTGCCGGCCACACCCGTGTTCCTACCGAGGGTGCGCCCCGGGTCGAGGTGACGGAGACTGTCGGGATGGCCGACTGGACCCGCTTCTTCGTGCTCTTCGGCGGGCTGATCATGATGGTCGGGCTGGCGTTCGCCCTGCGCTGGACGTGGGGCACCGGCAAGGAACTGCCCGGCCCCCGCGTCATCGACCCCGACGACCCCACCGGCGACGGCCTCCTCGAGGAGGTCGGGCGGGTGCCCACCGAACCGGCGGCCCAGGTGCTCCGCAACCGCCTGCTGGCCAACGGCATCAGGGCCACGGTGGGCCGCCGGGAGGACGGCTACGGCCTGCTGGTCTTCCCGGCCGACCTGGTGAACGCGAAGCTGGTCCTCAGCCGCAGCGCCCTCGAGTGAGACGGGGGCACCCGGTGATGCCGGCGCCGGAGGGCGTTCAGACCTTGTGGTAGCGCGCGTCGAAGAAGCAGAACACGCCGTAGGCGACCAGTCCCAGCGCCACGACGCCCAGCAGGTACGGCCCGAACGGCTGCGCCACGAGCCCCTTCAGCCCGGCGTCGAGCCCGGAAGCCCTGGCGGGGTCGAAGAGGACGGCGGCCACCAGCACGAGCACGCCGATGAGCGCGATCGAGATGCCCTTCGCCACGAACCCGACCTGCCCCGTCCGGACGACCGCCTGCTTCGCCCGCTGGTCCGCGGGCAGCGACATGTCGTCCAGGAACTTCTTCTTCCAGCCGGCGTAGACCTTCGCACCCCCGACGATCACGATGACGAGACCGGCCGCCCCCACGAGGAACTGGCCACCGGGCAGGCCGAGCAGTCCGGCGGTCGCCTTCTGCTGGCCGCCTCCCCCGCCACCGCCCCCGGCCGCCGTCTGCCCGGCGAGCACGGCCAACCCGGCGAAGACCACGACCTTCACGCCGCTGCTGACCTTCTTGCGGATCTTCTTGGTGGTGTCGGAGATGTAGCCGAATCCCCAGATCGCCTGGGTCAGCCGCCAGAGCGCGGTGGCGACGAAGCCCACGACGAGCACCCAGAGCAGCACGCGACCGAACGGCTGTTTCGCGAGCTCCTGGAACGCTCCGCCCTGGTCGGCCTTCTCCCCGCCCCCGCCCCCGAACGCGATCTGCAGGGCGAGCCAGCCGATGAGCAGGTGCGTGATCCCGTAGGCGAACAGGCCGACGCGGGCACCGATCTTCACCGGCTTGCTCTGGGCGACGTCCTTGGCGGACTGGTTGGCGGAAGCGGCGGCGCTGGTCATGGGCGGCACCGTGACACGAACCGGTCATGAACGCACGTGGTGCTGGGCCGTCCGGCCCAGCGGAGCCGGATCAGCGCTCGGGATCGACACTCACCCGCGAGATCTCCGCCCCCAGGGACCGGAGGTTCTCGACGAAGCGTGGGTAGCCGCGGTCGATGTGCTCGACGTCCCAGACCTCGGTGACGCCGTCGGCGCACAGGGCGGCCAGCACCAGTCCCGCACCGGCGCGGATGTCGCTGGCCCAGACCGGTGCGCTGGAGAGCCGGTCGACCCCCCGGACGACGGCGTGGTGGCCGTCGGTGCGCGCGTCGGCCCCGAGCCGCACCATCTCGTCGACGAACCGGAACCGGCTCTCGAACACGTTCTCGGTGATCATCGAGGTGCCGTCGGCCACGGCGGAGACCGCGATGGCCATCGGCTGCAGGTCCGTGGCGAAGCCGGGATAGGGCAGCGTCACGAAGTCGACGGCCCGGGGGCGGCCGTCCATCGTGAGGGTGAAGCCGCCCGCCTCGATGTCGGTGCGCGCCCCGGCGCTGCGCAGCTTGTCCAGGACGAGGTCGATGTGGTGCGGGTCGACCCCGCGCACGGTGACCTGACCGCGCGTCATCGCCGCGGCGAATGCCCAGGTGGCACCGACGATCCGGTCGCCGATCACGCGGTGCGTGGTGGGCGCGAGCCCGGTGACGCCGTGCACCGTGAGCGTGGACGTGCCGACGCCGTCGATCTTGGCGCCCATCTGCGAGAGCATCAGGCAGAGGTCGACGATCTCGGGCTCGCGCGCGGCGTTGTCGATCACGGTGGTGCCCTCGGCGAGCACCGCGGCCATGAGGATGTTCTCGGTGGCGCCGACGCTGGGGAAGTCCAGCCAGATCTGCGCGCCGCGCAGCGTCTCGGCGGTGGCCACCACGCGGCCGTGCTCGATCTCGGTGGTGGCGCCGAGCTTGCGCAGGCCGGCCTGGTGCATGTCCAGGGGGCGCGAGCCGATCGCGTCACCGCCCGGGAGCGGAACGACCGCGCGCCGGCAGCGGGCCACCAGCGGCCCCAGCACGCAGACCGACGCCCGCAGCTTGGACACCGACTTGTAGTCGGCCTGCGCACCGGGTTCGGCCGGCACGTCGATCGTGACCGTGTCGCCGTCGACGTCCACGGTGCAGCCGAGGCTGCGCAGGACGTCGGCCATCAGCGGGACGTCGAGGATCTCCGGGCAGTTCGTGATGGTCGTCGTGCCCTCGGCGAGCAGCGCCGCCGCCATCAGTTTCAGGACGCTGTTCTTCGCGCCGACCACGTCGACGGTGCCCACCAACCGGGCGCCGCCGCTCACCGCGAAATGCTCTGCCACGAGCCGCGACGCTAGCGCCTCCGCCGCGGCGGGCTACCGTCCCCCCATGGCCGTGCACCTGACCAGGATCTACACGAAGACCGGCGACGACGGCACCACCGCCCTCGGTGACTTCAGCCGCGTCCGCAAGACCGACGTGCGGCTCGCCGCCTACGCCGACACCGACGAGTGCAATGCCGCGCTGGGCGTCGCCGTGACCGTCGGGGGGCTGTCCCCCGAGGTCCTGGCGCCGCTGGCGCAGATCCAGAACGACCTGTTCGACGTGGGCGCGGACCTCTGCGCCCCCATCGTTCCGGACCCGGAGTACCCGCCGCTGCGCATCACCGAGGAGTACGTGACGCGCCTCGAGGGCTGGTGCGACGCGTTCAACGAGGGCCTGCCGAAGCTGGAGTCGTTCATCCTGCCCGGCGGCACCCCCGGCGGGGCGTACCTGCACGTCGCCCGCACGGTCACCCGACGCGCCGAACGGTCGGTCTGGGCGCTGCTGGAGGAGGACGCGGAGCGCACCAACCCGCTCACGGCGAAGTACCTCAACCGCCTGTCCGATCTGCTGTTCATCCTGGGCCGCGTCGCGAACCCCGGCGGCGACGTCCTCTGGCACCCCGGCGGCCCGACGACCCCCTGACCCCAACCCCGCGAGTCGGGGCCTCCGTGCCCGCGAGTCGGGGCCTCCGTGCCCGCGAGTCGGGGCCTCCGTGCCCGCGAGTCGGGGCCTCCGTGCCCGCGAGTCGGGGCCTCCGTGCATGACCCGGCCGCGCCGACAGCCCGAATCGTGCACGCTCAGACCCCGACTCGCGGGTGCTCAGGGCACGACTCGCGGGCGCCCAGGGCACGACTCGCGGGGCGTGGCAGGGTCAGGAGGCCTGGCGGTAGCCCGTGCTCAGGCCGGGCGGGCGGGCCTCCAGCCACGACAGGAAGCCCGTGAGCACCCCGGGGGCCATGGCGAGCTCCAGGTCGGTACCGCGCCCGCGGCAGCGGAGCACCCACGCCGCGTTCGGGATCGCGTAGGTCTCGGCGTCCAGCGGGGCCCGGCGCTCGACGATCTCCAGGTCGGTGCGGTCGAGCACGATCGTGGCACCGGGCCGGAACGACGTGAGCCGGTACCAGGCGAACTGGTCGCCCCGGTACCGGCCCACGCCGAAGTGCCATCCCGCCGAGGCGTCCTTGGACAGCACAGCGGGGCGGCGGCGCAGACAGACGTCCACACCACCGCCCCGCATGAGGCGTACTCGCCTAAAGGCGAGGTATCCCAGGCACAAGCATGCGGCCAGCAGCAGGATGCCGACGACGAACGCCGTTTCTCCCACTGCGGCCCGGCTACTCGGCCGCGCCGGCGGCTTTCAGCCGCGCACGCGCCCGTGCGGCGGCGGCCGCACCGTCGGGGTCGGACTCGTCGGCGCGCTGCAGCGCCGAACGGGCCCGCGACTCGTCGATCTCCGTGGAGACCTCGGCGGACTCCGCCAGGATCGTCACGCCGTCGGGCGAGACGTGGAGGAAGCCGCCGTGCACGGCCACCGTGATGGCGGAGCCGTCCGTGCCGTCGATGCGGACGACACCGGCCTCCTCCAGCTGCGCGAGCGTGGGCTCGTGCCCCGGGAGGATGCCGATCTCACCCATGGTGGTGCGGGCGACGACGAAGGTGGCCTCTCCCGACCAGATCCGCCGCTCGACCGCGACCAGCTCAACCGTCATGTCCGCCATGGTTCAGCTCTCGAGCTTCTTCTTGTTCTTCTCGAGGTCCTCGATGCCACCGCAGAGGAAGAACGCCTGCTCCGGGTAGCTGTCGAACTCACCCTTGGCGATCTTGTCGAACGCCTCGATGGTCTCCTTCAGCGGCACCGTGGAGCCCGGCTGGTTGGTGAACTGCTCGGCCACCAGCAGGTTCTGCGACAGGAAGCGCTCGATGCGGCGGGCCCGGCCCACGAGCTGCCGGTCCTCCTCGGAGAGCTCGTCGATACCGAGGATCGCGATGATGTCCTGCAGGTCCTGGTACTTCTGCAGGATCCGCTTGACCTCGTTGGCGACGCGGAAGTGCTCGTCACCGACGTACTGCGGGTCGAGGATCCGGGACGTCGACGTCAGCGGGTCGACCGCCGGGTAGATGCCCTTCTGCGAGATCGGGCGGGAGAGCTCCGTGGTGGCGTCCAGGTGGGCGAACGTGGTGGCCGGCGCGGGGTCGGTGTAGTCGTCCGCAGGCACGTAGATCGCCTGCATCGAGGTGATCGAGCGACCACGCGTGGACGTGATGCGCTCCTGCAGCTCACCCATCTCGTCGGCCAGCGTCGGCTGGTACCCGACCGCCGACGGCATGCGGCCAAGCAACGTGGAGACCTCGGAACCCGCCTGCGTGAACCGGAAGATGTTGTCGATGAACAGCAGCACGTCCTGGTTCTGGACGTCGCGGAAGTACTCGGCCATCGTCAGCGCCGACAGGGCGACGCGCATACGCGTGCCCGGCGGCTCGTCCATCTGGCCGAAGACCAGGGCGGTGTCCTTGATGACGTCGGCCTCGGTCATCTCCGTGATGAGGTCGTTGCCCTCACGGGTGCGCTCACCGACGCCGGCGAACACCGAGGTGCCACCGAAGTTCTTCGCGACGCGCTGGATCATCTCCTGGATCAGCACCGTCTTGCCGACGCCGGCCCCACCGAACAGGCCGATCTTGCCGCCGACCACGTACGGGGTGAGCAGGTCGAGCACCTTGATGCCGGTCTCCAGCATCTCGGTCTTGCCCTCGAGCTGGTCGAAGTTCGGCGCCTTGCGGTGGATGCCCCACAGCTCGCCGGTGATCTCCAGGTCGGGCTTGTCCAGGCACTCGCCGAGCGCGTTGAACACGTGCCCCTTGACCTGGTCGCCGACCGGGACGGAGATCGGACGACCGAGGTCGGTGACCTCCTGGCCGCGGACCACGCCGTCGGTGGGCTGCATGGAGATGGTGCGCACGACGTTGTCGCCGAGGTGCTGCGCGATCTCCAGCGTCAGCGTCTTGGCGAGGTCACCGAAGGCGACCTCGAGGGTGAGGGCGTTGTAGAGCTCCGGCACCTGGTTGCGCGGGAACTCCACGTCGACGACCGGGCCGGTGACCCGGACTACCCGGCCAACCCTGGTCTGGGTGCCTGAATCAACGGTGGCGGTCATCAGTTCTCACTTCCTGCGGTCACGAGAGCATCGGCGCCACCGACGATCTCACTGATCTCCTGGGTGATCTGGGCCTGACGGGCCTGGTTGCTCTGCAGTGTCAGGGTACGGATCAATTCGTTGGCGTTGTCGGTGGCGGCCTTCATGGCCCGCTGCCGGTTCGCCGATTCCGAAGCCGCCGACTCGAGCAGCGCCGCGAAGAGCCGCGCACCGATGTACTTCGGCAGCAGCGCGTCGAAGAGCGCCTCTGCGTCGGGCTCGAACTCGTAGAGCGGCTTGATCTCGGCGGACGCCGACTCGGACTTCTCGTCCTCCTCGGTGTACTCGACCTCCATGGGCGCCATCCGCCGCGCCTGCGGCGTCTGGGAGACCATGTTGTTGAACTGGGTGTAGACGAGGTGGAGCTCGTCCACGGCCTCGACGTCGGCCTTCGGGGCACCCGTGACCTCGGCGGCCTCGTCGGTGTCCTTATCGCCCGCCCCGGCCATGAACGCCGCCACCAGCACCCGGGCCGCCTCGGCGGCGTCGGCGTACGTCGGCTGCTCGGAGAAGCCCGTCCAGGCCGCTGCGACCGTGCGCTTGCGGAAGCGGTAGTAGCCCACACCCTTGCGCCCGATGACGTAGAGCACCGGCTCCTTGCCCTGCTCGCGGAGCAGGGACTGGAGCTGCTCGGCCTCGCGCAGCACGTTGGCGTTGTAGCCGCCGCACTGCCCTCGGTCGCTGGTGACCACCAGGATCGCGGCCTTCTTCGGCTCCGCCCGCTCCACGAGCAGCGGGTGGTCGAGCGCCGAGTTGCTGGCCAGCTCCGTGAGCATGGTGGTCATCTGCTCGGCGTAGGGCTTGGCTTCCTCCACCCGCGCCCGCGCCTTCACGATGCGGGACGTGGCGATGAGCTCCATCGCCCGGGTGATCTTCTTGATGGACTGCGTCGACTTGATCCGCCGCCGCAGCACTCGGATCTGTGCCGCCATTGCGCTACCCGATCAGCTCGTGGCCGGAGCCGGCTTGTTGACCTTGACGGTCTCCTGGTCGACCTCGTCCTCGTCGAGCGCCTTCTCGTCCTTCGGGACGACCGACGAGCCGTCCGAGGCCGTGAACTGCTCCTTGAACTTCTTCGTCACGTCCTCGAGGCGGGCGATGTTCTCGTCGGTGAGCTTGCCGCTGTCGCGGATCTCGGCGAGGGCGCCCTCCTCGTTGCGACGGAGGTTGTCGAGGAACTCCGACTCGAAGCGCTGGATGTCGGCCACCGGGACCGAGTCGAGCTGGCCGGTGGTGCCCAGCCACAGCGAGGCCACCTGCTCCTCGACGGGCTGCGGTGCGTACTGGCCCTGCTTGAGCAGCTCGACCAGGCGGCTACCGCGGCCCAGCGCGCGCGCGGAGGCCTCGTCCAGGTCGGAGCCGAACGCGGCGAAGGCCTCCAGCTCGCGGTACTGCGACAGGTCGAGACGCAGCGAGCCGGACACCGACTTCATCGCCTTGATCTGCGCCGAGCCACCGACCCGGGAGACCGAGATACCGACGTTGATGGCGGGCCGGACGCCCTGGTTGAACAGGTCGGACTCCAGGAAGACCTGGCCGTCGGTGATCGAGATGACGTTGGTCGGGATGAACGCCGACACGTCGTTGGCCTTGGTCTCGATGATCGGCAGGCCGGTCATCGAGCCCGCGCCCAGCTCGTCCGACAGCTTCGCGCAACGCTCCAGCAGGCGGGAGTGCAGGTAGAAGACGTCGCCGGGGTACGCCTCGCGGCCCGGCGGGCGGCGCAGCAGCAGCGAGATGGCGCGGTAGGCGTCGGCCTGCTTGGACAGGTCGTCGAAGATGATGAGGACGTGGTTGCCCTGGTACATCCAGTGCTGGCCCAGCGCCGAGCCGGTGTAGGGGGCGAGCCACTTGAAGCCGGCCGGGTCGGAGGCGGGAGCCGCGACGATCGTGGTGTACTCGAGCGCGCCCGCGTCCTCCAGCGACTGCCGGATGCCGGCGATCGTGGAGCCCTTCTGGCCGATGGCGACGTAGATGCAGCGGACCTGCTTCTTCGGGTCGCCGCTCTCCCAGTTCTGCTTCTGGTTGATGATCGTGTCGACGCAGACCGCGGTCTTGCCGGTCTTGCGGTCACCGATGATCAGCTGTCGCTGGCCGCGGCCGATCGGCGTCATGGCGTCGATGGCCTTGATGCCGGTCTGCAGGGGCTCCGACACACTCTGGCGCTCGACCACCGAGGCGGCCTGCAGCTCGAGCACGCGCTGCGTCTCGGCCTCGATGTCGCCCAGGCCGTCGATCGGCGCACCCAGGGGGTCGATGACCCGGCCCAGGAAGTTGTCGCCGACGGGCACCGAGAGGATATTGCCCGTGCGCCGGACCTGCTGGCCCTCCTCGATGCCGCCGTAGGCCCCGAGGACGACCGCGCCGATCTCGCGCTGGTCGAGGTTGAGCGCCACCCCGAGGACGCCGCCGGAGAACTCCAGCAGCTCGTTGGTCATGCACGAGGGCAGGCCCTCGACGTGCGCGATGCCGTCGCCGGTGTCGGAGACGGTGCCCACCTCCTCGCGGGAGGTTTCGGTCTCCAGCGACGAGACGTAGCCGGAGATCGCACTCCGGATCTCCTCGGAGGAGATCGTCAGCTCAGTCATGGCTGTTCCGTCTTCCTATCTGATGCGCGATCTGCGTCGCGGGCGGGGGCGGTCATGGGTGGCTCAGCTCGGCAGCTTGCGTCGCGCCGTGGCGAGCTTGCTGGACACGCTGCCGTCGATGAGCTCTCCGCCGACCTGGACGACGAGGCCGCCCAGCAACGAGGGATCGAGCTCGACCTGCAACGAGATCGGCCGGTTGTAGAGCCTGGTGAGGGAGTCGGTGAGCCGCTGCTCCTGCTCCGCCGTGAGCCGCACCGGGGTGCGGACGTGCGCGACGTAGCGGTCGCGGCGGGCGGCCGCGAGCTCCGAGAGCTCCTCGGCCGCGACCTGCAGGTTGCGGCCGCGGGGGATGCGGACGGTCTGCTCCAGCAGCGTCTCCGCGACGGGCGAGACCTTGCCGCCGAGCACCGTGTGCAGCAACGCGACGCGCTTGTCGGCCGGGGTGCTCTGGTCGGCCAGCAGCGAGGAGAGCTGCGGCTCGCGGTCGAGGATGCGACCGAAGCGGAACAGCTGGTCCTCGACGTCGTCGAGGGTGCTGTCCTTCTCCGCGACGCCCAGCGTGGCCCGCCGGGCCAGCACCTCGACGCCCTCCAGGAGGTCACCGGTCCTCGACCAGCGGGCCGACACGAGGTCGTTCACCACGTCCAGCGCGGAACGGCTGATCTTGCCGTTCAGCAGGCGGTCGGCGAGACCCGAGCGGGCCGCCCCGGGGGTGGTGGGGTCGGCGAGCGAACGCCGGAGCCCGATCTCGGTGGTCAGCAGCCGCAGCACGGCGAACAGGTCGTCGCCCAGCTGCTTGAGGTCGGCCGCCGACGAGCCGTCGACGCGGGCGTCGAGGTGGTCGCCCGCCTCGGCCAGCGCGTCGCGGCTGGCGGACTGGAGTACGGCCGCCATCAGCTCTGTCCGCCGCCGGTGCCGGCGCCCTGCGCGGGAAGGCCCTCCAGCTCGGAGAGGAAGCTGTCGACCGTGGCCCGGCGGCTGCTCTCGTCGCCCAGGGAGTTGCCGACGATCCGCTCGGCCAGCTGCATGGACAGGCCGCCGATCTCGGTGCGCAGCTCACGAACGGTCTGGTCCCGCTGGCTCGCCAGCTGCTCCTCGCCGCGCTGCCGGATGCGGGCGACCTCGGCCTCCGCCTGCTCCTTGAGCTCCTCGCGGATGCGCGTGGCATCGGCCCGGGCGTCGTCGCGGATGCGAGCGGCCTCGGTGCGCGCCTCGGCCAGGGCCGACTCGTAGCGCTCCTCGGCCTGCTTGAGCTTGCGGGTGGCCTCCTCGCTGTCCTCGACCTGCTTGCGGATCATCGCCTGCCGGTCGTTCATGGCCTTCGAGAGAGGCGGCCACACGTACTTGCGCAGGATGAAGAGGATCAGCAGGAAGGCCAGAACCTCGATGACCAGCGTGAAGTCGGGAATGAGGAAGTTGTTGGTACTGCCGCCTTCAGCGGCGAGGACCGATCCAGTCATCGTGAGCTCCGCTCAGGTGGAGGAGTCAGGCGCCGGGCGTGGCGAAGACGAACAGCGCCATGAAGGCCAGGTTGATGAAGTACGCGGCCTCACAGAGACCGACGGTGATCAGGAACTGGCCGAACAGACGGCCCTGGGCCTCCGGCTGGCGGGCGATACCGGCGATGACCTGACCACCGGCGTAACCGTCACCGATGGCCGCACCGATGGCGCCACCGGCGAGGGCGATACCACCGGCGAGGAGGCCGGCGGCCTTCAGGGTGCTGGTGTCAGCGGCGGCCTGGGCCAGGTAGATCGTGGCAGACACTTTCTCTCCTTCAATGGTTGTACAACGTCGAGGGGGGAGCAGTGGATCAGTGAGCGCCTTCGGCGGCCTTGACGTCCTCGTTCACGACGGCCTGTCCGAAGTAGACGATGGTGAGCACGGTGAAGATCACGGCCTGCAGGACACCGATGAAGATGTCGAACAGCTTCCAGATCGTGAACGGCACCCAGAAGACGTAGATGGGCAGCAGCACGATGACCTGGATCATGATCACGCCGGACAGCACGTTGCCGAACAGTCGCAGAGCCAGCGAGAGCGGCTTGACGATCTCCTCGATGATGGCCAGCGGGTTCTTGAACTCACCGAAGAAGTGGCCCGGGTTCCGCTTGATGGCGGTGAACCAGACGCAGAGCATGACCACCAGCGAGAGCGCGAACGTCAGGTTCGTGTCGGCGGTGGGCGGAGGCAGGACCTCCTCGGTGGGCAGGATCGCCAGGAGGTTGCAGAAGAGGATCATCAGGGCGATCGCGAAGGCGAACGGCACCACCCACGGCGCGGTGCGGATCCCGAGGCTCTGCTCCACCTGGTCCTCGATGGCGTCCTTGGTGGTCTCGAACGCCAGCTGCACCTTGGTCGGCCTGCCGACGCTCGCGCCGCGCGCCACGTAGAGGCCCAGCCCGATCACGATGGCCCCCGCGATCAGGGTGGCGACGATCGTGTCGAGGTTGACGGACATGCCGAAGATCGACCCTGTCCAGTGCTCCCCGACGGAGACGCCACCGCCGGCGGCCAGGACGATGTTGCCGCTCACCACGAGCGCACCTCTTTCGTGATGGGAATGGCCGCCACGACGGCGGCGATGAACTGGAAGACGGCGACCCCGACGATGGCGCCGATGCCGGCCGGCCGGAAGAACACGGCGCACCCGAAGGCGATGACGGAGATGACGGCGAGGCGGCCGATGGAGCCGACCGCGAAGCCCTTCTTGCCGGACCCACCACGGTTGGCGTAGGACGCGGCGGCCCGCTGGACCATGGCCAGGTTGAGCACGCCGAGACCGAGGCCGGCGGCGAGGAAGACGCCCCAGAGAGCCTGCTGGAGGACGACGAGGACGACGACGGCCAGCACGGCCGCCACGGCGGCGGCGATGACCGAACGACGGAAGACGGACCGGATGTTGGGCGGGATGTAGGGCGCGTCCGCACCCGGCATCGACGTCACATCACTCTCCCATTCAGGACATTGGGCCTTGCGTCACTCACATGAACCTCTTCGACAGCCGATACACCGTTGCACCTGCAGAGACCAGACCGAGCCCGAAGCCGACGAACGCGAAGACGGGGAACGTGCCCACAGCCGTGTCCAGGAGCCAACCGAGACCGAACCCGACGGCCAGGTTGGCGGCGAGCGCAACACCCAGGCCGAACAGATCACCGAGGCCCGGACCGTTTCCGCTCACACTGGAGGGCTGGTCACGCAGAACACCGTGTGCGGTCCACCGTCAAGGGCAACTCCTCCAGTCGTGTCTCCGGACGGAGTTCGCTCGCACCGTCGGGAGGGCCATGCTGAATCGGATATCCGGGCGGCAACCATCCCGGCAGCGGCGACGTTACCACAGGGTCACCGACCCTCCTTACACCCCATGACCTGCGACAAGGCCGCTCGTGCACAAATTCACAAGGGTGATCGAGACGGTCGGAACGGACAGGTGGACGACCCCACCGGACGGCACGACCGGGGCGCACCGATCGAAGGCGGCAGGCGGGACGTTCCACCGAGGTCAGACACGCTCCGCCGCAGATCCGGATGCGCGATCCCGTTCGACCACCTGGCCGAGTGGGACCGGGGATCTGCCACGACCACGTGCCGTCACCACCCTCGGGCGGTGAGCAAGATCACGAATGTGTGCTTCGTCCGGTACGCTGGACCGGCGGCACCGGGGCGGTGGCCGGGGCGGCCGCCGCACGACGGCGCGCCCGCGGCACCAGCGAGGCGAGCACGGCGAGCAGCAGGCCGATCCCGACGGCCCACAGGACGACCGCCGGGTCGCCGATGAGCGACAGCGCCACGGCCCCGAACGCGAGCACACCGGCCCACAGGTAGATCAGCAGCACCGCGCGCCGGTGGCTGTGACCGATCTCGAGCAGCCGGTGGTGCAGGTGCATCTTGTCCGGCGCGAACGGGCTCATCCCCTTGCGGGTGCGCCGGACCACGGCCATCAGCAGGTCCAGCACGGGCACGAACACCACGGACGCGAGCACGATCACCGGCGCGAACAGCGCCAGCGCGTTGAACGAGGCGTTCTCGTCGAGCGGGGTCTTGCCCGACTCCATGGTGCTGGCGGCCGCGAGCAGCAGGCCGATCAGCATCGAGCCGGAGTCGCCCATGAAGATCCGGGCCGGGTTGAAGTTGTGCGGCAGGAAGCCCAGACAGGCCCCGGCGAGCACCGCGGCGATGAGCGCGGGCGAGTAGTAGGACGGGTCGTTGCCCACCTTGACGATCAGCCCGAGCGCGAACGCCCCGCTGGCCACCGCCGAGATCATGCCCAGGCCCGCGGCCAGTCCGTCGAGGCCGTCGACGAAGTTCATCGCGTTCACCAGCGCCACGGTCAGCAGCACCGTGACCAGCAGGCCCTGCTCCAGCCCGAGCACCAGGAAGTTGCCCTGGCCGGTGCCGCCCCACGGCACCCACAGCGACACCCACTGCACGCCGAAGATGACCAGGATGCCGGCCGACATCACCTGGCCGGCGAACTTCGTGAGCGCGTCGAGGTCGTAGCGGTCGTCGAGCGCGCCGACGACCACGAGCACCACGGCGGCGATCATGACGCCGACGACCTCGTTGGAGAAGTCGAAGGCCAGCCGCAGCGCCGGCAGCTGGAACGCCATCAGCACCCCGGCGAGCACGCCGCCGAGCATCGCGATCCCGCCCCAGCGCGGCGTGGGCGTGACGTGGACGTCGCGCCCACGGGGCCAGGCGACCGCGCCGAGCTTGAGCGCGAGCACCCGCACCGGCCCGACCAGCAGGAACGTGATGACCGCCGCCGTCAGCCCGGCGAGCAGGAACTCCCGGTACGGGACGACCAACGCCGGCACGGCCGCGGGATCGATGGCGGTCCTCCGACGGTCAGGAGCGGGGGTACGCGGGAGCCCGCGCAACGAGCGCGCTCACGGCCTCCGCGACCGCGGCGAGCTCGGCATCGCCGGCGGCGGTGCCGTGCTCGGCCTTGACCGCCCGCGCGAGCAGCGACCCGATCTCCGCCATGTCCGACTCCACCATGCCCTGCGTCGTGACGCTCGGCGAGCCCACCCGCAGGCCCGAGGGCTTCATCGGCGGGGCCGGGTCGTAGGGGATGGCGTTCTTGTTGAGCGTGATGCGGGCGAGCCCGGAACGCTCCTCGGCGTCCGCCCCGGTGACGCCGATGGGGCGCAGGTCGATGAGCGAGAGGTGGGTGTCGGTGCCACCGGAGACCGCGCGCATGCCCTCCGCCTCGAGGCTCTTGGCCAGCGCCTGCGAGTTGGCGACCACCTGTGTGGCGTAGGCCTGGTAGGCGGGCTGCGCCGCCTCGCGCATGGCGACGGCCTTGGCCGCGACGGCGTGCATCAGCGGGCCGCCCTGCGAGAACGGGAAGACGGCCTTGTCGATCGCCTTCGCGTGCTCCTCGCGGGCGAGGATCATGCCGCCGCGCGGGCCGCGCAGCACCTTGTGCGTGGTGGCCGTGACGACGTCGGCGTAGGGCACCGGCGAGGGGATGGCCTTGCCGGCCACCAGGCCGATGAAGTGCGCCGCGTCGACCATGAGGATGGCGCCGACCTCGTCGGCGATCTCGCGGAAGGCCTTGAAGTCGATCAGGCGCGGGTACGCGGTGGCGCCGGCGATGATCATCTTGGGCCGGTGCTCGCGGGCCAGGTCGCGGACCTGGTCGTAGTCGATCAGCTCGGTGTCCTGGCGGACCGAGTAGCTGACGTTGTGGAACCACTTGCCGGAGAAGCTGACCTTGGAGCCGTGGGTGAGGTGACCACCCTGCTTGAGGTCCATGGCGAGCACCGTGTCGCCGGGCTGGGTGAACGCCCCGTAGACGGCGAAGTTGGCCGACGCGCCGGAGTGCGGCTGCAGGTTGGCGTGCTCGGCGCCGAAGAGCTCCTTCGTGCGCGCGTTGCCGATCTCCTCGGCCCGGTCCACGACCTCGCAGCCGCCGTAGTAGCGGCGGCCGGGGTAGCCCTCGGCGTACTTGTTCGACAGCGTGGACCCGAGGGCGGCCAGCACGGCCGGGCTCGTGAGGTTCTCGCTGGCGATGAGCTGCAGGCCGCCGCGCAGGCGGGCCAGCTCGTCGAGCACCACTCCCGCGATCTCCGGGTCCTGGTGCTGAAGCGCGTCGAAGTCGGGGCCCCAGAACGGTGTCGTCACGATGGACCACGGTACCCGCTGCGCCAGGTGTCGCGGCGCGCGGTCCCGGAGCAATGCTCTGCTGCCGGTACAGTGCTCGCATGAGCGCCGCCGGAACCCGTGCCCGCGTCCGCGCCGAGCTGACCCGCGAGATCGCCGAGGTGGCCCGCACCCACCTCGCGTCCGACGGCGCGGCGGCCCTGTCCCTGCGGGCCGTGGCCCGCGAGCTGGGCATGGCCAGCTCCGCGGTCTACCGCTACTTCCCCAGCCGCGACGAGCTGCTCACGGCGTTGATCATCGACGCCTACAACGCGCTGGGCGAGGCCGCCGAGCAGGCCGACGCGGCACTCGCCCGCGACGACCTGCGGGGCCGCTGGCGCGCGGTGTGCACCACGATCCGGACGTGGGCCGTGACCCGTCCCCACGAGTACGCACTGGTCTACGGCTCCCCCGTGCCCGGTTACGCCGCACCGGAGGCCACGATCGAACCGGCCTCCCGCGTGGACCTCGTCCTCGCCGGGATCCTGGCCGACGGCGTCCGGACCGGCGCCGTCGACGCGACGTCGGACGGCTCGGGCGCCGACGCGGCCCTCTCCCCCGGCCTGGCGGCGATGATCGACCTGCCGGACGACCCCACCGGGTCGGTGGCGGCCCGCGCCGTCTACGCCTGGTCGAGCCTCTTCGGCCTGCTCACCTTCGAGCTGTTCGGCCACGCCCACAACGTGGTGGCCGACCACGAGGCGCTGTTCGCGGACGCGGTGGAGCGGATCGGCACGCAGGCCGGCCTCCCCACCTGACAGGTGCTCATCACGGCGGGGCTCGGCGTCGCCTGCCGGGGGGCGAGCGACGAGTCGTCATGATCGGCGCCCACCGCACCCCGCCGCCCTCGGCAGGGCCACCACGTGCGGCGCACGACGATCACGGCCGATACGGCACCAGGCGGCGGCGTACGGGGAGGTCAGGCGGTCAGGACCTCCTGGCCCAGGACCTTCGCCACCTCGTCGCGGGTGACCGCGCCCTCGCGCAGGACGCGGGGGGTGTCGCCCGTCAGGTCGACGATCGTGGACGCGACCGGCTCGCCGGACGGACCGCCGTCGAGGTACACCCCGACCCGGTCGCCCAGCTGCCCGACCGCCTCGGCGGCCGTGGTGGCCGGCGGACGGCCGGACACGTTCGCGCTGGACACGGCCATCGGGCCCACGTCGCGCAGCAGCTCCAGGGCCACCGGGTGCAGCGGCATGCGCAGCATCACCGTGCCCTTGGTGGAACCGAGGTCCCACGACAGCGACGGCGCGTGCGGCAGCACGATCGACAGCCCGCCCGGCCAGAACGCCTCGATGAGGTCGCGGGCGGCCTTCGGCACGCCGAGCACCAGGCCGTCGATCGTGGACCAGGAGCCGACGAGCACGGGCACGGGCATGTCCGGGCCGCGGTTCTTCGCGGCGAGCAGGCCGCGGACCGCGGCGGCGGAGAAGGCGTCGCAGCCCAGCCCGTACACGGTGTCGGTGGGCAGGACGACGAGCCGACCGGTGCGCACGGTGCGGGCCGCCGAGGCGAGTCCGTCGGTGCGGGCGTCCGGGTCGGAGCAGTCGAAGGTCGTTGGCACGGGGGGCAGCCTAGAACTCAGGCCTGGGGAAGCCGCCGGGCGGTGGCGAAGCGGGGCCGGCCGTTGAGGTCGGTGTGCTCCTCGACGTCGGTGAGCACCCGGCGGCGGCGCAGCAGCGCGGGCACGGCCTCGCCATGGGTGTCGTCGTGCTCGATGGCCAGGTGGCCGCCGTAGCGCAGCAGGCCGGCGGACGCGCCGATGACGGCTCGGATGATCTCCAGGCCGTCCGGGCCCCCGAACACCGCGCCGTGGGGGTCCCAGTCCTCGACCTCCGGGGGCACCGGCGTGTGGTCGGGCACGTAGGGCGGGTTGCACAGCACGAGGTCGACGTGGGACTCCAGCTCGATGAGCAGGTCGGTCCAGCGCACGTCGGCCGCGTGCAGCGTGACGGTGCCGCCGTGCGCGGCGATGTTGCGCTGCGCCCACGTCAGCGCACCGGCGTCGGCCTCGACGGCGTGCACCACGGCGTCCGGACGCGAGGCGGCGACAGCGAGCGCGAGCGCCCCCGAGCCGGTGCACAGGTCCACCACCAGCGGCGACGGCACGTCCGCGATCGCCGTGAGCCCCCACTCCAGCAGCAGCTCGGTCTCCGGTCGCGGGGTGAACACCCCCGGTCCGACCGCCACCTCGACCGGCCCGAGCACGGCCGTGCCGAGCAGGTGCTGCAGCGGCTCGCGGGACGCCCGCCGGACGACGAGCTTGCGCAGCTCCTCCACCACCGGCGGGTCGACGAGCGGGTGCATCATCAGCTTGCTGCGCTCCACCCCGACGACGTGCGCGGCGAGGGTCTCGGCGTCGAAGCGGGGCGACGACACCCCGCACTCGGCGAGCATGCGCTCGGCCTCGGCGATGGCCAGCCGCAGCGGCTGGCGGCTCATCGCACTGCCGGCCGCAGTACCGGCCCGGGGTCGTGCGCGGAAATCAGGGCCCCGGCACTGTTTTCCGCGCACGGGCGCCGGAGGCGCATCACGACGCCAGCTGGGAGGCGCGATCGGCGGAGGACAGGGCCTCGAGCACGCCGTCCAGATCGCCGTCGAGCACCGTGCTCAGGTTGTGGGCCTTGTAGCCGACGCGGTGGTCGGAGATGCGGTTCTCCGGGAAGTTGTAGGTGCGGATGCGCTCGGAGCGGTCGACGGTGCGCACCTGCGAGCGGCGCTCCTCCGACGCGGTGGCCTCGAGCTCGGCCTCGTGCAGGGCCTGCAGCCGCGACCGCAGCACCTCCATCGCCCGCGCCCGGTTCTGTAGCTGGGAGCGCTCGTTCTGGCAGCTCACCACGAGCCCGGTGGGCAGGTGCGTGATGCGCACGGCCGAGTCGGTGGTGTTGACGCTCTGCCCGCCGTGGCCCGACGAGCGGAACACGTCGACGCGCAGGTCCTTCCCGTCGATCTCGACGTCGGCGTCCTCCCCGGTGTCGGGGTAGACGAGCACCCCGGCGGCCGAGGTGTGGATGCGCCCCTGCGACTCCGTGACCGGCACCCGCTGCACGCGGTGCACGCCGCCCTCGAACTTCAGCGCCGACCAGACACCGTCGGGGTCGGTGCCGCGTGAGCGCACCACCATCGTGATGTCCTTGACGCCGCCGAGGTCGCTGGGCGTGGAGTCGAGGACCTCGACCTTCCATCCGCGACGCTCGGCGTAGCGCGTGTACATGCGCACGAGGTCGCCGGCGAACAGCGCCGACTCGTCGCCGCCCTCCCCCGACTTGACCTCCATCACGACGTCATCGCCGTCGTGCGGGTCGCGCGGGACGAGCAGCTCCGCGAGCTTCGTCTCCAGCGCGGGGATGCGGGCCGCGAGGGCCTCGGCCTCGGCGGCGAACGACGGGTCCTCGTCGGCCAGCTCGCGGGCGGCGGCCTCGTCCTCCCGGACGGCCGCCAGCTCCTTCGCGGCGCCGACCACCTGGCCCAACTCGGCGTAGCGGCGGCCCAGCTTCTTGGCCGCGCCCGCATCGGCGTGCACCGAGGGGTCGGCGAGCGCGCGCTCCAGCTCGGCGTGCTCCATGAGCAGCGCGTCGACGGATGGTGCGCTCACGTGCCCTCCTCGCTGACGCTCGTCGAGCGCGTTCGCGCCGCTGCTGCGTTGAATGGTGAGCTCGCAAGCTCGCTCACGTGGACTCCTCCGAACATGCGGACGGCGCCCACCCCCGAGGGAGTGAGCGCCGTGGGTGAAGCTACTTGCCCGCGCGCTTGCCGTAGCGAGCCTCGAAGCGGGCGACGCGACCGCCGGCGTCGAGGATCTTCTGCTTGCCGGTGTAGAACGGGTGGCAGGCGGAGCAGACCTCGACGGTGATCGCACCGTTGGCCTTCGTGCTGCGGGTGGTGAACTGGTTGCCGCAACCGCAGGTGACCTGGGTGTCGACGTACTGGGGGTGAATGCCCTGACGCACGGTGGTTCCTCTCGATGTGGCGCCGGGTCCCCGTGGGAGGGGTGAACCGGAGCCGGAGCGTGACGTGTCATTGAACCATCCGGCCCCCGCCGATGTTCCCGCGCCCTATCGGCAGGTGGCCGTGCCGCTGTCGACGTCGGGTGCGCCGACGAACCGCCAGTCGTGACCGTCGGGGCGCCGGGTCATCGCCAGCACCCCGAACGAGTCCGGCCAGCGGAGCCTGCTGTTCGGCGCGGGATCGCGGAAGCCGCGCAGGCTGTCACCGCCGGTGCCGACGACGAACTCGACGGGCCCGCGCCGGTCCGCCTTCCCCGACGCGTCCTGCGGCGCGAGGCGTTCGTAGGTGGCCGTGCCCGTTCAGGACGACGTCCACACCGGCCTTCTGCAGCTGCGCCCACAGCGGGGCGACCGGCTGGTGGTCGCCGTGCTCCTCGCCGGAGGAGAACCGCGGCCGGTGCCACGCGGCGAGCGTGCAGCGCGGCGTGCCGGCGGCCGGTTGACCGGCCAGCCACCGCCCCTCGTCGGAGCCGTCGCGGCAGCCGCCGATCTCGTCGCACTCGGAGGTGAGCACGAGCACCCGCCAGCCGCCCACGTCGGTGTCCTACCAGCCCTGGCCGGGTGGGCCGGCCCGGTCGCCGAAGCAGTCGACGTAACCGGTGGCGCCGGGCTTCTGGTACTCGTGGTTGCCGACGACGGGGTGGGTGATGTCGAGGAACCGGCCCCGGCTCGCGTCGGAGGAGGCGAACTCGTCCTTCGCGCCGTCCTCGTACTGGTCGTGGCCCAGGGGCAGCACCGCCGTGGGCTGCAGGCCCGCGATCAGGCCGGCGGTGGTCTGCTGACCTCAGTCCCGGTCGGCGGCAGCGCGGCCGGGCGGGCAGGCGATGTCCCCGGCGGCCACCAGCACGACCGCGGCCGGCCGCGGAGCGGGGGTCGACGACGAACGGGCCGAGGTCGCCGCGACGAACGACGGGACGCCCGGGACCGACATCGCGCAGCCGGCGAGCGGCAGGACCGCCGCGCACCAGGCCCACGCCGAACGGGCCGGCCCGCCGTGGTGGCGGACCGGCCCGTTCGCGGGGCTGCCGACGGTCAGTCCTCGGTACCGGTGGTGCCCGGCGAGTTCTTCGCCACCTGCATGAGGAACTCGATGTTGGTGCGGGTCTTCTTGAGCTGACCCAGCACCAGGTCGAGGGCCTGCTGGTCGTCGAGGGCCGCGAGCACCCGGCGGAGCTTGACGGTGACCGCCAGCTCGTCGGGCGAGAGCAGCAGCTCCTCCTTGCGGGTGCCGGACGCGTCGATGTCGATGGCGGGGAAGACCCGCTTGTCGGCGATCTTGCGGTCCAGCTTCAGCTCGGCGTTGCCGGTGCCCTTGAACTCCTCGAAGATCACCGTGTCCATCGTGGACCCGGTCTCCACGAGCGCCGTGGCGAAGATGGTGAGCGAGCCCCCGTCCTCGATGTTGCGCGCGGCGCCGAGGAAGCGCTTCGGCGGGTAGAGCGCCGTGGAGTCGACACCACCGGAGAGGATCCGGCCCGACGCGGGCGCGGCCAGGTTGTAGGCCCGGCCCAGCCGCGTGATCGAGTCGAGCAGCACGACGACGTCGTGGCCCATCTCGACCAGGCGCTTCGCGCGCTCGATGGCCAGCTCGGCGACCGTGGTGTGGTCCGACGGCGGGCGGTCGAACGTGGACGCGATGACCTCGCCCTTCACCGACCGCTGCATGTCGGTGACCTCCTCCGGCCGCTCGTCCACGAGGACGACCATGAGGTGGCATTCGGGGTTGTTCGTGGTGATCGCGTTGGCGATCGACTGCATGATCATGGTCTTGCCGGCCTTGGGCGGCGACACGATCAGCGCACGCTGCCCCTTGCCGATCGGCATGACCAGGTCGATCACGCGCGTGGTGAGCTTGCTCGGCTCGGTCTCCAGACGCAGGCGCTCATTGGGGTAGAGCGGCGTGAGCTTGGTGAACTCCGGACGGTTCTTCAGCGTCTCGGGGTCCTGGCCGTTGATCGAGTCGACGCGCACCAGCGGGTTGAACTTCTGGCGCGACTGCTCGCCCTCGCGGGGCTCGCGCACCGCACCGGTGATGGCGTCACCGCGACGCAGGCCGTACTTGCGCACGACCGACAGCGACACGTAGACGTCGGTGGGCCCGGACAGGTAGCCGGTCGTGCGGACGAACGCGTAGTTGTCCAGCACGTCGATGATGCCGGCGACGGGGAGCAGGACGTCGCCGTCGCGCACCTCGGTGTCGACGTTGCCCTGGCCACCGTTGCCCTGACCGCCACCGGCCGCACGGTCGCCCCGGTCCCGGCCGCGGCGACGGTCGCGGAAGCGGCGGCCACGACGGCCACCGCCCTCCTCGTCACCGTCGTCGTCCGGGCGGTTGTCGCGGGGGCCCCGGTTCGCGTCCTGGTTGCGGTTGGCGTCCTGGTTGCGGTCCTGGGTGCGGTTGTCGCCGCCCCCGTTGCGGTCGCCGCCGCCGTTGCGGTTGCCGTCCTGGTTGCGGGTATCGCCACCGTTGCGGCCGTTGCCCCGGTCGTTGCGGGCACCGTCGTTGCGGTTCTCGCCACCGTTGCGGTTCTCGCCACGTTGCGGTTCTCGCCACCGTTGCGGTTCTCGCCACCGTTGCGGTTCTCGCCACCGTTGCGGTTCTCGCCACCGTTGCGGCGGCCCTCGCCGCGCTGCGGGCGGTCGGTGTCGCCGGCGGTGTCGGTGGACGCCGCCACGGTCTCGCTAGCCGTCTCGGCCGGAGCCGCGGACCCGTTCTGGGTGACACCGTTCGGGGCGGCACCGTTCTGGGCGGCGCCGCTCTGGGCCGCGCCGCTCTGCTCACCGCGGCTGCGGCGCTGCCGGGAACGACGGCCACCGGTCTCGGGGACCGACTCGGGGGCGTCTTCGGCCGTGGGCGCCGCACCGTTGGTGGCGGCGCCGTTGGTGGCGGCGCCATTGGTGGCGGCGCCGTTGGTGGCGGCCACCTCGGCGGCGGGCGCGTCGGCCACGGGCGCGGGGGTGTTGTCGGCGGCCGGCGCCGCGGCCGCGGCCGGCGCGGCGGCGGGCTGCGGGTCCGGGGCGCCCGCGGGGCGCGACGCGGCGCGACGGCGTCGCGGGGCAGGGGTGCTGACCTCGGCCGCGGGAGCGGCGTCCGGGCTGGCCACCGGGGCGGCGGAGGTCTCCGCCGTGGCCGCGGGAGCGGCGTCCGGGCTGGTCACCGGGGCGGCGGAGGTCTCCGCCGCGGGCGCGGTGGCCTTCTCGGCCGCGCCGCTCTCCGCCAGCGACAGCTGCGCCGAGCCGGCCGAGCCGGAGGCCTGACGCTCCTTGATGGCGGCGATGAGATCGCCCTTGCGCATCCCCGTGGTGTCGGGGATCTTCAGTTCCCCGGCCAGCTGGCGGAGCTCCGCCAACACCATTCCGGTGAGGCCTCCACGCTTGCGGGGGGCTCCGGTGCTGACGAGATCGGTCTCGCTCAACGATTGTCCTTCCTGACCAACCGGGCCGAGCCCGGGTCAGCGGATTTCACACACATTTGCCACCGGCGGTGTGCCGGTGGACATGTCGGTCAACGGATCGCGGGATGAGCGGCCGCCCCGACTGGCGGGCCGGCGATTCATCGCGACGGTCGCGGGAAGAGGCCCCTCGGCGCATGCCGGATCTGGGAAACGGAATTCGCAGAGCCGGCGCGAGAGGCCACGCGGATGACGCGTGGATCGCCGTTGCGAGCGCCAGCGTAGACGTAACCACTGGTCGGGGCAACAACCCCCCGCAGCAACACGCCGGGTGGTCAGGCGATCTCGACCCGTGCACCGTCGGCGTCGACCGGCAGTGGCAACACGGTGAAGCCGTGCAGATCGACACCGTCCGGGATCACGCCGTCGGAGGTGAAGGCGAGCACGGTGGGCCCGGCGCCGGAGATGGCGGCCGGGATGCCGTGCGCACGCAGCACGTCCACCAGATCGGCCGACTCCGGGTAGGCCGGACGTCGGTATCCCTGGTGCAGACGGTCCTCCGTGGCGGGCAGCAGCAGCTCGGGACGCTGGGTGAACGCCAGCACCGCGAGCGCGGTGCGGCTGCCGGTGAAGGCGGCGTCCACCAGCGGGACCCGGTCGGGCAGGAGCCCGCGGGTGGTGCTGGTGAGGGACTCGGTTCCCGCGACGAGCGCCACCGGACGGATGCCCGGGTGCGCGTCGAGCCGTACAGCGTGGAAGCGCTCCGCGGTATTCCCGACGGTCTCCCAGGCGACCACGAACCCGCCGAGCAGGCTGGCCGCCGCGTTGTCGGCGTGCCCCTCCATACCCGCGGTGACCTGCAGCAACGTGTCGCGTTCCAGCTCGGGATCGCGCCCGGCCAGCACGACGGCCGCCACCGCCCCGGCGACGGCCGCGGCCGCGGAGCTGCCCAGCCCGCGCGAGTGCGGGATCGCGTTGCGGCAGCGCATGCGCACGCCCGAGGGGGCGTCCCCGGTGATGTTCCAGGTGGTCTGCATGGCGCGGTAGACGAGGTGCGAGTCGTCGCAGGGCACGCGGCCCGCACCCTCTCCCTCCACCTCGACGGCGACGCCGGACGGCGCGACGCAGACCTCGACGTCGTCGTAGAGGCCCAGGGCGAGGCCGAGCGAGTCGAAGCCGGGCCCGAGGTTGGCCGAGGAGGCCGGCACGCGCACTCGGACTTCCCGCGGCCGGCCCATCAGGCGAGCTCCAGCGCCGCCGCCACGGCCGCCGGGTCGATCGGCACGACGACGGGATCGGGGGCCGTGAGCAGCGCGGTGTCGGGGTCCTTCAGGCCGTGGCCCGTAACGGTGCACACCACCAGCGAGCCGCGCGGCAGCGTGCCGTCGGCGGAGGACTGCAGCAGCCCCGCCACGCTCGCCGCGGACGCGGGCTCGACGAACACGGCCTCGCGCGCCGAGAGCAACCGGTACGCGGCGAGGATCTCGTCGTCGGTGACCGCGGCGAACTTCCCGTCCGACTCGTCGCGTGCGGTCATCGCCGCCCCCCACGACGCGGGTGCGCCGATCCGGATGGCCGTCGCGATCGTCTCCGGGTTCTTCACCGGGGCCCCGTTGACCAGGGGCGCGGCTCCCGCCGCCTGGTAGCCGAACATCCGCGGCGCGGCGGGGATCAGGCCGTCGGCGAGGTAGGAGGTGTAGCCCTTCCAGTACGCGGTGATGTTGCCGGCGTTGCCCACGGGCAGGCAGTGGACGTCGGGGGCGCGGCCCAGCTCGTCGCAGATCTCGTAGGCGGCGCTGGCCTGACCCGCGATGCGGGTGGGGTTCACCGAGTTGACGAGCGCGGCCACCGGGTAGTCGGCGGCGGTCTTGCGGGCGAGCTCGAGGCAGTCGTCGAAGTTGCCGTCGATCTGCAGGATGCGTGCGCCGTGCGCCACGGCCTGGGCGAGCTTGCCGAGCGCGATCTTGCCCTGCGGGATGAGCACGGCGCAGGTCATGCCCGCGCGGGCGGCGTAGGCGGCGGCCGAGGCCGAGGTGTTGCCGGTGGACGCGCAGATGACGCCCTGCTGGCCACCGGCCAGGGCGGCCGTGACCGCCATCGTCATGCCGCGGTCCTTGAACGACCCCGTCGGGTTGGCGCCGTCGACCTTGAGGAAGACCTCGCAGCCGGTCAGCTCGGACAGGTGGGGCGCGGGCAGCAGCGGCGTGCCGCCCTCGCCGAGCGTGATGATCCTCCAGCCGGCCTCGACGGGCATCCGGTCGCGGTAGGCCTCGATGACCCCCGGCCAACGGCGGAGCTCGGCGGCGGCGGTCAGCACTGATGGTTCGCTCACAAGTTCGCTCACCGCACTCCCTTTCGTCCCAGGTCCTCGACCCTCAGCACGCTGTCGACGCCGTGCACGATGTCCAGCCCGGCCAGCACCTCGACGCACCCGGCGAGCGAGGCCTCGGGGGCGGCGTGCGTGACGACGACGAGCCGCGCGGGCGCCCCCGGCTCGGGATCGGGCGCGCCGTCGTAGGTGGTGCCGCCGCCGGTCTGGCGCACCGCGGCGATGCTCACGCCGTGACGGGCGAACTCACCGGCGATGGTGGACAGCACGCCCGCGCGGTCGGCCACGTCGAGGCTGACGTGGTAGCGGGTGGGCACGGCGCCCATCGGGCGGACCGGCAGGCTCGCGTAGGCGCTCTCGCGCGGCCCGCGCCCGCCGACCACCCGGTTGCGCGCGACGGCGACGAGATCGCCGAGCACGGCGCTCGCGGTGGGAGCACCACCGGCGCCCTGCCCGTAGAACATCAGCTGGCCCGCGGCCTCGGCCTCGACGAACACCGCGTTGAACGCACCGTCGACCGTGGCCAGCGGGTGCGCGGCCGGGATCATCGCCGGGTAGACGCGCGCCGACACCGACTCGGGCGCGTCCGCGGTGCCCGGGGTCCGCTCGCAGATCGCCAGCAGCTTGATCACGCAGCCGAGGCCCTTCGCGGCCGCGATGTCGGCGGCCGTGACGTGGCGGATGCCCTCGCAGTGCACGTCCGCGCTGCTCACGCGGGTGTGGAAGGCCAGCGTGGCGAGGATCGCGGCCTTGGACGCCGCGTCGTAGCCGTCGACGTCCGCGCTGGGGTCGGCCTCGGCGTAGCCGAGTCGCGTGGCCTCGTCGAGCGCGTCGGCGTAGCTCGCGCCGGACTCGGTCATGGCCGAGAGGATGAAGTTCGTGGTGCCGTTGACGATGCCGGCCACGCGGGTGATGCGGTCGCCGGCCAGCGACTCGCGCAGCGGGCGCAGCAGCGGGATGGCCCCGGCCACCGAGGCCTCGTAGTACAGGTCGGCGCCCGACGCGTCGGCCGCCTCGGCCAGCGACGCGCCGTCCTCGGCGAGCAGCGCCTTGTTGGCGGTGACCACCGACTTGCCGGCCTTGAGGGCCTCCAGCAGCAACGAGCGGGCGGGCTCGATACCGCCGATCACCTCGACGACGACGTCCACGTCCTCGCGGGTGACCAGCGCGGACGCGTCCGTGGTGAGCAGGGGGCCCAGCTCGGGGTGCTTGTGCGGGCGGCGCACGGCCACCCCCACCAGCTCGACGGGGGCGCCGGCGCGGGCGGCCAGCTCGTCGGCCTGGTCGCGCAGCAGGCGCACCACCTCGCCGCCGACGGTGCCGCAGCCGAGCATCGCGACGCGGATCGGGGCGCTCATGCGCGAGCCGTGATCGTCATCTGGGGACCTTCCACCGCGGGGGCGGCCGTTGCGCGTCCCGAACCGGCGATCATGAACCGTGGCCGCCCCGTCGTCCGGGTACCGGTTGCGCGAGACGCGCACGATCCTGCCACGACGCCGCGCGTGGCGGCGTCGGCAGTGGTCACACCGACACCTCGGGCGGGAATCACCTCCGGAGTCTAGGAGGTGCCGCTCGCCTCTTCCCGGGTGGCACGTCCGGCCCGGACCGCAGTGGCCCGGGCCGGGGACTACCGACGTGGTGGTCGGGTCACGGCCGGTCGTCGGCCAGGTGTCCGGCGACCGCCGGACCGCATGACCAGCCGCCTGGTACGTTTCCGGCCGGATGTGGCCGTTCCGGCGCCGAACTGCTGATCATGGGACCGCCCGTGCCGGAGGGCGAACCCGCAGGGCGCGACTCGCGCGCACGGAGACCCCGACTCGCGGGCAGTTCGTCGCCGGCGACCGCGTGACCAGGTCCTCGCTAGAGCGAGGCCTCGAGCCGGAACTGGTCCTCCACCGTCTCGCGCCGCAGCAGCACGCGAGCCACCCCGTCCTTCACCGCGACGACGGCGGGGCGCGGCAGGCGGTTGTAGGCGCTGGCCATGGAGTAGCAGTACGCGCCGGTGGCCGCGACGCCCAGCAGGTCACCGGGGGCGAGGTCGGCCGGGAGCCAGCAGTCGCGCACCACGATGTCACCGCTCTCGCAGTGCTTGCCGACCACCCGCGACAGCGCGGCCTCGCCGGTGCCGTCGCTCTCGGAGCTGCGGGAGACCAGCCGGCAGTCGTACACGGCGTCGTAGAGGGCCGTGCGGATGTTGTCGCTCATACCCCCGTCGACGCTGACGTAACGGCGGCCCGTGGAGCCGCCCAGGTCGACGTCCTTGAGCGTGCCCACCTCGTAGAGGGTGACGGTGCCCGGCCCGGCGATGGCGCGGCCGGGCTCGACCGCGATCTCGGGCACGTCCAGCTCGGCGGCGTGGCACTCGCGCTTGACGATCTCGCGCAGCTCCCCCGCCAGCTCCGCGACGTTCAGCGGCGACTCCTGCGCGCGGTAGGCGATGCCGAACCCGCCGCCCAGGTCGAGCGTGGTGAGCGCCTCCAGCGCGTCGCCGCCGTGCTCCTTGTGCAGCTGCGCGAGGAACCGGACGACGCGGTGCGCGGCGACCTCGAAGCCCTCGGTGTCGAAGATCTGGCTGCCGATGTGGCTGTGCAGCCCGACCAGCGACAGTCCCTCGGCCCTGACGACGCGCCGCGCGGCCTCGGCGGCGGCGCTCGTCTCACCGCCGGAGATCGAGAACCCGAACTTCTGGTCCTCGTGGGCGGTGGCGATGAACTCGTGGGTGTGGGCCTCGACGCCGACGGTCAGCCGGATCATCACCGGCGCCACGACGCCCCGCTCGCGCGCGACGGCGTCGAGGCGGGCGATCTCGTGGAACGAGTCGAGCACCACCCGGCCGACGCCGGCCTCGACCGCGTCGACGAGCTCCTCGGTGGACTTGTTGTTGCCGTGCAACGCGATCCGACCGGCCGGGAAGCCCGCGCGCAGGGCCACGGCCAGCTCGCCGCCGCTGCAGACGTCGAGCGAGAGGCCCTCGGCGGCCACCCACCGCGCCACCTCGACCGACAGGAAGGCCTTGGCCGCGTAGTGCACCGCGCCCGCCCCGAACGCGGCGGCGAACTCCGCGGCACGGGAGCGGAAGTCCTCCTCGTCGACGACGAACAGCGGCGTGCCGTAGGTCTCGGCGAGCTCCCGGACGTCGACGCCGGCGATCTCCAGCACCCCGGTGGCGCCCCGCGCGGCGTTGCGCGGCCACACGGCCGGGGCCAGCTCGTCGAGCTCGGCGGCGCCGGACGGGTGCGGCCCGGCGGTCTCGGGTGGCGCGGAGATCCCGGCGTGCAGCGGCCCCGCCGGATGCGCCCTCACGAGGCACTCCCCCGGTTTGCCGACGATTGTGCGCGTTCGCGCGCGTTCCGGGGCGCGCGAGGACACGAAATCGCCGGCAAACCCGGCTCGCCGTTCACATGCGCTCCGGAGCACTGACGCCCAGCACGGCCAGCCCGTTGGCCAGCACCTGACGCGCCGCGACGCACAGTGCGAGGCGGGCGCGGTGCAGGTCGCTGATCTCCTCGTCGCCCATCGGCAGGACGCGGCAGGAGTCGTAGAACTTGTGGTAGGCCGCGGCGAGGGTCTCCAGGTAGCGGGCCACCCGGTGCGGCTCACGCAGCTCCGCCGCCGAGGCCAGCACGGCCGGGAACTCGCCGATCGTGCGGATCAGGTCGCCCTCGCGGGGGTGCTCCAGCAGGCCCAGCTCCGTGCCCGGCGTCATCCCCAGGTCGGCGGCGTTGCGCGCCAGCGACGCCAGCCGCGCGTGGGCGTACTGCACGTAGAAGACGGGGTTGTCGTTGCTCTTCTTCGTGAGCAGGTCGAGGTCGATGTCGAGCGACGAGTCCACCGAGGAACGGATCAACGAGTACCGCGCGGCGTCGACGCCCACGGCCTCCACCAGGTCCTCCATCGTGACGACGGTGCCGGCGCGCTTGCTCATCCGCACCGGCTTCCCGTCCTTGACGAGGTTGACCAGCTGCCCGATGAGCACCTCCACGACCGCGGGGTCGTCGCCGAACGCGGCGGCGGCCGCCTTGAGCCGGCCGACGTAGCCGTGGTGGTCGGCGCCCAGCATGTAGATGCACAGGTTGAACCCGCGCGAGCGCTTGTCGAGGAAGTACGCGATGTCGCCGGCGATGTAGGCCGGGTTGCCGTCGCTCTTGATGACGACGCGGTCCTTGTCGTCGCCGAACTCGGTGGAGCGCAGCCACCACGCGCCCTCGGACTCGTAGAGCTGCCCGGAGGTCTTGAGCCGGTTCACCGCCGTCTCGACCGCGCCGGAGTCGTGCAGCGACTGCTCGTGGAACCACACGTCGAAGTCGGTGCCGAAGTCGTGCAGCGCCTGCTTGATCTCGACGAACATCAGGTCGATGCCGACGCGGCGGAACACCTCGTCGCGGTCGGGCGACTCCAGCGCGCCGGGCTCCGCGGCGAGGACCTGCGCGGCGATGTCGTGGATGTAGGCGCCGCCGTAGCCGTTGTCCGGGGTGGGCTCACCCTTCGCCGCGGCCACGAGCGAGTCGACGAACCGGTTGATCTGCGCGCCGGCGTCGTTGAAGTAGTACTCGCGGGTGACCTTCGCACCGCGCGCGGTGAGCACCCGGCCCAGCGCGTCGCCGGCCGCGGCCCAGCGCGTGCCGCCCAGGTGCAGGGGACCCGTCGGGTTGGCCGAGACGAACTCGAGGTTCACGTTCTTGTCGGCGAGCTCGTCGCCCGTGCCGTACGCGTCGCCCGCCGCGAGCACCTCGCTGACGATGGCGCCCTGGGCGTCGGTGGCGAGGCGCAGGTTGATGAAGCCGGGCCCGGCGATCTCGGCGCTGGCGATACCACCCTTACCCGTCAGCTCCTCGACGAGCCAGCCCGCCAGGTCACGCGGCGAGACCCCGGCCTTCTTGGCCGTGCGCATCGCGACGTTGGTGGCGTAGTCGCCGTGCTCGGGGTTGCGCGGGCGCTCGACGCCGACGTCGGCGGGCAGCGCGGCGAGATCCAGACCGCGTCGCGTCATGACGTCGGACGCAGCGGCACGGACCAGGTCGGCGAGCAGGGCGGGAGTCACCACCCGAGTCTAGGAGGTGCTGCTCATCGGTTTCTCAGGTGGCGCTCCTACACTCCACGGTCGCAAGGGCCGTCCGGGTGACGGCTGCTCCCACGGTTCTCGAGAAGTCTGGACGGACATGGCCAGCGGCAAGAACAGCAAGGCGGTGCGCGACGCACGCGCCGCCGTCGTCACGCAGCGCTCGACGCCGTGGGGCATGATCGCCGGAATCCTCGTGGTCGTGCTGTTCGCGGGCGCGATCTTCGGCTACTACGTGGTGCAGAACAACGCCAAGCAGGCCAAGGTCGCCGCGCTGGCGGAGTTCACGCCCACCGCCGACAACAAGGACCCGTCCACGAAGATCCCCGGCGTCATCACCGTGCCCTACACCGGCGGGCAGCACGTCCAGCCCACCCAGAGGGTGGCGTACACGCACAGCCCGCCGTTCGGCGGCACGCACGACGGCTTCTGGGCCGCCTGCAACGGCATCGTCTACCCGACGGCCGTACGCAGCGAGAACATGGTGCACGCACTCGAGCACGGCTCGGTCTGGATCGCCTACAACCCCGACCGGATCACCGGTGCCGCCGTGCAGACGCTGGCCGCGAAGGTCAAGGACCAGCCCTACACGCTGATGTCGCCCTACCCCGGCCTCGACCAGCCCATCTCGTTGCAGTCCTGGGGCCACCAGCTCAAGCTGTCGGATGTGGACGACCCGCGGATCGACCAGTTCATCCAGGCGCTGCGCACCAACCAGTACGCCTACCCCGAGGTGGGCGCGAGCTGCCAGGCGCTGGGCCCGGGCCAGTTCGACCAGGACAACCCGCCGCCGTTCGTCCCCGCGCCGCCGGTCAGCGCCGTGAACAACACCACGGTGATGCCCGAGATCGTGGCCGGTGCCGCCACCGGCGCCGTGCCCGACGCCGCGAAGGGCGCCACACCGCCGGCCACGGGGACGGGCACGGGGACGGGCACGGGAGGATGAGCACCGAGACGGCGCTCCCGC
Organism: Pseudonocardia sp. 73-21; assembly: GCF_001899645.1. Taxonomy (GTDB): domain Bacteria; phylum Actinomycetota; class Actinomycetes; order Mycobacteriales; family Pseudonocardiaceae; genus Pseudonocardia. The sequence goes on along the minus strand of NZ_MKVV01000035.1, from coordinate 102,557 downwards.
CCGTGGACGACGACGAGCCGCCGGTCGACACCCACCGGCGCGAGCCGGGCTGGGTGCGGCCGTTCGTCGTGGCGGCGGCCGTGCTCGTGCTGCTGCTCGTCGGGGCCACCGCGGGCCTGCTGGTGGCCCGCTCCGACACCTCGACCCTGCCCGTTCCCGCCGCCGACTCCGTGGACGTCGGGTTCGCGCAGGACATGACCGTGCACCACCAGCAGGCCGTACAGATGGCGGCGTGGGAGCGTGACCACACCACCGACCCCGACCTCCACCAGCTCGCCTACGACATCGAGTCCACCCAGACGGCGCAGGTCGGCCGCATGCAGGGCTGGCTGGAACTGTGGGGCGCCGCGGGCCAGCCGGTCGGGCGGCCGTACATGACGTGGATGGCGCCGGACGCGTCGCACGGCATGGTCATGGGCAGCGACGGGGTGGCCACCATGCCCGGGATGGCCACGGCCGAGGACCTCAGGAACCTCCGCGCGGCCACCGGCAAGCAGCTCGACGTGCTGTTCCTGCAGCTGATGCTGCGCCACCACGAGGGCGGCCGCTCCATGCTCGCCGACGCGGCCCAGCACGCCAGCCAGCCGCAGGTGCGCAACCTCGCGGCCCAGATGCTGAGCTCGCAGTCGTCGGAGGCCGACTACATGAAGCAGCTTCTCGCCCAGCGGGGTGCGGCCCCGCTGCCGCTCTGAGGGTCCACCCCGGCCGCCGGTCATGAGCGCCGGGAGTGGGACATGAACTGCATATGTGCAGGTCATGCCCCGATCCTGGCGATCATGGCCTCGCGCTGATCATCCGGGCGGCACGAGTCGGTCGAGGCCGGGAGACCGCCGCCGATCCGGCTGGAGGGGTGCGCTAGGCTTTCTCCCGTCTGAGCCCCCGTAGCTCAGGGGATAGAGCGTCGCCCTCCGGAGGCGAAAGCGCAGGTTCGAATCCTGCCGGGGGCACCAACCGGATGCTCACCGTGCCGCCACCGTCCGACTCACGGTGAGCGGCAGCGGAATCCCGGCCCTCGCGGGCGGCCAGGTCGGCGGGGGATCCGCCCAGCCGGCCGATCGCGTCCCGCGTCCGTTCGATCAGCGTGGTCCCCGATGCCCACACGGTGGTGCGGCGGGCCGCACCAGACCGTGTCGGGCAGGGGCGGCCGACGCTGTGGGGTTATTCGGTGAGGTCGGCTTCCGGCAGCGGGCCCAGCAGGGAGAAGGCGTCGAGGTAGGGCTCGATGTCGCCGCGGACGGTCCACGAACGCAGCTGCGCTGCCGAGCGGCGGGTGACCAGGGCCCGGGCCAGGTCGA
>NZ_MKVV01000035.1:0-101252 GCF_001899645.1 Pseudonocardia sp. 73-21 | reverse complement strand
GATGGGTGCGCGGCGGCCCAGTGCCACGGCGAACCGCCCCGTGAAGCGGTCGCGGATCGCCGCGACCCCGCCGCTGTCCTGACCTCCGGACACGCCCAGAGCCCCCCGCAGGTCCTGCTCGTGGATGATCACATCACCGAGCGGCCGCGTGTTGCGGGCCCGCATCCAGTCCTGGAGCGGGCGGGTCAGGTCCTGCCACTCCGCCACGAGCGCCTTGACGTCGTGGGCCTTGCGGGCGGCCACCTGCCGCGCCGTCCAGGCCTCGTTGTGGTCGTCGGGTTCGTCGCCCGCGACGACGTCGGCACCGAGGCCGACCATGTGCGAGAGCAGGTCCCGGACCGTCCAGTCCGGGCAGGCGGGCACGCGCAGTGCCGCCCGCTCCGCCGACAGGTCCGTCACCAGCTCGATCACGCGCTCCTGCGCCCGTGCCCACTCCACGATCTCGTCCACGGCCCCATCTCACCACCTCCGCGCGACCCCCACCCCGACCACACGGGTGAACAGCGAAGGACGTCACCTCGCCGGTCGCTGGACGCCGGCGGGCCCGCGGAGCAGCCTGGACACCGGTCGGGGAGGACCGCGGGAGGTGGCCGATGCCGGGCCGCCTCCGTCGCGCGCTGGTGGTGCTCGTGCTGGTCACCGCCGCCTGCACCGAGGCACCGGCACCGCCGCCGCCCGCGCCGCCGCCCGCGCTGTTCGACTGGCCTACGCTGCCCGCCCCGCCGACCACCGAGCTGCCCGCCGACCACCGAGCTGCCCGCCGACCAGGCCGCGGAGCTGCAGGTCGTCCTGGACGGGGCCGTGGCGCTCGACGCCCGGTTCCCCGACGCGGGGGTGGGGGCCGCCGGCCTCACCGCCTCCGTGATCACGGACGCCGGGGTGTGGGCGGGAGCGGCCGGGCACGACGGGCGCGGCCGGCCGCTGCTGCCGTCGTCCACGGCGGGGATCGCGGACGTCACGACGACGTTCACGGCCGCGGAGGTGCTGCGGCTGGCCGGCGCCGGCCGGCTCGACCTCGACGCGCCGCTCGCCCTCTCCCTCCCGCATCCGCTCACCTCCGGGGGCGCCACGGCCCGGAGTTTCCTGGGGATGCGCAGCGGCCTCGCCGACATGGACGCGGCCGGGGAGCAGGCGCTGGTGGAGGCGATCCGGCGGGCACCGGGGCGGGCCTGGTCCCCGGACGACCTGCTCGCGCGCTACCGCGGGCCGCTCCGGGCCCCCGCCGCGTACTCCACCCTCAACGCCGTGCTGCTGGGCGAGACGGTGCAGCGGATCACCGGCCGTCCGCTCGCCGCCGTGCTGCGCGAGGACCTGGTGGTCCCGGCGGCCCTCCCGCACGTCGGGTTCTGGGACGAGCGGTCGGACGACCCGGTGGCGGACGACCTCGCCCGGGTCCGGGCCGGGGCGTGGGGCATGACCGCGGACGCCCTGAGCGTGGCGCTGTGGGGGTGGCAACTGTACGGCTCCCGCGTGCTGCCGCCCGGGACCGTCGCCGTCATGGCGACGCCGTCCGGTTCCGACCAGGTCGCCGGCGGGCTGCGCTACGGCCTGGGCACCACGCTGTTCAGCCAGACCCTGGGACTCGGCGACGCCGTCGGCCACGCGGGACGGCAGCCGGGGAGCCAGAGCCTGCTGGTGGTGGTGCCCACGAGACACGTGGCCGTCGCGCTGCTGGTGGCCGACGAGGACACGTCGGTGCGCGGCACAGCCCAGAACCTCTTCGCCGTGCTGTCCCGCCACCTGTAGCTACTCGCCGCGGTCGAGGCTCATCTGCAGCTCGTAGCGGTCGCCGCGGCACACCGAGCGGGTGCGCTCCACGACCTTCCCGCCACTGGAGGACACGCGGTCCACCACCAGCGCCGCCCGGGTGGCGGGCACCCCGAGCAGGGTGGCGAACTCCGCCCCCGTCTCCGCGGCGGCGACGGTCTGCTCGGCGTGGTCGAGCGGCAGGCCGTAGTGGTCGCGCAGGATCGCGTAGATGGAGCCGCTCAGGTCGTGGGCGTCGAGATCCGGCACCAGCTCGGCGCTGTACCAGGCGTCGTCGACGGTCATCGGCGAGCCGTCGGCCAGCAGCAGCCGCCGCACGTGCCAGGCCTGCTGACCGGCCCGCATGTCCAGCGCCGTGGCCGTGGCGGCGGGCGGCGGCACGCACTCGACGAGCAGCACGACGGTGGTCGGGGTGCGGCCCAGCCGCTGCATGTCGTCGTGGAACGACGCCAGGTGCAGCCGGGAGCGGGCCGCGCGCTGCGCCACGTAGGTGCCCTTGCCGCGCACCCGCACCAGCAGCCCCTCGCTCACGAGCTGGCCGATCGCGTCGCGGACGGTGATGCGGCTGACGCCGTGGTCCAGGCACAGCTGGCGCTCGCTGGGCAGCAGGTCGCCGGGCGCGAGCGTCTCCGAGACCAGCTCGACCAGCCGCGCACGCAGTTGCTCGTGCTTGGGCACCATCCCGGGGACGATGGGCGTCACCGTGCCCACGCCGGCTTGCGGTCGGCGGTCTCCCGGTAGAAGTCGGCGCGCTCCAGCTGCGACGCGGCCGCGTCATCGAGCACGATCGTGACGTGCGGGTGCCACTGCAGGATCGACGCCGGGCACGACGCGGTCAGGGGGCCCTCCACGGCGGCGGCGACGGCCGCGGCCTTGTGCTCGCCCGTCGCGGTGAGCAGCAGGTGCCCGGCCCGGCCGATCGTGCCCAGCCCCTGCGTGATGACGTGGCGCGGCACCTGGTCGACGTCGTCGGCGAAGAACCGGGCGTTGTCCTCGCGGGTCCGGCGGGTGAGCGTCTTCACGCGCGTGCCGGACGTGAGCGACGAGCCCGGCTCGTTGAACCCGACGTGGCCGTTGGCGCCGATCCCGAGGATCTGGACGCCGACGGACGGCAGCGAGCGCTCGTACGCGGCGGCAGCGGCGGGCGGGTCGGGGTGGGTGCCGTCGGGGGCGTGCACGCTCCTCATGTCGAGGTGGTCGGTGAGTTCGCGGCGGATCACCTCGCGGTAGAACTCCGGGTGCCCCGCGGGCAGGCCCACGTACTCGTCGAGGAGGTACGCGTCGACCGCGGCGAAGGACAGTCCCTCCTCGCGGTGGCGGCGGATCAGCTCCCGGTAGGCCAGCAGCGGGGACGAGCCGGTGGCCAGGCCCAGCACGGCGGGGCCGGACCGCACGGCCCGCTCGACGACGTCCGCGACCACCTGCGCACCCTCCGTCGCGGTGGTGTGGATCAGGACCTCCATGCCGGTACGGCCTCTCTCTCGTGAACCCACCGGCCAGCCCGCATGACGGACCGGGGACGCAGTTCGGTATCGGTGACCACCAGGTCGGCGCGGCGGCCCACCACGAGGTCGCCCACCTCATCGTCGCAGCCGAGCAGCCGGGCCGGGGTGGCCGTGGCCGCGGTGACCGCGTCCGCCAGCGGGACCCCGGCGTGCCGGACGACGCGGCGCAGGACGTCGATCAGCCGGGCGGTGCCGCCGGCGAGCGCGGGCCGGGCGCCGGACAGCCGCGCGATCCCGTCCACGACGTCGACGTCGAGCGCGCCCAGGCGGTAGCGGCCGTCGGCCATGCCGGCGGCGGCCATGGCGTCGGTGACCAGGGCGATCCGGTCCGGGCCGACGAGGTCGAACACCATCGCGACCGTCTCGTCGGCGAGGTGCACGCCGTCGGCGACGAGCTCCACCACCATCGCACCGCGGGCGGCGGCGGCCAGGCACGCGGCCGCGGGACCGGGCGCGCGGTGGTGCAGCGGCGGCATCCCGTTGAACAGGTGGGTGGCGCTGAGCGGTTCGCCCGCCTGCGCGATGGCCGCGGTCGTGGCGGCGGCGGTGGTGTCGGTGTGGCCCAGGCTCGGCAGCACGCCGTGGCGTTCCGATACGGCGAGCAGCTCGCGGTAGCGCGGGGTCTCCGGCGCCAGGGTCATGCAGCGGACGGTGCCGTCGGCCGCGTCGACCAGGCGGCTCAGCAGGTCCGGGTCCCCCGGGACGATCGCGGCGGGGTCCTGCGCGCCGCACTGCGCGGCCGCGAGGAACGGCCCCTCGAGATGGATCCCGGCCAGGTCCCCGGCCGCCACCAGCGGGGCGAGCAGCCGCACCCGCTCCAGCAGCGTCTCCCCCGGCGCCGAGACCAGGCTGGCGAGCATCGTCGTGGTGCCGTGGTCGAGGTGGTGGCGCGCCGCGGCACGCACGCCGGCGGCGCCCGCCTCGGGGAAGCCGTGGCCGGCGCCCCCGTGGCAGTGGACGTCGACGAGCCCGGGCAGCACGTAGGTGCCCGGCGCGGGCGGCCCGTCACCGTCGCGGGCGGGGCCGACGCGCACGATGCGCTCGCCCACGACCTCGACCACGCCGTCGTCGATCCGCGCACCGCCGGCGACGACGGTGCCTCTCACCAGGGTCATGTACTCGCCTCGACCCCTCGTCGCGCTTCGGCCGCCGTGCGCGACGCACGGGCGAGGTCGGCCAGATGCGCGCAGTCGGCGACGGTGTGCCGGGCCAGCCGCGCGTGGACGGCCGCGCGGGAGACGGGCGCCATCGACAGGCTCCCCACCCCCAGCCCGACGAGGACGGCGGCGAGCAGCGGATCAGCGGCCGCCTCGCCGCACACCCCCACCGGACGCCCCCGGAGCCGTCCGGCGTCGCCGACGAGCGCGACGAGGTCGAGCAGCGCGGGCTGCCACGGGTCGAGCAGGTCGCCCAGCTCGCCCGCGGTGCGGTCGGCGGCCATCGTGTACTGGCCGAGGTCGTTGGTGCCGATGCTCACGAAGTCGACCACCTCCATCACCTCGCGGGCCCGCAGCGCGGCCGCGGGCACCTCGATCATGACGCCGACGCGGGACAGCCCGTGGGCACGCGCGCGGTCGGCGAAGCGCTCGGCCTCCTCGGCCGTGGCCACCATCGGCGCCATCACGTCCACCTCCCGACCGGCCGCGGCGGCTGCCGCCGCCAGCGCGGCGAGCTGGTCGTCGAGCACGTCGGGGAACCGCCCCGCGGTGCGCAGGCCGCGCACCCCGAGTGCCGGGTTCTCCTCGTCGCCGAGCGGCAGGAACGGCACGGGCTTGTCCGAGCCGGCGTCGAGCGTGCGCACCACCACGCGGCGGTCGCCGAACGCGCGCAGGACGTCGGCGTAGGTGCGCGTCTGCTCGGCGACGTCCGGGCGGGTGCGGCGGTCCAGGAACAGGAACTCGGTGCGGAACAGGCCCACGCCCTCGGTCGGCGTGGCCGCGGCGGCCCGCGCGTCGTCGACGGTGCCGATGTTGGCGAGCAGCGCCACGCGGTGGCCGTCGGCGGTGGCACCGGGGGTGTCGGCCTCCGGCTCGAGCACACGCGCGGCGGTCCGGCACTCCGCGGGCGGGTCGGGCCGCACCTCACCGCTGGACCCGTCCACGAGCACCATCGTGCCCTCGGCGAGATCCGCGATCCCCGCACAGCCGACGACGGCGGGCAGGCCGCGCGACCGGGCCAGGATCGCCGTGTGGCTGGTGGGGCCACCCTGCTCGGTGACCAGCGCGACGACGTCGGGTCCGAGGCCCGCCGTGTCGGCCGGGGCGAGGTCGCGCGCGGCCAGCACCACCGGATGCCCGGGCGCCGGGACGCCCGGCATCGGCACGCCCGCGAGGTGCGCGGCCGCGCGGTGGCCGACGTCGCGCAGGTCGGTGACCCGCTCGGCCATGTACCCGCCCAGCGCGTCGAGCTGCGTGCAGAACCCCTCGATCGCGAGCGTCACGGCATGACCCGTCGGGACGCCGCGGGCGACGTGCTCCCCGGCGCCGGCCAGCAACGACGGGTCGAGCGCCATGGCCGCGGTCGTGGTGAGGATGTCGGCGATCTCGCCGTCGGCCTCCTCCGCACGGGCCGACAGGTCGGCGGCCACCGCGGCGAGCGCCTCGCCGACACGGACCCGCTCGTGCTCCGGGTCCGCGCCGACGGGGTCGGCCGCCGAGGTGACGACCGGGGCGCCGAGCCGCACGAGCGGCGCGCAGGCCACCCCCGGGCTGACGCCGCGGCCCTGCAACGTGATCATCAGCCGAGATCCGTCGCCAGCAGCTCGACCAGCGCGTCCAGGGCCTCGTCGGCACCCTCGCCCTCGGCCGCGAGGGTGACCTCCTGGCCGTGCTCCACGCCGAGCGTCATCACGCTCAGCATGCTGGCCGCGTTGACGGGGTCCTTCCCGGCGACGGCGATCGTCACGGGGACCCCGGCGCCGGCGGCGGCGCGGGTGAAGGTGGCGGCCGGGCGGGCGTGCAGGCCCACCGTCGACGCGACGGTGACGGTGCGGGTGCTCATGCTGCGTCCTTCGTGACGTCGACGGTCTCGGGCGTGGTCTCCGGATCCGACTCCGGGTCCCGACCGGGGGTCTTCAGGTTCCAGCGCCGGATGACGAACCGGAACACGACGTAGTAGATCGCGGCGTAGACGAGCCCGATCGGGATCAGCCACAGCGGGTTCGTCGCCTGCCCGAAGTTGATGACGTAGTCGATCAGCCCGGCGGAGAACGTGAAGCCGTCGTGGATGCCGAGCACGTTGGTCAGGGCCATCGACGTGCCGGTCAGGAACGCGTGGATGAGGTAGAGCGGCCACGCGACGTAGACGAACGCGAACTCGAGCGGCTCGGTGATGCCCGTGACGAACGAGGTGAGCGCGACCGACAGCATGATGCCGCCGACCACCTTGCGCTGCGCGGGCCGCGCCTCGTGCCAGATGGCCAGCGCGGCGGCGGGCAGGGCGAACATCATGATCGGGAAGAAGCCGGTCATGAACGTGCCGGCGGTGGGGTCGCCGGCGAAGAACCGGTTGAGGTCGCCGTGCGCGCCGCCCCAGTCCCCGAGGATGAACCAGACCACCGAGTTGAGGATGTGGTGCAGGCCCAGCGGGATCAGCAGGCGGTTGGCCACACCGAACACGCCACCGCCGACCACCGCGTTGGCCTGCACGGCGTTGCCCAGCGCGGTGAGCCCGGCGTTGAACAGCGGGTAGATCAGGCTCAGCACCACACCGAGCACCATCATCACGATGGCCACGACGATCGGCACGAACCGGCGTCCACTGAAGAAGCCGAGGTAGACGGGCAGTTTCGTGCGGTAGAGCCGCTGCCATGCGATCGCGGTGAGCAGGCCGACCACGATGCCGCCCAGCACCCCGAAGTTGACGACGGCCTGCTCGCCCTTGGAGTCGAGCTGCCCGGCCAGCACCACCGGGCTCATGGCCGTGAAGACCCCGGACAGCACGAGGTAGCCGACCACCGCGGCCAGCGCCGTCGAGCCGTCGGCCTTGCGGGCCCAACCGATCGCGATGCCGACGGCGAAGATCAGCGGGAGGTTGTCGAAGAGCGCGCCGCCCGCACCGGACAGGACGCTCGCGACGACCTTGAGGGAGTCGAAGTGGCCGAGCAGGTCGTCCTGCCCGAGGCGCAGCAGCAGCCCGGCCGCGGGCAGCGCCGCGATGGGCAGCATCAGGCTGCGGCCCAGCCGTTGCAGGCCGGCGAGGGCGGCCCGGTTCTTCGGTGGTGCGGGGGTGTCGACCGTTGCTGTCATGAACAATCCTCCGGCGCTCGGGTGACCGTTGCCGTGGAGCGTGCACCACCGGTACGGTCCGGTCATAACCAGTGGCGGAAGGATGACCGGGCGGTCCGGTCGTGTCAACCACCCCGATGCGAGGAGAGATCATGTCGAAGGCCGAGGACATCGTCGCCGGGCTCGGTGGCGCCGCCAACATCGTCGAGGTCGAGGGCTGCATCACGCGGCTGCGCACCGAGGTGAAGGACCCCGGCAGGGTGGACGAGAAGGCGCTCAGGGCCACCGGCGCGCACGGCGTGGTCGTGGCGGGCACGATCATCCAGGTCGTGGTCGGGCCCGAGGCCGACATGCTGGCCGACGACGTCAACGACCTGCTGTGATCGTCCGGTCGCCGCTCGCCGGCACCGCGCACCCCCTCGCGGCCGTTCCCGATGCCGTCTTCGCCGGGGAGATGGTGGGTGCGGGCGTGGCCGTGGAGCCCACCGGCGCGGGTCCCGTCCAGGTGGTCAGCCCCGTCGACGGCACGCTGGTCAAGCTGCACCCGCACGCCTTCGTCGTGCTCGCCGCGTCCGGCACCGGGATCCTCGTGCACCTCGGGATCGACACGGTGGGCCTGAAGGGCGAGGGGTTCACCCTGCACGCGGAGGAGGGCGCGGTGGTGGTGGCGGGCGACCCGGTGGTCACGTTCGACCCCGGCGCCGTCCGCGCCGGCGGGCTGTCGGCCATCTGCCCGGTGGTGGTCCTGGACTCCGCGCCCGGCAGCGTCCCGGCCCCGGCCGAGGGCGCCGTCGAGGCGGGCGAAGCACTCTTCACGTGGGGCTGAGCGCCGCGCTCGCCGGTGCCCGGGCCGTCCTGTTCGACATGGACGGCACGCTGGTGCGCAGCGAGCACGTGCACCGTCGGGCGTGGCAGGGCTTCTTCGATCACTGGGCCGTCACGATCGACGACGACGCCTACGACCGAACGGTGAAGGGCCGCCGGGCGCGCGACGTACTCGCCCTCATGCCCGGCCCCTGGCCGGACGTGTCCACGGCCCTCGCCGTGCTCGAAGCCCAGCCCGCCGGCGCCATCGAGATCGTCGGGGGGGCGGTGGCGGCCTTCCGCGCACTCGACGCCGCAGGGACGCCCGCCGCCATCGTGACCAGCGCGGGGTCGGCCTGGGCCCGCGAGGTGCTGGAGGACGTGCTCGACGTCCGCGCCCCGGTGCTGGTCACCGCGGAGATGGTGAGTGAGGGCAAGCCCTCCCCCGAGGGGTACCTGCTCGCCTGCAGGCGTCTCGGGATCGCGCCGGCTCACTGCGCCGCTGTCGAGGACGCGCCCTCGGGGGTACGCGCGCTGGTTGCCGCGGGGGTGGGGACGATCATCGGGATCACGACCACATCGGACGCGGCCGAACTACGGGCCGCCGGCGCACACCACACGGTCGCCGATCTCACGGCCTGATCGAAGGCGGTGATCACCGGTCCGCAACCGGGCGACGACCCGCTGTAACGACGGACACGTGTGGCGCGAACACGCTGCCGTGTGCAGTCCTCATCCGAGCGACGACGCCGGTGCGACGGAGGCCTTGGCGGATCCGAACCGCCGCGGCGTGCTGGTAGCCGGCCTGCTGGCCCTACCCGCGGTGTCGGTGGCCTGCTCGGCCCCCGCCGCCCGCGAGAGTCCCGCGCCGACGGTCCTCGCCCACACCTCCGACGTGCCGATCGGTGGGGGGTTGATCGTCCCGGAGCACCGGATCGTCGTGACACAACCGACGAGCGGCACCTTCACCGCCTTCAGCTCCGTCTGCCCGCACGACGGCTGCCTGGTCAACCTGGTCGTCGACGGCACCATCGGCTGTCCGTGCCACGGAAGCCGCTTCGCCGTCGCGGACGGCGCCGTCGTGCGTGGCCCGGCCCTCCGAGCGCTCTCCCCACGCTCGATCGCCGTCGACGGCGACTCCATCGCACTCGGCTAGTACCGGACGTTCGTACATCTCGTGATGATTCGATCTGAGTAGGGGAGAAGTTGTGACATACGGCCTCGGTGTCGACATCGGTACGACCTTCGTGGCGGCGGCCATCGCCCGCCCGACCGGGCCGGAGATGGTCACCCTCGGCGACAGGGCGCTGGTGTCGCCCGCGGTGGTCTACCTCCGCGAGGACGGCAGCATGATCACCGGAGACGCCGCCGACCGCCGTGCGGTCAGCAACCCGGACCGGGTCGGGCGGGAGTTCAAGCGGCGACTGGGCGACCCGACGCCCGTCATCCTCGGTGGCGTGTCGTGCGCGGTTCCCGACCTGCTCGGAGCCCTGCTCAACGACGTGCTCGAGAAGGTGGCCGAGTCCGAGGGCGGGCCACCCGCGCAGGTGGTGCTCACCTACCCGGCGAACTGGGGTCCCTACCGGCGTGAGCTCTTCGACGAGGTGGCCCTCGCGTCGCGCCTGACCGGGCCGCAGATGATCACCGAACCGGAGGCGGCCGCAGCCCACTACGTGACCTCGGCGCGGCTCGACGACGGCGAGATGGTGGCCGTGTACGACCTCGGCGGCGGCACGTTCGACGCCACGATCCTGCGCAAGCGCGACGGCGGTTTGGAGATCCTGGGGACTCCCGAGGGCATCGAGCGACTGGGCGGCGTCGACTTCGACGAGGCCATCCTGGCCTACGTCAACTACACGGCCGGGGGCGCGTTGTCCGAACTGGACATGAGCGATCCCACGATCGTGGTCGCGCTGGCGCGGCTGCGCCAGGACTGCGTGCTGGCCAAGGAGGCGCTGTCGGTCGACACCGAGACCGTCATCCCGGTGTTCCTGCCGGGCCGCCACTTCGAGGTGCCGCTGACGCGCGCGGGGTTCGAGGAGATGGTTCGCGCCCCGATCGAGTCCACTGTGGGCGCTCTCGCCCGAACGCTGCGCTCGGCGCAGGTCGACGCCACCGATCTCAGCGCAGTGCTGCTGGTGGGCGGATCCTCGCGCATCCCGCTGGTGGCCCGCATGGTCATGCAGGACCTGGGACGCCCGGTGGTGGTGGACACGCACCCGAAGTACGGGGTGGCACTCGGAGCCGCGTCGGTGGCGGCGACGGCTCTCCAGCATCCGGCCCCGGTGAACCGGACCCCGACGGCCACCGTCCCGGCCCCCACCCGTCCCGTGGACGACGAGACCACGGTCCACATCCCGCACCCGGTCGCGCCGGCGGTTGCCATGGCCGCCGCCAGTGGGGTGCGGTCCGCGCCGCAGCCCGAGGCACCGGCTCCGCTGCACCCGGCCATCCCGATGCCGAGCCCTCCCTCCCCCGCCGGGCCCGCCTACGCCAACCCCGCACCAGGTGGAAACCGGGCCGGGCAGCCCCACCCCCTGCTGCGGCTGCCCGCACCACCCGTTCCTTCCCCGGTGGCCGCCGGGCCTGCTCCGGCCGGTCCCCCGCCGCGGCGCGGGCGGCGACTGCCGCTCCTCGCCGCCGCGGTCGTCGTCGTGCTAGTCGTCGGCGCCGCGGCCGTGCTGGTGCCGACGTGGGCGTCGGCCAAAGATCCGGCCGCCTTGACTCCCCCACCTGCGGTGACGGCCGTCGAGCCCCGGATCACGCTGCCGACCGCCCACGCCGTCAGCATCGACCAGCCGACCGTGACCGGGCTGATCACGGTGGCCGCGGCCCCGGAGGCGGGCGCCGTGACCCACGACGGGAAGTTCGCCTACGTCACGAGCACGTCCACGAACTCGATCTCGGTGATCGACATCGCCAGCGACGCCGTCGTGGCCTCCATCGCGATCCCTGCCGGGCCACCGCAGTTCGTGATCTTCACCCCCGACGACAAGCGGGCCTACGTCAGCATCTACGACAAGGGAGCGCAGACCGGGAACTCCGTGATCGCCGTCGACACCGCCAGCCGGCAGGTGATCGCCTCGGTGCCAGCCGAGAAGTTCCCCTACGCGATCGCGATCAGCCCGAACGGCAAGCAGGTATACGTCCCCAACCACGACGCCAACCTCGTCTCCGTGATCGACACGGCGACCAACACGATCGTCAACAAGATCGCGGTCAAACCCAACCCGCACAGCGTCGCGTTCTCCAACGACGGGCGGCGCGTCTACGTCGCCGACCACGCGTCGAACATCGTCACCGTGCTCGACGCGGGCACCGGTGCCACCGTCGCGGAGATCCCCGTGGGGAGGAGCCCGCACAGCATCTCGATGTCGCCGGACGGCGCCCATCTCTACGTCGTCGACTACGACGGTGACGACATCACGGTCATCAACCCGATCACGAACACAGTGCTCGGCGCGATCCCGGTCCAGAAGAAGCCCCAGAGCGTCGCGTTCTCCGGGGACTCACGGCACGCCTACGTGGTGAACGACGAGAGCAACACCGTGTCGGTGATCGACACCGTGAAGGGCGCGGTGACGGCCACGGTCGGTGTCGGCACCTCGCCGACCAACGTCTTCGTGGCGCCGGACGGCAAGCACGCCTACGTCACCAACATCGACTCGAACGACGTCTCGGTCATGTCGATCGCCGGCTGACCACCAGCGCGGCCCGGTCAGGCGACGGAACTCAGGTTCCGGCCGGGCCGGGCGGGCGAGTCGCGACGCAGCAGCGCCGCGGCCCGCGTCCGGATGCCGGCGAGCGCGGCGAGGTCGTCGTCGATGTCGCGCAGGTCGTCGGGAGCCCGGCCGGCGGCCACGGCGGCGAGCCCGACCCGGTCGCGCTCCTCGGACACCTCGACCGAGTGCCGCGCGACCAGATCGGTCGTCCGGCGGCGCAGGTCCTGCTGCAGGACCCGCGTCGCATCGCGCAGCTGCTTGGACAGCGTCAGCTGGAAATCCTCGACCATGGCGCGCACCATCGTCATCGCTTCGGCGGCCCGCCGGTCACGTTGGCGGGCCCGCTCCCCGCTCGCCGCCGCACCGCCGAGCGCGAGCGCCCCGGCCGCCGCGCAGGTGAGGATCACCCAGGTGGGCAGGTCCAGGCCGAGGAACCGGGACACGACCAGCGCCATCATGATGCCGCCGTACCCCGGCATGAGCACCGTGAGCAGCCGCGACGGCAGCGAGCTCCCGGCCGGAACCGAACGCCGGGCGGGAAGGTCCGACACGAGCCGGCCCGCCGGGGCCGCGGGAAGCAGTGGAACCGGCTGCGCGGGCGCCAGGCCGAGATGTGTGGCGATCATGGCGGACACTCCCCGGACACCGGCGTGCACCTGCTCGTAGGCGAGGTCGGCCTCGGCTTCCAACCGGCCGCGCAGCCAGGCCTCCAACCGGTCGGCATCCCGTGTGCCCTTCCCGGTGCGGACATCGATCTCGGCGTCGGCGACGATCGCCCGCATCATCGCCCGGACGTGGAACTCGCTGTCGGAGGCGACACCCGCGAAACCCTCGCCGAACAGGTGCGGCCACTCCCTCGCCGCGTGGGCGAACCGCTCGGCGCGTGCCTCGGCGCTCAGCAGCTCGGCCTGCAGACGGGCGGCACGCCCGGGGTCACCCAGCGCCGCGCGCCGCGCCCGCAGGTCGATCTCGAGCGAGCCGACCGCGCGCAGCGTCTCGGCGGCCGCCGCGCGCACCGCCCGTTCCTGCTCCACCGGCGCGGTGGCCGCGTCGAGGATGCGGCCGGTGGCGGCGAGCCGGGTGGTGAGGTCGGGCCGGTCGTTGGCCATGGCGCCCTGCTGTGCGAGCTCCAGCAGGGACCGCACCTCGGTGGCGGGGTGCGGACCCGGCCCCTGCGTGGGGTTCATCGGGACTCCTTCTCGATCCTGCTGCAGGGGCCGGGACGCGGTCAGTGACAGACGGGGTGGCACACGGGCGGGTGCTCGTATCCACCGCAGTGCTCGTCGCGCGGCTCCCAGCAGTGGTTGTCGTCCCACCACGTCGGCTCCGGGCAGTGCGGCGGGTTCCAGTCGTAGCAGCCGTGCTCCGGCTGGTAGGGCAGGTAGTGGTGCTCACCGCCGTGGTGGTGTCCGTCGTGGTGCCCGCCATGGTGGTGGGACGGCTGGTGGTGGCTCTTGAACACAGTGGCCTCGTCTCGTCGTGGGCTCCGGATCGTCCGTCCGGCATGGCGAGAACACTGCCCGGAAACCTCGTCGGGCACGATCGAGTGAGCCCCACGCCGGTGCTGTCGAGCCCTACTTCCCGCGGGGTGTCGCCCCGCGCAGCGACGTGGGGTTTACCCCATTCCCCCGACGACCGACCTGCACGACCATGGCCCGATGACGCCGGCGCGCACACCACGCACGGAAGCGCCGCCGAGCGCCGCGCCATCGAGCGCCACCTCGTCGAACGCCACCCCATCGGGTGTTGCACTGTGCGCGGCGCTGCTGCGACTGCAGAGCGAGCAGTGGACGCGACGCCGGCTCCTGCAGCGCCAGCTGCACGACGGGGCAGCGCTGCGCATCTCGGCGCTCACACTGCAACTCGGCCTCGTACGGCACGAGGTCACCGGCCTCGAACCCGCCCTGCACGAGACGATCGTCGGGCTGCAGGACGAGCTGCACGCCGTGCTGCAGGAGCTCCGCGCGGTCGAGCACGACATCTATCCCGCGCTCCTGGACGAGGCGGGCCTCGGACCGGCCCTGACGGAGCTGGCGGAGCGGACGGGTTCGGTGCGCGTGTCGGCCACGTCGGAACGTTTCGACCCCGCGATCGAGGGTGCGGCCTACTTCGCGGTGGCGCAGTGCCTCGGATCGCGCCCACCCGGGGCCCCGTCGGTCTCGGTGGTCGTCGACCGGGCCGGCGACCGGCTCATCGTGGAGGTCGCGGGCACCGAGCTCCTTCACGTCGACACCGTGCGCGGGCTGCTCCAGCACCTCGACGGCACCGTCGACGTCGCGGGCGGACCCGAGGTCGGCACGATCACGGCGAGGCTCGCGTGCGCGTAGCACTCGCCGAGGACGGCGCCCTCTTCCGCGAGGGCCTCGTGATGCTCCTGCAGGCCGCGGGCCACGACGTCGTCGGCTGCACCGAGGACGGCGACACGCTGGTCGAGCTGCTGCGGAGCCAGCCGGCGGACGTCGCGATCCTCGACATCCGCATGCCGCCCGAACCCGACGGCGGCCTGGTGACCGCCGAGCGCCTGCGCGCGGCGCACCCGGAGATGGGGCTGCTGTTCCTCTCCCACTACGCCGAGTCGCACTACCTGATGCGGATCCTGCAGATCGGCACCGACGCGATCGGCTACCGGCTCAAGGAGAAGGTCGGCAGCGTCGACGTCCTCACCGACACCCTCGCCCGGATCGGCGACGGCGAGATCGTCATCGAACCCGTGCTGGCGAAACGTCTCGTCGAGCGGCCGCGAGGAGACAGGAAGAGCGCCATCGGGGCGCTCTCCGAGCGGGAGCTGGACGTGTTGCGCCTGATGGCCGAGGGACGATCGAACAACGGCATCGCCGGTCAGCTGTTCGTCACGGCGAAGGCCGTGGAGAAGCACATCGCCGGGATCTTCGGGAAGCTGGGCCTGCAGCCGGACGCCTCCGAACAGCACCGTCGGGTGCTCGCCGTGCTGACCTACCTCCGTTCGCAGCGCGACGAGGACTGAACCGGCACGACGATGAACCGGACGCTGGCGGCGAAGGTCCTGCGCATCCTGACGACCGCGCTCGTCGTGGCCCCAGTGTTCGCGATCGTGCTCCCCGTCGGGGCCGCGACGGTGGGCACCGGGCCGGTGTCGACGCTGGTGCCCTTCGCCGCAGCGACGGCCGCGACGCTCGTCGTGATGGTCCTGCTCCCCGGGATCGACCACCTCGTGGGGCGGGTGACGGGGCACCGGGAGGTCACTCCGTACTCGGCGCTGTCGGACGCCATGACGCGCACCCGGGCCGGCTCGCTCGAGCAGGCCCTGCCCGGCCTCGCCCAGGTGCTCGCCGGGGGCACCGGAGCGGCCCGCGCGATGCTCTGGCTCGCGGTCGACGACCGGCTCGTGCTGGCCGCGCAGTACCCGAGGCCCGCCGCCGGCTCCGCGGCACCCGGCCAGGCCGACGCGAGCGGCCGGGAGATGATCGCCGGACTCCCCTCGCTGCTGGCCAGGTCCGACGCGCACCACGTCGTTCCCGTGCTCGACGGTGCGGTCCTGCGTGCAGCCCTCGCGATCGACAAGCCCGGGGAGTCGATCACCGCGGCCGACCGGCTCCTGGTGCGGGACGTCGCGAACGGGGCCGCGCTGCTGCTGCGGGGGGTCGCGCTCAACGCCGAGCTGGCCGAGCGGGTCCGGCGGGCCGACGACCTCGCCGCGCAGCTGCGTGGCTCGCGCCAGCGGCTGACCCGGGCCCGGGACGTGGAACGCCGCCGGCTGCTGGGCGAGCTGTCGCACGTCACCGCCGACCGGCTGGCCGGGCTCCGCACGGAGATCACGCTGGCCACCGCCGATCTCGCCAAGCCGTCGCCGACCGGAGCGGTGGCCCAGGAGTCCCTGGCCCGCGCCCGGGGTGTGCTGGACGACCTGCTCGAACGCTTCCGCGTCATCGCCCGCGGCGTGTACCCCGCCGTCCTGCGCGACCACGGACCCGTCGCCGCGCTCGACGAGGTGGCCACCGACGTGCCCCGGCCGGTGCGCATCACCGGAATCCTCCGTGAGCGCCTGCCCTGGGAGATCGAGTCAGGCCTCTACTACGTGGCCGCCGCCGCCCTGCAGGAGCTCGGTACCGGGTCACTCGCCACGGAGCTGGCGGTCGCCGTCACTCGGGAGGTCGACCGCGTGGTCGTGAGCGTGGAGGATCCCGCTCCGTCCGTCACGGTGGAACGGCTCCGGGAGGCGCTCGCGGACGACGCCGAACGTCTCGCCGCGCTGGGTGGGGACATCGAGCTCATTGGCGGGACGGACGGCACGGGCCCCGTCCGGATACGGGCGTGGCTGCCCGTCCGGCTCGAGCCCGTCGTCGACGGCAGCGTCGGCGCCGAGCTGAGAGTGCCGTGACGGGTGTGACGCTCAGCCGGGGCCTCGTCGTGGTGGCGCAGGGCGCGCTGGTGGGCGCCGCCTACCTCGTCCTCCGGTCCGCAGTGGTGGCGGTGCTCGATCCGGTCACCGCGGAGGCGCTGGCCGTCGCTGCCGCGGCGCTGCTCTTCCGCCCGCTGTACGTGCGCGTCGAGCGTCTCGTGGACCGGCTGCTCTACGGGGCCCGTCCGACTCCCTACAGCGTGCTCGCCGGCATCACGGCGACGTGGCGATCCACGACGGGCGACGCCCCCGACATGATGCGGGTCGCCGAGGCCGTCGGCCGCGGCCTCGACGCGACGACGTGCCGGCTGACCGTGCGGCGTCCCGGCCTGCACGACCGGACCTACACCTGGACGACCTCCGTGCGGGCCACGGACGATCTCCTCGAGATCCCGGTCCGCCGGGGTGACGAGCAGATCGGGTCGCTCGCCGTGGACCGCGCCGCGGTCGCCGGCGTGCATGCCCAGCGGGCGACCCTGTTCGCCGACATCGCTGACAGCCTCGGTGTGGTGCTGCAGGCCAGCCGGTTCGGCGTCGAGCTGGAGCGTCAGCTCCGCGCCGCGCTGGCGCACGCCCACGAGATCGCGGTCTCGCGACGGGAGGCCGTGGCCGAGATGGACCGCGAGCGTCGTCGGATCGAGCGGAACCTCCACGACGGCGCGCAGCACCACCTCGTGTCCTTGCGGCTGACGCTCGGGCTGGTGGAGCACCAGGTCTCGACGGGTCGGCTCGACGAGGCGGCGAACCGGTTGACGCGGCTCGCGGAGCAGATCGACGTGGCCGAGTCGGTGATGGCCGAGACCGCGGCGGGCGTGTCCTCGCCCGTGCTGGCCGAGCTGGGACTCGTCCGCGCGCTGGCGAGGGAGCTCGCCGGCGGGGTCCCCTCCGTGGCGTTCGCCTTCCCCGGCCTCGATCCCGACCACCGTTTCCCGCCCGACATCGAGTCGGCCGCCTACTTCTGCTGCCTGGAGTCGGTGAACAACGCGCGCAAGCACGCGGCCGACTCCGCCGTCTCGGTGCGCGTCACCGTCCAGGACGGCCGGCTGCTGCTCACGACCACCGACGACGGACCCGGGTGGGACGCGGAACAGACCGCCGCCGGCCCCGGGCGCGGGCTGCGCAACATGACCGCCAGGATCACCGCGGTCGGCGGCCGGTTGGGCGTGCGCACCGCACCGGGGGCGGGAACGACCGTGGAGATCTCCGTGGCGGTGCCCGCGCCACCGGCGGAGCCGACCCCAGGGCCGGCGACACCCTCCGCGATGGCGCGATCCACGCTGCTCGACCAGCTGCGCGGCGCCGTCAGCGAGGCACTCAACCTCTACCACGACACCCCGCACAGCGCGGCCCTGCGCACGCTCGCGGAGCGCTTCGACGAACCGCTCCGGATCGGCGTCGCCGGGCCCGAAGGTGCCGGCACCACCACTCTCGTCGACGCTTTGGTCGGCGCCTCGAACGCGTCGTCGGGGTCCGCGGTCCGGTTCCGCCGGGCCGGCGACCCTCCGGCCTGGGGACAGGCGCACGAGACGGCGACGCTCGTCGACGTGCACGGCCTCGGGTCCGCCCTGCCGTCGGTCCGGCAGCGGGCGCGCGACCAGCTGGGGGCCTACGGTCAGGCCTCGGTCCTCTGCGACGCCTACCTGTTCCTGCTCCGCGACCGCTGCCCCGACGACCCCCGCGTGTTCTCGGTGGTCCGGCGCGGCCCGGTGCCCCACCGGCCGGCGCACGCGATCGGGGTGCTCGCCCGTGCCGACGAGCTCCCCGGGCCGCAACCGGCCGGTACGGAGCGGGCCCGGCTCGCGGCGGCCCGCTGCGCGGTGGAGACCGAGGTGCGGCAGCTGTGCCGGACGGTGGTGCCGGTCTCGGTTCTCCCGCGACGGACCGCCCCGGACACGGACGGAGGTGGCCTGCCGACGCTCGTCAACGCGATGGCCGTCCGGTTCCTCGCGCGGGCCACCACGTTGCGGGCCCGCTCCACGATGCGGGCGCTCGAGACGCTGGCCCTGACCGATCCTCCACCCGGCGGAGCGGGCCCCCTGCTGTACCGCCTCGACCGGATCCGGTCGGGTGCGCACGAGCTGACCGAGATCGACATGATCGACGGGCTGCGGGACGGTGACCTCGACATCCCCGACCACCTGCGGTCGGAGGCCGAGCGGCTGCTCGGGGCGCACGGCACGGATCCTTCGGTCCGCCTGTCGCTGCCTTCGGGGGCCACCGACCACGACGTCGCACGGGCGGCGGAGGAGTTCCTCCTGCGGTGGCGCACGAGGGAGTCGCATCCCGCGTCGACGCGCGACGTCCGCACGCTGGCCGCGGCACTCGTCCGGACGTGCGAACAGTTCCTGACCGCCGGCCCGGAGTCGAGTGTCAACTTTCCGCACAGCCACGCGGACGTGACGCGGGTCATGCTCGAGACATGAGCAGACTCCGCTTCGGCACGTTCCTCGCCCCCTTCCACACCCCCGGCCAGAACCCGACGCTGGCGATGCAGCGGGACCTGAGGTTCGTCGAGCACCTCGACGCGCTGGGCTACGACGAGGCCTGGATCGGCGAGCACCACTCGGCGGGCAGCGAGATCATCGCGTCGCCGGAGATCTTCATCGCGGCCGCCGCCGAGCGGACCCGCAACATCCGCTTCGGCACCGGCGTCACGTCGGTCAGCTACCACAACCCGCTGTGGGTGGCCGACCGCATGGTGATGCTCGACCACCTCACCCGCGGCCGCACGATGCTGGGCATGGGGCCGGGCTCGCTGCCCACCGACTCGTCGATGATCGGGCTCAACCCCACCGACACCCGCGAGCTGCTCGAGGTGAACCTCGACATCATCGTGCGGCTGCTGCGCGGCGAGTCGGTCACCCAGCAGACCAAGACCCACAACCTGGTCGACGCCCAGCTGCAGCTGCGGCCCTACACCGACCCGTGCTTCGACATGGCCGTCGCCGCCGTGGCCTCGCCGACGGGACCGCGGATGGCCGGCCAGCACGGCATCGGGCTGCTCTCCATCGGCGCCACCCTCACCCAGGACGGCTTCGACGCGCTCGCCCACCACTGGGGCGTCGTCGAGGAGCGGGCGGCGCACTACGGCCAGCCCACGCCGGACCGATCGGGCTGGCGGCTCGTCGGCCTCATGCACATCGCGGAGACCAGGGAGCAGGCCTACCGCGACGTCGAGTACGGCATCGCGCACTGGTTCAGCTACTTCCAGAAGATCGCCGCGTTCCCGCAGATGGCGGTGGGTGACAGCGAGGACGTCAAGGGCATGATCGACTTCGTCAACGAGGCCGGGATCGGCGCGATCGGTACCGTCGAGGACGCGAAGGCGCAGGTCCAGCGGCTGTGGGACCAGTCCAACGGCGGCTTCGGGGCGATGCTGCTCATGGGCCACGACTGGGCCAACCCGGAGGCCACGCGACGCTCCTACGAGCTGATCGCCCAGCACGTGTTCCCCGAGTTCCAGGGCCAGGCCGCCAGCACGGTGGCCGCCGCGCAGCGGGCCGGCGCCACCCGGGAGAGCCACTCGGCCGACCAGCTCAGCGCCGTCGAGCACATGGCGGCCAAGTACGAGAAGGAGCTCGCGGACAAGAAGGGCTGACGCGGACCCCTTCGCCGTGCGAGTGTCGGAGGTCGGCGGCGAAGGGGCCATCGGATGAGCACGGGGATCAGCACCGCGTGGGAGCAGTTCCAGGCCGGCCAGGAGCCGGGCGACGTCCGCGGCGAGGTGCTCACCTCGTGGCGGCGCTCGCGGTTCAGCGGCGTCGATCCCGAGTACGTCGACCCGCCCTACGTCGAGACCGACCTCGACACCCACCTCGTCCGGGTCGCGGTCCCGATCATGGAACGGATGGCGGACCTCCTGGTCGGGGACCGCTCCTGCCTGGCCCTGGCGGACGCCCGGGGCAGCGTCGTGTGGCGGTGGGTCTCCGAGCCGATGCTGCGGACCACGCTCGACCGGCTCTCCGTGGTCAAGGGCCACTGCTTCGACGAGGAGTTCGTCGGCACCAACGGGCTGGGCACCGCACTGGAGACCGGCTCGATCGCCGTCGTGCGGGGGCCGGAGCACTTCGTGCAGCGGTTCCACGACGTCACGTGCGTCGCGGCGCCGGTGCGGCACCCGATCACCCGGCGCACGGTGGGCGCCGTCAACGTCACCTGCCGCGCGGAGCACACCAACCCGCTGCTGACGGTGGTGGTGCGCAAGCTCGTCGAGGAGATCCGGGCCGGGCTGCTGCACGCGGCGAGCACGCGCGAGCGACGGCTGCTCGACGCGTTCCTCGTCGCCCAGCGCGGGGCCACCGGGCCCGTGCTCACCCTCGGCGACGACGTCGTGATCGCCAACGCGGCGGCGCTCGACCTCGGGCTCGACCGCGACCAGATCTGGGAGGGGATCCGCGACCGGGCCGACGGCTCGCTCGTCGGGCTGCCCTCCCACCTGACGGCGCGGCTGCAGCTCGTCAGGGACGGTTCGGCGACCACCGGGGCGGTGCTGACCGTGACCGGCGACCGACCCGAGGTCGCGCCGCGGCGTGCCGCGCCCGATCGCTGGACGCGGCTGCTGGCCGAGACACGGACGCTCGCCGCCCGCGGCCCCGTCGTCGTACGGGGTGAGCCGGGCACCGGCCGGGCCACGCTGCTCACGTCGGCGTTCGAGGACGCGGTGGTGCTGGACGCGGCCACGTGCGTCGTCGACGGGGTGGCGCCCTGGGCCCGCGAGCTGGCCCGGCACGTGCGGGGCGGCACGCCGGTCGTCCTGCGGCACGCGGAGGTGCTGACCGGCGACGCCGCGACGGTCGTCGCCGGCGTGCTCGACGGCCACCCGGCGCTCGGGCTGACCGCCCCCGAACGGCGCGAGGGCCCGGAACCGCTGCTCGACCGGGTCGGCGCCGCCACCGTCACGATGCCCCCGCTGCGCCGCCGCACCGACGAGATCGCCGACATGGCCCGCCGCGAGCTCCGCCGTCACGACACGGCGCTGGCCTTCGCCCCCGACGCGCTCGCGGCCCTGCGCCGCTACGGCTGGCCGGGCAACGGGCGCGAGCTCGCCCGGGTGGTCCGCGAGGCGGCGCGACGGGCCCGGGGCGGGGTGGTGGGGCTCGAGGCGCTGCCGCAGGAGGTCCGCGCCTCGGCCACTCGCCGGGCCCTGACCCCGCTCGAACGCGCCGAGTCCACCGTGATCGCAGCGGTGCTGCAGGAGTGCGGCGGCAACAAGTCGGCGGCGGCGAAGGAGCTGGGCATCTCGCGCACCGCCCTCTACGCGAAGCTCCGCAGCTACCGCCTCTAGAAGTTGCCGACGGACCCGCGAGTCGGGGTCTGCGTGCGACCGAGTCGGGGCCCGGGTGCGCAACAGGTCCGCGACTCGCGCACATCCAGACCCCGACTCGCGGGCGGTGGCTGAGAAGACCGGTCGCGCGGGTGGCTCAGAGCCGTCGGCCATCCGGGGGAACCGGGCACCTCCCGGCGCGTGGAGCGGTACTTCGGGCGTGACCGCGCAACCCGCTTTCTCAGAAGTCTGATTCGTCCCCCGGCCCCGTCCCTACCGTTCCTCCCACGCGCCGACGCGCCCGCTCGACCGGCTGATCGCTCCCCCCTGATCCCGCCGCCCGCCGTCGGCGCCCGGGTCGCGACAGGAGACACAGGACCATGACCACCGAACAACGACATCCCGCGCGGCGACGCCGGGTCACCGTGGCCGCGACGGCCGCCATCGCCGCGGCGATGATCGTGGGGCTCTCCGGCTGCCAGATACCGCTGGTAGGGGTGGCCGACGCGAGCACGCCGACCACCGCGCAGCGGGCCGCCGGCGCCACCACCACGGCCACCGCGGGCAAGGAGCACGGGAAGCACAAGGGACCCGGCACCCGACCCACCGGTGCCCCCACGCCGCCGGCCGACCCGGCGGATCCCGACCCCAACTGCTCGCTCGAGGTGCCGCCCGCGCCGTTGACGGCCGCCGGACTCGCCACGCCCTACCTGCTCTCGGCCACCGACCGCCGGGCCGGAGCGTGCCACGAGGCGAACACGAACCAGTCGGCGTTCGTCGAGGCCACGATCCTCGACCCGGCGACCGGCGCGCTGTCGGTCTACCGGCCCCTGGTGATCGACGCCGGCACCACGCCGGCGGTCGCCCCCGTGCCCCCGAAGCTCCCCGCGAACGCGGTGGTCGGCGTGTGGTTCGGCTACCAGGGCGACACCCTGACGCTGCGCAACGCCGGGAGCTGCGTCAACGGCACGCCGCGGTCGCCCTTCGGCCAGTTCGGCTACTGCAACGCGCCCGCCTTCTTCGCCGCGGCGAACGCGGCCGTGCGGGCGAAGAAGATCACGGTGCCGCCCCTGGGCACCGGGGTCGACGGGCTGCCGTGCCCGACCACGCGCGACTTCGGCGTGGTCGGCCAGGACCAGAGCGACAACCTCACCACCGCCTACGTCGCGCTGCCCGACGGGCGCACGGCGCAGTCGACGCCCGCCGCGAAGGCATTGCCCGGTGCGACGACGCTCACCAACGCCTCCGACAACGGGCTGCTCGCCAACCGGCTCGACCCGGCGATCGGGTGCCACCCGTTCACCGCGCCCGACCTGACCTCGGGCGGGACGCCGTCCCCGGCGCTCGCGCTCAACGAGCTGCAGGCCGCCGCGTTCCAGGGTGCCCCCGTCGCCACCGTCCCGCCGAACGACCCGATGGCGCTGGTGGGTGACCGGCCGAGCGTCGCGAAGACGGACCTCTACCGCGTCGGGGTGGACATGGGGCCGATGAACCCGCAGGTCGACACGGGCGCCGCCTACTGCACGAACCTCGCGGCGGTCGCCCCGAAGCGGCTCGCCCTCGACCGGCCGTTCACCGCCGTGGCATCGTCGCCGGATCCCGGCACGTCGTCGAGCCTGTTCGGGTTCCTCACCAACCGGCTGACGGAGTCCTGGACGAACCTGGGCTGCGAGGCGCTGGTCCACCGGGGGGCACCGGTCGTCGACGGAGCCCCCGCGACCGCCGACCCCGCCGCACCCACCACGACCGCGGCGCCCGCCCCGCCGCCGACCACGCCGCCGACCACGCCGACCACCACGCCGACCACCACCCCGGAGCGGACCCGCACGCCCGCGCCCACCCCGGCCGGCACGGGAACGGGACAGACCGGGCCCTGACCGACGAACCACCCCCACCGCCGGTCGCCGGGAGTGCCCGATCCCGGCGACCGGCCTACGGTGCGGGCATGCCCATCGCGCACCCGCCGTCGGAGACGAACGGCCACCGGCCGGAGCTCTCGGTCAACCCCGTGTTCACCAGCGAGCCGGTCCGGATCCCCCGCTTCGAGCTGCCCGCGGACGAGCTGGACCCCGACGTCGCCTACCAGGTGGTGCACGACGAGCTGATGCTCGACGGCAACGCGCGGCTCAACCTGGCCACGTTCGTCACGACCTGGGCGGAGCCGCAGGCCCGGCAGCTGATGGCCGACTCGTTCGACAAGAACATGATCGACAAGGACGAGTACCCCCGCACCGCCGACCTCGAGGCGCGCTGCGTGCGGATGCTCGCCGACCTGTGGCACGCGCCCGACCCCGCCACGGCCATCGGCTGCTCCACCACCGGTTCCAGCGAGGCGTGCATGCTCGGCGGGCTCGCGCTCAAGCGCCGCTGGCAGCTCGCGCGCCGGGCGGCCGGGAAGCCCACCGACCGGCCGAACATCGTCATGGGGATCAACGTCCAGGTCTGCTGGGACAAGTTCGCCAACTTCTTCGAGGTGGAGCCGCGGCTGGTCCCGATGGAGGGCGACCGGCTGCACCTGGGCGCCGAGGCGGCCCTCGCGCAGTGTGACGAGAACACCATCGGCGTGGTCGCGATCCTCGGCTCCACGTTCGACGGCAGCTACGAGCCGGTCGCGGAGATCTGCGCGGCCCTCGACGACCTGCAGGAGCGCACCGGCCTCGACATCCCCGTGCACGTCGACGGCGCGTCGGGCGCGATGATCGCGCCGTTCTGCGATCCCGAGCTCGCGTGGGACTTCCGGCTGCCCCGCGTCGCGTCGATCAACACCTCCGGCCACAAGTACGGGCTCGTCTACCCGGGCGTCGGCTGGGCGGTCTGGCGCGACACCGCGGCGCTGCCCGAGGAGCTCGTGTTCAAGGTCAACTACCTCGGCGGGGAGATGCCGACGTTCGCGCTGAACTTCTCCCGGCCCGGGGGGCAGGTCGTGGCGCAGTACTACAACTTCCTGCGGCTGGGCCGCGAGGGGTTCCGGCGGGTGCAGCAGGGCTGCCGCGACGTGGCCACCTCGCTGTCGGCACAGATCGCCGAGCTCGGCCCGTTCCGGCTGCTCACCGACGGTTCGCAGCTGCCGGTGTTCGCGTTCGTCGTGGCGGACGGCCAGCCGTTCTCGGTGTTCGACGTGTCGGCGGGGCTGCGCGAGGAGGGCTGGCTGGTGCCCGCGTACACGTTCCCGGCGCACCGCGAGGACATCGCGGCGCTGCGCATCGTGGTGCGCAACGGGTTCTCCCACGACCTCGCCGAGCTGCTGCTCGACGACCTGAGGCGGGTCGTCGACCGGCTCGCGAAGCAGACCTCACCGCAACGGGGCACGGAGTCGGCGTCGTTCTCGCACGGGGCATCTCGCAGCGCGGATCACCGCTGAACGAGCAACTCCCCCAGCGGCCGCGGCCGGCCCAGGTGATAGCCCTGCCCGTCGTCGACACCGAGGTCGCGCAGCAGGTCGACCAGCACCGGCCGGTCGACCTGCTCGGCCACGGTCCGCATCCCGAGCTGCCGCGCGACGCCCACCACCGCGGTGACGAGCGCGGCGTCGACCGGGTCGGTGTCGAGCTGCGACACGAACTCACCGGCGATCTTGACGGCGGTGAACGGCAGGTTCTTGAGGTAGGAGAAGGAGCCGAAGCCGGCGCCGAAGTCGTCGAGGGCGAACCCGCAGCCGGCCCGGGTGAGCCGGGTGGCCAGTCCGACCGCGTCGTCGAGGCTCCCGATCGCGGCCGTCTCGGTGATCTCCAGCCCGAGCCGGCCCGGGTCGACCTCGTCGTCCTTGAGCCGCTGCAGGATCCAGCTGCCCAGCTCGACGTCCTCCAGCGACCGCGCCGAGACGTTGACCTCCAGCCGCAGGTCCGTCGCCCGGGCGTGCGGCGCGGCCAGAGCGCGGATCGCCCGCTCCAGCACCCAGCGGTCCAGGCGCAGTACCAGGTCGGTCCGCTCGGCCTCGGGCAGGAAGTCGGCAGGGCCGAGCGCGGGCTCGAGACCGTCGGCCAGCCGGATGAGCACCTCGTGCCGGGTGGTCCCGCCCGTCCCGAGGCAGACGATGGGCTGCGCGACGAGCTGCATGGTGTCGGCGTCGAGCGCCGCCCCGACCCGGTGCAGCAGCGACACCCGCCGCACCGCCTGGTGGTAGTGGTCGGGTGAGTACAGGCGGGCCCGGTTGCGCCCGGCGTCCTTGGCCTCGTAGAGGGCGAGGTCGGCCTGCGCCAGGCTGGTCTCGGCGTCCTGGCCTCCGGGGATCGTCGCCACGCCCACGCTGATCGTGACGCGCAGGGTCGCCGCCTCGGCCACCATCGGGGCGACGGCGACGACGGCGCACAGCTGCTCGGCGAGCGCGACCGCCTCGCTCGCCCCGCACCGCGGCACCACCAGCGCGAACTCGTCGCCGCCGAGGCGGCCGAGCAGGGCGTCGGGCCCGACGCGGGCCACGATGGTGCGCGCGACCCGGCGGATCACGCGGTCCCCCACGGCGTGGCCCCGCAGGTCGTTGATGTCCTTGAAGTTGTCGATGTCGATCAGCAGCAAGGCGCCGCCGAGCGGGTCGTAGGCGCAGTCGACGAGCATCCCGCTGATCCGGCGGCGGTTCGCGATGCCCGTGAGCGGGTCGTTCTCGGCGAGGAAGGCCAGCTCCTGCAGCACCTTGTGCTGTTCGGTGACGTCGCGGACCGTGCACATCACGCGGCTCGGCACGCCCGCGGCGTCGGCGAACACCTCGCCGAAGCACTCGACGACCCGCTCGGTCGTGCGGTCGCCGAGCAACATGCGGTGCGAGACGGAGAACGTCTCCAGCGTCTGCAGCGACGCGGCGAGGGTGGCTTCGAGCCTGGCCACGTCGTCGGGATGGACGAGGCGCAGGTACAGGTCGAGGTCGAGCGGGATCCCGGGCTCGACGCCGATAAGGACCTGCAGCGCCTCGCTCCATTCCATGGAGTCGTCGCGGGTGTTCCACACCCACGACCCCATGCCGGCGACGGCCTCCAGCCGGGCGAGCCGCCACTGCGCGGTGGGCGGGCCGGTGTCGCGACCGTCGGCCTCGTACCGGTCGGTGTCGTCGGTGATCTCGATCAGGTGCGCGTCGCTCGGCAGGCGGCTGCTCGTGACCCCCCACCAGCGGGTGCCGCCGGTCGGCGAGGGCCAGCGCACGGCGACGCGCCGGGACCCGGGACGCAGCTCGGCCAGCGGCCCCAGCGGCGATCCGGGGCCGGTCCACCGGCCGCCGTGCGCCTCGACCAGCGCGCGGGCGGCGTCGTTGAGCCAGGTCACCGCCCCGTCCCGGACCACGACCATGCCCACCGTGGCGTGCCGCGCGACCTCGTCCGCTGTCATCGGAAGAGTCTGGCGCACTGGTGATCGGCGGGCCCGCCAACGCCCTTACACAACCCGAACCTCGCCCGGATCGGGGGCTGAACGGGCCCCGGCATCGTCGTCGGTGTCCGGCCCACCCGGCCGGCCCGGAGATCGAGGAAGAGGACGACGATGCGCACGTCTCAGTGGATCGGCGGAGTCGCGGCCACGGCCGCGACGGTGGGTGCACTGGTCGTGGGCGGCGGGACGGCGTTCGCCGACACCCCCGCGCCCACCCCTGCACCCGCGGCGGGATCGAACCAGCAGGTCTGCACGGTCCGGATCCCGAAGCTGCTCACGAAGATCGACTCACTCACGGCGACGATCAACGGGCCCGCGACCACCAAGGGCTCGACCGCCTGGCTGCAGGCCCGGGAGGACAAGGCCCGCGCCGCCGGCCACACCGCCGCGGCCGACCTGCTCCAGGACCGGATCACCGACCGGGCCCAGCGGCTCACCGAGCTGGCCGGGGTGAAGAGCCAGGTGCTGGCGGTGCAGAGCAAGGACTGCGGATCGTGAGGAAGCTCGCGGTCGTGGTGCTCACCGGCCTCGCCCTGACCGCGTGCAGCCACACGTCCCCGTCGTCCCCGTCGTCCCCGTCGTCCCCGTCGTCCCTGTCGTCCCTGTCGTCCCCGTCGTCCCCGTCGGCCGACCAGCTGGGCAGCCTCGAGGCCAGTGTCGACGCCATCGCCGGTCAGGTGGACTCCGATAGCTCCGGCTGACACCCGCGGTGGGACGATCCGCGACGTGCACCCGCCCGACGCTCGCGGGCTCGTCCTCGTGGTGGAGGACGACCGCGCCATCGCCGACCTCGTAGGCCTCTACCTGCGCCGCGACGGCTTCGGTGTGCAGGTCGAGTCCGACGGGGTGGCCGCGCTCGCGGCCGTCCGCAAGCTGGCGCCGGTGGCGGTGGTGCTCGACGTCGGGCTGCCCGGCATGGACGGCATCGAGGTGTGCCGGCGGATGCGCGCCGAGCAGGACTGGACGCCCGTGCTGTTCGTGACCGCCCGCGACGACGAGGTCGACCGCATCCTCGGCCTGGAGATGGGCGCCGACGACTACGTGACCAAGCCGTTCAGCCCCCGCGAGCTGGTGGCGCGGGTGCGCACGGTGCTGCGCCGGGCCGCCGGGACGCCCGGGCGGGACGAGGTGTTCGCGGTCGGCGGTGTGCAGGTCGACGTCACCCGACGCCGCGTCCGCGTCGGCGCGGCCGAGGTGGCGCTCACGTCCACCGAGTTCGACCTGCTCACCCACCTCGTCCGCGCGCCCGGGCGCGTGTTCTCCCGCGAGCAGCTGCTCTCGGCCGTGTGGGGGTACACGGCGTCGGCGGGTACCCGGACCGTCGACGTGCACGTGGCCCAGCTGCGGGCGAAGCTCGGGGCGGCGAGTCCCATCAGGACCGTCCGTGGTGTGGGCTACGCGGCGGACGCATGAGATCCCTGGCCTGGCGGGTCACGGCGAGCTGTCTGCTCGTGGCGCTCGTGGCCGTCGGGGTGGCGGCGCTGGTGTCGTTGCGACTCGTCACCGCCACCGCCCGGCAGGTGACCCACGACGTCCTCGCCCAGCAGGCCGATGTCGTCGCCGCCCAGCTCGATGACTCCGGCGGGGCCGTCCGCAGCGTCCTCGGCCTGGGCAAGGTCGTGCAGGTGATCCAGGGCCAGGGCGTCGCCGTGGTCCCGCTGACCGGGCGCCGCGTCGGGAGCGCCGACGCCGGGGTCGCCGAGGCGATCACCCGCTCGGGAGCGGCCCGGGCCCTGACCGGCACGCCCGTCTCGGCCACCGTCGACGTCGGCGGCACGGTCTACCTCGTCGAGGCCCGGCCCAGCCTGTCGGGCGCGTTCGCGCTGGTCCGGACGTCGGAGGACGGTCCGCTCGGCAGCGGCCTGCTGCGCCGCAACATCGGGTTCGCCCTGCTGGCCGGTGTGGGCGTCGCGGTGCTGGTGGGGGTGGTCGTCGGCACGCTGCTGGCCCGGCCGCTGCGCCGCACCGCCGCCGCGGCCCACCTGCTGCGCACCGGCCGTCGGGACGTCCGGGTGCCGGTGCGCGGGCCCACCGAGGTGGCCGAGGTGGCGGGGGCCGTCAACGATCTCGCCGACGCGCTGGCGCGCAGCGAGGCCCGGCAGCGGGAGTTCCTGCTGTCGGTCTCGCACGAGCTGCGCACGCCGTTGACGGCGGTGAAGGGGTTCGCGGAGTCGATCATCGACGGGGTGGGCGGCGATGACGCCGCCCCGGTGATCCTGCACGAGGCCGAGCGCCTCGACCGGCTCGTCACCGACCTCATGGAGCTGGCGCGGCTGGAGGCCGACGACTTCCCCCTCGACCTCCTCCCCGTCGATCTCACGGCCCTGGCCGCCGAAGCCGCGCAGGTCTGGCGGGCCCGCAGCCGCGATGCGGGCGTGGAGTTCCGCCTGGTCGTCCCCGACGGGCCGGTACGGGTCACCGCCGATCCCCGGCGGCTGCGCCAGGTGCTCGACGGGCTGGCCGAGAACGCGTTGCGGGTGACGCCGGCCGGCGCGCCGCTGGTGTTCGCCGTGCTCGCCGGCGGCGCGCTGCAGATCCGTGACGGCGGGCCCGGGCTCGCCCCCGAGGACTACGCCGTGGTGTTCGAGCGCGGCGCCCTGCACGACCGCTACCGCGGGCACCGGCCCGTGGGCGTCGGGGGAATCGGTCTGGCGCTGGTGCACGGGCTCGTCATGCGGATGGGCGGAACGGTCCACGCCGGGCCCGCGGACGAGGGCGGCGCGTGCTTCACCGTCTTCCTTCCCCTGCGGCCGGTCGTTGCGCGTTGAACAATATCTGTTCATGGACGTACGGCAGCGCATCCTCACGGCGGCGGTCGACCGGTTGAGCACCAGCGGTTACAGCGGGATGACCATCAGCGCCGTGGCCGCACGCGCCGGGTTGTCGCGCCCCACCGTCTACGCGCACTTCGGCAGCCGGGAGAAGCTGGCGTCCGAGGCCCTCACGCTGGTGTCGTCGCGGATGCTGGCCTCCGTCGTCGAGCAGGTCGGTGAGACGACGTCGGCCGCGGAGTACCTCGTCGAGACGATGGTGTCGGCGTGCGCCGCGTTCCGCGCCCACCCGGCGCTGGCGCCGCTGGTCCAGCCGCAGCTGGGCACCGTCATCGTCGACGGCTACCTGGTCGACGCCGACTCGGTCGGCATGGCCCGCCGGTTCCTCTCCCCGCTCGTGGCGTTCCGGCCGGACCTGGAGCCGGACATGGACGAGATCGCCGAGACCTGCATCCGTTTCCTCGTCTCGATCGTGCAGTTCGACAGCTCGAACACCCGCACCTGCGACGACCTGCGCCGCTACCTGCACCGGAGGCTCGTACCGGCCGTCGGTCTCCCACCTGCGCCGTGACCGCCGCCCTCCTGCCGACCGCCGGCGTCGTGGCGGCGTCGGTCGGCAGCGCGGCGGGATCACCTCGCTGATCTCCTGTCCGGCGCCCTGGTCGGGGCGGGCTGCTGCTGATCACCCCCGCACCCGGCGCCGGCGGCGGTCGGCGTGTTCGGAGTGTCGGTGTATGGCGGCTGCTTCGGCGAGCCGTGACCGCCCTGGGCGGGCGGGCGATGTCGACCGGATTCCGTTCGGTCGGATCTGATGATTGCTTTGCAGCGCAACACTTCTGGACCGATATCGACACCGAGCCGGCCCTGCGACGATCGTTCGACGCCCGGATGAACCGGCGGTGGACGAGCTGGTCGGGCTGGCGGCCGACAGTCGGCTCGAGCTCCGCGGCTCGGGGCCGGCGTCGCGCGACGCGGCGGGTGACGGGGAATCACCGGGTGACGAGCCCCTGGTCTCCGGCGCGCAGGAGCGCTGCCGCGAGCGGGGTCTGCCCGTAGAGCACCTCCCGACCCCGGCGCCGGGCGGTGACGAGCCCGGCGTCGCGGAGCACCGCGAGGTGCTGGGAGACCGTGGCCGGGGCCAGGCCCACCCGCCGCGCGAGGCCGCCGGTGGCGCTGGGGACCGCCGTCTCGGCCAGCACCGACGCGCGTCCGGACCCCAGCAGGCGCGCGACCGCCGGTGGCCGCTCGGCCGGTTCCCAGACCACGGCGGCGCCGAGCATCGGATAGACCAGCGCCGGGGACGCCGGCGTGTCGCCGGTGGGGCCGATCCCCAGCGTCGGCCACCCGAATGCGGTGGGGACGAGGATCATCCCGCGCCCGCGCAGGTCGAGGGTCTGCCGGGGGAACCCCAGCAGGTGCAGGTCGCCGTCGCGCCATGACGCGCGGCGGTGCAGGTTCGCCACGAGGGCCTCGAGGCCGCCGTCGGCCAGCTGCCGCGCGCGGGTGGTGATGTCGGCGTCGAGCATGCCGCGCATCCGGTCCCAGAACGGCGCGACGAGGGACCGCCAGGCCAGCCACTGTTGGGCGACCAGCTCGTCCCGCACGCGGGCCGGGTCGTCGGCGACGGCGCGGCGCACGTCCGCGGGGAGCGCGCTGCAGACGGCGACCTGCACGGCGACCACGTCCGGATCCGTAGCCTGCACGACGGCGAGGTCGTCCTCGATCGTCGTGAGCGGGGTGGCCGGGCTCGGCCACAGGAAGTCCGGCCCGTACCCGCGCACCGGCATGACGGCGTTCAGCAGGGCCAGGTCGAGCCCTGCCGCGACCGGCTGTACCTCTCTCAACCACGGCAGGTACCAGCCGTGGCGCGCCGGGTCCTTGAGCACCAGCAGTGCCGACATCGTCTCCTGCAGCGGCGAGATCGCGAACCGGCACCGCGCCGCGTCACCGGGTCCGAACCACAGCACCATCGTCACGGGCCGAGAATGGCACGACCGATTCGGTCCCTGCCGAATCCGCGGGATCTCCGCACCGCCGGGGACAGGCTGCGGCCGTGAGCCCGGCATTCCGCGCGCTGTGCGCCTCCCGAGCGGTCTCGTACGTCGGCGACGGGATCACCACCACGGTGCTGGTCCTGCTCGCCGCGCACCGCGACGGGCCCGCCGGGGTGAGCGTACTGCTGCTCGCGAACGCCCTGCCCCGGTTCGGCGGGCCGCTGGCCGGGGTGCTCGCCGACCGCCTCACCGCGCGATGGCTGATGACGAGGTGCGAGCTGGCGTCGGCGCTGGTGATCGCGGTGATCGCCGCCACGGTGCCGCCGCTCCCGGTGCTCGTCGGGCTCGTGGCGGTGGCCGGGGCGCTGGCCACCGTCCGCGGCCCGGCCGGGCGCAGCCTCGTGCCCGTGCTGGTCGAGCCGGCCGACCGGGCCCCGGCCAACGCGCTGTTCGGACTGGCGCTGACCCTGAAGGTCGCCGTCGGCCCCGGCCTGGGCGGCCTGCTCGCGGCCGGGCCCGGCGGGATCCGGACCGCGCTGGCCGTCGACGCCGCGACGTTCGTGGTCTCGGCGCTGCTGCTCGCGCGGCTCCCCCCGGTCGCGCCGGGCCACGACGGCACCGCCGGCGTGTGGGCCGAGGCGGGGGCGGGTCTGCGTGTCGTCGCCACCCATCGGCGGCTCCGGACCCTGGTGATCGCCCTGTTCCTCGTCGTCGCCTTCGCCGCCGTGGACAACGTGGCGCTGGTGTTCCTCACCGGTGACCAGCTCGACGCCGGCCCGGCCGGGTACGGCGTCGCGGCCAGCGCGTTCGGCGTCGGGATGCTGCTGGCGTCGGTGGCGTGCACCCGGCTCGCCCGTGGCCGGTCGCCGTCGACGCTGCTGGTCCTGGCGGTCGTCGCGACCGGCGCCGGGACCCTCGCCACCGGCCTGGCCCCGGTGCTCGTCGTGGTCGTCGCGGCGCAGGTGGTGGCCGGGGCCGGCAACGCGGTCGAGAACATCGGCTTCGACACGCTCGTGCAGGATCTCGTGCCGCGGCCGTTGCTGGGCCGCGTGTTCGGCATCGTCGGCACGGCCGCCCAGCTGGGAGCGGCGCTGGCCTACGCCGCGGGCGGCGTTCTCGTCGACGTCGTGGGCGCCCGCGCCACGTTCGTCGGGGCCGGCGCCGCGACACTCGTGATCGCAGTCCTGCTCGGCGCGCGCCGTCCGTGAACGGTGCGTGAACAACCGTTTCACGTTGCCACAAACTATGAACGATCTGTTCGTGCTGGTCTATGGTGTGCGACGTGCTTCCCACGCTGGTTCTCGACTTCGACGGCACGGTGTGCGTCGGCGACGCGCCCGTGCGGCGCTACGCCGACGAGGTGCTGCGCCACGTCGAGCCGGGGCTGGCCGGGGAGCTCGCCGAGGAACTGCTCCGCAACCTGGACGGCGGCACGATCTACGCCGACGGGTACGGGGCGGTCGCCCGGATCGCCGGGCCGCACGTGGTCCCGGAGGTCCTGCACACGGCCTATCAGGCCAGCAGGGGCGCGCTGGCCGGGAGGGCGCTCGACATCGCCACTCCGGCCGGCCTTCCCGGTTTCCTCGCCTCGCTGCACGGCCGCGCCCGCCGGGTGCTGGTCACGAACGCCCCCGACACGGGCATCGCCGAGTCGCTCGACGTCCTGGATCTCACCGACGTCATCGACGAGGTGCGCACGAACGCCGGCAAGCCCGGCGGGTTCGACGTCCTGCTCCCCGAGCTGCTCGGGGGCGCCCCGCCCGCGTCGCTGCTGTCGGTCGGCGACATCTGGGTCAACGACATCGCGCCGCCCCTGCACGCGGGCTGCGCCACCGCCTACATCTCCCGCACGCCGCACGACGGGCGGCCCGCACACCTGCGCGCGGAGCACCTGCCCGACCTCTACGCCGGCATCGCCGCCTGGGTCGACGACCCGGCGAGCCTCCCCCACCTCTCGACCGTCTCCCTGGAGAACCAGACATGAAGGCTCGTTTCCTCGTCGCCGCGGCGGCGCTCTCGCTGCTCGCGGCCGGCTGCGGTGTCTCGGAGAACACCGCCTCCGGCCCCGCGGCCGCCAACCCGAACGGCTGCACCGGCAAGAGCGACGCCACCGCCACCGCCCCCACCGGACTCACGCTGGCGCTCGTGCCGTCCGGTGACGCCAACAAGCTGGTCCAGTCGGTGAAGCCGCTGGAGGCCGCGCTCACCCAGCGCCTCGGCATCCCGGTCAAGGGCGTCATCACGCAGGACTACCAGGCCGCCGTCGAGGCGATCGGCGCCGACCAGGCCCAGATCGGCTTCCTGCCGTCGCTGCAGATGATCCAGGCCTGCACGCGCTACGGCGCCGACTCGGTGCTGCAGACCCAGCGCAACAAGAAGATCAGCTACGCGGC
Source organism: Pseudonocardia sp. 73-21 (assembly GCF_001899645.1). Lineage (GTDB taxonomy): Bacteria > Actinomycetota > Actinomycetes > Mycobacteriales > Pseudonocardiaceae > Pseudonocardia. The sequence continues at coordinate 67,074 of NZ_MKVV01000035.1, read as the reverse complement.
CCAGTTCTTCACGAACAACCCGTCGAAGTACTGCGCCGACACGCCCACGCCCGACGCCAAGGGCAACCTGTTCTGCAACGGCACCACCGCCGGCAACGGCCCGGCCGGGCTCGACGAGCTGCCCAAGATCAAGGGCTCCACGATGGCCCTGCTGCAGGCCGCCTCCCCGGCCGGCTACATCTTCCCGGCCGCCGCGCTGAAGAAGGCCGGCGTCGACGTGACCAAGGACGTGAAGCCGGTGCAGGTCACGGCGAACGACGCGTCCGTGCTCGCGGTCTACCGCGGCGACGCCGAGGTCGGCGTCTCCTACTGGGACGCGCGCACCGTCGTCCAGAAGGACACTCCCGACGTCGGCAAGAAGGTCGTGACCTTCGCGCTCACCGACGAGATCCCCAACGACGGCGTCTCGCTGTCGGGCAAGCTCAGCCCGGAGTGGCAGCAGAAGATCACCACGGCACTCACGGACTACGCCGGCACGCCCGACGGGGTCGCCGCGCTGACCGCGATCTACCAGATCACCGGACTCGCCCCGGCCGATCTCGCTGCGCTGCAGCGCACGCAGGAAGCCGCCGCCTCCATCGGGCTCGGCTGACATGACCAGCACCGGCGACCGCGCTGCCGACATCACCTTTCGTGGGGTGGGCGTCAGCTACCCGGGCGGCGTCAGGGGGCTGCAGGACATCGACCTGCGGATACCGGCCGGGGAGATGGTGGCCGTGGTGGGCCTGTCGGGGGCGGGCAAGTCGACGCTGGTGCGCACCATCAACGGGCTGGTGCCGATCACCGAGGGCGAGATCGTCGTCGGTGACCGGCACCTCCCGGCCTCGCGCGGACGCGAGCTGCGGGAGCTGCGCAGCGAGATCGGGATGGTGTTCCAGAGCTTCAACCTCGCCCGCCGTGCGAGGGTGATCGACAACGTCCTCATGGGACGGCTGCACACGGCCCCCACCTGGCGCACGCTGCTCGGCGCGTGGAGCAGGGACGACGTGGAGCTGGCGATGCAGGCCCTGGAGCGCGTCGGGATCGTGGACAAGGCCTACGTCAAGGCGGGCAACCTCTCGGGCGGGCAGCAGCAGCGCGTCGCGATCGCCCGGACGCTGGCCCAGCAGCCGAAGATCGTGCTCGCGGACGAGCCCGTGGCCTCGCTCGACCCCCCCACGTCGCACACCGTGATGCGCGACCTGGAGCGGATCAACGCCGAGCTGGGCATCACAGTGGTGATCAACCTGCACTTCCTCGACCTCGCCCGCCGCTACGGACGGCGGCTGATCGGGCTGCGCGGCGGGAGGATCGTCTTCGACGGCACCGGCGAGGAGGCCGACGAGCAGGTGTTCGCCGACATCTACGGCCGGTCCCTGACGGGCGAGGACGTGCTGGAAGCGCGGGCACAGCTGTGAGACCGGTCAGACCCCGCACCGCGTGGAAGGGGCTCCTCGTCCTCGCGGTCGTCGCCGTGATCACGGTGTGGGCCGGGTTCGGCGTCCAGGTGGACGTCGGAGCCTTGATCAAGAACTTCTCCAACGCCGCCGACAAGGTCGTGCTGCTCGCCCAGCCCGACTACGGGTTCTTCCCCGAGACGCTGTCCGCGCTGGCTCAGACGCTGCAGATGGCCGTGATCGCCACCGCGGCGGGCGCGGCGATCGGGCTGCCGCTGTCGTTCCTGGCCTCGCGCGTCACCGACCCGAGCCGGCCGCTCGTGGCCGTGGTCCGTTCGGTGCTGAACGTGGTGCGCTCCGTGCCGGACCTGCTCTACGCCGCGATCCTCGTGACGATCGTCGGCACCGGCGCGCTGTCGGGCGTGATCGCGCTGGTGCTGTTCAACGTCGGCATCGTCGTGAAGCTGATCTCCGAGGCCATCGACGCGGTGGACCGCGGCCCACTGGAGGCCGCGCTGGCCACCGGCGCCACCTGGGTGCGGGCCGACCGGGCCGCGGTGCTGCCGCAGATCCTGCCGGTCTACGCGTCGCAGACGCTGTACGTGCTCGAGCTGAACGTCCGCGCGTCGACGGTGATCGGGCTGGTCGGGGGCGGCGGGCTGGGCATCCTCATCGACCAGGTGCGCACGTTCTACCGGTACCACCAGCTGTCACTGATCATCCTGGAGATCCTCGTCGTCGTGGTGCTCCTCGAAGCGGCCTCCTCGTGGTTGCGTAAGCGACTCGTCTCATGAGTGCGGCTGCGCCGCCCGTGCGCGGAAAACAGGGCCCTGACACCGATATCCGCGCACGACCGGTCCTGGTCCGGCCGGCCCGGCCGCGGCGACCGGGTGCGCGGCTCGTCTTCCTCGCCGTCACCGCCGTCGTCGTGCTCGCGTTCTGGAGCGTCGACATCGACTGGTCGCAGCTGGCCGGGTTCCCCGCGAACCTGCTGCGCTACCTCGGCCTGATGTTCCTGCCGCCCGATCTGTCGACGCTGCCGTCGGCGTTCGAGGCGACCGTCCTGTCGGTGCAGATGGCGTGGCTGGGCACCGTGCTCGGGATCGTGATCTCGCTGCCGCTGAGCTTCCTCGCCACCGCCGGCGTCGGGCCCGCGTGGGTGCGCTGGCCGTTGCGCGGGCTGTTCTCGCTGCTCCGCGCCGTGCCGGAGGTGGTGATCGCGGTGCTGATCCTCTCGGTCACCGGGCTCACCGCGTTCACCGGCGCGCTGGCCATCGCCGTCGGCTCCGTCGGCACGCTGGGCAAGTGGGGCTACGAGGCGATGGAGGGGGCCGAGCGCGGGCCGAGCGAGGCCGTGCGCGCCGCCGGCGGCTCCACCGCCCAGATGCTGCGCTGGGGGATGTGGCCGAGCGTGCAGCCCGAGGTGCTGGCGTTCTGGCTCTACCGCTTCGAGATCAACGTCCGCGCGTCGGCGATCCTCGGGCTGATCGGCGCGGGCGGCATCGGCAAGGTGCTCGCCGACAACGTCCAGTTCCGCATCTGGGACGCGGTGGGCACACTGCTCATCGTGGTGGTCGTCGTGACGGTCGTGATCGACCTGGTGTCCGGGGCGCTGCGCCGGAAGATCATCACCGGGGCGTGGCGGTGACGGCCCCCGGAGGGGTGCTCGCCCACATCCGCTCGCTGCTGCCGTCGCTGCTGCCCACCGAGCGAGCCGTCGCGGCGGTGTTCCTCGACCGTGCCGGCGACGTCGTCGAGATGTCGTCGCAGCAGGTGGCCGAGGTGGCCGGGGCGTCGCGCGCGACCGTCGTCCGGACGGCGCAGAGCCTCGGCTTCTCCGGCTACCAGCAGCTGCGGGTGCTGCTCGCCCGCGACGCCGGGCCCGCGGCCGTGCCGCACGCGGCCCCCGACACCCCCGGCGCCATGGTGGCCTCCACGTTCGCGCACGTCGGCGCGTCGGTGCCCGCGATGGTGGCACTGCTCGACCACGTCGACGTCGCCCGCGTCGTCGACCTGCTCGCCACCGCGGGTCGCGTGCTGGTGGTCGGCAACGGGCTCTCGGCCCCGCTGGCCGTGGACGCCGCGGCGCGGATGGTCGGCATCGGCCGGCACGCCGAGGCCCCGCTCGACGTGATCAGCCAGCAGGTGTCGGCGCGGCAACTGGGCGCAGGCGACGCGCTGCTGGTGATCAGCGGGAGCGGCGCCAACCAGTCGTCCGTACGGGCTGCGGAGGCCGCCCGGCAGAGCGGGGCGACGGTCGTGCTGGTCACGGCGTTCGGGCGCTCCCCCCTGGTCGCGCACGCCGACATCGCGCTGGTGGTGGGCATGCCCGACCTCACCTTCCGCGACGAGCTGACGCTCACCAGCCGTGTGCCGCAGGTGATCCTGCTGGAGGGGCTGCTGGCCGCGCTCACCGAACGCCTCGGCGCGCCCGCGGCCACGGCCGCGGCGCTCACGCTGGAAGTGATCAGCGCGAACCTGGCGGACTGACGAACCCGTCCGCGACCCGGGCCGCCAGCAGCAGGAACGCGTCGATCGTCGCGGGCGCAGGGCGGGCAGCAGCGCCCGGCCGCCGATGGCGAGGTGCGGGTCGAACGGGATCTCGACGACCCCGCGGCACCGCGCCCCGAACTACGCGCGGATGCGGCCGCGGTCGATCTCCGGGCTCCACCGGTCGCAGCTGAGCACCACCAGGGCCCGGACGGCCTGCTCCGCGTGGCCGTGGGAGGCGAGCCGGTCCAGCGTCGTGGCCGCGCGACCCGCGCCGTCGACAGTGGGCGCGCCGACCACGACGAGGCTGTCGGCCCGTGCGAGCGGGCCCTTCATCGCCGAGTGCACCAGGCCGGTGCCCGAGTCGGTGACGACGATGTTGGCGAAGCGGGAGGCCGGGGTCACCGACCTCTGGGCCGCGCCGTCGGCGAACCCGCCACCGTCGGATCGTTCACCGTGCCGTGCCACGTTCGGGCTACCAGACCTCGACAGCAGCGCATCGGGGCCGACTTGCCGATCTCTTGGTGAGCTGTTGGACACGGCTTGGCCGGCGTCACGGGCAGCTACCGTCAGCTCGTGAGAACCACCGTGGTGCGCTCGGCGGTGGCCGCCGTCTCCGCTCTGGTGCTGGCCGTCACCGGTGTCGCGTGGGACCAGTACACGAACCTGTCCGACGGGCTGCACCGCTCGGCCGCGCTCGGTTCGGGCTCGGGGACCTCCACCGGGACCGACACCAACATCCTGGTCATGGGCCTGGACAGCCGCCTCGACGAGAACGGCGACCCGCTCCCCGCCGCGGTCTACGACGCGATGCACACCGGCGCGTCCGACGTCGGCGGTTACAACGCCAACGTGCTGATCCTGCTGCACGTCCCGGGCGACGGCAGCCGGGCCACGGCCATGTCGATACCCCGCGACGACTACGTGTCGCTGGCCGGCGTCCCCGACGGCCAGTCGAAGGGCAAGATCAAGCAGGCCTACGGGCTCGCGTTCGACCAGGAGCACAAGCAACTGGTGGCCCAGGGCGTCACCGACGCCGCCACGCTGGAGCAGCGCAGCCGCGACGCCGGGCGCACCTCCGAGATCGCCACCGTCCGGCAGTTCCTCGGCGGCGTGCCGGTGGATCATTTCGTCGAAGTGACGATGGTGGCGTTCTACCAGCTCGCGCAGGTGGTCGCGCCGATCACGGTGTGCCTGGCCGAGAACACCCAGGACAGCTACTCCGGCGCGAACTTCCACCAGGGCTACCAGCAGCTCGACGCGGCCCAGGCCCTCGCGTTCGTGCGGCAGCGCCGCGACACCGTCCACCCGTCGCTGAACTTCACCGACCTCGACCGCGAACGCCGCCAGCAGGCGTTCATCGCGTCGCTGGCGTTCCAGCTCAAACAGGCCGGCACGATCACCGACCCCACGAAGCTGCAGGGCCTGATCGACGTGGCCAAGCAGAACATCGCGGTCGACGACGGGCTGGACCTGCTGCAGTTCGCCCAGCAGGCCTCGGGGCTGGCGGGTGGCAACGTCACCTTCACGACGCTGCCGATCGAGAAGTTCGGCAAGGACCCGCTCGGCGAGGACGTCAACATCGTGGACGTGGCGCAGGTGCAGGCGACGGTCGCGCGGCTGCTGAACCCGGCGGCGCCGACGAGCGCCCCCGCGGCACCGGCCGCTCCCCTGGGCACCGTCGACGTCCTCAACGCCACCGGGCGCACCGGGCTGGCCGCGACCGTCTCCCAGACCCTCGCCGGTGACGGCTACACCGCAGGCAGCACTGGCAACACCGCGCGGCGGGCGAGCACCGTCGTCCACTTCCCGGCCGGGGCCGGCGCCGCCGCGGCCGCGCTCGCCGGCACGCTCGGCACATCGCACACCACGGAGGACGGCACCGTCGCCCCCGGGCACCTGGAGGTGGTCCTGGGCGCCGGGTTCACCCTGCCCGCCACCTCCTCCGCGACGCCGACCCCCGCCGCGGCCCCGACGTCGGCGCTCGACGGCATCTCCGGCGGCGGCATCCCGTGCGTGAAATGACCCGATTGGGCTTTCCAGACCATTTCGGTTAAGCGGCGGTAAAGCATTCCGGGCGGTGTCACCGGTGAATTCCACCGCCGTTAGTCTGCATTCCGATGAGCAACCTCTCGTGGCTGGAAGCGATCGTCATCGGCGGTCTGCAGGGCGTGGCCGAGCTGTTCCCGGTGTCGAGCCTCGGGCACAGCATCCTGATCCCGGCGGTGGTCGGCGGCAGCTGGGCGACCGACCTCGACGTCACGTCGAAGCAGTCTCCCTACCTGGCGTTCGTCGTGGGTCTGCACGTGGCCACCGCGATCGCCCTGATCATCTACTTCCGACGCGACTGGGTGCGGATCGTGCGCGGCCTCGTCACCAGCGTCGCGCGGCGCGAGGTGGTCGACCCCGACCAGCGCCTGGCCTGGATGCTCGTGCTGGCCACCATTCCCGTGGGGCTCGCGGGCCTGCTGCTGGAGAAGGTGTTCCGTACCTATCTGAGCAACCCGATCCCGACCGCGGCGTTCCTCGCCCTCAACGGCGTGCTGCTGCTGGTCGGCGACCAGCTCCGGCGCCGGTCCGAGGCGCAGGAACCCGTCACCGACGTCATCCCGGCCGTGCCGTCGGGGCACCGCCGGGTCGCCGCAGCGACGGCCGAGGAGCTCGCCGACCGCAGGCTCGCCACGATCCCGATGGGCCGGGCCGTGCTCATCGGCGCCGCCCAGATCGCGGCGCTGTGCCCCGGGATCAGCCGCTCGGGCGCCACGATGGTGGCCGGGCTGACGAAGGGCCTCTCCCACGCCGACGCGGCCCGCTTCTCGTTCCTGCTGGCCACGCCGGTGATCCTGGCGGCCGGACTGCTCAAGATCGGCGACCTCGCCGGGCCGCTCGGCGACGGCATCCGGCCCCAGATCCTGGTGGGCAGCCTGCTCTCGGGCCTCGGCGCGTACGTGTCGGTGCGGTACCTGACCACCTACTTCGAGACCCGCTCCCTGCGCCCGTTCGGCATCTACTGCATCGCGGCGGGCGTGGCCTGCATCGTGTGGTTCCTGGTGCGCTGAGAGCGGCACCAGAGTGGTTCGGTCGTGGGGAAACCACGCTGAGGTCGGGCGCGCCACCTCCACTGCCTCTCCCGGGCGGCCCCAGCGTCATCCGTTGCCACGTTCCGGACGCCGACCGCAAGATCGGACCACTCGGGTGTCGCGCTCAGCCGCCGAGCAGGCGGTCCAGGGCTGCGCGGGCTGTCGCGTTCTCGTGTGCAGTGCTGGTGAGGACTTCTGCCAGCGCCACCAGCCACTCGTCCACCCCCACCGTGCGGCGGCTGATCACGATGCCGCGCACGATCTGGCGGATCTGGGCCTCCACCCCGCCGCGGGCGCCTTCGCTGAGGCCGAGCTCGCGGTCCTCCCCGTGCACCGTGACGGCGACGGCCCGGCCCTCGCGGCCGGCCATCCGGTCGGCGAGCCCGCGCTTGTACTCCACCTCGACCATCCCCGACGGCAGGGCGTCGGCCAGCGCGCCCGACAGCACGCGGGCGTAGGACTCGACGTCGGCGCGGTCCGAGCGCAGGGTGGCGGCCAGTAGCTGGACGTCGCCCATCGGGCCCAGGCCGCTGGGTTCCATCGTCATGGGCGTCAGTCTGTCAGCGGGAGGACCAGTTGGGGCGTCGGGATGTGGTGGTCCGCACGCAGCGGGCGCACGGCCGTGCCGATCGCGAAGAACTCCGTGGTGTGCCCGCCCCAGCGGTGCCCGTGGCTGCGCAGGTCCACCCCGACGATGCCCTCGGCGTGGTACTGCTCGGCCTCGGCCTGCATCCGGCTCATCGCGAGCTCGCGGGCGTCGTAGAGGGCCTCGGTGAACTGCGGGAGCTCCACGTTCTGCCCGATGTTGCCCATCGCCTGCCAGAACCGCTGGTGGGCGATGTGGTAGACGCACGTTCCCATCACCATGGCCAGCGGCGCGTAGCCGGCCTGGATGAGCGTCCAGAAGTCCTGGCCCGACAGGTCGGAGGTGAACGGCTGGTTCCTGTTGTTGCGCCAGGAGCCGCCCTCGGGCGTCGGGTGGTCGGACTTGACCGCCGTGCCGACGGCGATGAACTCAGCCAGGTCGGTGCCGAACTCCTTGAACTCGATCTCCAGCCGCACGCCGACGATGCCGTCGGCGCCGAGCTGGTCGGCCTCGGCCTCCATGCGGCTCATCGCCAGCTCGCGGGCGTGGTACATCGCCTGCGAGAGCGTGGTGAGCTCCTGGTTCTTGTTCCAGCGGCCCATCTGGAACCCGACGTGGTAGATCGAGCTGCCCAGCACCAGCCCGAGCGGGCGGAACCCCGCCTCGCGCACGAGCAGGAACTCGTTGACCGACAGGTCCGAGGTGAACAGGCTCGTGGCCTGACCGGGCCGCATCTCGGCGAGACGCCGCATCGCGTCCTCGGGGATGTGCAGTTCTCCTGCAGTCACAGGTGCTCCTAACGCAGCGGCAGGTAGGTCAGTGATCGCGTCGGCGCCGCGGTCGAGGTGTGGAACCGCACCAGCGAGGTGCCGAAGATGGTGGCCTCCGCGACGTGGTCGCGGTGGTTCTCGCCCGGCTCGATCTCCCACGCGCGCAGGTCCATCGACGAGACGATCGCCCCGTCGGCCCCGGACTCGCGGACGTGGCGGCCGAAGCGGTTGCGGGCGTCGGCGCGGGTGTGGGTGATCAGCTCGGTGTACCCGGAGACCTCGACGTTGCCCGACCCCCAGGACGCCTGCTGGCGGGTGCGCCAGTCGTCGTGGCGGATGGCGACGGAGATGCCGAAGACCAGGTCGGTGGGCATCCAGCCGGCCTGGACGAGCTTGGCGACGTCCTGGCCGGGGAGGTGGGTGAGGAACAGCCGGTGGGGCCTCGACGTGGAGCGTGCCCGCACCGCCGTGCCCAGCGCGGTGAACTCGCGCGTGCCGCCGTCGATGTGGGTGGTGGTGAGGTTCACACCGACGATGCCGTCCGCGCCGATGGTGCTGGCCTCCTGAGCCATGCGCCCGAGTGCGGTGCGGTAGCCGAGGTTCAGGGCGTCGACGTAGGGGCCGAAACCGCTGTAGCGCGAACGGTCCGACGACGTGACGGTCATGCCGCCGCCGAAGTTGCCGTAGACGCCGCAGCCCCGGTAGCCCGCCCAGCCGATCTTCTGGACCATGGACCCCATGACCTCACCGACGGGGTCGAACCCGGCCCCGTCGATCCCGGCCGCGGCCGGCACCGTCAGCAGCGACGTCCACGCGCCGCCCTGCGCCGCCCGGCGCGCCCGCTCGGCGGCCACCGGTGGCAGTCCCCGCCCGTCCCAGTCGGCCACGTGATCGACCCTAGACCCGGAGGCGGTGCGCCGCCCATGATCGAAACCGCACGTCAGGGACGGTTGGGACGAGTCGCCCCAACGACCCACCGGACGTGGTGCGGAACAGGTACGAGCCGTCCGCGGGCCGGAACGGCGCGGAGCCGTCGAGGAGCACGCGACGCACCGCGTGCTCGCCGACGGCGCCGATGTCGCCGGCCGGGAGCAGGCCGCGCAGCGGCGTCTCCCCGTCCGGCGGGGCGTGGGGAACGGCGACGTCACCCGCCGCGCCGGGCATCAGGCCGGCCAGCACGCGGGTGCCCGGCCCGATCGCGGTGACATCGGCGACCGCGTCCCAGGCCGGGCGCGTCATGCCCGCGTCGTGCTCGGCCCGCACCGCGGCGACCGCGCCCCGGCGGTCGGCCGCAGGTCTGTGCGACGGTCTCGTCCACCCCGTCAGGCCGCCACGACCAGCGCCACCGTCGCCGCGGTCGTGGCCAGCGCGCGGACGTGGTTCCACGCCGTCCAGCGCGACAGGTACCGCGACCAGACCCGTTCCCCGTCGGCGTCGAGGGTGTTGTTCAGCGGAATGTCGGCGACGACCGTCAGCCCGATCGATCCCAGCACGTACAGCACCGCCCCGACGACGGCCCGCGTGTCGAGGACCGCCGCGACCACCGCGAGCACGCCGGTCCCGGCGAACAGCAGCACGAACACCGGGTTGACGATCACCCGGTTCACCTCCTGCATCAGCGCCGCGCCCTCCGCCGCGGGTCGGCGCCGCAACGCCGGCATCACCACCACCGAGAACGCGGTGTAGACGCCCGCCACCAGCCCTGCCCCGACCCCGCCACCTCGGTGAACATGAGACCGATGCTGGTCGCGGCGGGAGACCGGCGGAATGCCCGCGCGTCCGCGGTACCTGCTCGACCGTCCTCGTAGGGTCGGGGCGCGTGCCGCTCGCCGCCTGTAGGGACCTCTGCATCGACGCCACCGACGCCGCGGCCACCGCACGATTCCGGTCGATCGCGCTCCGGCTCGCCGAACCGCGGCTACACGGTGCGCATCGCCGGGCCGACGCCGCAGCACGCGGTGTGGGTCGACCCGGTACCCGGACCCCGCGTCGCGAAGAACCGCCTGCACCCCGACGTCCACACCGCCTCGCCGGACGGTGCTGGCCGATCCCGAGGGCAACGAGTTCCGCGTGTCCGTACCCTGACCCGCTGCGCCGGTGGCCCGGCGGAAGTGCCGCTCGTCGCTCCCGGCGGCGCGGTCGTCCGGTTCGACCCCCTTGTTCCCGGCGTCCGGGCCGGAGGTTGCCTAGCGTCGCTTCCGGATCGATGACGGCACGGTCACGAGAAGGCCACGGGGCTCCCCACCCGTCCTGCCGCGCCGTCGGTCCGGAAGGCAGGCTGTGGCTCGGCATCGCTCCCCCCGGGGCCGACGCGCACACCATCTTCCGGCGCCAGCGGCTCCCCGCCGCGCGGCGACCGGCGGCGGTGCGCACCGGTCCGTCCCCGTCCCCGTCCGACGCGGCACCGCCGCCGTCGCCGTCGCCGGCGGTGCGCTGTCCCTGATGGGCGCGGCCGCACCGGTGCCGTCCGCGGCACCCGCCGCCCTCACGGCGCAGGCCGCACTGCTCCCCTCGGTCGTGCCCGTCGCACCGGAGCCCGAGGTCCTGGGCGCCACCCGGCTCGTGGCCGCGGTCCAGCGCGTGGAGAAGCAGGTCGCCGCGGCGAAGGCCGAGGCCGACCGCCGCGCGGCGGAGGCGAAGGCCGAGGCGGAGCGGAAGGCCGCCCTGGACTGCGGGCTCGACACCTCCGGCCTCGGCGCGGTCACGGCCGTCGCCCGGGCCGCCGCGCAGTACCTGGGCTGCCAGTACCGCGAGCCCACGATGTACGGCGTCGCCGGCCGCGCCGGCACCTCGGACCACCCCGGCGGCCGGGCCGTGGACTTCATGGTCGACCGCTCCACCGGTGACGCCCTGGCCGCCTGCGCGCTGCGCAACGCCGACGAGCTGGGCATCTCCTACGTCATCTGGCGCCAGCGCATCAACTACGGCAGCGGCTGGGAGGCCATGGAGGACCGCGGCGGCGCCACGGCCAACCACATGGACCACGTGCACATCTCGTTCGGGTCCGGGTCGGCCGGAGCTCCCCCGCCCGCCTGTTGACCCACTGAGCGTGACGATCCAGCTACCCTGCGCTAGATTCCCGCCGTGTCCCGGCACCGATCTCCTGGCCGCCCCGAGCCGGGGCGGGCAGCGCGACGGGTCCTGGCGTCACCCGGCGGGCCTGCGGCCACCCGGCACCGGGCCGAGCCCGCCGTGCGGCACGGGCTGGCTGCCGCTGCCGTCGCCGGTGGCGCGCTGGTCGTCGCCGCACCCCTGGCCCCCGCGGCGATCACCGGGGAGACCCCTCGGGACGCCGCCGCGCTCGGCCTCGCGTCCGACTCCCGCCCGGCCGCACACCCGCCCGGCACCTCCCCGGTCACCGGCCCGTTGCCGGCCGGGCCGGACCTCCCGATGCGACGCCTGGCCGCTGTCGTGCCCGTCGGGGCCGCCCCCGAGCCCGAGCCGGTGAGTTTCAGCGTCGCGGGCCTGCTCAAGTCGGTCGGCCTGGCGGCGGAGCGGGAGCGGACCGCCTGCGACGCCGACCTCGACGGGCTCGGCCGCGTGAAGCCGTGGGCCCGCGACGCCGCCCGGTTCCTGGCCTGCCTCTACGGCCGACCCGACCTGATCGGCGTGGCGGGCCGCGCCCGGCACTCCGACCACCCGTCCGGGCTCGCCGTCGACTTCATGATGCGCGGCGAGCGCGGCGACCGGCTCGCCGCCTGCGCCCTGGCCAACCAGGAGGCGCTGGGCATCTCCTACGTCATCTGGGAGCAGCGCATCAACTTCGGCGACGGCTGGCAGCGCATGGAGGACCGCGGCGGCGACACGGAGAACCACGTCGACCACGTGCACGTGTCGTTCGAGCGCAGGCCCGGCTCCGGCGAACCTCTGGCGTCCCGCTGCCGGTAGCACCTCGCAGCCCGTCGTGCGTCCTCGCAGCGCGCCGGCGGGCTGCGAGGTGACCGGCGGGCTGCGACGTGACCGGCGGGCTGCGACGTCGGGCGGCGGCCGGGAGCCGCGCCGTCGTGATCGCTCTCGGCGTACATCGTCGCTCTCGGCGAACACGGGGTCACCGCGTCCACCGACGGCCCTAGCGTCGGGGCCACCGCCGACGAGAGGACCTCCCGTGCCGATCCCCACCGGAACCCGTGTGACCGCCACCGGACCCTGGCCGCTCCTGCACCCGGACCCGCCCCTGCCCGTCCACCCCCAGCCGCCCCGGCCGGATCCCCGGCCGTACCCGCCGGCTCTGCGTGGCCCCGTTCTCCAGGCCGCCCCGGCCGGGCCCGACCCCGTCGTGGAGCGCCTGCTCGACGAGCGGATCGTGTTCCTCGGATCCGAGGTGGACGACGCGGTGGCCAACCGGATCGTCTCCCAGCTGCTCCTGCTGGCCGCCCAGGACCCCCACCGCGACATCACGTTCTACATCAACTCCCCGGGCGGCTCCGTCACCGCGGGCATGGCCATCTACGACACGATGGCGCTGATCCAGCCCGACGTCGCGACGTGGGCCGTCGGGTTCGCGGCGTCGATGGGACAGTTCCTGCTCTCGGCGGGCACCCCCGGCAAGCGCCACGCCCTCCCGCACGCGCGGATCCTGATGCACCAGCCGTCGGCCGGGATGAGCGGGGGCGCCACGGACATCGCGATCCGGGCCGGTGTCTACGCCGCCATGAAGCAGGAGATCGCCGAGATCACCGCACAGCACACCGGCCAGAGCGTCGAGACGATCACCGCGGACGCCGACCGCGACCACTGGTTCACCGCCGACGAGGCCCTCGCGTACGGACTTGTGGACCACGTCACACACCGGTAGTACCGGCCGGATACGGTGCACCCATGCGCATCGGGGTGCTGACGGGCGGCGGCGACTGCCCGGGGCTGAACGCGGTCATCCGGGCAGTCGTCCGCAAGGGCGTCACCGAGTACGGCTACTCGTTCCTGGGCTTCCGCGACGGCTGGCGCGGCCCTCTCGAGGCGCTCACGAAGCCACTCGACATCCCGGCCGTCCGCGGCCTGCTGCCCCGCGGCGGCACGATCCTCGGCTCGTCGCGCACCAACCCGTTCGCCGTCGAGGGCGGTGTCGAGCGGATCAAGAAGAACCTGCAGGACCTCGGCGTCGACGCGCTGATCGCCATCGGCGGCGAGGACACCCTCGGCGTCGCCACCAAGCTGCACGAGATCGGCGTCAACGTCGTCGGCGTGCCGAAGACGATCGACAACGACCTCTCGGGCACCGACTACACGTTCGGCTTCGACACCGCGGTCAACATCGCGATGGAGGCCATCGACCGGCTGCACACCACGGCCGAGTCGCACCACCGCGCGCTGATCGTCGAGGTGATGGGGCGGCACGCCGGCTGGATCGCGCTGCACGCCGGCATGGCGGGCGGGGCCAACATCATCCTCATCCCCGAGGTGCGGTTCGACATCGAGCAGGTCTGCAAGTGGGCCGAGTCGCGGTTCCGGCTGGACTACGCGCCGATCATCGTCGTCTCCGAGGGCGCGAAGCCCAAGGACGGTGACGAGTCGTTGCTCAGCGGTGAGAAGGACGCGTTCGGGCACGTCCGGCTCGGCGGCATCGGTGACTACCTGGCCCGCGAGATCGAGGCGCGCACCGGCAAGGAGGCCCGCACCACGGTGCTCGGCCACGTCCAGCGCGGCGGCACGCCCACGGCCCGCGACCGCTGGCTCGCCACCCGCTTCGGCCTGCACGCCATCGACGCGGTGCACGCCCAGCAGTGGGGTCAGATGGCGGCGCTGCGCGGCACCGACATCGTCATGGTGCCGCTCGCCGAGGCCACGAAGGAGCTCAAGCTCGTGGACCCTGCGCTCTACGCCGAGGCCGAGGTGTTCTTCGGCTGACGCCGCTCGCGCCACGCCGTGTAGCGGCGGTAACCGCGTCGCACCCGGCTCCACAGCAGCACCAGCAGCACGATCCCGATCGCCAGCAGCACGCCCGCGATGCCCAGCGCGAGCGCGGGCTGCAGCACCGCCAGGCTCGTGACCCCGGCGACCGCGACGTCCTCACCGACGCTGACGCCGATGTTCGTCACCGGCTCGGGCGAGGTGTTGACGATCAGCCGCAGCCCGCCCTTGACGAGGTGGCTGGCCAGCGCCGCGCCACCCCCGCCGGCGGCCAGGACCGCCTGCTGCAGCGTCGGCGCGTCCTGGGCGATGAGCAGCCCGATCACCACGCCCACTGTGGGGCGGATGGCCGTGGAGATCGCATCCCACAACGAGTCGACGTACGGGATCTTGTCCGCCACGAACTCCACCGCGACGAGCACCGCGGCGACGATGAGCACGTCGGTCCTGGTCAGGGCCTCGGGCACCGCGGCGACGTCGCCGAAGCGACCGATCAACCCGAGCATCAGCACGCACAGGTAGGCGTTGACCCCGCTGGCCCATCCGCTCGCCAGCACCGCGGGCAGCATCTCCACGGCGACCAGGCTACGGACCGGACTTCATCCGGCCGCAACAGTTCGGAAACGGGGAGGTACCGGCTCGTCACCGATCATCGACGCATGCCCCGCATCGCCCGCATCGCCTGCCACGCGGGCTGCCGCACGGACGCCGCCCGCCGCACCCACCACGACCGCCTGCTCGCCGTGGAGACCGACCCGGACGCGGTGCTGGAGCTGTTCGACCTCGCCGTCACCTGGCACGAGCTGGAGTACGACGACGAGGTGCTCGTGGCCCCGGCCCGCTGGCCGGAGTTCGCGGAGCGCCACCGCTGGCGGGCCCCCGACCGCGTCGAGCGCCTCTTCGGCCTGGCCGTGGACATCGCCCTGCGCGCCCAGCCCGCACCGGCGGCCGCCCCGCTGAGCATGGCGGCGGGCTCGGGCATCTGCCCGACCCTGGTCGGCCCGAGCCCGGCCACGGCCCGCGCGACGCACCTCTCGCTAGCGCCCCGCCCCTGAGCCCGGCGGTGTGCGAGGCAGGCCGGTGACACGGAAGTCCGCCATGCGCATCACCGTCGCGATCGCGCCGCCGGTCGTCACCGCCAGCTCGCCGGTTCCGTTCAGCTCGCCCACCACCGCCGCGGCCAGGTCCCGCTCGGCGAACGCGGCCAGGCACTCCTGCTCGCGGCCCGACGGCACGCAGAGCAGGAAGCCGAAGCTGGGGAAGCAGTTGAGCCAGCGGGTCAGCGGCACCCCGGCGGGGGTCGGCACGGCGTCGAGGTCGACGGTGACGCCGAGCCCGTCGCACTCCAGCAGCATCGCCAGCGACCCGATCAGCCCGGCCATGCTGATGTCCTTGCTCGCCACGCACACGCCGTCGGCCGCGAGCTGCGCCAGCAGGCGCACGTCGCCGGCGCAGCGCTGCCCGCGGGCCGTGAACGCGGGGAAGAACGGGAAGTCGGCGCGCATCGCCCCGTCCAGCGCCGCGGCCACCACGAGCGACTGGCCGGGGGCCGCGTTCGTCACCGACAGGGGGAACGGCGCGTGCCCCACCCCGAACGCCGAGACGGCCGGCGGCCCGTCGTGGATGGTGAGGTGGCCGCCGATGATCGGGACGTCGAGCAGCCCGCACGCCTCGCGCATGCCCTCCAGAACCTTGCGGGCCACCGCCTCCGACGCCACGACGGTGTCCACGATGCCCAGCGGCACCGCGCCCATCGCCGCGAGGTCGTTGACGTTGGTGAGCACCGCGGCGAACCCGGCGCCGTGCGGGTCGGCGGCCACGAACGGCGGGAAGACGGCCTCGCCGCAGGCCACGACCCGGGTGCCCGCGGCCTCGACCACGGCGCCGTCGTCGCCGGGCCCGCCGAGCCAGTCGGGGGCCGCGCCCAGCACCTCGCCGACCAGCCCGATCTCGGCCTTGGACCGCAGGCCGGGGTTGTCGAGGACGGACGCGACGACGTCGGCCAGCGACTCGCTCATCCGCGCACCGTGAACCACACCGCCCGCGCCGGCCCCGCGCCCGGGTTGCGCCACTCGTGCGGGCGGTCGGTGGGGTAGTGCAGCGTGTCGCCGGCGTCGAGGCGGTACCGCTCGCCCGCGACGTCCACCTGCATCTCGCCCTCCAGCACCAGCAGGATCTCCTCGCCGGCCCGCAGCGGGCGCGTGTCGCCGCTGCCGCCGCCGGGCTCGACCGTGGCGTGCACGCCGGCGGCGCGGAAGCGCTCGTCGGGGGCGGCGAGGGTCCGCCCGTCGACGCCGTACGCGGCGGGCGCCCAGTCCGCGGGCGTCGGAGTGGGCACGTCACCGCGCACGAGCGTGGCCACCGGCCGGGGGCGCGAGCCGTCGCCGACGAAGTGGACGATCG
Source organism: Pseudonocardia sp. 73-21 (assembly GCF_001899645.1). Lineage (GTDB taxonomy): Bacteria > Actinomycetota > Actinomycetes > Mycobacteriales > Pseudonocardiaceae > Pseudonocardia. The sequence continues at coordinate 50,522 of NZ_MKVV01000035.1, read as the reverse complement.
GGCGGTCGAGCGCGCCGGCGAGCTTCAGCAGCGTGGTGATGGTGGGGACCATGTCGCCGCGCTCGACCTTGTGGATCGCGGCCGCCGAGACGTCGGCGCGGGCCGCGAGCTGCTGCAACGACAGTCCGAGCGCCTGCCGGGCCTCACGCACCTTCGGCCCGATCGCCCCGACGACGGGTTCCCACGCGGCAGCCTCCACGTTCACCATCGTAGACAGACGCACCCGATGGTGAACAGTGCGTCGGTCCGAGCACCGTCCGCAACTCCCTGACTCAGACGATGCCCTGTCGCGTCGCGGTGTAGACGATCTCCGTGCGGCGGCGGACCTCGAGCTTGTCGCGCAGGTTGCGCACGTGGAACTTGACGGTGGCCTCGCTGATCACGAGCCGCCGGCCGATCTCGCGGTTGGACATCCCGACGGCGAGCAGCCGCAGCACCTGGTTCTCGCGCTCGGTGAGCATGGCCCCGCCGAACGAGCGCATGACGGGCCGGTCCTCGTCGCGCAGGACGTCGGTGACGATCGGGGCGGCACCCGCGGCGCCGCGGGAGTCGAACACGCTCTCGCCGCGCAGCAGCGCGTGCACCGCACGGCTGATGTCGGCGGTCTCGGCGCCCTTGCGCACGTAGCCGTGCACGCCGAGGCGGACGGTGCGCATCATGACCTCGCGGTCACGACAGCTGGTGAGCACGAGCACGCGGACGCCGCGGTGGCGCTCCAGGAGCATCCGGGCCAGCTCGACGCCGGCGGCGTCGCCGCGACCGAGCTCGATGTCCAGGATCACCAGGTCGGGCGGGCACCGGTCGGCGACGACGAGCGCGTCGCGCGGGGTGGCGGCCTCACCGACGACGGACAGGTCGGGGTCGGAGGCGAACAGCTGCCGCAGCCCGAACCGGACGATGGCCTCGCCGTCGACGATGAGCAGGCGGGCGGTCCGCTGCGCGAGGGGGGCGGGAGGGACGGCAACGGAATCCGGCACCGGAGTGCGGGCGTCGAGCACGGCGTCCGTTGTCACGGGCAACCTCCCTGGCACGATCGAGCGGTGATGGCGGCGACAGTAAGCGCCGTCACGTTGCCTGGACGTTGCACGCGCAACCGGCGCGTCGACCACCCACCTTGCCGCTGATCAGCGCCTGGGAGATGATGGGCAACCTTCCAGGGGCAGTGACGCTCGGAGTGCCGATGACACAGGATGGCGCGCACGACCCGGTCGAGCATGCCCATTTGCTGCACGGGGTCTACGACGCGGTGCTGGGTGGCGACGCGGGCCCGGCGGCGCCGAGGTCGCTCGTGTCCGAGTCCTGGCGGCGCAGCCTGGCCGCGCACGTCGACCCCGACCGGAACACACCCCCCGAGGTGGTGCCCGACACCGAGCTGCCCGACCTGCGCAGCGCTCACCCGCTCAACGAGGTCATGCCGCTGCTGCGCAGCACGCTCGTCAGCATCGCCGACGAGGCCATGCACGTCATGCTCGTCACCGACGCCGACGGCACGATCCTGTGGCGCGAAGGCGCCGCGAAGCTGCTGCACATCGCCGACTCCACGGGCCTGTCCCCCGGCTTCCGCATGTCCGAGGACGCGATCGGCACCAACGCGATGGGCACCACGCTGGCCGTCGACGCTCCGGTGCAGATCCACTCGGCCGAGCACCTCGTCCGCGCGTTCCACGCGTGGACCTGCGCCGCCGCCCCCGTCCACGACCCGGACACCGGCGCCATCCTGGGCGCCATCGACATCAGCGGCCCCCTGCACACGGTGCACCCCGCGATGGTGCAGCTCGTGTCGGCCACCGCGCAGCTCGCGGAGAACCAGCTCCGCGTGCGCCTGGCGATCGCCGACGAACGCCTGCGCGTGCGCAACATGCCGCACCTCACCAGCCTGCGCGGTCACACCGGCGCGCTGGTGACGCCCACCGGGCGGATCGTGGCGGGCGAGCCGTACGGCGCGTGGCCCACGCGGGTGGCGATGCCCGCCGAGGGCTCCGACCGCGTCCTGCTCGACGACGGCCGCGAGATGGTGCTCGAGCCGTTGGCCGAGGGCTACCTCCTGCGGGCCCCGCGGCGCGCCGCGACCAGCAGGCGCAGCGCGTTGTCGCTGCGGATGATGGGCGCCGGCAACCCGAGCATGGTGCTCAACGGGCGGTCGATCCCGCTCACGCTGCGCCCGGCCGAGCTGCTGGTGGCGCTGGCCCTGCACGCGGGCGGCCTCACCGCCGAGCGGCTCGCCCAGCTCCTCTACGGCGACGACGGCAACCCCACCACCGTGCGCGGCGAGATCCTGCGGTTGCGCGGCCTCATCGGGGCCGATGTCCTGCGCACCCGGCCCTACCGCCTCGACGCCGGGGTCGACTCCGACTTCGACGCGGTCCGCCGGGCGCTGCGCGCCGGGAAGCCCGCGGAGGCCCTCCGTGCGTGCGACGGCCCGCTGCTGCCGCGCTCGGACGCGCCGGAGATCCGGGAGCTGCGTGACGAGCTGGAGGTCGGCCTGCGCCACGCCGTCCTCGACGCCGGCGACCTCGACCTGCTCGCCGCCTACGCCGCCCACCCCCTGGGCCGCGACGACCTGGAGGTGCACGACCGCCTGGTCGACGACCTCCCGCCCCACGATCGCCGCCGCCCGGAGCTCGAGGCGAGACGAGCCCGCCTGTCGTCCGACTGAGACCCCGCACCCGTCCCCACTGCGGCGTCCACGGGCGGAAGGTCGCTGGTCGATCTCCACGAGCCGTCCGGCCGTGATCACCACCCGGGCGGGGGCCGCCGCGGTGATCCCGGGCGGACGGTCGTCTGTCGATCTTCGGGCCCGACCTTCCCGCCGTGATCACCTCGGTGGGGGCGGCGCTCCCGTCAGCTCCGTGTAGACGTGTTCGTGGGCCGCCGCGGCCGCGGCCCAGGTGTAGGACTGCGCGGTGGTCTCTCCCGCCCCCCGCAGACGGTCGGCCAGGCCCGGCTCCTCCAGCACCCTCCGCAGGGCCACGGCGAGGGCGTCCGCGTCCCCGGCCGCCGGGAGCAGGGCGTTCACACCGTCGACGAGGTACTCGCCGAACACGTCGATGTCGCTGGCCACCACCGGCAGCCCCTGGCTCATCGCCTCGATCGTGACGAGCCCGAACCCCTCCACCAGCGACGGGTAGCAGAGCACGTCGGCCGCGGCGTACCAGCCGGCCAGCTGCGCGTCCGTGACGGTGCCGACCTCCACCACGTCCACCCCGTCGACCAGCCCCAGCGACGGCAGCTCGGCCAGCGCCGCGTCGCGGTAGGGGGCGAAGTCCTGGAACGAGTGCCCGCCGACGATCGCGAGCACCGGACGGGGAGCACCCAGCTGCGCCAGCGCCCGGAACGCCACCGTCGACCCCTTGCGCGGCTCGATCCCGCCCACCGCCAGCAGCAACGGTCCGTCCGTCGTCCACGGGGGCGGCTCGGCCACGGCGAACCGCGCGGTGTCGACGGCGTTCGGCACCACCGTCGTCTCGACGCCGTAGTCGGCGCGCAGGATCCGCCGCCACTGCTCGCTCACGACGAGCACGCGGTCGGGCTCGACGATCGCGCGGCGCTGGCAGTCGATCAGGGCCCGGGTGGTGAAGTCGTCGACGTGGTGGGCGGTGCGCAGCACCCGGACGGGCGACCCGGTGAGATCCCGCGCACGCAGCGCGGCGCTGGCGGCGATGCAGTCCTGGGCGTGCAGCACGTCGAACTCGTCGATGCGGGCGGCCAGCGCGGCGGCCATGAGGTCGATGGACGCGAACACCCGCTGCTCCAGCGTCGTCCCCTCACGCGCCGGGCCCCTCACCACGGTGAACGGCAGGTCGACGGGCCGGTAGAGACCCTTGTCGGGATCGCCCATCGCCACCAGGTGCACGGGCAGACCGGCGCGGTGGAGGGCCTCGCCGAGCCCCAGCGTGTGGACGTGACCACCGCGCGGGGTGGTCGAGTGGCTGAGCAGCGCGACGCGGGGCGGCATACCCCGCATCTTGACAGCAGCCCGCCCGAGGTTTCCTATATGACACGATCGAACACTTCAGTGAACGGAGCAGGAGCATGACCCTGGTGGCGGACACCGCAGGACTCATCATGGACCTGCAGAGCGTCGGCCTGCGTCTGGAGACCACGCTCGAGACGGCCCGCAAGGGCGGGGCCGGGCCCTCGGACTCCGGGATGCTGTGGATCGAGGGCGTGCCCGTCACGGTGCCCCCCAGCGACTCCTCCCCGTACTCGCTGCGCGCCGAGGACGACGGCCAGGGCATCTACCGCGACGGCGTCAAGATCGCGTCGGTGGCCGGCACCGCGCGGCCGAGGTTCTACGACCTCGAGACCGCCGACGGCGTGCCGTACCACCAGATCGCGCTGCTGCACCTGGACTCCCTCGCCTCCACCGTCGTGCAGGCCTGCAACTACTGGGGCAACTCCGACCAGTGCGGCTTCTGCGGCATCGGCCTCTCGCTCGCCTCGGGCGCCACCATCGCGAAGAAGACCCCCGAGATGCTGGCCGAGGTGGCTATCGCCGCCAAGGAGCTCGACGGCGCGGTCGACGCCACCCTCACCACCGGCTCGTCGGTGGCCCCCGACCGCGGCGCGTTGTACGTCGCGAAGTGCGGACAGGCGGTCAAGGAGGCCGCCGGGCTGCCCGTGGAGATCCAGTTCGAGCCGCCGCGTGACCTCTCGGTGATCGACCAGGTGCACGACATGGGCGTCGACGCGCTGGGCATCCACATCGAGACGTTCGACCCGGCCGTGCTCGCGAAGGTGGCCCCGGGCAAGTTCCGCACCGGCATCGAGACGTACTTCCGCACGTGGGAGCACGCCGTGAAGGTGTTCGGCGAGGGCCGCGTCTCCACCTACGTCATCCTGGGCATGGGCGAGGACCCCCAGCTGACGATCGACGCGTGCAAGCGCGCCGTCGACATCGGCGTCTACCCGTTCGTGGTGCCGCTGCGGCCCGTCGCGGGGTCGCTGATGGAGGACGTGCCCGCGCCGTCGCGGGAGTACACGGAGCCGATCTACCGCAAGGTCGCGGGCTTCCTCGCCGAGCGCGGCCTCGGCGCCCACACCGCGGTGGCCGGCTGCGCGCGCTGCCAGGCCTGCTCGTCGCTCAACCTCGTGCAGACCGCCGGCTCCGCCGCCCCGTGCGGGCCGACCGGCGGGGCCCCGACCAGCGCTCCCCTGCTCCAGATCGGCCGGCGCCCCGAGTGAGCGGCTCCGCCGCCCGTGCGCGGATAACGGTGTTCCCGCCCGGATTTCCGCGCACGACCCCGCACCGGCCGGTGAGGCCGTCGCGACCGGTCACTGCGCTCGTCGGGATCGACCCGGTGCTGTGCCGACCGGCCTCGGACGCGGCGTCACGGGCCGCGCACCACGCCATCCGCCACGCCGTGTTCGTCGAGGAGCAGGGGGTGTTCACACTCTCCGACCTCGACGCCCACGACGCCCGGGACGACGTGATCCACGTGCTCGCCCTCTACGACGGGTGCCCGGCGGGCACCGTGCGGCTCCACCCCACCGGCCCCGGCGAGTGGCTGGGCGACCGGCTCGCGGTGCTGCCCGAGTTCCGCTCGGCGAGCATCGGCGGGCCGCTCGTCCGCTTCGCCGTGGCCACCGCGAGCGCCCGCGGCGGGCGGGTCATGCACGCCCACGTCCAGGTGGCCAACGAGCGCTTCTTCCACCGGCTCGGCTGGAGCACGGCCGGCGAGGTCGAGACCTACGTCGGCCAGCCGCACGTGCCGATGAGCATCGCGCTCTCGCCGGTCTGCACCTGGCTGACGGGCCCGGAGCCCGCGTCGGCCTGAACTCAGCGGCTCACCGATGAGTCCCGGCCCCGTCACCGGTACATCCCTCGACACCACCACCGAGGGAGAGTTCTCATGACCGGCACCATCAGCACCGACACCACCACCGACACCACCACCGACACCACCGCCGTCCGCGCCGTGCTCGACCGCTTCTACGACGCCTGGGCCGCGAACGACGCCGACGCGCTCGTCCCGCTCTACCTCGACGACGCCTCCGTCGTGCGGCCCGGCGTCGTGCACCACAGCCGCGACGCGCTGCGCGCCGGGATGGCCGCCTCCTTCGCCGGGCCGTTGAAGGGTTCCCGCGGCGTCGACGACGCGGCGAGCATCCGCTTCCCCGGGCCGGACACCGCGATCGTCGTGAGCACCGCGGGCGTCCTGATGCCCGGCGAGGAGTCGCTGCCGCCGGAGCGCGAGGTGAGCGCCACGTGGGTGCTCGTGCGCCGCGACGGCGAGTGGAGGATCGCCGCGTACGCCAACGCACCGGCACACTGACCCGGGTGACGACGATCGACATCGAGCCGCACCGCCGCGAGCTCGTCGTGCACTGCTACCGGATGCTCGGCTCCGTGCACGAGGCCGAGGATCTCGTGCAGGAGACGATGCTGCGGGCGTGGAAGGCCCGCGACCGCTACGACGGCAACCGGGCGTCACTGCGCACGTGGCTCTACCGGATCGCCACCAACGCGTGCCTCACGGCGCTGGAGGGGCGGGCCCGGCGCCCGCTCCCGTCCGGGCTGGGCGCGCCCGGCGACGATCCCGGCGCCCCGCTCGTACCGTCGTTAGAGGTGCCGTGGCTGCGGCCGTTCCCCGACGCCCGGCTCGACCCGGCGATCCGGGCCTCGGAACGCTCGGCGTTGCGGCTCGCCCTCGTCGCGGCGATGCAGACGCTCCCGCCCCGGCAGCGGGCGGTGCTGGTGCTGCGCGAGGTGCTGGAGTTCAGCGCCGCCGAGGTGGCCGGGCAGCTCGACATGACCACGGCCGCGGTCAACAGCGCCCTGCAACGGGCCCGGGCGGGGCTGGCCGCCGCGGGCCTGCGGGAGGAGACCGTCGAGGAGCCGGCCGACGATGCGGTGCGCCGCTACGTCACGGCGTTCGAGGCCGCCGACGTCGACGCGCTCGTCGCCCTGCTCACCGAGGACGTCGTGCTGGAGATGCCGCCCGTGCCGCACTGGTACCGCGGCCGGGAGAGCTACGGCGCGTTCATGACGGGGATGTTCGCGAGGCGCACCGGCCGGTGGGGGCTGGTGCCGACCGCCGCGAACGGCCAGCCCGCCGTCGCGGCGTACCTCGACGGCGGGCTGCACACGCTGCAGGTGTTCACGGTCCGGGGCGGGCGGGTGGCGCACACCGTGGTGTTCCAGGATCCGCAGGTGTTCACGGACTTCGCCCTGCCGGGCAGCATGGCCCCATGAGCACCTACCCACCCGGCCGCTACCTCGGTGCCGACGGCGAGGTCACCGCCACCTACCGCCCGGCGGACACCCCGCCCGACATCGCCAACCCCGACGGCGGGGCCTGCCACTACCTGGCCTCCGGTGCGTCGACGGACGGGAAGTTCGGCCTCTACCGCTGGGAGATGGGTCCGGGCCGCAGCGGCCCGGACCCGCACTTCCACCGCAGCATCTCCGAGTCGTTCTACGTGCTGACCGGCGAGATCATGATCTTCGACGGGAAGGCCTGGGTGCCGACCCGCCCCGGCGACTTCGTCCACGTGCCCGAGGGCGGCATCCACGGGTTCCGCAACGAGTCGGGCGCGCCCGCGTCGATGCTGCTGCACTTCGCTCCGGGCGCCCCTCGCGAGGACTACTTCGAGACCCTCGCCGACCCCGCCCGCCGCGAGGCGCTGACCGACGAGGAGGCCAGGGCCGCGTTCATGCTCCGCCACGACACCTACTGGGTGTAGTCACTCCACCGTGACGCTCTTGGCCAGGTTGCGGGGCTTGTCGACGTCGCGGTTCAGGGCCACCGCCGCGTGGTAGGCCAGCAGCTGCAGCGGGATCGAGAGCAGGATCGAGTCCAGCTCGGGCTCGTTCGCCGGGACGACGATGGTGCGGTCGGCCAGCTCCGCGGGCAGCTGCCGGTGGGCCAGCGCGATCACCGGACCCTTGCGCGCCTTGATCTCCGAGAGCGTGGAGGTGTTCTTGTCGAGCAGGTCGTCGTCGGGGACGATCGCGACCGTCGGCATCTCCGGGCTGATCAGCGCGAGCGGCCCGTGCTTGAGCTCCGCCGAGGGGTAGGCCTCGGCGTGGATGTAGGAGATCTCCTTGAGCTTCTGCGCACCCTCGCGCGCCACCGGCCAGCCCCGCCGACGCCCCACGAACATCATGCTGGCGCTGGGCGCGATCTCCTTCGCCACCTCGGCGATGACGCCGGACCGGGCCAGGATGTCCTCGATCTGGTCGGGCAGCGCCTTGAGCCCGGCGATGATCCGGCGCCCCTCCGACGGCGCGAGGTCGCGCATCCGGCCCAGGTGCAGCGCGAGCAGCGCGAACGCCGTGACGGTGGACGTGAACGACTTCGTGGCCGCCACCGACATCTCCGGGCCGGCGTGCAGGTAGATGCCGCCGTCGACCTGGCGGGCGATCGTCGAGCCGACGACGTTGATGATGCCGATGACGCGCCCGCCCTTGCGCTGCAGCTCGGTGACGGCGGCGAGGGTGTCGACCGTCTCGCCGGACTGGCTCACCGCGACGTAGAGCGTGTCGGGCTCCACCACCGGGTTGCGGTAGCGGAACTCCGACGCGGCCTCCGACGACGCCGGCACGCGGGCCAGGTCCTCGATCAGCTGCGCGCCCAGCTCACCCGCGTAGCAGGCCGAGCCGCAGCCGAGGATCTTGACGCGCCTGATCTCGCGGGCCTCGCGCACGGTGAGGTTGAGCCCACCCAGGTGCGCGGTGTCGAAGCGCTCGTCGAGCCGCCCCGAGAGCGTGCGCTTGATCGTGCGCGGCTGCTCGGAGATCTCCTTGATCAGGAAGTGGGCGTGGTCGCCGATCTCCGCGCCGACGACGTCCCAGTCGATGGTGGACGGGCTCTTGGCCGTGGACCGGTCGTCGAGGGTGAAGGTGCGGTAGCCGGTGGCGGTGATCGTGGCGAGCTCGCCGTCGTCGAGGTAGACGACCTGGCGGGTGTAGCCGATCAGGGCGGCGACGTCGGAGGCGACGAACATCTCCTTCTCCCCGACGCCCAGCAGCACCGGGCTGCCGTTGCGGGCGACGACGATGCGGTCGGGGTGCTCGGCGTCGACGATCGCGAGGCCGTAGGCCCCGACGACCTGGCGCAGCGCGGAACGGACGGCGCCCTCCAGGTCGACCGTCCCACCGGAGAAGGCGGCGGCGATGAGGTGCGCGATGGTCTCGGTGTCGGTCTGGGAGGTGAACTCCACGCCGTCGGCCACCAGCTTGGCCCGCAGCTCGTCGGCGTTCTCGATGATGCCGTTGTGCACGACGGCGATGCGGCCGGCCGCGTCGGTCTGCGGGTGGGCGTTCTCGACGGTGGGCTCCCCGTGGGTGGCCCAGCGGGTGTGGCCGATGCCGGGCGAGCCCTTGAAGCGGGCGGGGAGCTCGGCGGCGAGGTCGGCCACGCGTCCGATCGCCCTCTCGACCTTCAGCCCGCCCTTCGTGCACACCGCGAGGCCGGCCGAGTCGTAGCCGCGGTACTCCAGCCGCCCGAGCCCCTCCAGCAGGATGGGGGTGGCGTCCCGGGGGCCGACGTATCCGACGATTCCGCACATGCGAGTGTCCTTATCCGTAGACGATGCGACGCAGCTGGCGCTCCGACAGCGGCGGCGAGGCGAACCGCCGCTGGGCCAGCTCCGCGTCGAGGCCGGCAAATATCTGGTCGTTGGTGAGCCCGCGACGTTTCAGTTCGGCGTGCCGGCGGCGGACGAAGTCCGGTACCGGTTCGCCGAAGTACTGCACGACCTCCGCCACCACCCGCGCCGCCTCGGTCGGGCTGAGCGGGGTGCTGCGCACGAGGTGGTCCACGAGATCGTCGGGGGCGGGCACGAGGGGCAATGGTGCCCGATCGCGGCCAGAACACCAACTTTCCTGCCCGAAATCGGGCAGGAATCAGATCAGGCCGCCGGTTCCAGCTCCCCCGCCTCCCACAGCGTGGCGTAGCGGCCGCCCATCGCCAGCAGCTCGGCGTGGGTGCCCTGCTCCACGATCCGGCCGCCCTCCAGCACCAGGATGCGGTCGGCGCGGGCCGCCGTGGCCAGCCGGTGGGCGACGACGAACGCCGTGCGCCGGGAGGTGACGTGGTCGCCCGCGGCGAGCACCGCGGCCTCGGTGGCGGGGTCGAGCGCGGCCGTGGCCTCGTCGAACAGCAGCACGTCGGGGTCGGCCAGCTCGGCGCGGGCCAGCGCGATGAGCTGGCGCTGCCCCGACGACAGGCCCTGGCCCCGCTCGCCGACCGGATGTCGGAAGCCACCGGGCAGGCCGCGCACCAGATCCAGCGCTCCGACGGCCCGCGCGGCCGCCTCGATCTGCGCGGGCGGGGCGTCGGGGCGGGCGTAGGCGATGTTCGCGGCGACGTCGCCGGTGAACAGGTGTGCCTCCTGCGGCACGATGCCGAGCCGGTGACGGTAGTCGGCGAGCCGGAACCGCCGCACGTCCACGCCGTCGATCAGCACCTCGCCCGACCCGGCGTCGTAGAACCGGGCCAGCAGCTTGACCAGCGTGGACTTGCCGGCGCCGGTGGCCCCGACCAGCGCGACGGTCTCCCCCGGCGCCACCCGCAACGAGACGCGGTCGAGCGCGGGGGTGGCCGCTCCGGCGTAGGAGAACGACACGTCGCGCAGCTCGACCTCGCCGCGCAGCCGGTCGGGCACCGCCACCGCCTCGCCGTCGGGCTCCGGGGGCACGGTGGTGGGGGTGCGCAGCAGGTCGGTGATGCGGTTGAGCCCGACCCGGGCCTGCTGGTAGGAGTCGAACACCTGCGAGAGCTGCTGGACCGGCGCGAAGAACAGCCCCAGGTAGAGCAGGAACGCCGTGAGGATGCCGGCGGTCAGGTCACCCGACGCGAGGCGGGCCGCCCCGACCCCGAGCACCGCCACCGTGGCGATGTCCGACAGCAGTGCCACACCGGGGAAGTAGGTGGCGATGTAGGTCTGGGCGCGCAGCCGCGAGCGGCGGTAGGCGGCGCTGCGGTCGGAGAACCTCCGGGCGCTGCGCTCCTCGCGCACGTAGGCCTGCGCGATGCGGACGCCGGTGACGTTCTCCTGCATGTCCGCGTTGACGATGCCGACCTTCTCCCGCGCCTCCGTGTACGCCCGCGACGACAGCCGCCGGAACACCACGGTGGCCACGATCAGCACCGGGAACACCGCCAGCGCGACGAGCGCCAGCTCGATGTCGGTGACGAGCAGCGCCACCGCCACGCCGACCACCGTGATCAGGCTGACGATCGCCTGCGCCAGGCCGGTCTGCAGGAACGTGGACAGCGCGTCGACGTCGGTGGTCATCCGCGTCATGATGCGGCCCGAGAGCTCGCGCTCGTAGAAGTCGAGGCCGAGCCGCTGCAGGTGCGCGTAGCTGCGCACGCGCAGCAGGTAGAGCAGGCTCTCCCCGGCCCGGGCGGTGACGTAGGTCTCGGCCGCCACCACCAGCCAGCTGACCGCGACGACGCCCAGCCCGAGCAGCGTGGCCGCCAGCAGGATGCCGGGCGCCTTCGAGGTGATGCCGCCGTCGACGGCGAGGCGGGCGATGTTGGGGAACGCCAGCGAGCTGAGCGCATCGAGGGCGACGAGGGTGATGCCCAGCGCCAGCAGCCCGCGGACCGGCCGGAGCAGCCGGCCGAGCCGGCCCAGCTCATCGCTCATGGCCGGGTCGGGTGCGGTGGGGTCGGTGGCGCCGAGCTTCGGGACGTCGACGGCGGGGGGCAGCTTCGCCACCGCCGCCATCAGCCGGGGCGAGGGCGGCAGGACGCCCACCATGCCCGACGCGCCCATGCCCGGGTCGGGGGCGGCCGTGCTCCGGGCGCCGGGGGCCACCGGCTCCGGCCACAGCTCGGCGGTGACGCCGCCCAGCGCCGGACGGGCCGGAGCCGGAGGCCGCGGGGCCGCGCCGGACGGATCGGCGAGCGCCAGCAGCTCCCGGAACAGCGGCGACCGCGCCGTCAGCTCCGCCTCGGTGCCGACGTCGACCACGCGCCCGGCGTCGAGCACGGCCACGCGGTCGGCCAGGGCGAGGGTGGATCGGCGGTGGGCGACGAGCAGCGTGGTGCGGCCCTCCGTCAGCACGCGCAGCGTCTCGTGGATGGCCGCCTCGGTGGCGGTGTCGACCGCGGAGGTGGCGTCGTCGAGCACGAGGACCCGCGGGTCGGTGAGCACCGCGCGGGCCAGGGCGATGCGCTGGCGCTGCCCGCCCGACAGCGTGAGCCCGCGCTCGCCGACGAGGGTGTCGTAGCCGTCGGGGAGCTGGTCGACGAACGTGTCCACCTGGGCCGCACGGGCCGCGGCGCGGATCTCCTCGTCGCTCGCGTCGGGGCGGCCGTAGGCGATGTTGGCGCCGATGCTGTCGGAGAACAGGAACGCCTCCTCGAACACCACGCCCAGCTCGCGGCGCAGGTCGTGCAGGCGCAGGTCCCGCAGCGGCACGCCACCGAGGCGCAGCTCGCCGGCCTGCGGGTCGTAGAAGCGCGGCAGCAGCAGCGCCGCCGTGGACTTGCCGGAGCCGGCCGTGCCCACGAGCGCGAGCGTCTCCCCCGGCTCCACCCGCAGCGACGCGTCGTCGAGCACCGGCTCGCGGCGGGAGTAGCCGAACGTGACGTGGTCGAGCTCCACGGACAGCGGACCCTCGGGCAGGGCGGCGGGGGACACCGGATCGACGATGTCGGGGTGGGAGTCGATCAGGTCGTACACGCGCTCCACGCCGGCCCGCGCGAGCTGTGCGGTGACCACCAGCGAGCCCAGCAGCCGGGCCGGGCCGACCAGCCCGGCCACGTAGGTGGTGAACGCGAGGAACGTGCCCAGCGTGATCGAGCCGTTGAGTGCGAGGTAGCCGCCGACGGCGATGACACCCACCTGCCCGAGCGTGGGCAGCGTGAGCAGGGTGGGGTTGAGCCGGGCGGTCATCCGGGCGGCGCGCAGCCGCTCGGCGAACAGCCGCTTCGCGCCGCGCTCCAGCGCCGCGACCTCGCGCGCCTCCTGCCCGAAGCCCTTCACCACCCGCACGCCGGTGACGGTCTCCTCGACCTGCTGCGCGATGTCGGCGGCCCGCTGCTGCGCCGACCAGGTGGCCGGGAACAGGGTGGCGCGGGACTTCAGCGTCACCCACCCGGCCAGCGGGAGCAGCACCAGCGCCACGAGCGTGAGCGCCGGCGAGAGCCACAGCATCGCGCCCACCGACACCACCACGAGCACGACCGTGCCGAGCGACAGCGGCACCATCGACAGCAGCCCCTGCAGGAGCTGCAGGTCGGTGATGGCGCGGGAGACGACCTGCCCGGTGCGGATGGCGTCCTGCCGCTCACCGTCGAGCCGCTGGACGGCGGCGAACACCTGGCGGCGCAGGTCGTGCTGGACGTCGAGGGCGAGCCGGCCACCCAGGTAGCGGCGCAGGAACGACGCGGCGAAGCGCAGCACCGCGAGCCCGAGGAACGCCACGACGATGGGCACCAGCACCTCGGTGGAGCCCTTGACGGCGTCGTCGACGGCCACGCGGGTGAGCAGCGGCCCGACCGCGTCGAGGCTGACGCCCAGGGCGGACGCGACGAGCGCGGTGACGGCGACGCCGCGGTGGCGCATCGAGGCGCCGATGAGCCTTCTGATCCAGCCGGGAGATGTGGGGGATTGAGCAACGGGCACGGATCCACCGTATGCCGCCGCACCGACGGTCCACCTGTCGACGGCGCTAGGTGATGTCGCGGCGCCGACCCACCAGCCACGCCGTGGCCGCGGCGGCCGCGGTCCAGGCCGCCAGCACCAGCAGGGCGCCCCACCACGGCGGCGGTCGGCTCACCCCGGCCAGCAGCTCCGCGAGCTGCGTGCCGTCGCCGAGCAGTGCCCTTCCGGCCACGTCGTAGACGGCGACGTCCCCGGCGTTGACGGGCAGGTAGGCCGCCAGCCCGGCCGCGACGGGGTTGTCGGAGCGGCCCAGCAGCAGCGACAGCAGCGTCTCCGCCACCAGCATGTAGACCAGCGTCACGACGAGCGCGGTGGCCTGGTTGCTGATCACCGTGCCGAGCGCGGTGCCCAGCACGGCCCACAGTGCCGCGACCAGGAGCCCGACCGCCGTCACGGCGGCCAGCGCACCGACGCCCGGCAGCCCGGAGTGGGCGACCAGCCCGGCCAGCACCCCGACCACGACGGTGGCCGCGGCGTACAGCGCCCCGACCGCCCCCGTGGACACCGCCTTCGCGGTGAACACCCGCCCGCGGCCCTGCGCCGTCAGGTAGGCGGTGGTGATCGTGCGGTGGCGGAACTCCGCGGCCGCCGTCACGACGCCGTAGAGGGCGGCGAAGACGCTGGTCAGGGACAGCGAGTATGCCAGGGAGCCGAGCAGGATCGGCGGCACCCCGGTGCCGGCGTGGGCGTCGGCGAGCGACGCGGTGAACAGCCCGCCGAACAGGTTGACCAGCAGCGACAGCACCACCACGGGGACGAGCAGCGCCCACCACAGCTTGGTCGAGAACGCCTTGCGGAACTCCGCGCGGACCAGTCCCGTCATCCCCGCCACGCGCCCGTCGTGAGCTGGAAGAACAGCTGCTCCAGGTCGATCGTCTCCTCCACCAGCCCGTGCACCGCGACGCCGGCGGCCAGCGCCACGTCGCCCACGCGGACGGCGTCGGCGTCGGCGACGCCCAGGCGACCGTCGGGCAGCGTGTCGATCTCGACGATCCCGGCGGTCGCCAGGGCCCGCGCGAGCCCGCCCGGATCGGCGCACCGCACGAGCACCCGCGCCCGGCGCGACGCGCGCAGCTGGTCGAGCCCGCCCTGGTAGACGCACCGGCCCCGGCTGACGACGACGAGGTGGTCGGCGGTCTGCTCGATCTCGCCCAGCAGGTGGCTCGACACCAGCACGGTGCCCCCGCGCGCCGCGAACCCGCGCAGGAACGAGCGCATCCACGCGATGCCCTCGGGATCGAGCCCGTTGCCCGGCTCGTCGAGGATCAGCACCTGCGGATCGCCCAGCATCGCGACGGCCAACGCGAGGCGCTGCTGCATGCCCAGCGAGTAGCCGCCGACGGCGCGGTCGGCCGCGTCGATCAGCCCGACGGCGCCCAGCCCGACGTCGACGGCGGCGTCCGGCACCCCGACCGCGGCGGCGCAGGCCAGCAGGTGCCGCCGCCCGGTGCGGGCGGGGTGGAAGCCCTGGGCCTCCAGCACCGCCCCCACCACGCGCGCCGGCCGCTGCAGCGCCGCGAACGGCACCCCGTTGATCCGCGCCTCCCCGGCGGTGGGCGCGACCAGCCCCAGGATCATGCGCAACGTGGTGGTCTTGCCCGATCCGTTGGGCCCGAGGAACCCGGTGACCGCACCGGGCGGGGCGTCGAAGGAGAGGTCGGAGACGGCGGCGACCGGGCCGAACCGCTTGGTGAGCCCGCGCACGCCCACCCGGCCGCCGTCCTCGGTCATCCCTCGCGCAACAGCTTTCCGACCTGGTCGAACACCCCGCGCACGTGTCCGACGACGCCCAGCATCCACCAGAACCCGTGGATCATCGTCGGGTTCTGCAGGTGCTCGACCGGCACCCCGGCGTCGCGCAGCAGCGCGGCGTAGGCGTCGCCCTCGTCGCGCAGCGGGTCGAAGCCGGCGGTGACCACGATGGCCGGCGGCAGGCCGGAGTGGTCCGCGGCCCGCAGTGGCGAGACGTAGGGGTCCTCCACCGCGTCCGGACCGGGGAGGTAGTGGCCGTAGAAGAAGTCCATGGCGCTCTTGGTGAGCAGGTACCCTTCCCCGTTCTCGACGCGGGAGGCGTACTCGCCGCCCGCGTCGACCGCCGGGTAGAGCAGCAGCTGGCGGGCGATCGCGGGGCCGCCACGGTCACGGGCCATCAGCGCGACGACGGCGGCGAGGTTGCCGCCCGCGCTGTCGCCGGCCACGGTGAGCCGCGTGGCGTCGGCGTCGAGCTCGGCGGCGTGCTCGGCCACCCAGACGGTGGCGGCATAGCAGTCCTCGGGGGCCGCGGGGTAGAGGTCCTCGGGCGCCTTGCGGTAGCCCACCGAGACCACCACGGTGCGGGCGACGTTCGCCAGCGAGCGGCACGGGCGGTCGGCCACCTCGATGTCGCCGATCACCCACCCGCCGCCGTGGAAGTAGACGACCACCGGGAACGGGCCGGCGCCGTCCGGGGTGTAGATCCGCACGGGGACGTCGCCCGCGGGGCCGGGCACCGTCCGGTCGGCGACGTCCGCCACGGCCTCGGGCTCGCCCTCCAGGGCGATGAACCCCAGCCCGGCCTCGCGTGCCTGCGGCACCGTCATCACGGAGAAGTCCTCCGCGCCCTGCGCGGCCATCATGTCGAGAAGCGCCTGTGCCTGCGGGTCGATCGCCATCGCCACTCCCGTCGCCGGGGCCCGGTCGTCGTCGACCGGACCGCGCACCGACCTGATCACGTGTGCCGTACGCGCGTCAACGGGCTGTGGGCTCCGCTTCGCCGGCGGTCACGACCGGGATGCCCTCGGCCGGGGTGACCTCCTGGTTGGGCGGCGGGTTGTCGACGGCCGCCATGATCGCGCGCGACCAGGTGGCGTGGCCGACGTCGTTGAGCCGCACCGCCTCCCGACCGCGGGCGGGGCCGCCGCCGGTGAGGCCGAGATCCGCGACGCGCAGCCCGTGGCGCACGACCTCCTCGCGGATCACCGCGTTCGCCGCCTCGGCGGCCGGTCCCCGCAACGGCACGGTGGCGACGATGGCGCCCCGGGGCAGCGCCGCGATCATCGAACGCAGCGTGATGTCGAGGCCCGGCGTGCGGCGGGCCACGTCCTCCGCGCCGATGACGCAGGTGACGAGCGCGGCGGGCTCGTCGGCGGTGAGGGTGGCCAGCTCGGGCAGCTGGCGGGCCAGCACGTCGGCGACGCCGGCCCCGGCGCGTGACAGGTTGACCACGCGCCAGGCGTCGCGTCGGCGCAGCATCTCGTGCACCAGCCCGACGTAGCCCGCCTCGCGCGTGGTGGCGCCGATCCCCTGGCTGGCGGCGTCGCCGAGCACGATCCACAGCGGGCCGCACGACTGCTGGGCGTCGAGGTTGGCCGCGGCCCAGTCGTCGGCGTAGGCGCGGGTGCGGAGCCGGCGGGCGGTGGCACCCGGCAGCACTCCGCCCAGGAACCGCTCACCCCCGGCCTTGACCCGGCGCAGCGAGGCGCGCATCTGACGGGCCTGCGGGATCGAACTCATGGGATCTCCGAGCGGTGGGCGCATGCCGGGGAGCGGCGCGGGGCTGGGCGGCTCACCGTAGCCAATCCCCGAACGGGACGGGGGGACCGGGTGGACACGATCCGCCCGCGTCGAGGGCTACGCACGGCGGATCGTCTGTGTTTAGGCTCCTGCTTCTCGACGCCGAGCCCGGGAGACGCGCATGACCAGCACCGCCGCCGATTTCACCTCGATCGTGGCACGCTGGGAGGCCGAGCGTCCCGACGCCGTGGCCACCAGCCACGCCGGGACGACGCGGACCTGGGCCGAGCTGGCCCGGCGGGTGCGGCAGGTCGCCGCGGCGCTGCGGGCCGACGGGATCGGGCCCGGCGACCGGGTGGCCGTGCTCGACCTCAACCACCCCTCGTGCCTGGAGATCACGCTGGCGTGCGCCCAGATCGGCGCGGCCAACGCCGTGGTCAACTTCCGGCTGGCCCCGCCCGAGATCGTCTACGTCATCAACGACGCGCGGGCGCGGATCCTGTTCGTCGGCCCGGAGTTCGCCCGGGCGGCGGCCGCGATCCGCGAGAAGCTGACCGACGTCGAGCGGGTGATCGCGGTACCCGCGGAGTACGAGGACTGGCTCGCCGCCCACGAGCCCGACCCCGACGTCCATCCGTCCGCGCCCGACGACTGTTTCGTGCAGCTCTACACGTCGGGTACCACGGGCTTCCCCAAGGGCGCGATGCTGACCCACCGGGGGATGTTCGCCCACGCCACCAACGTGATGGCCGACTTCTCGATGACGTCCGACGCGGTCGTGCAGGTGGCGATGCCCCTGTTCCACGTCGGCGGCATGAGCTACTCGTTGCTGGCCGTCACCGCGGGCGCCCGGATGGAGATGATGCGGCTGCCGGACCCGGCCGCGATCCTCGAGATGTTCGAGCGCGACCGCGTCACCCACACCTTCCTCGTGCCCGCGCTGATGGGCGCGATGGCGCAGGTGCCCGGCGCGGCCGACCGCGACTACTCGTCGCTGGTGGCGCTGTCCTACGGCGCGTCGCCGATGCCGCTGCCGGTGATGCGCGCGTCGATGAAGCTGTTCCCCGGCGTGATGCACCAGGTCTACGGGATGACGGAGGCGTGCGGCGTCGTCAGCTCGCTGGGGCCGGAGGACCACGACGACCCCGCCGTCGCGCACCGCCTGGTGTCGGCGGGCACGCCGATCCACGGCGTCGAGATCGAGGTGCGCGACCCCGCCACCGGCGAACCGGTGCCCACCGGCGAGGCGGGCGAGATCTGGGTGCGCACCGACCAGCTGATGAGCGGCTACTGGGACAAGCCCGAGGCGAGCGCCGCCGCCATCACCGCGGACGGTTGGCTGCGCAGCGGCGACGGCGGCCACATGGACGCCGACGGCTACGTCTACGTCACCGACCGGATCAAGGACATGATCATCAGCGGCGGGGAGAACATCTATCCCGCCGAGATCGAGCGGGTGCTGGCCGAGCACCCGACGGTGGGTGACGTGGCGGTGATCGGGGTGCCCGATGAGCGGTGGGGCGAGGTGCCGAAGGCGGTGGTCGTGGCCGCGCCCGGGGCGACGGTGGACCCCGACGCCCTCCTGGCCTACTGCCGCGAGAACCTGGCCGGCTTCAAGTGCCCCAAGAGCGTGGACGTCCTGGACGAGCTGCCGAGGAACCCCACCGGGAAGATCCTGAAGAAGGACCTGAGGGCCCCGTTCTGGGAGGGGCGCACCCGCACGGTGGTCTGACCGGTCACCCGGCCCATTCCGCGAGCACCTGCTGCGCGTCGCCGGTGACCTGGTGGTGGAACGCCGGGCCGGGATCGCCCGGCACCGGATCGATGTTGATCACGGTGGCGCCGGCGGCGCGGGCCATCGGCGCCAACCAGGACGCGGGGGCCACCCGGCCGGACGTGCCGACGGCCAGGAACAGGTCGGCCGACACCGCCGCGTGCTGGGCGGCGGCGAGGGCGGCCTCGTCGAGCGACTCGCCGAACAGCACGACGGACGGGCGGACGAGCTCGCCGCAGCGGGGGCAGCGCGGCCGGGGGTCGCCCGACGCCCGGGCCGCCTCGACGGCCGGCCCGTTCCAGGGGCAGAGCAGGCAGCGGGCCCGGCCGGCGGAGCCGTGGATCTCGATCGTGTCGTGGGACCCCGCGGTGTGGTGCAGCCCGTCGACGTTCTGGGTGATCACCTGCGCCTGCACGACCGCGAGCGCCCGGTGGGCCGGCGTGGGCCCGGCCTCCTGCGCCTGCTCGTGCATGCCGCCCCAGACCTGCCACATGAGGTCGATGTTGCCGGGCACGTACTCGGCGTGCATGGCCCGCTCGACGTCGGGCGCGATCGTCCACAGCCCGTCGGGCCCGCGGAAGGTGCCGAGCCCCGCGGCCACGCTGATCCCGGCGCCGGTCAGTGCGACGACATTGTCGAAGTCCGCCCGCGGCGGCAGCTGCTCCACTCAGAAACCGTACGTCGTGATGGCCGGCGTCGTGCCCGCCCGGAGGTGCTCCAGCACGAAGCGCTCGTGCGGCACGACGGGCTCGGGCAGCGCGTCGAGGGGGAACCAGCCCAGGTCGGCGGCCTTGGCGGTCTCCCGTAGGCGGGGCTCGCCCGTCCAGGTGCGGGTGGTGAAGAAGAAGTCGACGCGCTCGTCGATCGCCTGCCCGTTGGCGTGGGTGCGGTGCATGGTGGTGAGCGGCGCGAGGTCGGTGGGCACCACGCCGATCTCCTCCCCGGCCTCCCGTACGGCGGCGGCCAGCACGGACTCCCCGTGCTCGACGTGACCGGCGGCCGCCGCGGCCCAGTGCCCGTCGCGGTAGCCGGTGTTCTGCCGCAGCTGCAGCAGCACCTCGTCGTCGCGCAGGAGGAAGACGTAGGCGGCGGGGACGACCTGGAAGCGCACCGCCCGACCCTAGGCCGTGCGCGGAAATCGGTGCCGGGGCACTGATATCCGCGCACGACCCCTCTCCGAGCGTCGCATGATCATCGAAAGCTGGAACCGGGCCACAGGACGCGGTGCCTGGCGGCCGCGCGTGCGAGATCGCCGCACTGAGCATCCATGATCGCCGCCGGCCGAGCGGGAGCACCCGGCGCGGGGCCGGGAGGTGCGACTGATCGCGATCAGGTGCCCGGGAGGAACGAGGGGGGCCAGGCGGCGGGGCGGGGGCGGGCGGCCCACCAGAGCCGGCAGTACAGGCGGACGGGCAGCGCCGGGCGGCGGTCCCGACGGCCCAGCTCGCGGGCCAGCCGGTGGGCGTCGGCCGCGGCCCGCAGGTCGGCGGCGTGCAGGTGGGCGAGGTACAGGTGCGGATCCATGGCAGATCCTTCCGGACTCAGTCGAGCGGACGGGTGAGCCAGCTGGTGAGGTGGAGGCGCACCGGGCGCGAGCCCTCGGGGCGCAGGGACGGATCGGCGATCCGGTCGCGGTAGCGCGCGCAGATCGCCTCGTACTCGGCGGCGACCTCGGCGAACTCCGCGGCGGTGAGATACGGCGTGGTGGACCACGATCCGGCCGAGCGGCGCCACTCCTCCGGCTCCCGGCTGGCGCGGCGGATGAACTCCTTGTGCTGGGCGGCGTGGTGGTCGATGACGACCTCGCTGAGGGCCTCGACCGCCAGCTGGCCCTCGTCGTCCATGTCCTCCATGTCGAAGCTGTGGTGCAGCGACACGAGCTTCCACGGCTTCTCCCGCCCCTCCCCACCCGCGGCCGGCTCCACGAACCCGTACTTCGCGAGCATCCCGAGGTGGTAGGAGCAGCTGGCCACGCTCTCGCCGGTGATCTCGGCACACCGCGTGGCGGTGGCCGCCAGCTCGACGCCCAGCAGATCGACGATCGCCACCCGCGTCGGGTGGGACAGCGCGCGCAACGCCTTGGGCTCGGTGATCCGCCCGGGCAGGTTCTCCGTCACGCGAATCAACATACCTTGCGCAAGAAACCTTTCGCAAGACTTCTTGATATAGCCGGACGCGAGGATCCTCGCGACATGGCGATCCGGATCTCCGCACTGCTCGCGGCCACCCTGGACGACCTCCGCTCCGAACCCGTGGAGAAGCGGATCCGCGTCGTCCACGGCGGACACCCGATCGCCGACACGACCGCGGCGGTGCTGGTGTGGGAGCCGCAGCGCGTCGTGCCCCAGTACGCCGTGCCCGTGGCCGACCTGCTCACCGAGCTGCGCGTGGCGGCCCCGGACGACGGCGACCGGAGCGGGCCGGCAGCCGCCGAAGTCGGCCCGGGTGGCCGCGCCGTCCTCACCCCCGCCACCGGCTTCGGCGTGCACACCGCCGACGGCGTCGTGCACAGCGTGGGGCCGGTCGGGTCGGCGTTCCGGCTCGCGGATCCCGCTCTGCACGACCACGTGGTGCTGGACTTCGCCGCGTTCGACACGTGGCTCGAGGAGGACGAGGAGATCGTCAGCCACCCGCGCGACCCGTTCCACCGCGTCGACGTCCGGCGCAGCTCGCGCCACGTCCGCATCGAGCTCGACGGCCACGTCCTCGCCGACAGCACCCGGCCGTCGCTGGTGTTCGAGACCAACCTCCCGATGCGCTACTACCTGCCGCCCGAGGACGTCGACGCCGCGCTGCTGCGACCGAGCGCCACCACCACGGCGTGCGCGTACAAGGGCGTGGCGTCCTATCGCAGCATCGCGCTGCCCGATCGCACGGTGCCCGACCTGGCCTGGACCTACCCCTCCCCGTTGCCCGACGCCGTCCAGCTGACCGACCTGCTCTGCTTCTTCACCGAACGCGTCGACCTCGTCCTCGACGGCGTCCACCACGACCGGACCGTCAGCATGTTCTCGTGAGCTTGACTGGCCAGTAACTTGTGCGTTAGACCCAGCGCATGAAGCTCTCGACCCAGCTCCAGTACGGCGACGACCCGATCCGCAACGCCGAGGCGGTGGTCGCCCTGGAGCAGGCCGGCCTCGACGTGGTGTGGGTCGCGGAGGCCTACAGCTACGACGCCGTCTCCCTCATGGGCTACCTCGCCGCGAAGACCGAGCGCGTCGAGATCGGCTCGGGCATCCTGCCGCTCTACAGTCGCACGCCCACCCTGACGGCCATGACGGCGGCCGGCCTGGACGCCCTGTCCGACGGCCGGATGATCCTCGGCCTCGGCGCGTCGGGTCCGCAGGTCATCGAGGGCTTCCACGGCGTGCCCTACGACAAGCCCGTCGCCCGCACCCGCGAGATCATCGACATCTGCCGCCAGGTGTGGCGCCGCGAGAAGATCCAGCACGAGGGCCTCTACAACATCCCGCTGCCCGCGGGCGAGGGCACCGGCCTGGGCAAGCCGCTGAAGCTGATCAACCACCCGAAGCGCTCGGACATCCCGATCTGGGTGGCCGCGCTGGGCGACAAGAACCTCGAGATGACCGCCGAGCTGGCGAACGGCTGGCTGCCCCACGCGGTGATGCCCGAGACGATGAAGGAGACCTTCGGCCCCGCGCTGGAGGCCGGCTTCGCCAAGCGCGCGCCGGAGCTCGGCCCGCTGCAGATCACCGGCGGCGGCATCCTCGCGCTCGAGGAGGAGATGTGGGAGCCGGCCCGCCAGCTGGCCAGGGCCATGTACGCGCTCTACATCGGCGGCATGGGCGCGCGGGGCAAGAACTTCTACAACACGGTGTTCCAGCGCCAGGGCTACGTCGACGAGGCCAAGCTCGTGCAGGACCTCTACCTCGACGGCAGGAAGGACGAGGCGGCCGCCGCGCTGCCGTCGGACTTCATCGACCGGGTGACGCTGATCGGCCCCGCCGGTCACGTCAAGGAGCGCATCGCGGCACTGCGGGAGGCGGGCATCACCCACCTGCACGTGAACCCGGTGGGCAGTGACGCCCCGAAGCTGATCTCGCAGGTGAAGGAGTGGATCGTGTAGCAACCGCACCCCGGAGCCGGTGACGGATGGTCACCACCGCACACTGTGAGGTGACCAGTCCGCCGCCCCCCGGAGTGGAGTGTCCGTTGCCCGACCTCGCCATCGAGGCGTCAGACCGGCCGTTGCGGTCCGACCAGTACGTGTTCGTCGAGACCCACGCCTGGTGGATGGGCACGTTCGGACGGCACAGCCACCTCACCGAGCACCGCCTCCGGCAGTGGGTGCCGGCGCGCGCCGACCGGGAGTGGGTGCTGGACCGCGAGCTCACCGGTGCGCAGGAGTGGCTGCTCGGCTCGGCCGAGGAGGCCGCCGACGAGGGCTTCGACCTCCGCGACGTCGCGCCGGTGGGCCGCTTCCGCGCCGTGCACGGCAGGTTCAACGACTCCGACGAGGCCTTCTGCGGCGTGTCCACCGACGCACCGCGCGGCAACTGGCAGGCCCCCACGCGCGAGTTCTTCGCCCGCCTCCCCCGCGACCCCGCGGCCCTGCACGAGCGCCTGCTCGGCGAGAACGCGGGCAACTGGTTCGGTCCCTTCACCGCGGGGGTCACGGTGCTGCGCACCTGCCTGGTGCCCGCCGACCTGCGCTCCGCGCTCTACCTGGCGATGGCCCGGCTCCCGGGCGTCAGCGCCGTCGAGGGCGTCGAGAACGTCGACGGTCGGCAGTGTCTGGCCCTGGTGCACGACATCGGACGCACCCGCACCGAGCTGATGATCTCCCCGACCGACGGCCAGTTCGCCGGCGAGCGCGACACCCTGCGCATCGACTCCCGCTGCGGTCTACCGGCCGGCACGGTGATCAGCTCCACCGCGGTGCGCACGGCAGTGGCCGACACCGAGGGTCACATCCCGCTCCCCTGACTCACGCTTGCAGGCGATGTGGTGCGTTCGCGCGCGAAACCGCGCGCGAGGACGCAGAATCGCCTGCAAGGCGCTACTGCAGCGGCTGCTCCGGGCCCGCCTCCCCGCGCTTGCCGAAGATCCGCCGCTCGGACTCGTCGATCTTCACGTCGTTGATGCTGGCCTCCCGACGGCGCATGTAGCCCTCGTCGTCGAACTCCCACAGCTCGTTGCCGTAGGAGCGCCACCACTGGCCGTCGACGTCGTGGCTCTCGTACTGGAAGCGCACGGCGATGCGGTTGCCCTCAAAGGCCCAGAGGTCCTTGCGCAGGGCGTAGTCCAGCTCGCGGTCCCACTTGCCCTTGAGGAACGCGGCGATCTCGGCGCGCCCCCGCACGAACTGGTCGCGGTTGCGCCAGACGGAGTCCTCCGAGTAGGCCCCGGCCACCTTCTCCGGGTCGCGGGTGTTCCAGGCGTCCTCGGCGGCCTGCACCTTCGTGCGGGCACCCGCCTCGTCGAACGGGGGCAACGGTGGACGGGTCACGGCCATCTCCTCAGGTAGTTGATCTGTGCAGGCGGTCATTGTGACAGCGTCCGAACGGCGTGTCCGAGCCGATGTCGGGAGGACTAACCTGAACGCCAGTCAGCGGCGAACGACGATGCGATCCGATCAAGGCGGTCCACAGCGTGTCCAGCAGCAGTACCTCGAGCACAGCCGACCAGTTCGGTCCCAACGAGTGGCTCGTCGAGGAGATGTACCAGCGCTTCCTGGACGATCCATCGGCTGTCGACCCGGCGTGGCACGAGTTCTTCGCCGACTACCGCCCCGCCGAGACGCCCGGTGAGGTGGCCACCACCAGCAGCAACGGGGTGGCGCCCGCGCCGGTGCCGCAGGCGGAGCCGGCCGAGCCCACCGAGAAGCAGCGCACCGCCGACCGCGCGGCCATGACGCCGCCGTCGTCGGCCACCAACGGGGCCGCCCCCAAGACGAGCCCGCCCGCCGTCTCCGCCACTCCGGCCAAGCCGGCCGCCGGGTCCACCACGCAGGCGGCCAAGCCGGCTCCCGTCGGCAGCGACGGCGAGTCCACCCCGCTGCGCGGCGCCGCGTCCGCCGTGGTCAAGAACATGAACGCGTCGCTGCAGGTGCCCACGGCCACGAGCGTGCGCGCCGTGCCGGCGAAGCTGCTGGCCGACAACCGCGTCGTCATCAACAACCAGCTCAAGCGCACCCGCGGCGGCAAGATCTCCTTCACCCACCTCATCGGCTTCGCCGTGGTGCAGGCGATGGCCGACTTCCCCACGATGAACCGGCACTTCGTCGAGGTCGACGGCAAGCCCACCGTCGTCCAGCCCGAGCACGTCAACCTGGGGCTGGCCATCGACCTGCCCGGCAGGAACGGGCAGCGCAGCCTCGTCGTCGTCTCGATCAAGGGCTGCGAGGCGATGAACTTCGCCCAGTTCTGGTCGGCCTACGAGGACATCGTCCGCAAAGCCCGCAACGGCGCGCTCACCGGTGAGGACTTCGCCGGCACCACCGTCAGCCTCACCAACCCGGGCACGCTCGGCACCAACCACTCGGTGCCGCGCCTGATGCAGGGCCAGGGCACCATCGTCGGTGTCGGCGCGATGGAGTACCCGGCGGAGTTCCAGGGCGCCAGCGAGGAGCGGCTCGCCCAGATCGGCATCAGCAAGATCATCACGCTGACCTCCACCTACGACCACCGCATCATCCAGGGTGCCGAGTCCGGCGACTTCCTGCGCCGCGTCCACCAGCTCCTGCTGGGCGAGGACGGCTTCTACGACGGCATCTTCCGCTCGCTGCGGGTGCCCTACGAGCCCATCCGCTGGGTGCAGGACATCCCCGAGGGCGAGGTCGACAAGACCGCCCGCGTCATCGAGCTGATCGACGCCTACCGCACCCGCGGCCACCTGATGGCCGACACCGACCCGCTCAACTACCGCCAGCGCCGCCACCCCGACCTGGACGTCCTCACCCACGGCCTCACGCTGTGGGACCTCGACCGCGAGTTCGCCGTCGGCGGCTTCGGCGGCAAGCAGCGCATGAAGATGCGCGACGTGCTGGGTCTGTTGCGCGACTCCTACTGCCGCACCATCGGCACCGAGTACATGCACATCGCCGAGCCCGAGCAGCGCAACTGGCTGCAGGAGCGCATCGAGGTGCCGCACCAGAAGCCCAACCCCGCCGAGCAGAAGTACGTGCTGAGCAAGCTCAACGCGGCCGAGGCGTTCGAGACGTTCCTGCAGACCAAGTACGTCGGGCAGAAGCGGTTCTCGCTCGAGGGCGGCGAGACCGTCATCCCGCTGATGGACGCCGTGCTGGACAAGGCCGCCGAGTACGAGCTCGACGAGGTCGTCATCGGCATGCCGCACCGCGGCCGGCTCAACGTGCTCGCCAACATCGTCGGCAAGCCGATCAGCCAGATCTTCCGCGAGTTCGAGGGCAACCTCGACCCCGGCCAGGCCCACGGCTCCGGCGACGTCAAGTACCACCTGGGCGCCGAGGGCAAGTACTTCCGGATGTTCGGCGACGGCGAGACGGTGGTGTCCCTGGCGTCCAACCCCTCTCACCTCGAAGCCGTGGACCCGGTGCTCGAGGGCATCGTCCGCGCCAAGCAGGACCTGCTCGACAAGGGCCACGACAACGGCTACACGGTGCTGCCGCTGATGATGCACGGTGACGCCGCGTTCGCCGGCCAGGGCGTGGTGGCCGAGACGCTGAACCTCGCGCTGCTGCGCGGCTACCGCACCGGCGGCACGGTGCACGTCGTGGTCAACAACCAGGTCGGCTTCACTACCGCCCCGGAGCACTCGCGCTCCTCCCAGTACTGCACCGACGTGGCCAAGATGATCGGCGCGCCGGTCTTCCACGTGAACGGCGACGACCCCGAGGCGTGCGTCTGGGTGGCCAAGCTGGCCGTCGAGTACCGCGAGCGCTGGCACAACGACGTCGTCATCGACATGATCTGCTACCGCCGCCGCGGCCACAACGAGGGCGACGACCCCTCGATGACCCAGCCGTCGATGTACGACGTGATCGACGCCAAGCGCAGCGTCCGCAAGATCTACACCGAGTCGCTGATCGGCCGCGGCGACATCACGATGGAGGAGGCCGAGCACGCGCTCAAGGACTTCTCCAACCAGCTCGAGCACGTGTTCAACGAGGTCCGCGAGCTGGAGAAGACCCCTCCGCGGATCAGCCCCTCGGTCGAGTACGAGCAGAGCGTGCCCACCGACCTCGACACGTCCGTGCCGCTCGAGGTCATCCAGCGCATCGGCGACGCCCACGTCGAGCTGCCCGAGGGCTTCACCGTCCACCAGCGCGTCAAGCCGGTGCTGGA
Organism: Pseudonocardia sp. 73-21; assembly: GCF_001899645.1. GTDB lineage: Bacteria > Actinomycetota > Actinomycetes > Mycobacteriales > Pseudonocardiaceae > Pseudonocardia. Next base: position 23,345 of record NZ_MKVV01000035.1, on the reverse strand, counting down.
GCGGCGGCTCAAGATGTCGCGCGAGGGCGGCGTCGACTGGGCGTTCGGGGAGCTGCTGGCGCTGGGCTCGCTCGTGATGGACGGCAAGCTCGTCCGGCTCTCGGGGCAGGACACCCGCCGCGGCACCTTCGTGCAGCGGCACTCCGTGGTGATCGACCGGAAGACCGGCGAGGAGTACTTCCCGTTGCGCAACCTGTCGGAGACCCAGGAGCGCTTCCTGCCCTACGACTCGGCGCTCTCGGAGTTCGCGGCCGTCGGCTTCGAGTACGGCTACTCCGTGGCCAACCCCGACGCGTTCGTGGCCTGGGAGGCCCAGTTCGGCGACTTCGTCAACGGCGCGCAGTCGATCATCGACGAGTTCATCTCGTCCGGTGAGGCGAAGTGGGGCCAGACCTCCGACGTCGCCCTGCTGCTGCCCCACGGACTGGAGGGCCAGGGCCCCGACCACAGCTCGGGCCGCATCGAGCGGTTCCTGCAGCTGTGTGCGGAGGGCTCGATGACGGTCGCGCTGCCGTCGGAGCCGGCCAACTACTTCCACCTGCTGCGCCGCCACGCCATGGACGGCGTGCGCCGCCCGCTGGTGGTGTTCACGCCGAAGTGGATGCTGCGCGCCAAGCAGGTCGTCAGCCCGCTGGCCGACTTCACCGGCGGCCGGTTCCGCTCGGTCATCGACGACCCGCAGTTCCGCGAGACCGACGGCCCGGCGGCCGGCGTCCGCAGGGTCCTGCTGTGCAGCGGCAAGATCTACTGGGAGCTGGCGGCGGCGCGCGAGAAGCAGGGCGGCATCAGCGACACGGCCATCGTGCGCATCGAGCAGCTCTACCCGCTGGCCGAGCGCCAGATCGCCGCGGCTCTGGACCGCTACCCCAACGCGGAGGACATCCGCTGGGTCCAGGAGGAGCCGGCCAACCAGGGCGCGTGGCCGTTCCTCGGCCTGGCCCTGCCGGAGAAGCTCCCCCGCCTCGTCGGGATCAAGCGCATCTCGCGGCGCCGCATGGCCGCACCCGCGGCCGGCTCGTCGAAGGTGCACGAGGTGGAGCAGGCGGCGCTGATCGCCGCGGCGTTCGAGGACTGAGCGCCCGTGTACTTCACCGACCGCGGTATCGAGGAGCTCGTCGAGCGCCGGGGGGAGGAGCAGGTCGCCGTCGAGTGGCTGGCCGACCGCCTGCGCGTCTTCGTGGACCTCAACCCGTCCTTCGAGGACGCCGTGGAGCGGCTGGCGTCGTTCCTGGCCAGGGACGACGCCGACCTGGAGTGACGTGGCCGCCCCGCTCCCGGTCGCCTCGGCGTCCGACCGCTCCGGCGGCCCCGCCGACGCCGGCACGCCGGCCCGACCGGGCACCTCGGCGTGGCGGCCGGTCCGGACGCGGGCTTCGCCATCGTCAGCACCGTCCGCGGCGGGAAGGCCACCTCGTCCCCGGGGTTCGCGACGCTGGAGGTCGGCGGCCGCCACGCGCTCGACGAGGTGGATCTGCTCACCGGCGCGACGGACCGGGTCGGCGGTCTCTCCGGCGGCGTCTCCGACATCGCGATCGCCCTGAGGTAGCCCCCGTCGGGAGTTGGCAAACAAGATCCCGCAGGGCACGATCGGCCATCACGGCGTCGAGCAGTGGCAAGGGGAGCGGTAGGTGACCAGTGGACGGCGGATACCCCCGTATCTGCGTCCCTCGATCGTGGCCCTGACCCTGGGTGTCATCACGGTGGGTGCCGTTCCGGCTGCGGCTGCGTTCGGCGCACCCGCGGCCGTCACCACGGCCGACGCGACCACCGCCCCGAAGGTCCACGCGCCGTTCGCGGTCGGCACCACCGGCGCCCCGGCCACCTCCACCACCCCGATCGCGACGAGCAACCAGGCGTTGTCGCCGGTCGCGTTCGTGACCACCACCGCCCCGCCCGGATCGGCGGCCGCCGAGGCCATCGAGTTCGCGCTGGCCCAGCGCGGGCTGCCCTACGTGTGGGGCGGCGACGGGCCTCAGAAGGGCGAAGCCGGCTTCGACTGCTCCGGCCTCACCACCGCCGCCTACGCCTACGCGGGCATCACGCTGCCGCGCACGGCCCACACCCAGTACTACGCGGGCCCGCACGTGCCCGACACCGCCGAGCTGCAGCCGGGCGACCTGGTGTTCTACGGCGTCCCGACCCGTGTGCACCACGTGGGGCTCTACATCGGTGGCGGTCGCATGGTCAACGCGCCGACGTTCGGCAAGCCCGTCCAGCTGGCGTACGTGCGCTACCAGGGCGACGACTACCTCGGCGCCACCCGCCCGGCCGCGGGCAAGGACGCCACCGGGCTGATCCCCACCGACAAGCTGCCGGTGACGGTGCCGCCCACGCCCTCGCTCAGCGCGCCGCACGGCCCCGGCGACTTCCCCGCCCCGCCTGCGCCCGATCCCGCGCCCGACCGGATCCAGGGCCCGGCCACCCCGCAGGATATGCAGAACGCGGCAGCGGGGTCGCCCGAGCAGCAGCAGGTGGTCGGCAGCATCCCGGTCCCGCCGGTCACCAGCTCCCCGGTGACCCCGCCTGCGACGCTCCCTCCGGTCATCACGACGCTGACGGTTCCGCCGACCACCCCGCCCGTCACGACGCCTCCGGTGACGACCCCGCCGGTGACCACACCCCCTGTGACGACTCCTCCGGTGACGACTCCTCCGGTGACGACTCCTCCGGTGACGACTCCTCCGGTGACGACTCCTCCGGTCACCACACCGCCGGTCACCACCCCGCCGGTCACCACACCGCCGGTCACCACCCCGCCCACCGCGACGCCGCCGGTCACCACACCGCCCCCGGCCGCGAAGGCCCCCACCGGCCTCGTCCTGCCGGGCGGCACCCTCACGCTGACCCGGGCGGCCGACGACGCCGACGGCGTGCCCGCAGCGCCCGCCTCGGCGAGCCGGGGTTCGCTCGGCTGGCACCCCGGCGCCGGCGACGCGTGGACGGCGGCGGTCACCCTGAACTCCGCGGTGGCCACCGGCTCGTTGACGGCCGACGCCACCGTCGTCGTCACGGGTCCGGGCGGGGCGAGGACCACGCTCACCGTCGCGTCGGTGCGCACCGTCGACGCCGCCACGGTGAACTCGCTCTCCCGCACGACCGGCAAGGGCCCACGGGTGGTGCTGATGCAGACCGACGCGGCGACGGGCCAGGTGCTGGTGATCACCGCGACCTGATCGCGGCCCCAGGGCGGCGGAATCGGCTCAGGAGCGGCGCAGCCGCCGCCCCTGCACCTCGGAGCGCAGCTCGGCCGCCCGCTGTTCCACGGCGGCGAGCAGCGTGTCGAGATCCGACGCCTTCGCCCAGGGGTCGGGCTTCGGGAACGGCCGCATCGTGATCCACGACTCCACCCAGAGGGCGTCCAGAGCACTCTCCCAGGCCAGCTCCACACACAGGCGCGCCAGCAGGTGCCGGTCGCTGGCCTCGCGCAGCTGCCAGCCCAGCGCCTTGACCCTCTTGTCGAGCTCCTTGACGCGCTCGGCGTTGAGGTCGGCGCGGGCGTCGAGCCCCCCGGTGACCTCGGCGATCCGGGCCTTGTAGCGGCGCGCGGCGTCCATCAGTCCTTCTCCTCCGCCGACGCCGGGACGATGACCACCTCGGGCGCGGAGTGCTGGCTGCGGTCGAAGAAGAACCCACGGCCGGGCCGGGGCGACCACGTGACCAGCATCCCGGGCAGCAGCGACTGCAGCTCGGTCCCCTGGACGTCCAACGCCACCCACGCGCCCAGGTCGTCCACCGCCGCCCCCATCATCAGCAGGGTCTTCAGCCGGGGCACGCTGCGCCACCAGCCCAGCACGTGCACCCCGACCTCCGGGCCGAAGTGGATGATCTTCCGCAGCGCCTCGGTGCCGGTGCGGTCCAGGGCCGTGTCCGCGGCGTCGGCGGCGTAGACCACCAGCACCAGCGGCGCGCGCTCGTTGCCGGCCAGCCGCGCGGTCACCTCTGCCGCGATCGCCTCCACCCGGGCGCGGAAGCCGTCGAGCCGGACGATCTCGGCGGCGCCGCGGAAGGCGCACTGCAGCCGTTCGGCCGCCGTCACCGCCTCGGCGACGAGCGGCGCCAGGACGATCGCGCCGTGGGCGGCCTCGAAGGCCGACGGTTCCCCGGAGTCCTCGCGGCTCACGAGCGAGGCCGCTGCCGCGTCGAGCACCCGCACGGCGTCGCGGGTGCCGGCCCCGAACACTCCCAGGTTGCGCCCGGGCACCGCCGACAACCCGACGGTGGCGGCGGTCCCCGAGAAGTCGATCTTCTGGCCGACCCGCACGCGCAGCCCGTGCACCGTGGCGCCGTCGACCAGCTCGTCCATCTTCGGCGCGCGGTTGCCGTCGAACAGCCGCGGCCTCGACTTCTTGTCGCCGTACTTCTTGTGCAGGTCCTGCTGCACCTTGTCCAACGTGCCCTTCACGCTCGCGTTCGGCAGGCGGATGATCTCGTTGCCGTGCCGCATGCCCGACTCGTGGTTGAGCACCGCGTGCCAGCGGGGCAGGTCCATCGCGGCATCGTTCTGCTCGTGGAGCACCCGGCGGGCACGCGGCAGCGCGACCCGCAGCACGAACTGCTCGAAGATCGCGGGGCGACCCCAGAACGCCTCGATCCCCGACACGTCCTGGCTCGCGAGCACCAGGTGGATGCCCTGCGACCGCCCGCGTCGCGCGACGTCCTCCAGCAGGCCGATCGCGGCCCGCGTGACGGCGTCCTTCTCGGCGAACAGGTACTGGAACTCGTCGATCACCGCGACGATCCGCGGCAGTGCCTCCACACCGTCCTCGTCACGGAGCTCCTCGAGCTTCGTGACCTCGTGCTCCTTCGCCAGGGCCGCGCGGCGGCGCATCTCGTCCGCGAGGTGCTGCAGCAGGGCGAGGCCGAACTCGCGGTCGGTGTTGATGTTGATGCCGATCAGCCGCGCCTGCGGCAGCCACGTCTCGCTCCGCCGCCCCGGGGCGAACTGGGCGAACGACACGCCCTCCTTGAAGTCGAGCAGATGCAGCTCGAGCTCCCCCGGCGGGTACCGCGTGGTGAGCGCGGCGATCATCGCGAGCAGGAAGTTGGTCTTGCCCGAGCCGCTCGGACCGCCGACCAGGGCGTGCGGCGACGCGTCGCCGAGCGTCATCGGCACCGGGTGCCCGTCGGTGAAGCCGATGGGGAAGTGCAGCCCCTTCGCCGACGACTCCGTTCCGACCTTGTCCGGCCGGACCAGCAGGTCGTCGAAGGTGCCGAGCCTGCTGCGCAGCTCCTCGTGCGCGCCCGCGATCGCGTGACAGGCCTCGGTGACCTCGGCCGGGGGCAGTACGGGGTCCAGCTCGACCGCCACGTACTTCTGCGTCATCGACGTCCGCACCGCGTCCTGCCGGCCGATGTCCACCGTCTCGACCGACGCACCGACGGCGATCGGCACGTCCACCGTCACGAGCTGGACGCCGCAGGCCAGGCCGCCGCTCGCCACGCGCTGGAGCTGGCGCTGGTCGTCGTCCCGCAGCGGCTGGCGGTTGCCGACCAGCACCGCCACCACCCACGGCTCGGTGCGCTCACCGGTGATGTCCTGCATGGCGCGCAACGACGGGTGCCCGTCGACGAGGACGCGGGTGTGGACGCGGCGGATCCGGTCCGACAGGTCCTCCAGCAGGCGTTCGAGACCGCTCGGGTCGTGCACGGTGAGCAGGCCGGTGCGGGTGAGCGGGTGCAGGCCGGGCAGCGGTCCGGTGAGCTGCCCGACGTCCCACACGTGGACGTGGACGCAGCCGGGCCGGAACGTGCTCATGATCCGCATCACCAGGCCCTCCACGAGCGCGATGGCGGCCGCCCGCTCGTCGGGACCGGCGCTGACCTGCAGGTGCGCGTCGTCCAGAAGGGGCACGGCCACGGGGAACGGCGGCGCCGACACGCCGAGGCGGCCGGCGCCGACCCGCCACAGCTCGGGGGCGTCGTCGGTCAGCGCGATGTCGCCGACCTTGCCCAGCCAGCCCTGCCCGGCCTCCCCCGCCGCTCCGGGCGCGGCCCGGGCGACGAGCTCGTCGAGGTCGGGCAGCGCGGTGTCGGCCGGGCGGGTGGAGGCGGCCCGGTCCTCGTCGATGGCACGGACGACGTGGGCCAGGCCGGGGCTGTGCAGCAGCGCCCGGAGCTCGGGGTCGGTCTCGGCCGCGTCCAGCCCGCGCTGGCGCAGCCACAGCTCCGCGAGCGCGTCGAGATGGGCCCGGCGGGCCGTCTCGCGGGCCGCGTCCGAGGCTCCGGACGCCGCCGCGATGGCGTCGCACAGGGCGTCGTAGGCCGCCCGGATGCGCCGGCGGCGGCCGATGAACGGGATCACCGGGTCAGATCCTCGCGCCGATGTCGGCCACGAGCTGTGCGCCGGACCCGATGAGGCCCAGCCCGTCCTGCAGCCGCTCGACCGCCCGCACCAGCTCGGGCGGAGGCAGCGGCTCGGAGTGCTTCTCGCCCAGCACGGAGAGCACCCCCACGGCGTCGTCGATGTTCGTGCGGGCGGCGCCCGCGTGCTGCTGGGCGCTGGTGAGCAGCTCGAGGACGGCGTAGAGGGTGGCCCGGACCTCGTCGAGCGAACCGGTCACAGCCGGCTCGCGACGCCCTCGGCGGCCTGGATGGCGGCAGCGACGGCCTGCTGCACCTCGACGATGCTGCCGACGGCCTGGGCCAGCAGCCCGTTGGCCTCGGAGACGTCGGCCTGCGCGCTGCCCTCCGAGACCCGCAGCATCATGCCCTGGGCCTGTTCCAGTGCCGAGTGCGCCTGCTGGAGGGCACCGAGGCTCTCGGAGGCCTTGTCGTTGGCCACCGCGATCCCGGCCCGGACCTCTTCGAAACTCGCCATCTGCTGATACTCCCGCGATCGCCTTCACCACGCACCGTGCACGAGAAACCTAGCGTCCAGTGCACCCCAGCTCCGCCCGGTGTGCCACTCAGCCCGATCTGATGAATTTCGTTACTTTCGTCCCGGACATCCGGACGCGACGAGGGCAACGAGCTCGGGGAGCGGTACGGCGACCGGGCCCGCCTGCTGTTCCTGGTCGGCCCTCCCGACTCATCCGACGAGAACGACGTCCACGTCCAACGCACGGTAGGTGCCGAGAGCCCGACGGTCGCGGGTGACCAGCGGGACGCCCACCGCGACGGCGGTGGCTCCGACGAGTGCGTCGTACACCGAGCCGCCGCTGATCCCCGTCTCGGAGAGGCGACCGAGCAGGGCGCCGGCGGCGTCGGGCGGCAGGAAGCGGGTGTGCGGGAAGTTGCGGGCGAGAAGCCGGGCGACCGCTTCGGGCGTCGGACGCGCCGGTGGTGGCAGGCGGGTCAGCACGGAATAGGTCTCGAACGCGGCGTGGCCCGCGAGACCGATCCGCCGGCCCTCCACCACCGCACGGCAGGGGGCGCGACCCGGGTGGTCCTCGGAGCTCAGCGCGACCGCCACGCTGGTGTCGACCAGGAACTCCGGATCAGCGCTGGTCGGCGTCACGGAGGGCCTGGACGTCGACGTCGGTCAGCGGGGTGCCGGAGGCCGGGACCAGCAGCCAGCCGTCCTCCTCGACGAGATGGTCGTCGGCGACCGGTCGCACACGCAGGTCCGCACCATCGGCCTCGATGTCGACCTCCCCGGGCGTCAGCCCCAGCCGGTCGCGCAGCTGCTTCGGGATGACCAGCCTGCCCGCCGCATCGATGGTCGTCCGCATACCACAACGCTACCATCGGACTGCCGTCGATCTTCATGTGACGACCGCGTGTCCTTCTGCCCGCAGGGTCTTGCGAGGAGGACCGTCCGCGTTCGAAGGTGTGCCCTTCCCCATCGGGTACGGCGGAAGGGCATGGCATGGGTGTGGTGAGGGCCGCGATCCTGCAGGCGAAGTGGACCGGTGACACGGCGTCGACGATCGAGGTCCACGAGTCCTACGCCCGCAGCGCGGCCGAGCAGGGGGCGCAGGTGATGGGCTTCCAAGAGGTCTTCAACGCCCCGTACTTCTGCCAGGTGCAGGAGGCCGAGCACTACCGCTGGGCCGAGCCGGTGCCCGAGGGCCCCACCGTGGTGCGCATGCAGGCGCTGGCCCGGGAGACCGGCATGGTGCTGGTCGTGCCGGTCTTCGAGGTGGAGAGCTCCGGCAACTACTACAACACCGCCGCCGTGATCGACGCCGACGGCACGATCCTCGGCAAGTACCGCAAGCACCACATCCCGCAGGTCAAGGGCTTCTGGGAGAAGTACTACTTCAGACCCGGCAACCTCGGCTGGCCGGTGTTCGAGACCGCGTTCGGCACGATCGGCGTCTACATCTGCTACGACCGGCACTTCCCCGAGGGCTGGCGCGCGCTGGGCCTGGCCGGGGCGCAGATCGTGTTCAACCCCAGCGCCACCAGCCGCGGCCTGAGCTCGCACCTGTGGAAGCTGGAGCAGCCGGCCGCGGCCGTCGCCAACGGGTACTTCGTGGCCGCGAGCAACCGCGTGGGGGTCGAGGAGTACGGCGACAACGACTTCTACGGCACCAGCTACTTCGTGGACCCGCGGGGGCAGTTCGTCGGCGACGTCGCCTCGGGCACGGACGAGGAACTGGTCGTCCGTGACCTCGACCTGGGCCTGATCGACGAGGTCCGCCAGACCTGGGCGTTCTACCGCGACCGCCGTCCCGACGCCTACGGATCGCTGGTGACGCCATGACGTGCGGCTCCGCCGCCCGTGCGCGGCTCTGTTCGATGTCACTGGCGGTGTCCCGGCCCTGTTTTCCGCTCACGACCCTGGACGGCTCCGATGAGTGACGCGAAGGACCTGCTCGCCCGGACGCGCGCCTCCCTGCCGTCCTGGCTGGCCATCTACTACGACGAGCCCATCGAGATCGAGCGCGGCGACGGCCGGCACGTCTGGGACGGCGACGGCAACCGCTACCTCGACTTCTTCGGCGGCATCCTCACCACGATGACGGCGCACGCGCTGCCCGAGGTGACCGAGGCCGTCTCCGCGCAGGCCGGGCGGATCATCCACACCTCCACGCTCTACCTCAACCGGCCGATGGTGGAGCTGGCCGAGCAGATCGCGACGGTGTCGGAGATACCGGACGCCAAGGTGTTCCTGACCCCCAGCGGCACCGAGGCCAACGACGCCGCACTGCTGCTGGCGTCGTCGCTGCGACGCTCCAACCAGATCCTGGCGATGCGCAACAGCTACCACGGCCGCTCGTTCTCGACCATCGCGATCACGGGCAACCGGTCGTGGTCGCCCACCACCCTCTCGCCCTTCCAGACCTACTACGTGCACGGCGGCCAGCAGTACCGCTCGCCGTTCTCGGGTCTGCCCGACGGCGAGTACATCGCCGCGTGCGTGGCCGACCTCAAGGAGGTGCTCGACCAGGCCGGTGGCGACGTCGCCGCGCTGATCGCCGAGCCCATCCAGGGCGTCGGCGGCTTCACCTCCGGCCCGGACGGGCTGCTGGGCGCGTTCGCTTCCGTTCTCCGTGAGCGCGGAATCCTGTGGATCTCCGACGAGGTGCAGACGGGCTGGGGCCGCACCGGCGAGCACTTCTGGGGCTGGCAGGCGTCCGGCGCCACCCCGGACCTCGTGACGTTCGCCAAGGGCATCGGCAACGGCCTGTCCATGGGCGGGGTGATCGCGCCGGCGTCCATCATGGACTCGTTGGGCGCCAACCACATCTCGACGTTCGGCGGCTCGCCGCTGACCTCGGCCGGCGCGCTGGCCAACCTGCGCTACCTGCTCGACCACAAGCTGCAGGACAACGCCGCGGCCCAGGGCCCGGTGCTGTTCGACGGCCTGCGCGCCGCGGCCAGCCCCATCGTCGGCGACGTCCGGGGCAAGGGGCTCATGATCGGCGTGGAGCTGGTGCGCCCCGGCAGCGGTGATGCGCGCTCCGCTGACGCTCCGCGCGGCGGCACGCCCGGCGACCCCGCCCCGGAGCTCGCGAGCGCGGTGCTGGAGGCGTGCAAGCGCCGGGGCCTGCTGGTGGGCAAGGGCGGCCTGCACGGCAACGTCCTGCGCATCGCCCCACCCCTGACCCTGACGCGGGAAGAAGCGGAAGAGGGCCTGGCCGCCCTGCTGGCCGCCCTGGGAGAGGTGGCCGGGTGACCGCAGCCCCGAGGTTCAGGAAAGCCACTCTCCTGTCCTCGGATGACCTGAAAGTGGCTTTCCTGAACCTCAACGAGGGGGGCGCTCCATGAGTCGTACGCTCATCCGCAACGGGCTGGTGATCACCGCGGCTGAGGAGCTGCACACGGACGTGCTCATCGAGGGCGAGCAGGTGGTCGCCCTCGCCGCCCCGTCGGTCTCCGCCGGGTGGACGGCCGACACCGTCATCGACGCCGGCGGCAAGTACGTCATCCCCGGCGGCGTGGACGGCCACACGCACATGGAGATGCCCTTCGGCGGCACGTTCGCCTCCGACACGTTCGAGACCGGCACGCGCGCGGCGGCGTGGGGCGGCACCACCACGATCGTCGACTTCGCGATCCAGCAGGTCGGCGGAACGCTGCGCGAGGGCCTCGACGCCTGGCACGCCAAGGCCGAGGGCCACTGCGCCATCGACTACGCGTTCCACATGATCCTCGCCGACGTCAACGACTCCTCCCTCAAGGAGATGGAGACGCTCGTCGGCGAGGGCGTCAGCAGCTTCAAGCTGTTCATGGCCTACCCCGGCGTCTTCTACTCCGACGACGGCAAGATCCTGCGCGCCATGCAGAAGGGCGCCGAGACCGGCGCGCTGACGATGATGCACGCCGAGAACGGCATCGCCATCGACGTGCTGGTGGAGCAGGCCCTGCAGCGCGGCCAGACCGACCCGCGCTACCACGGCGAGGTGCGCCACGAGCTGCTGGAGGCCGAGGCCACCCACCGGGCGATCAAGCTCGCCCAGGTGGCCGGCGCGCCGCTCTACATCGTGCACCTGAGCGCGACCAAGGCCCTCGCCGAGATCACCCGCGCCCGCGACGAGGGGTACAACGCCTTCGCCGAGACCTGCCCGCAGTACCTGTTCCTGTCCACCGACGACCTCGCGCGTCCGGGCTTCGAGGGCGCCAAGTACGTCTGCTCGACGCCGCTGCGCCCGGCCGAGCACCAGGCGAACCTGTGGCGGGGGCTGCGCACCAACGACCTCTCCGTGGTCTCCACCGACCACTGCCCGTTCTGCTTCAAGGGGCAGAAGGAGATGGGCCTCGGCGACTTCTCGAAGATCCCCAACGGCATGCCCGGCGTCGAGAACCGGATGGACCTGCTGCACCAGGGCGTCGTCGACGGGCACATCTCGCGGCAGCGCTGGATCGAGCTGGCCTGCGCCACGCCCGCGAAGATGTTCGGCCTCCACCCCCGCAAGGGCACGATCGCGCCCGGCGCCGACGCCGACGTGGTGATCTACGACCCTGCCGCGGAGCAGACGCTCTCGGCGTCCACGCACCACATGGCCGTGGACTACTCCCCCTACGAGGGCAAGCAGGTCACGGGCACGGTGGAGACCGTGCTGTCGCGCGGCCGCGTGATCATCGACAAGGGTGAGTACCTCGGCAAGCCCGGCGACGGCGCCTACCTGCGCCGCGACACCTGCCAGTACCTGATCTAGGAGCGCCACCGTGGACATCGGGCTCGTGCTGCAGACCGACCCGCCCGCGCAGACGGTCGTCGACCTCATGGTGCGCGCGGAGGAGCTGGGCTTCACCCACGGCTGGACGTTCGACTCCCATGTGCTGTGGCAGGAGCCCTACGTCATCTACTCCCGGATCCTGGAACGGACCTCCCGGCTGGTGGTCGGCCCGATGGTGACCAACCCGGGCACCCGCGACTGGACGGTCATCGCGTCGCTGCACGCCACGCTCAACGACATGTTCGGCAACCGGACGGTCTGCGGCATCGGCCGCGGCGACTCCGCGATGCGCGTGCAGGGCCGCCCGCCGACGACGCTGGCGCGGCTCGAGGAGTCGATGCACATCATCCGGGAGCTGGCCGAGGGGCGCCCGGTGGACCTCGGCAGCACGACCGTCCAGATCCCGTGGGTGCCGCAGGGGGCGTCCCTGCCGGTGTGGATGGCCGGCTACGGGCCCAAGGCGCTCGACCTGGTCGGGCGCTGCGCCGACGGGTTCATCCTGCAGCTCGCCGACCCCTACCTGGTGGAGTGGACGGTGAGGACCGTGCGGGCCGCGGCGGAGGCGGCGGGCCGCGACCCGTCGTCGATCACGATCTGCGTGGCCGCGCCCGCGTACGTGGGCGACGACATCGAGCACGCCCGCGACCAGTGCCGCTGGTTCGGCGGCATGGTCGGCAACCACGTCGCCGACCTCGTCACACGCTACGGCGCGGAGTCGGCGATGGTGCCGGCCGAGCTCACCGGCTACATCAAGGGTCGCGACGGCTACGACTACAGCCACCACGGCCGCGCCGGCAACACGTCCACGAACTTCGTGCCCGACGAGGTGGTCGACCGGTTCTGCCTCATCGGTCCGCCCGCCGCCCAGCTGGAACGGCTGGCGGAGCTGAAGCGGCTGGGCGTGGACCAGTTCGCGATCTACGCCATGCACGACGAGCGGGAGTCGACGATCGAGGCGTACGGGGAGTCGGTGATCCCCGCGCTCTGACACAGCGCGCGGCGGGGGATGTGTCATCCCTGCTCGTAGCCGGTCCCGGGTTCCCGCCGCACGATGGCGCGGTGACCACGACCTGTCGCCGCGCCCTGGTCGGGGCCGGTTGCACGCCACGCCCCGGCGGGGGCCGTGACGTACGACGGGTTGCGGTCATGGGATCATGTTTGCGGCATTCATCCCGTTAACGGGACGGCGGCCACGGGCGACAGGCGGACGTACGACGCCGCACCCGCGGCGACGCTCCTCCGCTCCCCGGGATGACGACGATGACGACGATGACGTTGACTCTCCACCCCGCACCCCGCCGGTTCCCGCTCGCCGCCCGCATCGTCGGGCTCGTGACGGTGGGGGCCCTGGCCCAGGCCTGCGGATCGGCACCGGCGGTGAGCCCCGCCGCGTCCGCCACGTCGGCCACCGCCGCTCCGGTGACCACGTCGGCGGCCCCGTCCACGACGGCCGCTCCCACCAGCACGGTCGCCCCGACCACCGCACCCGTCGTGACCGAAGCTCCGGTCGCCCCCGCCGCGGCCGCCGTGCCGACCACCGTCCGCAGAGCACCTCAGCCACTCGCCGCCGCGCCGAAGCCGGCCCCGAAACCCGCGCCGAAACCCGCCCCGGAGCCGGTCGTCGCCGCCCCCGAGCCCGCCGCCACCAGCTACGCCAACTGCGCCGCCGTGAAGGCTGCGGGTGCCGCGCCGATCTATGCCGGCCAGCCGGGCTACTCCTCCAAGCTCGACCGGGACGGCGACGGCGTGGCCTGCGAGACCTGACCGGTCAGACGGTCCGGATCGTCGCCGTCATCGCCATGTCCTCGTGCTCGAGGCTGTGGCGGTGGAGGACGAACCGGCCCACGTGGTCGCTGAACCGCACGGCGACGTCCACGATCTCGGCGGGCCGCAGGTCGGGCGGGTCCTTCCAGCCCGCGTCGAACCCGCGACGCCCACCCGACCCGCGGCGCAGCACGGGGAAGCCGTCAAGGTGCACGTCCACGTCGAACCGCTCGCCCGGCGCGATCTCGATCGTCGCGTGCGACACCGGCGCGGCCGGCAAACCGCCGTCCGAGCCGATCTGCACCAGCGGCAGGCCGGGCTGCACCGAGAGCCGGTGGCGCCGCGCGTCGGATGGTCCAGGGCCGGCTAGGCGAACGAGCGGTCGCAGATCATCAGCGGCAGCTCACGCCCGCCCCGCGCAGGGGCAGCGCGTCCTCCTCGGCGTCGCGGACGATGTGCATGCCGGCCAGGCCGCCCTAGACCACCGGAGCGGTGACGTCCAGCCCAGCACGACCGCGGGGTCGCCGCACCCCCGCTCAGCCGATCGTGACCGCGTCCCCGGCGCGCACGGTGCCGCCGCTGACCACCTCGGCGTACACCCCAGCGCAGGGCAGCACCCCGAACCCCTCGACGTCCACGCGGTTCTCCGCCAGCACCGTGCGCACCGCGTGGGCGGCGCGGGGCAGCGGGCCGTGCTCCAGCGTGGGCACCGAGCAGCGCGGGGTGGGCAGGATGCCGCGCAGGCGCACCTCCCCGACCACGATCTCCCGGCCGACCCAGTCGTTCTCCGCGTAGGGCACCCCATCCGGCGTGGCGATCACCAGGTTGGGCCGGTAGCGCACGGCCTCGGCCCCGATCCGGTCGAGCGTGGCCGTGGTGATCAGGTGCACCGGCGCGTAGTCGACGAACGTGGTGCCGGTGGAGCCCTGCGCGATCTCCAGGGTCGCGAAGGGCACGTCCGCGTCGACGCCGTGCGCCAGCACGTCCTCGGGATCCGGGCGCTCCACCTCGGCCCCGGGCGGGCGGACGCCCGCGAGGTGCACCTCACGGCCGAGCGCCGCCGACAGCTCGCCGTCGACGTCCTGGACCGTGCGGCCGTCGGCCCCGGTGATGTGCACCCCCGCGCCGTCGAGGGTGGCGCTGAACTGCAGCAGCCGCCGCCACAGCCGCGGGTGCTTGGCGGTGGCCACCCGTCCGGTCTCGACGTCGAGCAGGGCCAGCGCCCGGTCGCCCTCCACCCCACCCGCGGCGAGCACCAGGACCTCCCGGGCCTCCCCCAGCATCGACTTCACCGGGTAGCGGTAGAGCGCGGCGACGCTGCCGATCGCGGTCATGCCAGGACCTGCGCCTTCAGCCACTTCCTGGCCGGCTGGGCGTCCGACTGCGCGTTCTTCGCCTGCTCGACGTCGAGGTCGAGCACATCGGTGGGCGAGGACCGCGGGGCGGGCGCGGGGATCGGACCGGGGATGCGTTTCATCGTGGACGAGCTCCTTGCCGTTTCGGTTCGATGCGGGAGACCCCGCACCGTTCGGGTTCGGGGTCCCCGCGCTCGATCAGAGCAGGCCGTTCTTCGTCAGCCAGTCCTTCGCCACGACGTCGACGGCGGGCTTGGTGGGGCCGGCCGCCGTCGAGTTCAGGGTCAGCAGCTCGTCGGTGGTGAGCTTCGCGGACACCGCGTTGAGGACCTGCTTGACGGCGTCCGTCGCCTTCGCCTTGTTGATCAGCGGGACGACGTTCTGGGCCGCGAAGTTGCTCTTCGGGTCCTCCAGCGCCACGAACCCGTCGGCCTGGATGGAGGCGTCGGTGGTGAAGATGTCGGCCGCCTGCACATCACCGTTCTTCAGCGCCGCGATGGTGAGCGGGCCGCCGGCGTCGAGGGACTTGTAGTCCTTGAACGTGCAGTTGTAGGTCTTCGCGATGCCCGGGATGCCGTCGGGGCGGGTCTGGAACTCCGGCGGGCCGCCGAACGTGATCTGCCCGCAGTGGGGGGCGAGATCGGCGATGGACTTCGCGTTGTACTTCGCCGCGGTCTCCTTGGTGACCACGACGGCGTCCTTGTCCTCGGCCGCCGACTTGTCGGTGACGACGAGGGTGGGCGGCAGCGCCTTCTGCAGCGCGGCGTAGACGTCGTCGGGCGAGGTCTCGGTGGCCGCCTTGTTGATGTACTGCAGCAGCACGCCGGTGTACTCGGGGATGAGGTCGATCGAGCCGTCCTGCAGGCCCGGGTAGTAGGCCTCCCGGCTGCCGATGGAGAGCTTCTTCTCCACCGTGATGCCCTTGGCCGCCAGCGCCTGCGCGTAGATCTCGGCGAGGATCGAGTTCTCGGTGAAGTTGGCCGAGCCGACGATGATCGTCGACGACGGCGCGGCGGAGCCGCCGGAACCGCTCGACAGCGGGCTGCCCCCGCCGCCGCCACAGGCGGTGAGCGCGAGCGCGGCGGTCGCTGCGACCGCGGTGGTGCGAATGATCAGAGAGCGTCTCATCAGGGGTCCTCCGGGGGTGGGGCTCAGGCCGCCTGGGCGGCGGGTCGGGAGTCGGGAACGGCGCGCAACCGGCGCCGACCGGCGGCGGGAGCCACCTGCAGGCCGGGCGAGACGAGCAGCTGCTGCAGCCCGGCGAGCAGCAGGTCGGCCACGATGGCGAGCAGGGCGACCAGTACCGAACCGGCCACCATCTGGGGGAAGTCGCGGATGGCGAGGCCGTCGATGATGAACCGGCCGAGCCCGCCCAGCGCCACGTAGGCGGCGATCGTGGCGGTGGAGATCACCTGCAGCACCGAGCTGCGGACCCCGCCGATGATCAGGGGCAGGGCGTTGGGCAGCTCCACCTGGAACAGGATCTCGCGGCCCCGCATCCCCATGCCGCGCGCCGCGTCGACGATCGCGGTGTCGACGTTGCGGACCCCCGCGTAGGTGCCGGCGAGGATCGGGGGCACCGCCAGGATGACGAGCGCGATCAGCGGGCCGGTGATGCCCAGCCCGATCAGCGTGACGAGCAGGATGAGCAGGCCCAGCGTGGGCAGGGCCCGCAGGCCGTTGGCCAGGCCCACGGCGAGGAACCCGCCGCGGCCGGTGTGGCCGATCCAGGCCCCCAGCGGAACGCCGATCACCAGCGCGATGATCATCGTCAGCGCGGTGTACCCGAGGTGCTCGACCAGCCGTTGCGGGATGCCCTGCGAGCCGGACCAGTGCGTGGCGTCGAACAGGTAGCTCAGGTAGTTCATCGCGTTCTCCCCGCTGCGGCGGTGATGCGGTCCCACGGGGTGATCGCCCGACCCAGTGCCAGCAGCAGACCGTCGATGACCAGCGCCAGCACCAGCACGACCACGATCCCCGCGACGACCTCCTCGGTGATGCCCCGCTGGAAGCCGTCGGTGAACATCTTGCCCAGCCCGCCGAAGCCGACCGTGGCGCCGACGGTGACGAGGCTGATCGACGACACCGTGGCGACCCGCACGCCGGCCAGAACCACCGGCACCGACAGCGGCAGCTCGACGGCCAGGAACCGGCGCACCGGCTTGTAGCCCATGGCCGTGGCCGAGTTGACGACGATCGGCGGCACCGCCGAGAGCGCATCGGCGACCGTGCGGACCAGCAGCGCGAGCGTGTACACCGACAGCGCGACGACGATGTTGACCGGATCGAGGATCTGCGTGCCCAGGATCGCGGGCAGCAGGACGAAGATGGCCAGCGACGGAATGGTGTAGAGCAGCCCGGACACGTTGATGGTGACCGTGCGACCGAACGAGGTGCGGTTGGCCAGCCAGCCGAGCGGGATCGCGAGCACGAGCCCGATCACCACCGGGATCAGGGCGAACACCAGGTGCTGCAGGGTCAGGCTGCCGATCAGCGGCAGGTTGCCCAGGACCCAGGTCATGCCGGGTGCTCCTCGACAGGTGGAGCGGCCGGGACGAGGGCTGTGATGCCGGGGGACGAGATCATGCCGCCGCCTCGTCCCTGCGGGCGCCCTCCAGCGCCCGCAGCACGTCGTCGGCGCTGATGGAACCGGCCACCGCACCGTCCCCGTCGACGGCCACGCCCTGCCCGGACGGCGACGAGAGCGCCGCGTCCAGGGCACTGCGCAGCGAGCCGGACGAGATGTCGTACAGCGACCCGCCGGGCACCAGGTCGGCGCCGACGGGGCCGGTGACCCCGCGGACCCAGCCCTGTGGGCGGCGCTCGCCGTCGACGACGAGCGTCCAGCCCTCGCCCCTCGGCGCCGGCTCGCCCAACGCCACCGTGGGCAGCTCTCCCAGCGGCAGCTTGGTCGAGGAGAGGAAGCCCAGGCCGCGGTAGCCGCGGTCGCGGCCCACGAAGTTGTCGACGAAGTCGTCGGCCGGCCGCGCCAGCAGCACGCCGGGCTCGTCGTACTGGGCGAGGATGCCGCCGGTGCGGAACACCGCGACCTTGTCGCCCAGCTTGACGGCCTCGTCGATGTCGTGGGTGACGAAGACGATGGTCTTGCCCAGCTCGCCCTGCAGACGCAGGAGCTCCTCCTGCAGGCTCTCGCGCACCACCGGGTCGACGGCGCTGAACGGCTCGTCCATCAGCAGGACGGGCGGGTCGGCGGCGAGCGCGCGGGCCACCCCGACGCGCTGCTGCTGGCCGCCCGAGAGCTGGGCCGGGTAGCGCTTGGCCATCTCCGGGACCAGCCCGACCGTCTCCATCAGCTCGGCCGCGCGCCTGCGGGCCTTGGCCTTGTTCCAGCCGAGCAGCAGCGGGACCGTGGCGATGTTGTCGAGGATGGTGCGGTGCGGGAACAGGCCCGCCTGCTGGATGACGTAACCGATGCCGCGGCGCAGGTCGGCGGCGTCGACGGAGTTGATGTCCTGCCCGTCGACCTCGATGGTGCCGTCGGACACGTCGATCATTCTGTTGATCATGCGCAGCGACGTGGTCTTGCCGCACCCGGACGGGCCGACGAAGACCGTGATCTTCCCGGCGTCCACGGTCAGGTCGAGAGCGTCGACCGCCACCGTGCCGTCCGGGAAGCGCTTGGTGACGCCCCGGAACTCGATCACGCGGAGACCCCCGGTTCTTGTCGGCAACCGCTCACCGGTCACCGCAGGAGCACGAGGCTAACCCGCTCCACCGACAACGGCAGGGCTCCGTGATCGGTTAGAGACCCGCGATCCGGCTCGCGGGCGTGGCCAGGCGGTCGCCGTGCAGCGCCGCGCGCATGGCGTGCGGGGGCAGCGGGCGGGCGAACAGCCACCCCTGGAAGGCGTCCACGCCGATGCCGCGCAACACGTTGAACTGCTCGGCGGTCTCGACGCCCTCGGCCACGGTGGTGCGGCCCATCGCCTTCGCCATGTCCACCACGGCGCGCGCGACGGCGAAGTCGGCCGGGTCGTCGGCCACCCCGGTGACGAAGGCCCGGTCGACCTTCACCGTCTGCGCCGGGAGCTCCTTGAGCCGGGCCAGCGACGAGTAGCCGGTGCCGAAGTCGTCCACCGCGAAGCGGACACCGCGGTCCACCAGCGTGCCCATGGCGGCCAGCGCATGCGGCGGCAGCGCCACGAGGCTGGTCTCGACGAGCTCGAGGACCAACCGGTCCCACGGCAGGCCGCTGCTCTCGACGATCTCGGTGACGGCGGCCAGGAAGTCGCCGTCACCGGGGAGCAGCCCGGCCAGGTTCACCGCGACGGCCGGGTGGCGGCCGCGGTGCCCGGGCCAGGTGGCCGCCTCGGTGACGGCGGTGCGCAGCACCCACAGGTCGAGGTCGCGCAGCAGCCCGCTGCGCTGGGCGACGGGCAGGAAGTCGCCGGGCGAGATCACGCCGCGCTCCGGGTGCGGCCAGCGCACGAGCGCCTCGGCGCTGATGATCGTGCCGTCGCCGCCGACGACGGGCTGGTACTCCAGCACCAGCCCGTCGCCGGAGATGGCCGCGCGCAGCTCGGCCTCCAGCTCCAGCGCGCGGGTCGCCGAGCTGACGACCCCGTCGGTGGCCATCCCGATCCCTCCACGGGACTGCTTCCGCTTGGCGTCGTGCATCGCGACCTCGGCGAACCGGAGCAGGTCCGCGGCCCGCACCTCCCCGCTGGGCACGGGCGTGGCGAGCCCGACCGACGCCGTCATCTGCACCGGGCGGCCGCACACGGTGATCGTGGTGCGCAGCAGGTCGGCGACGATGCGGGCGAGCTGGTCGGGTCCGCCGACCTCCGCGTGGTCGGCGCAGATCACCACGAACTCGTCGCCCGACAGCCGGGCCGCGGTGCAGCCGACCGGCAGCTCGCGCTGCAGCCGGCCGGCGAGCGAGACCAGCAGGTCGTCGCCGGCCTCGTGGCCCAGCGAGGAGTTGACGCGCTGGAAGTCGTCGAGGTCGCCGCAGACCACCGCGACCCGGTCCCGGCCCGGGCCCGCGAGCAGGCGGTCCACGAGCGTCAGGCTGGCGGCACGGTTGGGCAGCCGCGTCAGCTCGTCGACGGTGCCTGCGCTGCGCAGCAGCTCCGCGGCGCGGCGGCGCTCGGTGACGTCGGTGCAGACGACGAGCCAGAACCAGCTGCCGTCGTCGGCCGAGGTGACCGACACGTTCAGCTCGCACCAGACGGTGGTGCCGTCGCCGCGGCGCAGCGGGGCCACGTCCACCCGGTAGCCGTACGGCGCCCCGGGCGGGATGGGCCGCAGCCACTCGGGCAGCGCGCGGTCCCCGGCGGGCAGATCGGCGGCCAGCAGCCCCGCCGGCAGCCCGCGCAGCCGCTCCAGCGGCACGTCGAGCAGGGCGCCCAGGCCCGCGTTGGCGTCGACGGTGCGGCCGGTCGCGTCGATCAGCGCGACCCCGCCGGGCACGAGCGCCATGAGGTCGGCGAACCGCTGCCCCGAGTGCCGCACGCGCTCGGCGGCGCTGCGCTGGGCGTCGGCGTCGCGGTGCTGGGCGGTGAGGTCGCGCACCACGCCGACGAGCCGCACGGGCGCACCGTCCTCGGCGTACTCCACCTCGGCGCGGCAGGACAGCAGCACGTCACCGGGCAGGCGCAGCTCCACGTGGTGGTCGGAGCCGGGCCGGCCGGTGCGGAGGTCGTCGCAGAGCATGGCCACCTGCTCGCCCTCGACCGGGCCCGCCTCGGGCGACTCGGGGTCGAGCCCGACGGCGGCGTAGAGCTCGTCGAGGGTGTCGCTGCGATGGAGCGTGCCGGTGGCCAGCTCGAAGCTCCAGGTGCCGACCCGCGCGATGCGCTCCAGCTCGATGGTCCAGTCCCGGTCCGACGTGCGGCCCAGCCCGGCTCCCCCCTCGCCCAGTTCCACGAGCACCACGGCGGAGAGTTCCTCACCGGGCAGCTCCCAACGGACCACGCGGACCCGCACCAGACTGCCGTCGTCGCGGACGAGACGGGCGTCGACGTCGGGGCCGACCACGAGCTGCGCCAGCCTGGTCCCGGTCAGCTCGGGGCCACCGCCCACCAGGCGCAGCAGCGCGTCGTTGGCGCGCACGACGCGATCGGCGCGGTCGCAGACCGCTGCCGGGGCCGTCGGCAGGCGCACCGTCTCGGGGCCGCCCCGCCGCATCGACCCACCGGGGACGTCGCTCAGCAGGCCCTCGCCACCGAAGACGGCGTCGCGCAGCGCCGGCGAGACCCGCGGCGTCCCCAGCGACCAGTCCTCCGACTCGTCGACGGTGGCGTAGGGGTCGATCAGCTGGATCGCACCGGGGTCGGTGGCGGGATCCGCACCCCGCTGGACGTCGACGCGCTGCCCCGCGAACGCCGGCGTCTCGGCCACGGCCCGGGCGAGCCGGTTGGCGAACCGCATCGCGTCCGGGTCGGCGCCGCCGCCGCGCACCGCCTGGCGGGTCCGGCGGAGATCGGCGCGGAGCACGGCGTCCGGGAGCACGCGGTGCACGGCCTTCGCCCCGTTCGGCTCGGTCACCGGGTCCTCGGCCGGGCCGTCACCCGAGCGGTGTCCGAGCTCATTCACGGGATCTCCTCGAGCGTGTGGCGTCGTGCGTCACACGGCTCAACGACGGGGTCCGCAACACGATCCGGTCACACTGCCCGATCGGCCTACGCCGACCCGAGTGAGTGAACGCCCTGGTCAGCACACTGTGTGACGACCAGGGCCATCCGACGACGAAGGCCCAGGAAAAGGCCCACCTGGAGGTGACTCCGAGTCAGGACGACTGTTCAGACGCCACCGCGACCGCCTGCGACACGGCGGGCGCGACACGCGGGTCGAACGGGCTGGGCACGATCCGGTCGGCGGCCAGGTCGTCGGCCGCCACGGAGAAGATGGCATCGGCCGCGGCCAGCTTCATGGCCTCGGTGATCCGTCGCGCACCCGCGTCGAGCGCCCCGCGGAACACGCCGGGGAACGCGAGCACGTTGTTGATCTGGTTCGGGAAGTCGCTGCGTCCCGTGGCGACGATCGCGGCGTGCCGGGCCGCCACGTCCGGGTGAATCTCGGGATCGGGGTTCGACAGCGCGAACACGATGGCCTCCGGAGCCATCCGCGCCACCAGCTCCTCGGGCACCTGCGCGCTCGACAGGCCCACGAACGCGTCGGCGCCGGTCAGCGCCTCGGCGATGCCGCCGGTGACGCCGCGCGGGTTGGACTCGGCGGCCAGGAGCGCCTTCTCCCCGCCCCGGCCGGCGTCGAGCACGCCCCGGGAGTCGAGGACGACGACGTCGCGGACGCCGGCGGCGAGCAGGATGCGCGCGCACGCGACCCCGGCCGCCCCGGCCCCCGAGATGACGACGCGCAGGCCGGCGAGGGGCCTGCTCTGCACCGCGCAGGCCCCGCGCAGCGCCGCGAGCAGCACGATGGCGGTGCCGTGCTGGTCGTCGTGCATGACGGGACAGTCGAGCGCCTCGACGAGCCGTCGTTCCAGCTCGAAGCAGCGTGGCGCGGAGACGTCCTCCAGGTTGACGGCGCCGAAGCTCGGCCGCAGCCGCACCAGCGTCTCCACGATCTCGTCGACGTCGGTGGTGTCGAGCACGATCGGGATGGAGTCGAGCCCTCCGAACGCCTTGAACAGCGCCGACTTGCCCTCCATCACCGGCAGCGCCGCCCGCGGGCCGATGTCGCCCAGCCCGAGAACGGCCGTGCCGTCGCTGACGACGGCCACCAGACGGTTGGCCCACGTGTAGCGGGCGGCCGCGGCGGGGTCGGCGGCGATCGCCCGGCTCACCTCGGCGACACCGGGTGTGTAGGCGATGGCGAGGTCGCGGGCGTTCGCCAGCGGCGCGGCGAGCCCGGTGGAGAGCTTGCCGCCCAGGTGCGCGGCGAAGATCTCCTCGGACGTGGGCAGGGTGAGTTCGGGGACGACGGTCATGGGGGTACTCCGGGTGCTCGGGCGTGTGCTCGCCGTGCACCGGGGGCCACGGTGCGGGCCCCGAGTCGGTGCCGGACGGCCATTCGGTCGCGGCCGCAGGATGGAGCGGCGACGCCGAGGGGGCGGTCAGGTGGCCCCACGGTAGCGGTCCGGGCGGCCGGAGGCGCGCCGATTTGAGCCGGATCACCGTGCAGAGCGGATGGCCACGGTCCGCCTATCGGGCCCGCAGGCGGCCCGGTCTCGGGTAGAGGCGCGCCCGCACCACTCCCACCACGTGGGCCGGTCCCAGCATGCGGGAGTCCGTGCTCCCGTCCGGGTTGTCGCCCAGCACCCACCACCCGTCGCCGTCGGGGTGCGCGGCGCGCTTCACCGACAGCTGGCCCGGGCGCTCCGACCAGCGGACGAGCACCACGTCACCGGGTGCGGGGGCCGCGCCGAACCGCGCCAGCACCACGTCGCCGTCCGACAGGGTGGGCGACATCGAAGGTCCCCGGATACCCACTCTGCGCCACCGCACACGTCCTCCTCGCCACGCTGCTGTCCGATATGGCCGGGAGTAGTGTCGAACGGGCCAGAACGATCACCACCAGGGAGGACCCATGCGCATGCTGTCCCGCATTCTCCGCCCGCGGCTCGAGGCCACCGCTCACTGTGACCTCCCCTGCGGCGTGTACGACCCGGCCCAGGCCCGTATCGAGGCCGAGTCGGTCAAGGCCATCCAGGAGAAGTACCAGGGCAACGAGGACC
>NZ_MKVV01000034.1:9071-22677 GCF_001899645.1 Pseudonocardia sp. 73-21 | reverse complement strand
ACGGTGCGGTCATCGCGTGGAACTCCTCGAGTCTGTGAGAGGTCTCAAGAAGATCACGCGGTGGCCGCCCTACACGCTTACGCCGTGCCCGTCACCGGGCCTGCCGCACACCACCTTGGTGGACACCACTCGTGGGATCTCGACTGGGTGATACCCTAGCGCTACGGTTCGAAGTATCTCTCGCGTTGTCGACAGGTCCGCCAGAAAGTCCGAATAGAGCTGTCGGCGGGTCTCAAAAAGTGCTTTCGATCTCTCTCTTAACCACCGCCGTCGGTCCACTATGAGTGTCGAACCAACGCCGATGAAAGCGCCAAGGAGAGTGCCAGCCAGCGTCAACCACTGCATTCCGTAAGGGTGCCACGTTGACCAAGACGCGTCGAGGGTTCCTCGGCCCGCAGCCAGGCTGCCCCCGATACCCGCGGACCGAGGATACGCGGGAGTTGCTGTGGCGGCCGTGGTGTGGTCCTACAGTCGCTCCACCAAGCCGGTGTTGCGGCCACCGGTTGCGGTCGGTCGGTACACATCGATCGACTTGGGCTGCATTGACAGCGGCCAGTCCAAACTCCCCGTAGGCGGCCATTTGCCGCCCCGGTGACGGCCAGTGTTCTCCCCGCTGGCGGCCAGATATCTCCCCGGTGACCAGTAGTGGGTTGCCGGCGGCGAGGGTCTGCCGGTGAAGCGGAACGAGGAGATCATGGAGATCCTGGAGGCGTTCGACCTCACGGGCGGTTACCGTGCCGCCGCGGAGTTGGCGGGCTGTGATCACCACACCGTCGCCCGGTATGTGGCGTTGCGCGAGACCGGTCAACCACCTGTCGCCCGGGAGCACCGGGCGCGGCCGATCGACGACTACCTCGACAAGATCGAGGAGCTCGTGGTCCGCTCCGACGGCCGGGTCCGCGCGGATGTGGTGCACGAGCGGATCGCCGCGATGGGCTTCACCGGCGGTGAGCGCACCACCCGCCGAACGGTCGCCGAGGTCAAGGCCCGGTTGCGGGCCGGGCAGCGCCCCGTGTTCCGGCCGTGGGTGGTCGAGCCGGGGCTGTGGCTGCAGTGGGACTGGGGCGAAGGACCCCGGGTGAACGGGCGCCGCACGAACCTGTGGTGCGCCTGGTTGGCCTGGTCACGGTTCCGGGTCGTGCTCGCGGTCTGGGACCGCACCCTGCCGACGATCACAGCGTGCATGGACACCACCCTGCGCTGCCTCGGTGGGGTCCCGACCTACGCGTTGACCGACAACGAGCGCACCGTGTCGGTCGATCACGTCGCGGGGATCGCGGTGCGGCACCCGGAGATCGTCGCGGTCGGGCGGCACTACGGGATGACCATCCGCATCTGTGTGCCGGCGGATCCGCAGTCCAAGGGCGGCAGCGAAGCCACGGTGCGGATCGCGAAGGCCGACCTCGTCCCGACCGCGGCGAACCTGTTGGAGGACTACCGCACCTTCTCCCAACTGGAGACTGCGTGTCGGGAGTTCTGCGAGCAGGTCAACGCGCGCCCGCATCGCGAGACTCGTCGGGCCCCGGCGGAGATGCTTGCCGAGGAGCGAACGCGGCTGCACCCGCTGCCCACCCAGCCGTTCACGGTGGCGTTCGGCACGACACGGCGGGTGAACTGGGACTCGACCGTTTCGGTCGACGGGGTGCGCTACTCGGTGCCGCATCAGCTGGTCGACACCCGGGTCTGGGTCCGGTTCCACGGCGACGACCTGGTCATCACCGCGGTCGGGGAGAACGGGCCGGGCGAGGTCGCCCGCCACGCCCGCTCGACCCCGAGGACGCCCTCGATCCAGCCCGATCACTACCCGCCACCCACCGCCGCCGCCAGCGCCGCCGGGGAACGGGTGCCCCGGGCGAGCAGCGCCGCGGAGGTCGAGTTCCTCGCCCTCGGCCCCGGGGCCGCGTCATGGCTGGTCGAGGCGGCCGGGTCCGGGGCGCGAGGGGTGCGCCGCAAGATGGCCGAGGCCGTGGCACTGGCCAAGCTGCACCCACCCGGCGAGGTCGACCGCGCCCTGGGCACCGCCGCGGTCGCGGGCCGGTTCGCCGAGAACGACGTGCTGCGCATCCTCGCCCACCAGGCCGGCCGCGACATCGGCAAACCGATCATCCGAGCCAGTGAGACCCACAGCCTGCAACCCGGCACCGCCGCCTGGTCCGGGTTCGGCGTCACCCCCGCCGCCCCACCCGAGCCGGACCACGACCCGGCAGGAGAGCCGACATGAGCGCACCCACCACCACCGGCACGACATCCGCCAGCAGGCCGGTCAGAAACCCTGTTGTCGCGGCGTCGGGCGGGGATCCGCTGGCCGAGGCGATCGAGCTCACCCGCCGGCTCAAGCTGCCGCACATCCGCCGCCACCTCGTCGAGCTCGTGCCGACCGCGCGGGCGCAGCGCTGGGACCACGCCGAGCTCGTCCGGGTCCTGCTCGCCGAGGAAGCCGCCGGCCGCGACGCCACGAACCTGCGCACCCGCCGTCAGCGGGCCGGGTTCCCCGCCGGGAAGACCCTGCACGACTGGGACGCCGGCGCGTCCTGCATCCCGCGCCCCCACCCAGGACGCGCTCACCAGCCTGGAGTGGGTGGGACGCCGGGAGAACGTGTGCATCTGCGGGCCCTCAGGCACCGGCAAGTCGCACTTCTGCGAGGCCCTCGGCCAGGCCGCGGTCGAGGCCGGGATGACCGTCGCCTGGTTCACCATCGAAGACCTCGGCGCCCTGGTCCGCCGCCACCGAGCCGATGACTCGATCATCCGGGCGCTCGCGCGGCTGATCCGCACCGACCTGATCATCGTCGACGACATCGGGCTCCTGCCGGTCTCCCCAGACGCCGCGGAGGGGTTCTATCGGCTCGTCGACGCCGCCTACGAACGCCGCTCCCTCGCCGTCTCGAGCAACCTGCACCCGTCGGGGTTCGACGAGATCATGCCCAAGACCCTGGCCACCGCCACGGTCGACCGGCTCCTGCACCACGCCCACATCGTCGTCACCGACGGTGACAGCTACCGGCTCGCCCAGGCCACCTCCGGCAAGGGGGTGAGCCCGTTGAGCTGAGCACGCACGACTCGAGGCGGGGAGATATCTGGCCGCCGTCGGGGAGAACTATCTGGCCACCAGTGGGGAGAACTCCTGGCCGCCGGTGGGGAGATCAAGCTGGCCATTGACACTGCATCCTGCGCACCTCCGGTTTGGTCGCCTCGATGGGCAGCACGGCGACGCGTTCAACAACGCCATGGCCGAGGGCTTCTTCGCCACTCGCCAACCAGGTTGGAAAGGGCTCAGTGTCGTTTGACACAAATAGAGACCACTCTTCCGGTCGGCCCGTGAACGAAGCTCGGGAGCGAGCCCTCCGGTCTCCGCCCGCCATCGGTAGCCGGTCTTGCGTCCGATCCCGAGAGTCCGGCACGCCTCCACGGTGCCGATCCCGTTCGCCAACAGCGCCCAGTACTGGGCCTCCACATCCAACTGCCGCTTGCGTCCACGTCGAGCCATCTGCACACCCCTCATGATCAGGAATGTTGCGACAAACCCTCGAACCCACGCGGACCAGCCGGGTCACGGTTCAACCGGAGTTGACAGCGGGAGGCTCCGCCGTCGATCGGTCGCCCGGAGAGATGTCACACCGACGGTGCGGTGCAATGCGGACATGCGCACCCTGCGGTCCCCGATACCATGCCTTGAGAGATCAAACGGGCATAGCATTCAGTGGCACCTTCGGCGTTCCCCGATCGCTTCAAGCGTGGCTAGACCAATGCTTACCGGGGCCGCCCGAAGAATGATCAGCGGAGCAAAGGTTCGGGGCAGCGCGGCCGGACCAGACGACCCCGCCAAGACATTCGCCGGACGGCCTGCCACGCCGCGGCCTGCCTCCGCGGCCCGTGACCACCGACCGTCGTGAGCGGAGTGGCATCCAGCGGTCGCTATCGGGGAGCGCGAAATGGTCGCGATCCAGTCACGATGACTGCAACGTTGCTGGTCGGCTCAAGTCGCGCTTCGAGAAGCCCCGCCAAAGCAATATACGCTGACTTCTCTCGCTCGTAGCTAACTGGAATATCTGCTTCGAGAAATGCTCTATGCGCAGTGGGATAATGCTTGGCTACCAAGGATTCGGACACGCTGCCGATGCGTGTCCCGCGGGGAAGGTTCCGGCGGAGGTGTGGCAGTGTCGTGTTGGGATTCGCCGACTGCAATGTGGGCTCGAACGGCAATTCGGGCAGAGGAATATCGCACGGCTCAATTCGCGAGCTACCTTTTCGCCAGGCGCGTGCTATTCCATCTGCATCGCTGGGCTGTAGCAACAGGTACCTGCGCCGGCTTGCGACCCCATAGAATTCTCCCACAGCGGCAAGCCTGCGAAAACCAAGCTCCATGCCGAGCGGGCCGAAGCCGCCGGCGATAGTCTGCACAATTAGATCGACTTGAGGACAATTCTCGTAAATCATCCAAGCGAGCGCGGCCTTACCCTCAAGCTTCCAGGGTAGGGGTGCCAAATGGTGCCAACCGCGCTCAGCGGCTACCGATCTGGCTATTGCGGAGAACTGTTTATACGGACCGTCCACGGCGACGACAGGCCAGTCGGTTAGGTCCGGCAGTCCATCCAATTTGGACATGTTTGCCGCAGGGACAATAATGGCGCAACGCACACCCAACTCCTCGGCATAGTGACGGTAGGCTAGAACAGTATTGCCAGTTGAATGCACAGAAACAAAATCGAGATTTAGTTCTGCGGCCATTGCCATAATCACGATTGCTTCGTAGTCCTTGAAAGTTCCAGTCGCGAGTCCTGTCGCGTCAACAAGCCAGACGGATTGGACGCCAAGCATCTTCTCCAGTAACGCCGAACGCCGCACCTCGTCAGTCGCTGCAGGCTGTCCACCCAGGATTTTGACTGGCAACATGTCGGCGTAACGCCACGGTGCACGGAGGCGACGGCCTGAGAGGTCCTGTAGTGGCCGTGTCCCCGAGGGCGAAAAAGATAAGTCCGTTCCGCAATGAGTGCATTTGTAAGCAGCAATCGCTTCCGGACCTTGCTCTGAGGACGAGCACGACGTGCAGTCGAGGCGGAAGCTGCTCATGCCATCCCCATCTACGCTGATCAGCTAACCTAAGCCCTCTGAGCGTGGTGAAAGAACATGATCGAGTCGCGCCCCAACCGGAGTTCCTCCCTCAGACGGAAACCCTTACGTCATAGCGGCACAAGTAGGGCAACGTCGTCATAAAGTGACTGGTCATCGTGGCAGACGGTCAGGTCGTCAGTCAATAGCAGGACGTCGTATCTACGGAAACTGGCCAGCCGGATTAGCATTGGACATCCTAACCCCGGTCATTCATGAGGCCTGCGGATCGATCTTGTGATCGGGGCGGCTGGCCTGGCTGATGTTGTTCTGGAAGGTGGGCATGGCGGGCCGCCGGCATGCTGGTTCTGCCGGTAGCTCACGCCGCTCATCGTGTCAGGATCGAAGATCAACCAGCCGGGACAGGCAGCGCCGCGAGCCGGGTGAACGCCGCAGCGAGATCCTGCGCCCACGGCCAGGTGCGCTGGATCCGTAGCCAGAGCCGTCTCTGTCCGCGGGTGAGCCGGTCGCCGACGTGCAGCAGCGGGCAAGCAGCGTATTCGGCTCGGCCTTCGCGAGATCGTCGTGCAGGAGCAGGTGCTGGGTCCAGGCGATCAGATTGAAGCGCCAACATGACAACACTCAACCAGGTGGCGTTGATCGCGAAGCTGCAGGACGGGACGTGGTCAAGGCCGGTGTACTTCGCCGTGCGGATCCGGCCCTCGACCCCGGCGTGGGCGCGGTGCCGGGCGTCGAGGTTGGCGAGTTGCCCGTACCTCGTGTCGGTGGCGAAGGCGGTGTAGCGCCAGCCATCTCGCTCTTCGAAGGCGTCGAGCTGAGCCGCGGGATGCGGACGTTCCCGACGCACGATCAACCGAGTTCCCGATGGGGGTAGCCGGTCAGCGATCGGGCGGGACGCACACGGGTGATCTCGGCCAGGGCGCCGCCGTCGCGGTGCCCGCCGTCGGCGTCGATCGCGTCGGTCCACACCGTCTTCGCAACCGTGGCGATCGCGGTCCGCCTCGGATTGCCAGCCGACCGAGAACTCGCAGCTCACCGATTCGTCGCGGCGGATGCGGATGTGGGCGAAGAACTCTCGCGTGCAGCCGGGGGGATCGGCCCGGACCAGGATCGGGGTGCCGTGCCGGTGATGGTCGGGCAGCAGCGCGCGCTGCTGCCAGGACGGTGACGTGGTCGGCGGCGGTGTTGCTGCCCGCGTTCCCGCGGCGCAGCGTGGAGGCGAGGAACTCGCCGGTGTTGCCGCAGAACGCCAGCATCGGATGGAACCCGAACGACTTTTGAACGTCGGCGCCGCGCACTCCTTCTCGCCGTGACAGACCACGACCGACGCGTCCAGGTCGATTACCAGCCCAGGCAGGTCACGGCCGCCGGCCGGAGCCGGCGGGAACGACTCACCGGTCAGCTCCGCGCGCTGCGCCCAGACGACCTCCCGCGCCCCGGCCCGAGCCTGCGCCACCGAGCCCAGCCGTGCGGTGTCGAGCTGATCGAGCAACCGCCAGTAGGTCGAGTCCGCGCCACGGACCCGAACAGCGAAGCCTGGTCCGCCAGCACCGCGACTTCGGAGATCGTCGTCGCGCCGTCGGCGAGCGCGACCGCCATGTCCACCCATACCCGCCCCGGATCGTGCCGCGCCCGCGGCTTCCGCAACCCGGCCAGCAACTCCGACAGCTGCCCGGTCAGCGTGGTCCGATCGGCAACATCAGCGAGCAACCGCGACCCGGAGTGCGACACCACGCCCTCGCCGTCCGCGGTTGCCATGATCTTAGGTCTGGTCCTTGTAGCCTGCACCTCGATAGTGCTCCTCTACATGGACGATCTGAGCCCTCAGCAAGCACAGTCTCACCTGGTAGCGGGCCACTTTCGTCCGTCCGCAAACAGACACGCCGAACCTCTCATGAAGAGCCCAGGCTAAGCTTCGGAAAAGGATGCGCAATCCTCACGAAAATCGGTCGCACCCGTCTAGTGTCCTGAGTCGTTAATTCGCAATATAACTCTTGGTAGCCTTCGACGATGCCGAGAAGGGGTCGACCGACCGCGGAACTGGTGCTTGCTCAGGACGAGCGGGAGACGCTGGTGCGCTGGGTTCGACGCCCGAACAGTGCCCAGGCCCTCGCCCTACGGGCCAGCATCGTGCTCGCCGAAGGCGCAACCAACACTGCTGTGGCGCAGCAACTGCGGATCCGGCCGCAGACGGTGGGTAAGTGGCCGGCCCGGTTCGTCACCGACCGACTGGCCGGGCTCTCGGACGAGGCCCGGCCCGGCCGGCCCCGCACTGTCAGCGACACCGACGTCGAGCAGGTACTGACCGCCACCCTGGAGCAGGCCCCACCTGACGGCGGCACGCACTGGTCGACCCGGATGATGGCCGCCCGGTCCGGACTGACCCAGACCGCGGTGTCACGGATCTGGCGGGCGTTCGAACTCAAGCCGCACAAGGTCAACTACTGGAAGCTGTCGACCGACCCGCACTTCGTGGACAAGCTCTACGACGTCGTCGGTCTCTACCTCGACCCGCCCGAGCGGGCCCTGGTCTTGTGTGTGGACGAGAAATCCCAGGTCCAGGCCCTCGACCGGTCCGCGCCGGTACTGCCGATGATGCCCGCTGATCCCGAGCGCCAGACCCACACCTACATCCGTCACGGCACCACCAGCCTGTTCGCCGCACTCGACATGGCCACCGGCCAGGTCTATAGCTGCCTGCAGCGCCAGCACCGCGCGATCGAGTTCCGCAAGTTCCTCAACCAGCTCCACCGCGAGGTCCCCGCCGACCACGAGGTCCATCTGATCCTGGACAACTACGCCACCCACAAAACCCCGGAGATCAAACGCTGGCTGATGCGCCACCCCAGGTTCCACCTGCACTTCACCCCGACCAGCAGCTCCTGGCTCAACATGGTCGAACGCTTCTTCGCCGAACTCACCACCCGCATGCTGCGCCGCGGACGAAGATCGAGCAGGTCCCGCAGCGGACGTACTCGGAGTCGACCTTGCTGAAGTTGCTCCTCCCAGAAGCAGCGTCGCCGACGATCGGGGCGCAGGTCATCGACGATCACAGCGACTCTCACAGCGTGCCTCTCTCGGCAGTGCAGGTGTTATTGGGTGGTTCTTCTCAGTGGTGGACGTTTGGGGTCAGAGGAAGGTCATTCACGAGTTCAGTGACAGGTCCAAGGTTTCCGATTGCCACGACGGTATCCGACTTCACGTACGCTTTCTTCCCACGTCGGAAGTACAGTCCAAGCCCGAGTCGTTTCTCAGTTTCAAGTGTTTCGATATCCGACCTGTATGAATCGCCAACCACGACAACGTTTTGCGGGCTTACCGTGCGGCCCAGATCTTTCTCAATCGCCGAGAACACAGAGTCGTAGTAACGCGTATCAGGCTTATCGATGGGGTCTCCAATAATGGCATCCCTGAACATCACGCCGTGTTTCCGAAGCTTACTCAGGCGATTGTGTTTGAAACGACGGGAATACTCGGGATCGTAGTCGAACTGACCGTTACCTTTAAGCTGAAACCGAGCGTCGCTCGACGTAATCAAGTAGAGTGGGGTCTGGTTTATGGCGAGCGCCTTGGCGAGTTCGAGGGCATCCTCAATAAATTGTATGTTGTCGCTGACGTATTGCCAGTAGTCGTCGGCTATCTTGGCGAGCCTAAATGGCTCGATCAGAATTCCGAAATCTTCGCAAGCTATTTTCAGTAGAATCTCACGGCTGAAGGGCTTGGTGATTCGCCAACGTTGCTGAATGTCTTTTTGGCAAGACTGAACTCTTCCTTGTAATTTGCGCAGCGGTTCTGACGCCGCATTGAGTGCAGTTGATGTAGTCGCTTGATGCACCGCCAAGAGGTCGTCGAAGATGCTAATAAATCTTGAAGCGATGTTTCTTGCGACCTCTGGATCTATTGATTTTGAAAGGGAGGCCGCAACTGTTGGTTCCGCGGACCGGTGCATCGCAGCTGTGTCGGTAAGGGTGTCATCGACGTCGAACAGCCATATGGTGCTTGGATATGTGCTCGTGACAAGTTGCAATCGGGACTCGACGTCGGACTTTAGGTCCACGATGCCCTCTGTTCTCGGTGGGTTACGGGCTGTCGGCTTCATGCGCGTGCAGTGCCGCGATTGCTGCGCCGACCGCTCCGGCTGAAGATCGGTAGTGTGGCGTTGTGATTCTGGCACGAGCGGCGGCGCTTGGGAAGGACCGTTTATGTGCGACGCGTCGAGCCGGTGCCAGGAGCGCTTCGCCGAGGTCAGAAACTCCTCCGCCAATGATGACATGCGACGGGTTGAATATATTGATCAGGCTCGCTATTCCGACGCCCAAATACACGGCGGTCTCGTCGATTATCGCTTGAGCTATTCTGTTTCCCTTCGCAGCCTGGTCGCCGACCCATCGTCCGTCGATAGGACTGATGTGCTGTGTTGTCGCATCATCACGCTGAAGATACCTTTCAGTGATCGCTGTGCCTGATGCATAAGCATTCAGGCATCCGATGCCGCCGCAAACGCATTGGCGTCCAGATGCGTTGACGCTCATGTGGCCGAGTTGCCCGGCTATTCCATCCGGACCACGCAGTGGTGTTCCGTTGAGAATCACAGAGGCGCCGACTCCTGTTCCGAGGGTCAGGCATACGAGAATTCCATGCCCGTTACCTGCTTTCAATGTCCATTGACCTCGAGCCATCATCACGGCATCGTTATCGATGGTGAGTTCGATGTCG
This sequence comes from Pseudonocardia sp. 73-21, assembly GCF_001899645.1. Taxonomy (GTDB): domain Bacteria; phylum Actinomycetota; class Actinomycetes; order Mycobacteriales; family Pseudonocardiaceae; genus Pseudonocardia. The sequence goes on along the minus strand of NZ_MKVV01000034.1, from coordinate 12,891 downwards.
TCGTCGAGCATTTGCAACAGGATTCGCTCGACATTAACGTTCTTCCAACGTGGCAATATGATTGAGTCGACGAACATTCGATCTGTCGAGAGGATGCCGGGTAGTCCTAAACCTACACATGGAACTTCAATGCCAGAGTCGTGAGCCTGAGTTCTGAGCGTCGCAATAAGCTTTGCAGTGCTCCTAAGTATCTCCTCTGGCGATCCGGCTGTGTTTGTTGCGATCCGTGCATGAGCTAAGATTTGGTCTGGCAGATATGTAACGGCCAGTGTCTTAGTCCCGCCTATGTCGACGCCAATCGCGGCTGACGGATATGGCTGTGTCTTCAAACGCGCTGCCACCCCCAAAGTTGCTCCGCTCATGGCGTGGTTCCCTCTATAGTCGCTGCTGCGGCGTGTTTCGTTACATGTGGTTGACTACTTCAGGTATTGAGCTGCGATTGAGAGTCGTGGGAAGTCGCGCGTGTGTGGCCGTTGGTTGCAATAGATTAACATTTCGACAGGAGGGGAATCGCGTTGAATGATTTGCGTAAGGAGTCGAGTCGTTCGCGTGGCGAATTGCATGTATGCATGAATTATGTGGAGAAGGAGTCGTCGAGACGGATGGGAGTGAAGAGTGAATCGTCTCGCTCTTGAGGGGCAGATCTGTGGTTCTAGCTGGTTGTCTCTAGTTGGCGCAGAGTTTCGACTGTATATGTTCACGTCCGGAAAAGGGATCCGGCGACGAGCGACGCTTGGGTCTTCATTGCAGCTCCAGGTGTCTGCTCTCAGTTGGGCAAAGTTGTCCCGGTAGCACGGCAAACGCTAGTGACGAGTGCATGGCGTCACATATGGTCTCGCGCTTCTCGCTATTGCCGTTCATTGGACTGATGAACATTGGCTTTACTTCTCCGGTTCAGGCTGGCATCGCTGGCTGCCGCGTCCGGTGTTTGCGTGATAAGTCGTGGTTGGCCGGGTAATTCGCAGTCGTGAGCGAGCCACGATGAGGACGATGGCAAGAGAGTGTGGTCAGCGCAGCAACGCAACTGGTCACGTCCCCGCTGGTGGTGTAACTCGCGGCCTGTCCGGCGTGCCTGTGCGCGCAGGATGGGCCACCGCGTGACGCTCTGCGTGATCCCGCCAAAGGACCTCGTAGAGAGGTGCCACGCGATGGCCTTGGACCAGTCTGCCCTGCTCGAAGTCTTGGATGCACTCAAGGCCGCTGATGTCGCTGGTCGTGTCCGCCAGGCCGCGGAAACGGTCTATCAGGCGTTGATCGAGGCCGAGCTGACCGATTCGATCGGCGCCGCCCTGCATGAGCGCAGCGACGCCCGCACGGCCCAGCGCAACGGCCACCGCACCCGCATCCTGTCCACCACGGCCGGGGACCTGGAGCTGAAGATCGGAGAAGCTGCGCACCGGATCGTTCTTCCCGTCGCTGCTCGAGCGGCGCCGCCGGGTGGATCAGGCGTTGTTCGCGGTGGTGATGGAGGCCTATCTGCACGGCGTGTCCACGCGGAAGGTCGACGACCTGGTTAAGGCACTCGGCGCCGACACCGGGATCTCCAAGAGTGAGGTGAGCAGGATCTGCGCGGATCTCGACGTCGAGGTCGGCGCGTTCCGAGGCCGCTCGCTGGCCGAGCAGCAGTCTCCTACGTCTTCTTGGACGCGACCTATTGCAAGGCGCGGGTGAACCACCGCGTGGTGTCCCAGGCGGTCGTGATCGCCACCGGTGTCCGGGCCGACGGCTGGCGCGAGGTCCTCGGGTTCGCCGTCGGCGACAGCGAGGACGGCGCGTTCTGGACCGCGTTCCTGCGCTCGCTGAAGGCGCGTGGGCTCGGCGGGGTACAGCTGGTCATCTCCGATGCCCACACCGGGCTCAAACAGGCCATCTCCGCAGTCCTGCTCGGCTCGGCCTGGCAACGGTGCCGGGTGCACTTCCTGCGCAACATCCTCGCGCAGGTCCCGAAGGGCAACGCCGAGATGGTGGCCGCGGCGACCCGCACGATCTTCGCCCAACCCGATGCCACTCACGTCCGTGAACAGCTCGGGGTGATCGCCCGGGATGCTCGGGCGGCAATCGGTGGAGGCGATGCTGCGTGACGCCACCGAGGACCTGTTGGCGTTCACCGGGTTCCCGCCGGCGCACTGGAAGAAGATCTGGCCCGCCGCTACCCCTCCGAGGCCACCATGGTCCTCCCGTCGTGATTGTCGGCGATCGCGGCCGGCAGGAGTAATCGCATGACCGTCGCCGACACCAGATGATCATATTTCCGGGCCTGACCGACACGGCGACGCCGACGTGAAACGCGCTGCAGGACACCCGACGCCTGCTGCATCACGCCGTCCGCTCGGCGCCCGTCGAGGAGCTGCCCAGCGGGTCCGTGTACAGAGGCCTCGATTCCCTGTGCACGCCCCGTGACCCTGCGCCGAGGTTGCCGGCGCAGGGCCACGGGGCGTGCGTCCGGTCGCTGGGGCCGGACGGGGGTGGGTCAGTACTTGATCTTCTGGGTGAAGGGGCGGCTGTAGCCGCTGATGCTGGCGGTGCCGGTGACGGTCACCGAACCGTGAACGGGTGGGGTGAACCCGGGTGTGGGGTTGCTGCAGGTCAGCGGTGCGCGGTTGGGGGCGACCCACACGGTCTGGCTATGGGTGGTCTCGGTGTTGGCGGCGTGGTCGGTCGCGGCGTAGGTCAGCTTCGTCGTCCCGGCGGCGGTGATCGGGACCCGCACCGGCAGATCGGTTGCCGTGGTCGAGGGGATGGGCTGGGCGCCGGTGGCGGCGTAGGTCAGTGACGCGACCCCGGACCCGCTGTCCTGGGCGTTGAGCGACACGACGAGACCGCGGCTGAGGAAGCAGGTGGCGGTCACGGTGCCGACCGGGGCGCCGCTGGTGGTCGCGAACGCCGCGGTGCCGGTGATCGTCACCGGCGGCAGCCCGTTCGGGGCCGTGCCCGGGGCGAGCGTCGCGGTCGAGGTCGGCGCGGTGGTGTCGGGGGGCGCCGCGGAGTAGGTGATCGTCACCGCGGCCGGGTCGCTGGTCAGGGTCATGGCGCCGCCGCTGGGGACCAGCGACGACCCGCCCCCGCCACCGCCGGCCACGCCGCCGCCCCCGCCGCCGCCCCCGCCGCCGCCGTAGAGACCGCCGCCGCCACCGCCGGCCGACGGGTGGCCTGCGGCGCCGGCGCCGCCCTGCCCGAGCGACCCGGCCGTCCCCGACCCGGCCGGCACGTACTCGCCGGTTCCGCCCTGACCGCCGGCGCCGCCGCTGGTCTGGGTCCCGGCGAAGCCGCCCTGCCCGCTGGGCCCGTTCGCGGTCGCCGGCGCGGCGTCGGCATCGGCGTCGGCCGGCGGAACGGATGATCCGGCGTAGGTCTCGGAGTGGCCCCCGCCGCCGCCGGCGACGATCAGCCGCGAGGCCAGCGACCCGGCCGCGGCGTCGGAGACCGTGCGCACGTCCGAGGCCCCACCCCCGCCGCCCGCCACGTTTCCGTAGCCCGGGGCGCCGCCGCCGTTGAACGCGGACGGCGGCGTGTAGCCGAAGGGGGTGCCGGCGGTGTCGGGGTGCTGCCCGACCTCCACGTAGAGGGTGTCGGCGCTGCTCAGCCCGGTCAGGGCGCCGGTGACCCGCGCGCCCCGCCCGCCCGGGTGGTCGTTGTTGCTGTCAGCACCGCCGGCCGCGCCGGTGGCCGACACCGTCACGGTGGTGACCCCGGCGGGCACGGTGAAGCTCTGCTCGGCGCCGGTGTAGCCGTAGGTGCAGGTGACGGTCTGGTCGGTCTGGGTGCACCCGGCCGGCAGCGCGGCGGGGGCGGCGCCGGCGGGGGTGGGGACGGCCAGGGC
>NZ_MKVV01000034.1:0-9062 GCF_001899645.1 Pseudonocardia sp. 73-21 | reverse complement strand
CCGGTCGCCGCCCACCGCCGCGATGCCGGTGCGGGGCGGTCGGTGCGACGGGCGCCGGTGGCCCCGAAGGGGGGGTAACCGTGATCGGCTGCGGGACGGGGGGCAGCGGACATGTCGAGCTCCGAGGGTGGGTGTGCCGGAGCGGGTCCGGCGTCGGTGGCCGGGGGCGGCCCGCAGCCCTGTTCGTCCGGGCGGCACGCCAACCTCACCCGTTCGGCCGGGTGCGCACAACCGACCTAGGTCGGGTCGGATGCACCGACCTGGGACGGGTGACGCGCCCGACGCAGCTCGGTTCCCGGGCTGCGCCGGAACTGGCAAGCTGCCGCATCGTGGCACAGCCGTGGCGTGGTCGATCATCGGTGGTGGGGTCGTTGCGGCTCGGGTTGGTGCTGCTGGGCGCCGCGGTGGCGGTGCTGGGCGGCGTCGAGATCGCGCTGCTCGCCTTCGGGAATGCGGGGCCGCCGCTGTGGTTGCTGACCGGGTTCACCGAGTTGGGCTGGACCTACGCCGCCGCGGGCCTGGTGGCGTGGTGGCGCCGGCCCAGCAACCGGCTCGGCGCGATCCTGCTGGTCGGCGGGTTGAGCTGGATCGGGGCCGGGCTGGTCAACACCACCGTCGCGGTGCTGATCGCCGCCGGGCAGGTGCTGGCCACGGTGCCGCTGGCGGTGGTGGTGCACCTGCTGCTGGCGTTCCCGTCCGGGCGGCTGCGGTCCCGGGCCTCACGGATCGTGGTGGCCGCCGCCTACGCCATCGCATTGGTCGGGCCGGCCCCGCAGTACCTGTTCACCCCCGCCGTGGCGCCGGACGGGCTGCTGTTCGTCGCCGACCGCCCCGATCTGGCGGCGCTGAGCGGCTGGTTGAGTCCGGTCGGCGGGGTCGCGATGCTCGCCGCCGCGGTCATCCTGGGGGCGCGGCTGCGCCACGCGCCCCGGGCCGGCCGCCGGGTGCTGGCGCCGCTGTATGCCTACGGGGTCCTCGCCGCGGTGTTCGTCCCGGCCACCGCGTGGGCCCGGGACCTGCTCGGGTTGGGCCCGGAGCTGCGGTTCGTGCTGCAGCTGGTGGTCCTGGCCGGCGTGCCGGTGGCGTTCGCGCTGGTCCTGCTGCGCGGCGGGTTCGCCCGCACCGGGCAGATCGAGGAGCTCGGGGCGTGGCTGGGTAGCGTCGAGGCGGCCCGACCGACGCTGGAGCAGGCCCTGGCCGACACGCTGGGCGACCCGTCGCTGCGGCTGGTGTTCCGGGTCGGTGAGGGCTACGTCGACGCCGAGGGCGCCCCCGCCGCGCTGCCGCGGCCGGGGTCGGGTCGCGCGGTGGTCGAGATCGACCAGGCCGGCGCCGCGGTGGGCGCGATCGTCTACGACGCCAGCTTGATCGCCGACCCGGAACCGGTCCGGGCCGCCGGCCGGGTGGTCGGCATCGCCGTGGAGGCGCAGCGGTTGACCGCCGAGCTGCGCGCCTCCCGCGACGCGTTGCGCCGATCCCGGCTGCGCCTGGTCGAGGCCGCCGATCAGGAACGGCGCCGGATCGCCCAGAACCTGCACGACGGGCTGCAGGTGCAGCTGGTGCTGCTCGCGCTGGACGCCGCGCAGGTCGCCAAGTCCGCCGACGACGCCGCCGATCCCACCACCCGCGACGCCGCCACCGCGCTGCGCATCGGCATCGACGACGCCGCCGCCGCGCTGCGCCGCACCGTCCACGATGTCCTGCCCGCCACGTTGATCGAACGCGGGCTCGCCACCGCCGTCGAGGACCTCGTCGACCGCCTTCCCCTGCCCACCGACCTGCAGCTGAGCGTCGCCGACCGGACCCTGCCCGCCGCGGTGGAGGCCACCGCCTACTTCGTCGTCGCCGAGGGACTGGCCAACGCGTTCAAACACTCCCGCGCCCGGCGGCTGGCCGTGCGCGTGACCCACCACGACCGAGGCCTCGAGATCGAGGTCGGCGACGACGGCATCGGCGGCGCGAGCCTCGAAGCCGGAACCGGACTGCGCGGGCTGGCCGACCGCCTCGACGTCCTCGGCGGCCGGCTGGTGCTGCACAGCCCGACCGGCGCCGGCACCAGGCTGCTCGCGCACCTGCCCGGCACCGACCCACCCCCCGCGCCCCCGCTGCCCCGGGCGCAGCCCCCGCACGGAACGGGATCGCCATGCGCGTCGTGATCGGCGAGGACGAGGCGCTGCTGCGCCAGGGACTGACCCACGTGCTCGAGAACGCCGGCTTCGACGTCGTCGCCACCGCCGCCGACGCCACCGAACTGCTCCGCCACGCCGACGAGCGCCGACCCGACCTGGTCGTCACCGACATCCGGATGCCCCCCACCCACACCGACGAGGGCCTACTCGCCGCCCTGCACATCCACCGCGAACACCCGCAGACGGCGATCGTCGTGCTCTCCCAGTACGTGCAGCGCCAGTACGCCGTCGAGCTGCTCACCGAACGCCCCAGCGGCGTGGGCTACCTGCTCAAACAACGCATCTCCGACGTCGCCACCTTCTGCTCCGACCTGCACCGCGTCGCCACCGGCGGCACCGTGCTCGACCCCGAGATCGTCGCGATCATGCTCACCCGTGCCCGCCGCACCGACGACGCCCTCGACCGGCTCACCGACCGCCAACGCGCAGTCCTCGCCCTCATGGCCCAGGGCCGCAGCAACGCCTCCATCGCCCGCCAGCTGTCGATCTCGGAGAAGTCGGTCGTCCAACACGCCTCCAACATCTACAGCGAGCTCGGCCTGCCCCCCAGCTCCGACGACCACCGCCGCGTCCTGGCCGTGCTCCGCCATCTCGACCGCTGACCGGGCCATCCCCCCGTCGACCTCGAACGAGGCATCGATATCGGCCGGGCCCAGTTCGGCGTCGGACGAGGTGCCGGGTGACGCTCGCCACCGGCGTGACGATCCCGGTACTCGCCGCCGGGCGTTCCGACGTCGTTCGACGGTAGGGCTGTGGGCCGGCCTGCTGGTCTCCCCGGCCCGTGCGCTACCGCGACGAGCCGTTGTGCCGTTGCCTGCTCTACCCGGTCTTCCTGCTGCTCGGGATACTGGCCAGCTGGCGCGCCCTGGGCCGCCACGTCGCGGGGCGCAACAGCTGGGCCAAGATCGAGCGCAGCGCGGACCCAGTCGCAAGGGGTTGAGGCGTCGCAGAACGCGTCGCCGCGGGTGTGCCGCCACCTGCGCGTGCAGCGGCTGGCTCGCGGCTGTGCCGCCCGCGGGAGGACGTCATCGAGGTCGCCATGGTGGTGCTGTTGGCCGGGCGGGTCCGCGCGGTCGCCGCTCGTGGAGTCCGAGGTCGGCGGCTGGCGCTGCACCGCGTTCCGCATCCTGTGATCGCGCCGCCGGCGCGGCTACCGGCAGGGTGGTCCTGGGGTTGTCCACAGCGCAGGGAGCTTGTGGATGAGCACCGGCGTCGTGTCACCGCAGCGGAGAGGATGGCGCGATGGGAAAGATGCCTGACGACCCCCGCCGCGACGTCGCCGGCCGGCTCGAGGATTCGCCCGCGCGGACGGCTGGTGTGGCGGAGCCGCTGGAGGTGTTGTGGGCGCGGGTGGCACGCGAGGGGGCATCGACTTCGAGCCACTCCCACCCGAGCTCGTCGACGCCCTGCCGGAGTTGCAGCGGGCTGTGGACCGGATCGCGGCGCGGCTGCCGAAGGTGCAGGACCGGCGCTGGCTCGCCGCTGCGCTGGCCGCACTCGTCCACTCTGTCAACGCCGCCGCTCTCGACGACGTCGGCACCGGGCCGGGGGGTGCCGAGCCCGCGATAGCGGGAGGGCCGAGCGAGGCCGGTGGCGAGGACGTGGTGGCCGTGGCGGTGGTGAGCCGGCCGCGGGGGGCTGGTGGGTCGACGTCGGGACGGGATCCCGCGGTGGGTGTTCCCCGGCGGCTGCGTGGAGCCCGGGAAGACCGCTGTGCAGGCGGCGGTGCGGGAGTGTGTCGAGGAGACCGGTGTCGTGGTGGTCGCGGGCAGGGAGATCGGCCGCCGTGTGCACCCCGTGACCGGAAGGACCGTGGTCTACGTGGTGTGCGGCCCGGCGGACGCCGACGCCGGCCACAGTGAGCCGGTCGTGGCCGCGCCCGACGAGCTGGTCGAGGTGCTCTGGCTGTCCCCGGCCGAGGTGGAGCCGCGGATGCCGGATCTGTTCGCCCCGGTACGTGCGCATCTGGGGTTGGGTCAGCGGCGGTAGCCGGTGGCGGCGTCGACGGCGCGCACGACGTGCGCGAGGCGCTCGGCCACATCGACGGGAACCAGGTGGTAGCGCTGTCCGACGGAGGCGACGAGTGCGGCCAGGGCGGCGGAGACCTCACCGCGGCGGGCGTCGAGCCCGTGATCGGCGGCCGCGAGCTGCTGCAGGATGCCCGCAGTGTCCGCGATCGCCGTCGCCTCCACCTGGGGACGATCCTCGAGCTGCGCCGGGGTAGTCGACGTCGCTGACGTGTGGGCCGTGGTCATCGCGACTCCCTCAGAAACACACTGGGCGGGGGGCTGCGGGCCGTCGGGACCTTCCCCGCCCCGACGGCCGCCCGACGACCCTAACCGAGAACGAACATGTGTTCGACAACCTGAGTGGGTGACGCTCCTCGCGTTCCCTGCGTCAGGCGGGGAGGGTGACTGAGGTGGAGCTGTCCTTGCCGGTGTCGGTGCGTCCGATGCTGGCCACCGCCGGGTCGCCGCCGGTGGGGGAGGGGTGGGCGGTGGAGTTCAAGTGGGATGGCGTGCGGGCGATCGTGGCCGCGGCGGGGGAGCGGGTGCGGATCTCCTCCCGTAACGGCAACGACGTCACCGCCGGCTACCCCGAGATCACGACCGCCGGCCTGGGAGTGGGGCGGTCGGTGGTGCTGGACGGTGAGCTGGTCGCTCTCGACCCGGCGGGTCGCCCGGACTTCGGGTTGTTGCAGCACCGCATGCACCTGCGAACGCCGGGGCTGGAGGTGCGGGAGCGGGTGGCGGTGTCGTTGTACGTGTTCGACGTCCTGGCCCTCGACGACCAGCCCCTGCTCGACGAGCCCTACGACGTGCGCCGCGAACAGCTGCTCGGCCTCGGCCTCGACGAGCTGCCCGGGGTGGCGGTCCCGCCGTCGTCCACCGACCTGCCCGCCGCGCAGGTGCTGGAGGTGGCGCGGGAGCACGGGTTGGAGGGGGTGGTGGCCAAGCAGCGCCGCTCCCGCTACACCCCGGGCCGCCGCTCCACGGCCTGGATCAAGACCGCCCTGCTCTCGACACAGGAGGTCGTGATCGGCGGCTGGACACCCGGCGCCGGTCGCCGCGCCGGCACCGTCGGCGCGCTGCTGCTCGGTGTCCACGACCGGGCCGGCGGGCTGCAGTACCTGGGCAACGTCGGGACCGGGTTCACCGACGCTGCGCTGCGCGACCTGCACACCCGGATGCTCCCGCTGCACCAGGACGGGAGCCCGTTCGTCGATGAGGTCCCGCGGGAGCAGGCCCGGCACGCGGTGTGGGTGGCGCCCCGGTTGGTGGGCGAGGTGGTCTACCGCACCCTGACCGCGGACCACCGGCTGCGGCACGCCGCCTGGCGAGGCCTGCGCCCTGACCGCGACCCCGACGAGATCGTCCTCGACCTGCCATAACCCGCCAGTCGCGCTGGACGCCTGCCGAGCGGGTATCGGCGTGGCCGCCGGGCTGCCACCGCGACAACTGTCGGGTGTTCGGTCGGGTGCCGGTCCGGGGCTGTACACGGTGGTCGAGTCGGCGGCCGGCAGCGCCCAGTCCCGGGCACGGGGTGGGCGCTGCCAGCACCGGCAGACAGGCGTTGCACCGGGCGGCGTGTGGCGGAGGGGTGCCACACGCACACCTGGTTCGAACGCCGGACGTCGCCCGTTACTGGCGAGGCCGAGTTGCCCGAAGCGGCCCGCAGCAGGCCCTCTCGCATGTCACGATTCCGGCCCGGGAGCCGCACACGGCTCCTTGGGCCGGGCGGACACAGAGGTAGCGATGATGCGGACGAGGCAACAACCAGCGGTGGCGACGGGTCGTCGGGGGTGACGGGCCAGCGATGTCGTGGCCGGTATCAGGGATGACCCTCGGCCGGATGGCGGCGGGCGCGATGCTGGCCGCGGGTGCACTCGTCGTCGGCTCGGCAAGTCCTGCAGGGGCGCAGGAGCCCGGCCTGGGTCTGCCTTCGCACCCGGGGGTGTTCACGGCTGCGAACGTGCCGGTCCACGCCGAGCCGGTGGACGGTTGGGCGTGTCACTGGTTCGGCGACTGCCGCACCGAGGAACGCACGCGTGACGATCCGGGGCCGGTGTGGTTCAGCGGCGCGGCGAGGGAGCGGGCGGAGATCGAGTGCCGGTTCGGCGCCTACTACAAGATCAGCCAAGGAGAGCGGGGCGGCTGGGTCACGCAGAGCAGGATCGTGTCGGGCTCCACGCAGCCGGGGCGCGACCTGTTCCAGTGGTGGCTCTGACAGCCTGGCCAGGCCCGGTCACGCGGGGGCGTGATCGGGTGGCTCGAGCACGGGTGCCCGGACGGTGAGCCGTTGTCCACCTGACCGGCTCACCGCCGCCGGACTCTCGCGCGAGGCGAGCGACCGGCACCTCGAGGCCAACCGGATCACCGTCGACGGCCAGCTCGTGACCGACCTGCAGACCCCGGCTCCGCCGCCGGCGCGGGTCGTCCTGCAGCGCTGACCACGGATCGCCCGCCGTCGTCACGGGCGGCGTGACTGTCAGAGGTCGATGGTGGCGACCAGCGGCCGGTGATCCGACGCCCGGTGATCATGGATCTGACCCCGGTGACATTCATCGGCTCGGCCGGCCTGGGCGCACTGACCGCCGCGCACCGATCCGAGCCGCTGTTACTGGTCGTCGATCCGGGTCAGAGGTACTCAGCGTCGGTGGGGTGGCCGGGAGCGGGATCGGTGAAGGGGACGAACCGGAACCGTACGGGGGCCGAACCGGCGGTCAGCTCGTCGGGTCCGTCGGTGGTGGCGGCCGCTGCCCGGCTGACGGTGATCACTCCGGCGGCGCTGACCCGGTCGAGCTGGGCCAGCAGCCGGGCGAGCGCCGAGGGCGCGTCCTGCGGATCGTCGGCGCTCTGGATCAGGGTGCGGTGCACCACGCTGACCGTCCAGCCCTCCCGGGAACCGCTGCCGACCGAGGACATCAGCACGACATCGAGCAGCCAGCGCGCGGGTTTCCCGCTCAACGCGGGGGTCTGGTGGGCGTCGATGCCGGCGATCTGGTCGGCCCGCACCAGCCCGTCTCCCTGGGTCGCCACCCATACGTTGGTCAGACTCACTGCGACCTCCCACCTCATAAGTAGAGTCGAGACACCTGTAAAATTAGTGCTTGCGTGCCATAAAATCTATAGCTAGCATCTCAGTTATCTGGAGTGGGATCGGGTCACCTCTGGAGCCGCTCCAGAGCATCGCCGCCTGTCGTCGACAGTGAAAGGAGTGGCTTGCGATGCTGATGTGCACAGACCCGTTCCGGGAGCTGGACCGGTTGACCCAGCAGGTGTTCGGTCAGAACGCCGGAACCTGGTCGCGGCCGACCGCGATGCCGATGGACGCCTACCGCACCGGGGACCAGTTCGTGGTGTCCTTCGACCTGCCCGGAGTGAACCCGGAGGCGATCGAGCTCGACGTCGAGCGCAACGTGTTGACGGTGAAGGCCGAGCGGCGCCCGATCGAACCCGGGGGCCAGGTGGAGATGCAGATCGCCGAGCGAGCGCTGGGGGTGTTCTCCCGCCAGTTGTTCCTGGGCGACACCCTCAACACCGAGCACATCGACGCCTCCTACGAGGCCGGGGTGCTGACGCTGCGGATGCCGATCGCGGAGCGGGCGAAGCCCGGCAAGATCGCCATCGCCATCGCCAACAGCGACAGCGGACACCAGCAGATCAACGCCTGAAGCCGAGACCGCTGAGAACTCTCTGATCACCCCGACCGTGCCGGCCGCGGCGGCGACCGGAAGGAGAGCGATATGACCGACCACCGGGTCCTCGACCCCCAAGTACCTGTGCACCCCGTTCCCACGCCCACCCGCTGGGTCTTCACCGAGCTGGTCTGCGCGGATCCCGGGTTGCTGCGGGTCGAGTTCAACGCCCTCATCGCCGTGAACTTCCCGCCCGCCGAGGGCCGCCGGGACCGGCGGCCGCCCCGGCGCCCGGGGCCACCGGGGATCGACTGGTTCCGACTGATCCCACCCCCCGGTCCCCCGGGGGTGGGACCGGGGGGTGTCGTGGTCTGGATCCGGCCCGTTCCCGGGCCGGACCGGCCGGCCCGGGAACGCAGTCCGCCTCGCCTGAGGCCGAATCACACCGAGAACCCGCACGTCCCAGGACCCAGACCCCACGAAGGAGGTGAAGGGATCAACCGGTGAGAAGGCTCAGCCACCGCGACGGTCAGGCGCTCGTCACCACGATGATCCAACACTCGGACGTCCAGCCCAGCCCTGTCCGACTCGGCCCGGGCGCATCCCCGCGCCGTGATGGCGCACCCGCAACGGTGACCGGCCCGACCTTTGCCGCAACAACCCTTGCCGAGCCTGAAGTGATGTGATCATCCGGTCACGGTCCGGGGGTACAGGGGTGTCCCTGTGGTGTCCCTGTACCCCCGGGACCGCACGCAGCGGCCCCGCCGACACCCCGTCCCAGGAGGGGTCAATTTCAGGATCCGTTGACACCCGCTGTGCTCCTAGAACGCGCGTACTCGATCGGAGAGCGGGGTCACTTCACAAGCGGTTCGTTGAAGATGCCGCCCAATAATGTTGCCGACGATGACGGCAACGATCATCCAGGCGGCTAGCCCGACGACAACCCAACCGGCGGCGGTCATTGGTCTGTGGTGCGGGACGGGTCTGGGGCGAGACGTAGTCGCCGGTCCCGGGAGTGTCCGCCGCCTCGACGACTTCGGTTGCGAGATCCAACGCTTCGAGGAGGGCCTGAATATGGTATTCCGGTGGGCTGTCAGAATCGAGGTACATGACCCATTGGTTGCCCGCGATGGATAGAGACGCAACCGAGTCTTTCGGTAGCTTATAGGGGCTCTTCCGGATTTAGAGTGCGAGTGCCCCGCAGTGCAGTAGCGACCGGAGCCGGTAGTTGATCA
>NZ_MKVV01000033.1:112273-135276 GCF_001899645.1 Pseudonocardia sp. 73-21 | reverse complement strand
CCGCCGCGTCGACGTCATCTACGCCATGCTCCGCGACCGCAAGCCCTACCAGCAGCCCATGCCCACCGAGCGGGACACCAGCCCCGCCGCCGCTTGACAACGACATAGAGACACCCCAGGTCCACCTCCTGGGCAACTCCCTCGGCGGCGGTACTGCGCTGCGCACCGCCCTCGACTACCCCAACCGCGTCGACCGCATGGTGCTCATGGGCCCCGCCGGCGGCACCCTGCCCGTGCTCTGTCCCGAACCCTCCGAGGGCCTCAAGACCCTCTTCGGCTTCTACGCCCCGCCGGGTCCCAGCATCGAGAAGATGCAACACCTCATCGAGGTCATGACCTACGCGCCCCACGACGTTCCACCCGGCCTGCTCGAGCAGCGCTACGCCGCCGCCACGGCACCTGACGCCGTCGACTACGTCACCCGCCTGTTCAAGACCTTCGGCGTCGCCGGCACCGGTGTCCCGGAGGAACTCTGGCGCGACGTGCACCGGATCCCGCACAAGACCCTGCTGACCTGGGGCCGCGACGACCGCGTCCTGCCCCTCGACGGAGCGTTCTTCATGCCCGACGCCCGCCTGCACGTCTTCCCCCGGTGCGGGCACTGGGCCCAGCTCGAACACCAGGCCGAGTTAGACGCCCTCACCACCACGTTCCTCACCGGGCCGTGACGTCGGTGGCGGAAGGGACGCAGACTCCCGCCACCGGGCCCGACACGGCTCTACTGGTTGGACGCGTCAGCGATGCGCCAGTGCCCGTCTACCTTCTGGGCGGTGACGACGAGCCGGGCGCCGTTGCCGGCCCCGTTCGGGACCTGTGTGTTGGTGATCTTCTGGTCGACGAAGACCAGCACCTCGGCGTGGTCGCCGTCCAGTTCGCGGACCGCGGAGGAGAGCACCGTCGCCGTGACCACCGCCCGCTGCTGCGGCGCCAGGTTCCGGACGGTGGCGAACTCCTGTCGGTAGCGGTCGGCGAACGTGCCGGTCACGACGTCCTGCGCGGCCCGCTCGTCGGCGTCGAGTGCGTCGTAGGAGTACCCGTAGGTGCGCTGCACGGCGGCGTTGATCTCGGAGATCACCTGGCCGGTGGCCTGGGGGTCGGTCAGGGCGGTGTTCGACGCCGGGCCGGTCAGACTTCCCGCCTCGACCTGCATGCCGACCGCGCCGGCCACGGCGAGCAACCCGACGACGACCGCCACGGCCGCTGTCCGGACCGGCCGCTCCAGCAACGCGCGGAGCGGACCGGCCAGGGATGACCTCATCCGCGTCCATCGGGCGGGCCGGACCCCTGCCGGCGTGTCGGGCGTCGTCGACGGGGCAGCCGTCGTCGTACGGTCGTCGAGCGCATGCGTGGCGGTTGCGGGTTCGTCGGTGTCGATGATGCCCCAGGCCTGCGTGACGATCTCCTCGTCGGTGACGTCGTCGGTGACGTCGTCGGGCTTGTCGACGACCTGCCCGGAAGGCGTCCGGCCGCTCGGCCGGTTCACTGGCCGACTCCGACCACGCGCACACCGCTGGCCTTCCAGCCCTGGTCGGTCTTGGTCATGACGATCTCCAGGCGCTGCCGGTTCGTCACCGGTTCGCCGGTCCGGGGGGTGGTGGTGATGTCGGTGGACACCAGGACGCTCGCCGTGCCGGCGCCGGGGTCGAGCGACTCGACGGCCGCGTAGACGGGCTTGGCCGCCGTGCTGCGCTGGGCCTGTTTGATGGTCGACACGAACGCCGGGCGGCTGCGCTGCAGCTCGGCCAGCAGCGGGCCGGTGGCGACCTGCTCCCACCTGTCCAGGCCGGCGTCGGCGTCCTGGGGTGACAGCGTGTTGAGCACGCCGGCGGCGTCCTGCGCAGCCTGCTGCACCGCATCACGGGCACGGGCCAGGGATGCCTGGTCCGAGGTGGCCGCGAGCGCGAGCACTGTCCCGAACGCGGCCGCGCACAGGATGCCGCACAGCGCGAACACCAGCGCAGCACCGGCGATCCGGCGAGGCCACGGCGACGCCGTGGTCGGCTCCGCGACCGTCGGGGGCGCTTCGTCGGTGAGTGTCATCGGTACTCCTCCAGCGGTCCGGAGACCGTCATCGGCGGCCCCTGCATTCCGGGCGATCCGGCGAGACCGGGTGTGCCGCGGTCGGATGAGGACGGCAGCGACGCCCCGGACGGCCGGAAGCCGCCGGGCACGGACGGTTCGGGGGCCGGCCCGTAGTCGGGAGCGTTGCCGTCGCCGCGGACACCGACGGACTGGGGGGACCTGTCGGTGCAGCGGGCTGCATAGTTGGTGGGCGTGTCGTTGGTCGTATCGGAGCCTGCCTGTCGCACGGTGCCCTCGTATCCCTTGGTGCAGATCGGCGGGTCGGCCAGGTTCACGTCGAGCTGAATGTTGCCGATGCCGTCCTGCGGTACGACGCTGAAGCTGACCGCCGACACGATCGGCAGCGTGACCAGCAGCTGGCGGATGCCGTCCTGGCGGGGCTCCACCAGCTTCGAGGTGGTGAGCAGGTCAGCGATCAGGCTCTCGGCCTGTGAGCCGGTGTCGGTGAGCACGCCGTCGACCTGGCCGGCCAGCTGCGGAAGCGTCTGCACGAGTCCGCGGATGTCCGGGTCGGACTTTTTGAGCTGCGCGGCCACGAGCCGCAGGTCCGAGCTGAACGACCGGATCTGCGGGGCCTTGTCGTTCTGCGTCTGGAGCACGGTTCGCGCGTCCCTGATCAGGGTCAGGGTGGGGTCCTTCGCGTCGATCGCGGCCTGGGTGAGGTCTTGGCCGTCGGTGACGAGCGTGCGCAGGGCGGGAGCGGTCCCGTCGAAGGCGACGCCGAGCTCCCGGACCACGGTGCTCAGGTCGTCGAGCGGGACGGAGCGCACCAGCGAGTCGGCGTCGGTGAGCAGCTTCTGCACCGGCAGTGGGGTACTCGTCCGCGACGCTGGGATGACCGAGCCCTGTTGCAGGTACGGACCGGAGTCGCTGGTGGGCCGCAGGTCGACGTACTGCTCGCCTACGGCGGACCGGTTGACGACGGCGGCCGCGGTCTGCGCAGGGATGTCGGGTCCGGTCCGGTCGAGCGAGAGCACGGCCCGGACCCCTCCGGGCCGCAGCTCGATCCGTTCCACGCGCCCGACGGGTGTGCCGCGGTAGGTCACCTCGGCGTTCTCGAAGATCCCGCCGGACTGGGCGAGGTCGACCGACACCTCGTATCCGCCGAAGCCGACGTAGCGGCCGAGGTCGGCGTAGCGGATTCCGGTGTAGCCGACCCCGAGCACCGCGATCAGGATGAACGCTGCGACCTGCAGCTTCACGGTTCTGGTCAGCATCAGTTCCCCCCGAGCAGCGTGCCGACGAGCCCACGTGCACCGCCGTCGGTGCCAGCCGCACCGCCGGGAGCGGCACCCCCGGTTCCGGGTAGAGCCGGCACGGGCAACAGAGGGATCGTGCCGGGCGAGGCTGGGGCGGGCTGCGGCACGCCCGCGGCCTGCGGACCGCCCAGCAGCCCAGGGTCGATCACGGGCTGCTGGCTGCGCCCGAAGTTGCCGAGGATGTCGGTGAGGTCGGCGGTGACCCGGATGTAGCCGTCGACATAGCTGCCCTGCTCCGCCTTGATGAAGTTGTCCTCGAACGGGTAGGTGGGCAGGACCGACAGGCTCTTCGCGATGTCGGTGGCCGAGGCGGAGAGCTCGTTGAGTGTCGGGCTGAGCCGCCGCAGGTCGCCGACGAGGTCGGCCTGGCTCCGGTTGATCACACTGACGCCGACGTCGCTGAGCCGGTTGAGCGACGACAGCATGCCGACCAGCTCCGTGCGCTGCGACTCCAGCACCTGCAGCCCGGGGCCGATGTTCTCCAGGATGTCGGAGATCTGCGCGGTACGACCGCGCAGCTGCCCGCTGAGCCGGTCGAGCGAGTCCAGCGCGCGGACGATCTCCGACTTCTGCTCGTCCAGCCCGCCGACGAACGTGTTGACGTCGTCGAGCAGGCCACGGACCTGCGTCTCGTTGCCAGCCAGGGCTGCGTTGACCTCGCGGGAGATGGTCCGGATCTGCTCCAGGCTGCCGCCGTTCAGCACGGCCGAGAGCGCGCCGAGCACCTCCTCGACCTCGACCCCGCGGTCGGTGCGGGCGACCGGCACCACCGAGTCGGCGGCCAGTGCGTTCGCCTTGCTGCCTTCTGTGGGCTGGTTGATCGAGATGTACTTCTCGCCGAGCAGGCTGGTCTGCTGCAGCGTGAACGTGGCGTCCTTCGCGATCGTCACGTCCTTGGGCAGCTTGATCACCACGTCGGCGAGCCAGCCGGTGTCGGAGAGGTTCACCGCATCGACCTGGCCGACCTCGACCCCGTCGACCTTGACCATCGACTTGGGCACGAGGTCCAGCACGTCCTGGAACTGGACGGTTACCGTGTAGGGGTCGCTGCCCAGGTCGGCCCCACCGGGCAGCGGGAGGTCGTAGACGCTGCCCGCGCTGCAGCCGGCGAGGAGGGCGACCACGGGAACCGCCACCAGCATCCGTCGGAGGCGGTTCATCAGTTCCCCTTGTTCGGCTGGTAGAGGCTGGACTCGTCCCCGCCCGGCTGCGGGAACAGCGACAGCGGGAGCTTCGAGAGGTCCCCGGAGTGCACCGCCGTGAGGACCTCATTGCCGGTCGGGAGCTTCACGGTGCCGTCGATCAGCTTCTGCACGGGTCGGCAGAGGTTCTCGACCTGCTCCATGCCCTTGGTCGACGGGTTCGGGATCAGCCGGTCGGCCACGTCGCACGCGGTCAACAGCGGCGGGTAAGACAGTTCGTTGACGTCGAGCCGGGCGTGCAGGGTGCCGCTCGACGGGTCGTAGGTGTTGAGCAGGTTGTTGAAGGCCATCGGCCCGACGTCGAGCAGCGAGGCGATCGCGTCGCGCTGCTGGACGAGCACCTGCGTGACCGATGTCAGCTTCCCGACGTCGGTGTGGAGAGCACCGCGGTTATCGCGGACGAAGTCCGCCAGCGTCCCCAACGCCGTCGCGCCCTCCTTCAGCGCCGCGTCGAGCTTCGGGCGGTCGTCGGAGAGGAACCGGCTCACGTCGGCGATCTGGTCGGTGAACTGGCGCACGTCGCCGTCACTGCCCCTGAGCGTGCTGGTGAACTTCTGGAGGTTCTCCACGCTGCCGAACAGGTCGTCCTTGGACCCGTCGAGCGTGCGGGTGGCGCCGGCCAGCTGGGTGATCGTCTGGTTCAGGGCGGCGCCGTTGCCGTCGAGGTTCTGCGCGCCGACCTTCAGCAGGTCCGAGAGCGCGCCGTCCTTATTGGCGCCGTCGGGCCCCAGGCTGGTGGCGAGCTTGTCGGCCGAGTCGGCGATGTCGTCGAGCTCGACAGGTACGGCGGTGCGGGCGATCGGGATCACTGCGCCGTCCGCCATCTTCGGGCCGCCCGTGTACACTGGGGCGAGCTGCACGTAGCGATCTGCCACCAGGGTCGGGATGACGACCGCGGCCTTCGCGTCGGCCGGTACGTCCCAGCCCTTGTCGACGTGCAGCACCACCTGCACCTGTGCGCCCTGGGGGGTCACCGTCGAGACCGACCCGACGGGCACCCCCAGCATGCGGACGTCCGAGCCCGGGTAGAGGCCGACCGTGGAGGTGAAGTACGCCGTGACGGTCATGCCGCCCGAGCCGCCCAGCACGACGGCGACGGTGGCTGCCGCCACCACGGCGACGGCGATCAGTGCGACGGTCCTCGACCGTTTGCCGAGGAGAGAGACGAAGGTGGTCACAGCGTGCACCCCGCGGAGTTGATCGGGCCGACCGACGGCGGCACGATGTTGCAGAAGTAGGCCTCGAACCAGCGGCCGTTGCCGACGATGTTGGCGCCGACCCGGATCACCGGGGCCAGCCGCTGGATGCCGAGGTTGAGGTTGTCGCGGTTGTTCTGCAGGATCGTGGTGACCCGGTCGAGCTGGGCCAGCGCCGGGCCGATCTGCTGCTGGTTGTCGGCGACCAGTCCCTTGAACTGTTCGGACATCCGGCGGGCGCCGTCCAGGAACTGGTCGATCGCGTCCTCGCGCTTGCGGAGCTCACCGAGCAGCAGGTTGCCGTCGACGAGCAGCTTCGCGAAGGTCTGGCTGCGGTCAGCCAGGACGCCGGTGACGTCGTGTGTGTTGGCCAGCAGGCTGCTCAGCTGGTCGTCGCGGCTGGAGATGGTCGTGGACAACCGGGAGAGACCGTCCAGCGCACCCTTCACCTGAGAGGGCGAATCCGCGAACGTCTCGGAGATCGTGCGCATGCTCGCCGCGAGCTGGTCGGTGTTCAGCTGCCCGACCGTCTGCTGGAGGCCGCTGAGCGCCTGCACCACGTCGTAGGGGGATCTGGTCCGGTCCAGCGGGATGGTGGCACCCGGGACGAGCGGTGCCTGACCGGCCGGCTGAATGGAGAGATACTTCTGCCCCAGCAGGTCCTTGACCTCGATCGAGGCCGAGCTGCGGTCGCCGACCCACGCCCCGTCCGCGGTGAAGGTGACGTCCACGCGGTCGGACGACAGCGCGATCGACCTGATCCGGCCGACCTTGACCCCGGCCACCCGGACCTCGTCGTCGCTGCGCAGCCCGGCCGCCTCGGAGAAATCGGCGTGATAGCTCGGGCCGGAGCCGACGACCGGCAGGTCGTCGATGAAGAAGGAGCCCAGCGCCAGCCCCACGATGACGACCAGTCCGATGATCGCGGCCGGCACCTTGTTGCCCTCGGTCAGGGATCTCATTGTTCGGAGCACCTCGGCTGCGGCGCCAGCACGGTGGCGTTCGGGTAGATGTCGGTGAGCTGTACCGGCTTGACCCCCATGGCCGACCAGCCGACCTGGGCGGAGACCGAGCACAGGTACAGCGAGAAGAAGCTGCCGCCCTGGCTGAACGCGCGCACCATCTTGTCCGCCTTGATCGGCAGGTTGTGCAGCGCGGAGTCGACGAGGTGCTGCTGGTCGGCAAGTCGCGCGGACAGCGTGCCCAGCGAGCCGATGTCGTCCTTGAGCGCGGGCCGGGACTCCGCGAGCAGTCCCGCGGTGGTGTCGGTCAGCTCGCCCAGTGCGGCGATCGCGTCCCCGATCGGCTGCCGGTCCTGGGCCAGGCCGCTCACCAGCTGCTGGAGCTGGGTGAGCACGTCCCCGAGTTCCGTGTCGTGGTCGGCGACCGTTTTCATGACCTGGTCGAGATTCGTGATCACCTCGCCGATCACCTTGTCGCGGTCGGCGAGGGTCCCGGTGAGGCTCGACACCCGCGACAGCAGGCTGCGGATCGTCCCGCCCTCCCCCTGGAGCACCTGGATGATCTCGTAGGAGAGCTGGTTGACGTCGTCGGGCGACAGCGCCTGGAACAGCGGCCGGAACCCGTTGAGCAACGCGGTGAGGTTCAGCGGCCCGGTGGTCCGCGACATCGGGATCACCGCTCCGGGCTCCAGGGGCGGGGCCGTGGTCGGCGCCCCCGGCGAGATGGCGACGTAGCGCTGCCCAACCAGGTTGCGGTACCGGATCGCCATGGTGGCGTCGGCCGGCAGCCGGCGGTCGGTCAGGACGCTGAACGCGACCTCGGCGACGTCCTGGTCCACCACTCTGATGCTTTCGACGGTGCCCACCCGGACACCGGCGATCCGCACGTCGTCGCCCTCGTTCAAGCCGGTGGCGTCGGCGAACCGGGCGAGGTAGGACGACCGGTCGCCGCCGCTGTAGTTCGTGATCACCAGGGCCAGCCCGGTGGTTGCGACGGCCGTGACCGCGATGAACACGATCATCTTGACCAGCGGCGACACCACGCCGCGCAGGTCGATCCTCATCGTCCGCCTCTCAGGGTGTTGGCCAGCGGATCCCGCTCGCTCTGGTAGCGCTCGGGCAGCGGGTGGTTGGACCCGTCCTTGACGGGGCCGCCGGGGGTCGAGTACTCGGGGTGCTCGCCGCCGGCGTACTGCGACGCGTTGACGTCGGCAGGCGGCGGCGGCGCACAGCGCGGGCCGCGGTCGTCTTGGTATTTCGCCTCGTCCTGACCGGGGAGGTACTTCCCGCGGCTGCCGCCGACCTCGAGGTCGAGGTAGAGCCCGGGGTGCGCCCGACCCGCGCCCCAGAGTCTGCTCAGCCGTTCGTCCATCACCGCGAAGTTGGCGAAGGTGCACGGGAACTCCGGTGAGTACCGCGCGAGCAGCCCGAGCGTCGGGTTGGCCGCGGAGGCGAGGTCGACGATGTTGTCCTGGTTGAGCGACAGGAAGCTGGTTAGGTCGCTGGAGGCGTGGCTGACCAGCGGGTACATGCCGGCGAGCTGGTCTCGCAGCTGGGCCACCGTCTGGCTGGTCACCGTCAGGTCGTCGGCGGCGTTGATGAGGTCGGGCGCCGCGGTCGAGTAGGTGTCGGCGACGTCGGCCAGGCCGCTGATGTCGGACTTGATGTCGGGGAGCGCCGTGTTCAGGTCCGCCACATACCGCTGCAGCAGGACCGCGGTCTGTCCGAGGCTCCTGCCGTGGCCGGACAGCGCGCTGGAGACCGCATTGAGGGTCATCGACAGGTCCTGCGGCCGCACCTGCCGCAGCAGCGGCAGCAGTCCGTCGAGGACCCGCTGGAACTCGATGGCGCTCGAGGACCGGTCGACCCCAATGACAGAGCCGGCCCGCAGCGGCGTCGTGGTGCTCGGCCCCGGCTGCAGCGCGACGTAGCGCGGCCCGAACAGGGTCTTCGGGATCAGCTGGGCCGAGACGTTGCCCGGGATCTCCTTGATCGAGTCGGGCTGCATGGCCAGCTGGACGTCGACCAGGCCGCCCTGGTAGCTGATCGAATCCACCGACCCGACGATCATGCCGTTGAGCTTGACGTCGGCGGCCGTGGCGAACTGGTCCGGCAACGAGGTGAGCTGCAGCGTGACCGGGACGGTGGCGGTGAACCGCTTCTGGTACAGCGCGACGGTCAGCGCGACGCTCCCGACCACGAGGGCCACGAACAGCATGCCCATCAGGCGCACCCGGAGTCCGTGTGGCGTCCCGCTCATCCCGCGATCCGCACGGTCGTGGTGGAGCCCCAGATGGCCAGGCTCAGCAGCAGGTCCAGCACGGTGACCGACACCAGCGAGGCGCGGACCGCCTGACCCACCGCCACCCCGACGCCCGCCGGGCCGCCCTGCGCGTTGTACCCGGCGGCGCAGTGCAGCATGACCACGACGACTGCGAAGATCAGCACCTTGCCGAACGACCAGAGCACGTCCTCCGGTGGCAGGAAGAGGTTGAAGTAGTGGTCGTAGGTACCGGCCGACTGCTGGTAGAACAGTGTGGTCACGATCTGCGACGAGCCGTAGGACGCGACCAACCCGATCACGTAGAGCGGGACCACGGCGATCAGGCCCGCGATGATCCGGGTGGTGATCAGGAACGGCAGGCTGGGCACGGCCATCACCTCGAGCGCGTCGATCTCCTCGGAGATCCGCATCGCACCCAGTTGTGCGGTGAACCCGCAGCCCACGGTGGCCGAGAGCGCGATCCCGGAGACTAGCGGGGCGATTTCGCGGGTGTTGAAGTAGGCGGTGATGAAGCCGGTGAGGGCGGCGGCTCCGATCTGGTTGAGCGCGGCGAAGCCCTGCAGGCCCACCACGCTGCCGGTGAAGAAGCACATCGCGGTGATCACACCGACCGTGCCGCCGATCACGGCGAGCGCACCGGAGCCGAAGCTCACCTCGGCGAGCAGCCGCACGATCTCGCGCTTGTAACGCTGCACGCTGCGCGGCATCCAGCCCAGCGCCTTGACGTAGAAGAGCAGCTGGGTGCCCATGCGGTCGAGCGCCCGGCCGGGGGCGCCGGCCGCCCGGAGCAGCCGTGGGTCGATCAGGGACCTGATGTTGTCGCGCTCGGTCACCATCACGAACCCTTCGCCGGAACGACCTGCAGGTAGATCGCGGTGATCACCAGGTTGAACAGGAACAGCAGCAGGAACGAGATGACCACGGACTGGTTCACCGCGTCCCCGACCCCCTTGGGCCCCGGTGGGGTGTTCAGGCCCCGGTAGGAGGCCACGACGCCGGCGATGATCCCGAAGATCGCCGCCTTGAGCTCGCCGACCCCGAGGTCGGACAGCTGCGCCAGGGCGGAGAACGAGGCGATGTACGCCCCCGGCGTCCCGCCCTGCAGCACGACGTTGAAGAAGTAGCCGCCCAGTACCCCGACCACGCTGACCATGGCCGAGAGCACGACCGCGACGAGGGTGGCGGCGAGCACCCGGGGCACGACGAGCCGCTGGATCGGGGAGATGCCGAGCACCTCCATCGCCGCGATCTCCTCGCGGATGGTCCGTGAGCCGAGATCGGCGCAGATCGCCGAGCCGCCGGCCCCGGCGATCAGCAGCGAGGTGACGACCGGTGCGGCCTGCTGCACGATCGCGAGCACGCCCGCCGAACCGGTGAACGACTGGGCACCGAGCTGCTCGGTCAGCGACGCGAGCTGCAGCGCGATGACGGCGCCGAACGGGATCGACACCAGCGCCGCGGGAAGCATCGTCACGCTCGCGACGAACCACGACTGCTGGATGAACTCCTTGGTCTGGAACGGGGGCTTGAACAGCATCCGGAACACCGCTGCACCGAGGGCGAACAGCTGCCCGATCTCCTGCAGCGCGGCCCGGCCGGGGAACTGCCTCGTCGCCGATGTCAAGGTCCTGTCCTAAGTCTCAGCCGGTCCACCGTGACCGTGATGCTCAGCACAACGCGCGGGGCCGAGGTTGGATACGTCGAACTTCGCGGAGAGACCCGACTGGGTTAACGGGCGTTCACATGAGGGCCCGCCCTCACCAGCCGAAACGGATGACAGGGTCACTGCCGGTGAACATCACGGTAGCGCCCCGCCTCATGCACAGCGCCTGCCGCAACAGCGGCGAGCCCTGTTTCGACAGGTGCCCGGGCGAGCGCGTGTTGCCCGAGGAGTAGCTGGTGATGTCGATCCGGCGTGGCGGACGGTGTCGCGGGAACGAGCGAAGCGTCGCGCGTCGCCCATCTCGCACCAGATCACCCGCCCCGGTCAGCGGACCGACATCCTACTCGGCCTGCACCGCCCGGCAACCGGGCCGCCGCCCGCCCGCTACGGGGCCGTCACGGCAGTCGGGGTACCGGTGGAAGACCCACGTTGGCAAGATGAAGCGCCGATGCACCTGTGGCAGAGAGCGGAAGGGCGAGAATGCAAGATGGTCACCGGCATTGACGATCACTCCCGCTACGGGGTGATCGCCGCAGCGGTGGCGGTGCCCAACGGGAGAGCGGTCTGCGACGTGTTCGCCGCGGCAATGGCCGATCACGGGCTCCCGTCGGAGGTACTGACCGACAACGGGAAGCAGTTCACCAGCCGATTCACAAAGCCCCGATCGGCCCAGGGCCCCGGCGTTGTTGATCTTTGAGTGATATGTCCGGTCCTGGGCTGAGGGTGGGCCCGGGTGTCGAGGTGAGCGCGGCTCCTGATGATCTTTCAGGTGTCAATGCCGAAAGTTCGTCTCAGGAGCCGCGCCCGTGTCGTCATCTTCGTCGATCAGTCCTGTCCTCGGCCAGTTGGGTGAGCTGGCAAGGGAGGATGGTCAGGTCGGGGCCGGCCCGGCGGTTCCGATGTCGTCGCTGGTCACGCGGTTGTCGAGGGTGGTTGATCGGCGGAATCGGCGCGGGCGGCGCCATGACCTGGTAGTGATCTTGGCGTTGGCGGCGTGCGCGACGCTGGTCGTGGGCAACGACTCGGTGGCGGCGATCTGGCAGTGGTCGGCAGGGGCCTCACAGGAGGTGCTGGCTCGGCTGGGAGCGCGTCAGGACCCGTGGCGTGGCCGGTACGTGGTGCCCAGTGAACGCACGTTCCGCCGGGTGTTGGGCGGTCTGGATGGTGCGGGCCTGGACCGGGAGACCTGCGGGGTCGCGGCCGACGTGGTCCGCGGGGTGGCTGCGGCCCCGGTGCTGCCCGCCGCGGAGGGCCCGCCTGAACGTGAGCAGCGCCGCGCGGCGCAGCGTGCGATCGACCATTCGGTCCCGCTGGGGTTGCTGCCCGCCATAGCGGTGGACGGCAAGGCCCTGCGTGGGGCCCGCACCGGCACCGGCGGGCGCGCGTTCCTGCTCGGTGCGATCTCCCACGCCAGCGGGGTGGTCCTGGCCCAGCGTCAGATCCCGGACAAGAAGGGCGAGGCCGGTCAGGTCGAGGCGCTGCTCGCCGGGTTGGACACCGCCGGGATGGTCTTCACCCTGGATGCGTTGCACACCACGAAGAAGTCCGCCCGCCTGATCACCGACGACCTGCACGCCCACTACCTGCTCATTCTGAAGGGCAACCAGCCGCTCACCCGCGCCGCGGCCCGCGCTGTGCTGACCGGGCCCGATACGGACTGGGCCGCGACCAGCGCAGTCGAGAACGATCGTGGCCACGGCCGCGTCGAACGCCGCCAGATCCGCACCACCGACGCCGACGACACCCTGTTCCCGGGGGCCCGGCAGGTCTTCCGCCTGCGCCGCGACGTCGGCGGGCTCGACGGCGTCTGGGACACCAAGGAGATCATCCACGGGATCACCAGCCTCCCGGCCGGGCTCGCCGGCCCCGCGCAACTCAACCACTATCAGCGTCAACACTGGACGGTGGAGAACCGTCTGCATTGGACTCGTGATGTCACCTTCGGCGAGGACAAATCACAGGTCAGGACCGGCACAGCCCCCCGCGCCCTCGCCGGCTTCAGGAACCTGACGATCAACACCTTCCGGCTGGCGGGGCGCGCCAACATCGCCCACGCCCGCCGCGACCCTGCACGACCACGACACCGTCTTCGCCGTCTACGGCATCTAACCTAAACGATCAAATCGGGCAAATGATCACAACGCCGGGGCCCTGCCGATCGGCCGAGGTGCTGTTCGAGCGGATCTGTCGGGAGAACGGCATCACCGCCCGGTCGACCAAGCCGCGCTCGCCCACGACGACCGGTGAGATCTCTGAAGACTGTGCCCTGGTGCTGCACCCGTCCGACTCTCGCGCCAAGGGGGTCCCGCCATATGTCACCTTTCGCGGATTTCGGGGCCGACTGTCGCCTACAAGATCAACCTTGACGAAAGCCCGAGGTTAGATCGGAAGGGGAACGGCGTCGCTGGAGTGCCCCGGCGCGAGGGAGGACGTGGGGTTGATCTCCACCGCAGCATTGTTCACCGCCGTGGCCACCTCCCCGAAACCCACCGCGATGAGCTTGACCTTGCCCGGGTAGGCGGTGACGTCGCCGGCCGCGAAGACACCGGGCAGGTTGGTACGCATGCTGGAGTCGACCCTGATCGACCGTCCGTCGAGATCCAGACCCCAGTCCTTGATCGGCCCGAGGTTCATCAGGAAGCCGAGGGCGGCCACGATGACCTGAGCCGGCAGCACCTCTGGATCAGCGCCCTTGGCCAGCACCTCCAACCCGTCGACCACGCCGTTGCCCCGCACCGCGGTGACGGTGGCGTCCAGCACGAGCCGGCAGGAACTGGCTCGGAGTCGGCGGACGGAGTGCTCGTGGGCCCGGAACTCCTGTCTGCGATGCACAAGGGTGACCGATGTCGACCTCGGCAGTGCGGCGAGCGCCCAGTCGACTGCGGAGTCACCCCCGCCGACGATCACGACATCCTTGCCGTCAAGGACGTCCAGCTTCGGGACAAAGTAGCGAAGGCCCTTGTCGAGGTACTGCTCCGCCGAGCAGGGCAACTGTCTCGGGGTGACGGCCCCGACTCCGCTGGTGATCACGATCGCCGCGGCGTGGATGGAGCGTCCGACGGCGGTGACGACGGTCCACCCGGCATCGCGTCGCCGCAGCTCCTGAGCCTGCTCGCCCAGGAGGTAGACCGGATCGAACTGCGCCGCCTGACTGGCGAGGCTCTCGATCAGCGTCTGTCCCTGTATGGCGGGCAGCCCGGCCACGTCGTAGATGTTCTTCTCCGGGTAGATCGCGCTGACCTGCCCTCCGAGCTGCGGCTGGGCATCGAGCACCGCTACCCGCAGCCCACGGAAGCCCGCGTAGTACGCACCGTAGAGGCCAGCCGGGCCGGCGCCGATCAGCAGCAGGTCGACATCGATGTCATCGGGCATGACACGCTCTCCTTCGTGGAGGTCAGTCGTCGTCCTTTTCGAAACCGGCTACGAAGTCGGTGTCGGTCAACGGGTGGTCGATGTTGGACGATCCGCCAGGTGACCCGACCTCGTCGAACATCGCCTTCGCCGACGCCTGGAACAGCCTCCACGGCTCGGTGGCCTGCTGGGCGGACACGATCGCCTCAACCGGGCACACCGGCTCGCAGGCCGCGCAGTCGATGCACTCCGTAGGGTGGATGTACATCATCCGTCCGCCCTCGTAGATGCAGTCGACCGGGCACTCCTCGATGCACGACTTGTCCTTGACGTCGACGCAGGAACCACCGATCACGAAAGCCACAAGCACTCCTCGGTTGGAAGCGGGTGGCAGGCGCTGGTGGGCGCCTACCACCCGCGGGTAGGTCTGTCGGGATCAGGCGCTCGCGCCGACCAGGGCCTCCCTGATCTGCTTGTCGTCCTCGTCGCCGAACCGATCCTCCATCTCCATCGGCGAGTAGTCCTCGTCGATGGAGTACACGTCCTGTCCGCGGGCGCTCTCGATGGACTCCATCCGCCGGTTCACTTTGTCCAGCGCGTAGTCGCTCATCTCGTCGATCGAGATGCCGAACGGAACGGGGACGCCCTCCTTCTCGTACTCGTCGAACAGGCCTACGATCAGCTGAAGGGATGCTGGCAGCAGTTCCTGCATCCGCTCGTCGACCACCTCCCAGTTCTTGTCGTCGGCCGCGACGTGGCGCCGGCAGGTGAACGTGCCCCAGGCCATGTGGCGGCGCTCGTCGTCACCGATGAGCTTCACCAGTCGCTGCATGCCCGGCAGGATGTTACGGCTGGCACAGACCCTTGCCCAGGCGAAGTAGCCGGTCAGTGCCAGCGTCCCCTCCACCACGTGGTTGTAGGTGACGGAGGCCCGGATCTGGTTGGCCGGGCTGGGGTCGTCCTGCAGGGCGAACAGAGACTTCGGCAACTCCTGCTTGAAGATCACGTCGTAGGCCGAGCCGTACTCCACGTGGCTGTGCAGGTCACCGGTCTCGCCGATCGCGTTGAACCAGAGCCGGAAACCCTGCATGTGCTTGGCCTCCTCGAAGATGAACTGGGTGAGGTAGGCCTCATCCGACAGCCGCCCCTCAGCAGCCATCGCGTGGCAGAAGGGTTGGAGGTCCTGGGTCACCGACTCCTCACCGGCCATGAACTGGGAGGCGAGCACCAGTGTCATCCGCTTCTCGTCATCGGTCATCGCGGCGAAGTCGGCGGCGTCCTGGGAGAAATCAATGTCCTCTGGGTTCCAGAACTTCTTGTTGCCCTTGCGGAAGAGGCGCATAGGGAACGACTCCATGCGGAGCCCCGTCTCGGTCAGGCTTCCCCAGCCGGTGCGCTTGTTGTGCTCGATGATGCGATCGATAGGCATGGTCCGGTTCTCCTACGGTCGTGGTGGTGTTCTGCCTCTTGCCGGTGTCAGTAGCGGATGAGGCCTCGGATGTTGCGACCCTCGCGCATGTCCTCGTAGCCATCGTTGATGTCCTCGAGCCGGTACTCGCGGGTGATCAGCTCGTCGAGCTTGAGCTGACCGGTGTTGTAGAGCTCCAGCAGCCGTGGGACGTCGTGCTGGGCATTGGACGAGCCGTAAAGGGCCCCGCGGATCTGCTTCTCGTAGAGCGTCATCTCCAGCAGGGACGCCGTGATCGTGGTTTCCTCGGGATGCCCGATCGCGGTGATGATCACTTTGCCGCGCTTGCCGACCAGAGCGAGCGCAGATCCCGTGTAGGCACCCTCGGCCACGTCCGTCGTCATGATGCAGGAGTCGGCAAGCTGGCCGCGGGTCAGCTCGCTCACGACCTTCCAGGCGGCGTCGGCCGACGGCGCGACGTGGGTGGCGCCGAACTCGCGAGCGCGTTTGCGCTTATACTCGACCGGGTCGACGGCCACGATGTAGCGCGCACCAGCGATGCGAGCGCCCTGGATGGCGTTCATCCCGATGCCGCCTGCACCCAGCACGACGACCGTGTCGCCGGCCTTGACCTCGGCGGAGCGCACCGCACTTCCGTAGCCGGTGGTGACCCCGCATCCGATCAGCGCAGCCTTGTCGAGCGCCGTTCCCTTGTCGACCTTCACGACCGACGCCACCGGCACAACCGTGTACTCGGAGAATGTGCCGAGCAGGCACATCTGCCCGACGTCCTCGCCCCGGGCGTGGAACCGATAGGTGCCGTCGAGCTGCGGGCCCATCATCAGCGCGGCGCCGAGGTCGCAGAGGTTGGTGATACCGCGCGCGCAGTACGAACACCGCCCGCACGACGGCAGGAAGGTCAGCACGACCGGATCGTCGATCTCGAGATCGTCGACGCCCTCTCCGATCTCCACGATGGTGCCCGCACCTTCGTGCCCGCCAACGACCGGCAGCGGGATCGGCAGATCGCCGGTGACCAGGTGCTCGTCGGAGTGACAGAGCCCGCTGGCCGTCAGCTTGACGAGGACTTCGCCGTGGCCGGGAGGATCCAGGTCGATCTCTTCGACCTCCCATTTCTGCCCGAGACCCCAGAGCAAAGCGGCCTTGGTCTTCATCGGCACAACTCCTCACCGTCGAGATGTTCTATGCAGATAGTCACAATCCTGGAGGGAGTCGTCAGCGGGCTACGCGCGCCATCGATGGCCCGCCGGGGCCAGGATCGGGCCGTGGTCGGCACTCGTGGACCGCGCGCCTCCCGCGCCCGACCCCCTACAGTTCTGCCATGTCCTTCCCGTCCACCACCGGGCACCCTGATGACGACCGGAAGTCGGGTGCGCGTGGACGTCCCGACGACCTGCTCGTACTCGGCATCAGGGTGGCCGTCGTGCTCTCCCTGCTCGTGCTGGTGTTTCTTCTCGACGACACGGAACGGGCCGGCTTCCGCGCGATCGGACCCTTGATGGGGGTTGCCGCCGCCTACGCAGGAGTCCTATTGGTCGCCCGCCTGATCGGGCTGCCGGCGCCGCCGACCTGGCTCGTCAGCGGGACTGACTCGGTACTTGCGCTGATCGCCTGTGGGCTCACTGGCGGGTCGCAGAGCCTCGCTGTCGCGGTGCTGCCGATCGTGGTCATCGCGGCGAGCCTTCGGGCCGAGTCCCGGTGGGGTGCGGGGGTAGCTGTGGCGCTCGGCGCGGGCTTCACCGTGGCCGGGCTACTCGTCGCCTCCGGCGCCGGGATCGAACGCAGGATCCTGACCGGGCTCTGGTGGATGCTGTACCTGCTCGCCACTGCTGCTCTCGTCGGCGTCTTCACCCGCCGGTTGCGCCGCGGCTACGAGCTGACCGCCGAGTCACGGGCGGAGGCGATCGCCGAGCGGGCGGCACTCGCCGAGGAGCGCGACCTGCGCGCACGGGTCCTAGAGTCTCAGCAGGCGAGACTGGACGGATTGCGCGTGATTCTCCACGAGTTCCGGACACCTGTTGTCTCGATGTCGGCGCTCGCCCGGGATGCGACCCGCAGCAACGGCGCTCAGCCGGTTGCGCCGGCATCCCTCGCCCTGATCTCGGCGCATGCGCAGCATCTGGAGGACATGCTGGACGGCCTCGCCGACGTGGCGATCACCGACGGGAGTCCGGTCGGCCGGGTCCGGGCGCGGACGGTCCGGTTGGCGGATCTCGCGGCCGAGGTCTTCGACGGCGCGGGCGTCGACCCGGCCCGCCGGTCCGTGTCCGTGCGGCCCGCCGGTTCATCGGTCATCTGTGACCCGCAGCGCCTGCGGAGGGTACTTGTGAACCTTACCGAGAACGCCGGCCGGGTGAGCAAGCCCGAACCCGTCGAGATCGCCATGGCCCGCGAGGGCAGCGACCTCGTCGTCGAGGTCCGTGACAGAGGCCCGGGGCTGCCTGCCGACCAGCTGGGCGTCGTCACCAGCAAGTACACCAGCCTCGGCGACAGGAAGGGCACCACCGGTCTGGGCCTCTGGATCGTCGAACAGCTGACGACGGCGATGGGGGGCACGTTGACACTGGCGCCCCGTCCCGGGGGTGGCCTCGTCGCCCGTCTCGCACTGCCGATGCTCTGGGCCTGAGGAGGAGTGAACCTAGCCATGCGGGAGTGCCGGTGTTCCATCCGTGGGAAGGGGGTCCGGGTCCGCTGGGCGGTAGGCGTCGGAGTACTCGACATGTGCGTCCCGCATCCGGCGCTGCAGCCAGTCCTGCCAGGCGGGCAGCGTGCGCTCGGCCTGTAATCGCCGGCGTAGGGCCGGAGCCGCCTGCTCGAAGGTCAGCGGGGCCGGAGCGACGATCGCCTCCACCCGACCGACGTTCCAGCCACGAGACCCGTTCACCGGTCCGTAGAGCTGGCCGACGCCGACGCCGACGGCGAAAGCGGCGGCGGCGACCGGGCTCTCCAGATCGGTCCTCGTGACCTCGCCCAGCCAGCCACCCCTGCTCCGGGTCACGGCGTCGAGGCTGCTCGTGGAGGCGACTTTCTCGAACGGCTCGCCCGCTTTCAACCGGTCCAGGGCCGCCAGCGCGGACGGCCGATCGATCAGCACGATGTTGCGCAGGCTCCGCTTCTCGGGGGTGCCGAGCGAGCTGCGGCGCTGGTCGAAGGCCACCCGCAGATCCTCGTCGCTGACAGAAGGGGTGCCGACCACCTTCGACATCAGCTCGGTGACCGCGAGTTGCCTGCGGATCTCGTCCTGCACGGCGTCAATCGACGTGCCCGCGGCCGCGAGGGCCTCAACGAAGGTGTCGGTGCCACCAACACCGAAGAAGCGGGCCACGTACGCGCTGGTCGCCTGGTCGACCTCCTGTTGCGGCACGGTGATCTGCTCGTCCGACACCGCACGGTCCAGGACGTCACTGACGGCCACCGACTTGGCCACCTCACGCCGGAACGCGTCCGCCTGGGCCGGATCCGCCGGTGGTGACAGTCCGTAGAGCGCGTGCAGTGTCGCGATCCGGTCGTCGAGCTGATCGATCGTCGTGACCTCGCCGTTCGCCCGGAAGGCGGCGCCCGAGGGGAGCTCCGTGGACTGCCACCACACCGCGCCGAGGACCACCAGCACCACCACTATCAAAACGCACCCGATGCGCACCCGCAGGAGATCGGTCGGGTTCCGCGGACGACCGCCCTCGTCCGCGGCCGTTCTAGGCGGCCCCGTCGGGTCAGCGGTCGGTTGATCGGTGTGCGGAACGCGGGGCATCGGTGCCCTCCTGTCGTCGGCGTCGCATCACCGACGCCCGGACAGAGCCTTCCGGTACGAGAGGCTCCCGGTCGGTCCAACGGCCGACCGGAGCAGAGGATGCGACCACTCAGGCCCGGGAGGAGTTCTCGACCGTCAACTCACCGTCCGCATACTGTTGGCGGAGGACCTTCTTGTCGAACTTGCCGGTGCCGGTGAGCGGCACCGCGTCGATGAACGACCAGCTGTCGGGCAGCCACCACTTCGCCACCCTGTCGCTCAGGAACTCGCGGAGCTCGTCCGGCGTCGCCGCAGCGCCCGGCTTGCGCACGACCGCGGCCAGCGGGCGCTCCTGCCACTTCTCGTCCGGAACCCCGATGACTGCAGCCTGCAGGACATCGGGGTGGCCGATCAGCTCGTTCTCCAGCTCCACGGACGAGATCCACTCACCACCGGACTTGATGACGTCCTTGGCTCGATCGGTGAGTGTGATGAACTGGGCCGGATCGATCAACCCGACATCACCGGTGCGCAGCCACCCGTCGTGGAACTTCTCCGAGTCCTCCCCGCCGTAGTAGCTCGCGGTGACCCACGGTCCACGCACTTCGAGCTCACCGACGGACTTGCCGTCGTGCGGCATCACCAAGCCGGTGTCGTCGACGATGCGGGCTTCCACACCGGCGACGACTCGCCCCTGGGTCCCGCGCAGGCGCATGGCCTCCTCAGCGGACAACCCGGCCGGGGCGAGTGCCACCGCGGCGAGCGGCGAGGTCTCGGTCATTCCCCACGCCTGCACGATGCGGATGCCGAGTTCGTCGAACGCCGTCATCAGCGATCGCGGCACCGCGGACCCGCCGCAGGCCACCATCTTCAGCGAGCTCAGGTCGTGACCCGGGTTGTCCCGGACGTAGTTGAGGATGTCGTTCCAGATCGTCGGCACCGCACCCGACATCGTCGGCCGCTCGGCCTCGATCATCGCGACCAGCGGTGCCGCTTGCAGGAACGGCCCGGGCAGCAACAGCTGCGCCCCGGCCATCATCGCGGCATAGGGCAGCCCCCAGGCATTGGCGTGGAACATCGGCACGATCGCGAGGACTGTGTCGTCGTAGGCGATGCCGAGGGCATTGTGCGTACAGGCCGCCTGGGAGTGCAGCCACATGGAGCGATGACTGTAGACGACCCCCTTCGGGTTGCCGGTCGTGCCGCTCGTGTAGCACATCGCTGCTGCGCTGGTTTCGTCGACCACCGGCCAATCGAAGGTCGGGGCCTGCGCGGCGAGCACCTCATCGTAGCGCAGCACCTCTTTCCCGTGTCCCTCCAACACGGAGGTGTCGCCGCTGCCGGCGACGAGCACGGTGTGGACCGTGCCCATCTCCGGCAGCGCGCGGGCGAGCAGTGGTACGAGAGTGTCGTCGACGATGACGACCCGGTCCTCGGCGTGGCCCGCGATGTAGGACAGCTGGTGGGGAGGGAGGCGCAGGTTCAGCGTGTGCAGCACCGCACCCATAGAGGGCACCGCCGCGTAGGCCTCGAGGTGCTCCTGGTTGCTCCACTGGAACGTTGCAACCCGCTCGTCACCCGTGATCCCGAGGTCTCGCAGCGCGTTGGCCAGTTGCGCGGACCGCTCCCCCAGCTCGGCGTAGGTACTCCGGCGTGACGAGCCGGGCGTCACCGCGGTGATCACCTGCCGGTCGCCGTGGACCGAGGCCGCATGCCGCAGCACGGACGCGACGGTCAGCGGGAAGTCCTGCATGGTGCTCTTCACGATCGCTCCTCTCGTGACGCCGGGACCCGTCAGGCGTTGACGAGGTCAACGCGGCCGGCCTCGGTCAGCATCTTCTCGTACTCGGGGAATAGGACCTTTGCCGTCGGGATGAGCTTGAGCAGCTTCGGCACCGGGCCCTTGGCCCGCACGGTGCCACGCGCCATCGCGACCGAGAGATTGACCTTCCCGAGCCAGAACTTGTTGCCCGTGTCGGCAGTCATGAACAGTTCCACGTTGGGCTCGGCGGTGCTGCCCGCTCCGGTCACGACCGTCTTCTCTGCCATGTCAACCGTGACGGTGGCATCTGGGTCGGTGTAGTGGATGCGCAGGACCACGCCCGAGCCGGCGAGCTTGTCGGCCAGGCCCTCCTTCTTCGTCGCGACCTCGAAGATGCCGCCGAGGTAGGTGTAGACCTCGGTCTCGTCCTTGAACACGCCCATGTGCATTCTCCTTCAGTGGTGGGACATCCGTGCCGGGTGAGAGCAGTCAGTCGAGACTGACCCACACCGACTTGGTCTGGGTGAAGCCGAGCAGCGACTCCTCGCCGAGGTCGCGGCCATAACCCGAGGCTTTGTAGCCACCGAACGGCGCCGCCGGGTCGAGCATGTTGTACTGGTTGATCCACACGGTGCCCGCCTGCAGCTGGTGGGCGACACGGTGGGCGCGTTTGACGTCGCCGGTCCACAGCCCGGCGGCGAGGCCGAACTCGCTGTCGTTCGCGCGCCGCAGCACCTCTGCCTCGTCGTCGAACGCGAACACCGACAGCACCGGCCCGAATATCTCCTCGCGGGCGATGCGCATGTCGTCGCGTACCTCGCTGAAGACAGCCGGGGTGAGGAAGTTTCCGGCGGCGAGGTCGCCGTGGGGGCGCTGCCCGCCGCAGACCAGGGTCGCGCCCTGCTCGGTGCCGGACCGCAGGTAGCCCTCCACCCGGTCGCGCTGCACCGGCGAGATCAGCGGGCCCATCTCAGTGCCGTCGGCCAGACCGTGTCCGAGCTGGATATCACGTGCCGCCGACTCGAGCACGGCGAGCATCTCGTCGTGCACGCTGCGGTGCACGAACAGCCGGGACCCCGCGCAGCAGACCTGACCCTGATTGAGGAAGATGCCGGTGAGCGCGCCCTCGGCCGCCCCCGCGAGGTCGGCGTCCGGGAAAACGATGTTGGCTGACTTGCCGCCCAGCTCGAGCGTCAGCTTCTTCAGACTCGCGGCGCTGGCTGTGACGATCCGCTGCCCGGTCGCAGTGGAACCGGTGAAGGAGATCTTCGCAATCCCCGAGTGCTCGATCATGGCCTGACCGGCCTCGTGGCCGTAGCCCGTCACGAGATTGACCACACCGGGCGGGATCCCGGCCTCGTTCACGAGCTCCACCAGGCGCAACGCCGACAGCGAGGTGAGCTCGGAAGGTTTGAGCACCACGGTGTTCCCGGCGGCCAATGCCGGCGCCAGCTTCCACGACGCGATGAGGAGCGGAAAGTTCCACGGCACGATCAGGCCGACGACGCCCAGCGGCTCGCGCCGGGTGTAGGCGAAGGACGTACCGACGGGCGGTGACACCGGCAGGGTCTGGCCGCCGATCTTGGTGCACCACCCCGCGTAGTAGCGCCAGATCTCCGCAGCGATCCCCACGTCGAGGAACATCGACTCGGTAAGCGGCTTGCCGTTGTCGAGGGTCTCGAGCGTGGCGAGCTCCTCGGCGTGGTCCTCGATCAGTGCAGCGATGTCGTAGAGGATGCGCGCACGGGCCGCGGCGCTGAGGTCCTGCCAGGACCCCAGAGCCCGGGTGGCGGCGGACACCGCGCGGTCGACGTCAGCGGCGCCCCCTGCGGCGATCGACGCGATGGCCTCTCCGGTGGCGGGGTCGTGGGTGTCGATCAGCTCGCCGGATGCCGACGGGCCAGGCTTGCCACCGATGACGATGCTCTCACCCGCCCGGGACAGGACGTCCCGAATGCCGTCGATGGACTCCGACACCACTGATGTCATCGCTGACTCGCTCCTCACCCCGCTGTGACCGCCACTACAGTCATGCAGAGACTGGCGGACGGCCACCGTCCCGAGTACCGGCGGCGCGGGCCATCCG
>NZ_MKVV01000033.1:0-112216 GCF_001899645.1 Pseudonocardia sp. 73-21 | reverse complement strand
GGCCGATGTCCGCAATCAGACGTGGCCAGGCGGACCGTCAGCCCGTGGTGTGCACGATCAGCACGTCGCTTCCGGCTGTGCGGGCGACCGCGGACGGCACCGAGCCCAGCAGCCGACCGCTCACGGAGTTCAGCCCGCGGTTGCCCACGACAAGGAGGTCTGCGTTGTGCTCGCCGACAGCCTTACACAGCACGTCGACGGGAGCGCCGTCGACTGCCTGAGTGACGATGTCCTGCGCACCCGCGCCGGCAGCGACATCCGATGCGGCGCGCAGGCTCTCCTCGGCCGGGGTGGAACCGCGCACCAGAAACGACTCGTCACCGAGCGCGTCAGCGGCGACCTCGACCTCCCCGCGGCTGGTCGGCGTGTACGCCGAGACGATCACCAGCTTCGCCGCGGCGTCCCGGGCGA
Organism: Pseudonocardia sp. 73-21; assembly: GCF_001899645.1. Lineage (GTDB taxonomy): Bacteria > Actinomycetota > Actinomycetes > Mycobacteriales > Pseudonocardiaceae > Pseudonocardia. Next base: position 111,805 of record NZ_MKVV01000033.1, on the reverse strand, counting down.
TCTCCGCAGCCCGCGATACGGCGTGGTGCGACGTCGTGGAACCGTCAGTGCCGACGACGATCGTGCAGTAGGACATGGTTGAACCTCCGGTCGAACATCGGAGGGCCTGGTGACACTCCGTTGCTGGACGTTACCGTCAGTAGTGCCAGGCGCGGTCGGCGGGCGCCATCCCGGTTTCCCGCGACGGGCGGCGAATGGCCGTTCGAGTGTGCCCCACCGACCGTCCGGCCCAGTTGTACGACCATCATGCGTCGCGACCGTGCGACGCCAGCGGGGGCCCTTCGGAAGCAGGAACGCCGACGTGGGAGGTGGACCGATGGCCGACGGACCGGCGGCACGCCGCCCGCAGCACCGCCCCCGAGGTTCGAGGACGTGTCGATCGCGCTCGGCGGTGAACCCGTACTCCTCCGACTGCGCGCCGAGCTACCGACCGGCGAGCTGACCGTCCTGATGGGCGAGTCGGGCGGCGGCAAGACCACTCTCGTCCGCCGGGCTGGTCGGGCTCCTGCAACCCGACTCCGGCCGGGTGCTGATCGGCGAGCAGTGCGTGAACGAGCTGGGAAGGGCGGGAGCTCACGGCAGTGCGCGAGGACGTGGGCGTACTGCTGGGCGGCTCGACGCTGTTCCAGACGTCGGTCTTCGGGTCGCTGTCGGTCTACGAGAACATCGCCTACCCGCTGCGGCTGCGCGGGGACGACGAGGACTCGGTCCACGCGCTCACCACCCGCTGGCTGCGCACGCTCGGTCTGGCCGACGTGCACGACCGCCTGCCGGAGGAACTCTCCGCCCACACGCGGCGGCGGGTCGCCCTCGGCCGAGCGATGGTCACCGAGCGACCGGTCGTCGTGCTGGACGACATCGACCTCGGCCTCGGCTCCACCACCATGGCCCGGGCGGTGCAGGCAGTGCGCGAGACGCAGGCCCGGACCGGCGCGACGATGCTCGTGACCACCCACGACATCGAGATCGCGCGGGCGTTCGACGGTCGTCTCGCGGTACTCGCGAACGGACGTATCGTGGCGAACGGGCCGGCGTCGGAGCTCCTCGCCGGCGTCGAGGACGCCGCGGACTTCGACAATAGGTTCCGCGTCCTGGACAGCCTGGGACCGGCCACCCACGTGCCACTCACGCAGGCCCGCGGGAACCGGACCATCACCTACGACCCAAGGCTGGTCGCGGTCGCGGCGGCCGCGGTGCTCATCGTGTTCCTGATGGTACTGGTGGCTCAGCGCGGCGGCTCCCTCGCTCCGTAGGAGCCGCCCTACTCTGCCGTACTGCGCCCCGCGTCTGCGTCCCGGACGGCGCAGAGGCCCGAAGCCGACCCCGACACCACACGCGGCCGGCGAGCCGGATCGTGGTGCAGCTCACGCAGCAACTCGAGCACAGCGATCGGGTCGGCGTCGTAGCGGTCCGCCGACAGCAGCACGCCCGGCTCCCAGGCGGGTACCTCGAACTCCCGGAAAGGGCCGCCGTCCGGATCGCGCCGCCAGACCGGTGCACCCACGGTGAGCACGATCGTCCGGTTCCGGTACCGGGCGCGCGCCGATGGCCACGATGGTGTCCTACTCGACCACCACGGCCCCACGGGCAGAACGGTGCTCGATGCCGGACGGGGTGATCACCAGCGCGTCCCTGCTGCGCCGCGCCGCACCAGGCACAGGACCAGGAGTCCCGTCAGGAGCCCGGTACCCGCGACGATCGAGCCGCTGCTGGGCGCCGCGACCAGCAGGCCGAGCGAGCAGGCGCAGAACGCCACCGAGGCCAGCGTCACGACCTCGGCGCGGGCGTGCGGCACCATCACCCCTCCGCCCCCGCTCGGCCGCCGCACCCCGCCACGAGAGCGATCCGCCCGCCACGGCGCCGGCTCACTGCTCCCACCTGCACCGCGGCGACCCCGGCGAGAGCCACACAGCAGGATCAGGGAGGTGCCGACGACCGCTCCGACCGCGTCACGGTAGAGGCTCTCGGCCCCCGTCCAGATCAGCCCGCCCGCGAAGCCCGCCCGAACCACAATCTTCACGACGAGGACGACCAGCGACCGCCGGGGCCACTCGTCCGGCCACCGGCGAGGCGACCGACTCCACAACCGACCTTCCTCGACCTACGAGCCGGCGACCGTACCGGTCGCGCCGCCAGGACCGGACGGAAGCGGTCGCCCGACGACGGAGCGTCAGCTCCTGACCGCGGGCTTGTCGATGTCACGGTACCCGGCGACGGCGTCGCCGACGGAGTTTGCGGACGTCGCGCTCCACGTCGCCGGAGACGCTCGTCCTGTGGGCCATGACGGCCCTTCTCGTGGACGGACGCTCTTCACGCCCCACACGTGACCCTGCACACATAATCGTCACCATTGAACACTGTCACAGTTTCGAGTGGTGAAGCTGTTCGACGATCGGGGGCATTAAATGAGACACGCAGCCGCGGGCCGGTCGACCGGCCGACGGCGCTGGGGCAGGTTCGCCGCGCTCTTCGTGCCCGCCGTCATCGCCGTCGTGTCCATCGGAGCAGGGGTCGCCACCGGCGCCGTCCCCGTGGCGCTCGCGATGCAGGGTCGCCAGACCCTCGCCTTCACCGCCGAGCAGTTCGAGGCGGAGGCGACCGGTGTTCTCCCGTCGTTCGTGCAGAACGCCGACGGCTCGAGACAGCCGGTCGTGGTGCTGCAGCTGTCGAAGGTGCGCATCCAGGGCGCCTGCATATCGACCGCCGTGACCACCCCGCTCGGGACCTATGTGCTACATGCCGCGACCCCCTCCGGATCTGCCCCGATCGAGGTCGGTAACGCCCAGATAGCCATCGAGAGCCTGGACGGCGTCGGCGCGGCCGGGCAGGAGATCTTGCTCGGCCACGGCGCGACCGCCCCCGACGGGACCCCCGTGGACACCTCCACCGGTGGCGTCCCGATCCGCGCCGGGAACATCGCGCTCGACATCTCCGCCACCGCCCGTTGGGCCACCGTCGACCAGCTCACCCTCTCCGGGCTGACGCTGCAGGTCGGCCAGGACCAGAAGCGGTGCCTGTGAGCGGCGCGCACGGGGCGGTCCCGACCAGGGCCCTCGCCCGCTGGACACGCGACAGGCCGTTCTGGGCGGGGCTGCTGACCGCTGCGGCCGGACTGGTGATCCTCGTGCTGCCCGGAGGCCGTTTCACCGTGCTGTTGCTACCAGGACTGGCCGGGACGTCGGGATTCCTCTTCGGCGCCGGGTTGTGCGCGATGGGACTGTTCTTCTGGTTTCGCCCGGCCGGGCATCGCGCAGTCGGCGTCACCGCCGTGCTCGTGTCCGTCGCGTCGCTCGTGACCACGAACCTGGGCGGGTTCGTGGTGGGGATGCTGCTCGGCATCCTGGGCGGGTCCCTCGGGTTCGCCTGGGAGGATCCTGATCAAGGTGCGCAGGCATGACCGCGGCCAACGGGTCCGAGTACCGGATCGACGATCTCGCCCAAGCAGCCGGGACGACCGTGCGCAACGTCCGCGCCTACCAGGAGCGCGGCCTGCTCCCCCCACCCCGCCGGGTCGGGAGAGTCGGTCTCTACTCGGATGCGCACCTGGCCCGGCTGCGCATCATCGGCGGGCTCCTCGGGCGCGGCTTCACCGTGAACAACATCGGCGAGCTCGTCTCGGCCTGGGAGCACGGCCGCGACCTACCCCAGGTCCTCGGCCTGGAGCAGGTCGTGTCGACGTTCGGCAGCGACGAGCTCCCCACCGTCGCCGACCGGGCCGACGTCGAGGCCGCGGCCGGCAGCCCGCCTGACACGGCCGGCCTGACGGACGCCCTCGTGCGGCTCGGGATCGCCGAGCCCCACGGCACCGACCGGTTCCGACTGCCGAGCCCACAGCTCCTGCACGCGGTCGGCGACCTGGTCGGGGCCGGGTTGCCCGCCCCTTCGGTCGTCGGCCTGCTCGACTCGCTGCTGCATGCGCTCGACGACACGGCCGCGCAGCTCGTCGGCGCCGTCGTCACGGCGGTCCTCAACGGCCGGGACGACAGCTGGATGCCCTCGGCTACCGAGATCCCGGAGCTGACCGCGCTGCTCGGCCGGGTGCGGCCCGCCATCGGTACGGCCGTGGCCGCCGCCCTCGGCCTGGCCGTGGAGCGCCACACCGAGTCCGCACTCGGTGAGTTCGCCACCCGCATCATGTCAGAGGCCGCCGACCGGCCGCACCACGGAGCTGGGCTCGTACCGTCCGAGCACGGCACGAGCACTGTCGGGCCGACGTCCGGCGAGGAGACGCCGTGACCCACCACTGGCGCCCGCGGGCCGGTCAGAGAGTGCGCGAGATGATCTCCTTCATGATCTCGTTCGTGCCGCCGTAGATCTTCTGGACACGCTGATCGGTCCAGGCACGGGCGATCTTGTACTCGCTCATGTAGCCGTAGCCGCCGTGCAGCTGAACGCACTCGTCGATCACCCGCATAGCGCGCTCGCTGGTCCACCACTTGAGCATCGCAACCGTGGGGATGTCGAGCTCGCCGGCGAGGTGCTTGGTGATGCAGTCGTCGAGGAACACCCGGCACACCCGGGCCTCGGTGGCCGCCTCGGCGAGGGTGAACCGCGTGTTCTGGAACGAGAAGACCTCGCGGCCGAACGCGCTGCGATCCTTCGTGTAGCGGACGGTCTCCCGCAGCGCCATCTCCATCGCGGCCACCGAGGTGATGCCGATGAGCAGCCGCTCCTGCGGCAGTTGCTGCATGAGCTGGACGAAGCCCTGGCCCTCCGCCTCGCCGATCAGGTTGCCGACCGGGACGCGCACGTCGTCGAAGAACAGCTCGGCGGTGTCCTGGCCCTTGAGCCCGACCTTGTCCAGGATGCGGCCGCGGCGGAACCCGTCCCGGGCGGTCTCGACGGCGAACAGCGAGATGCCACCGGCCCCGGCCGTGGGGTCGGTCTTGGCCACGACGATCACGAAGTCGGTCTGACCTCCGTTAGTGATGAACGTCTTGGCGCCGTTGATGACGTAGTGGTCGCCCTCGCGCACCGCCTTGGTCTGCACGTTCTGCAGGTCCGACCCGGTGCCCGGTTCCGTCATCGCGATGGCCCCGACCCACTCGCCGCTGGCCAGCCGCGGCAGCCAGGAGGTCTTCTGCTCCTCGGTGCCGTAGGCGAGCACGTAGTGCGCCACGATCGCGTTGTGCAGGGCCACCCCCCAGCAGCTGTCCCCGCTGGCCGCCTGCTCCTCGATGAGCACCGCCTCGTGCGCGAAGTTCCCGCCGCCGCCGCCGTACTCCTCCGGGATCGACAGGCACAGCAGCCCGACCTCGCCGGCCTTGTTCCACAGGTCGCGGTCGACCTGCTTCTGGCCCATCCAGCGGTCCTGGTGCGGGGCCAGCTCCTTCTCGCAGAAGGTGCGGGCCATGTCGCGGAAGTCGTCGAGGTCGGTGTTCATCCACGGGGATCGGGTCGCGGTCATGGTGATGGTTTCCTCTTCAGTGGAGTTCGGGCGGCTTCATGTCGGAAGGCTCAGGTCGGGCCCGGGTGGACGGGAAGGTGGGCCAGGCCGCGGAACGACAGGCCGGCGCGCCACGTCGCCGGACCCGCGGCCGACAGGTGCGGGAAGCGCGTGAGCAGGCGCGGGAACAGCTCCGCCGCCTCCAGCCGCGCGAGCGGCGCGCCCAGGCAGAAGTGCAGCCCTCCGCCGAACGACAGCGGAGCAGCCTGCCGGCGGGTGAGGTCGAGGATGTCGGGATCGGTGAAGACCCGCGGGTCGCGGTTGCCCGCGCCCAGCAGCAGCAGCACGACCTGCCCCGCCGCGATCTCGACGTCGCCGACGCTGGTGTCGGCGAGCGCGGTGCGCCCGTCGGTCTGCACCGGCGCGTCGAAGCGCAGCAGCTCCTCCACCGCCGGTGCGGCGAGCTCGGGACGGTTGCGCAGCAGATCGAGCTGGCCGGGCGCACCGACCAGGGCGGCGAGACCGTTTCCGACGAGGTTGGTCGTGGTCTCGAACCCCGCGGCGAAGAGCAGGATGGCGGTGCCGACGCACTCGTCGTTGTCGAGCTGGTCGTCGCCGCGGGCGGTGGCGAGCCGGCTGAGCAGGTCGTCGGCGGGCGTGCGGCGCTTCTCGGCCAGCAGCTGCGTGAAGTACTCCGCGAGCCGGTCCTCGGCGTCCACCGCCCCCTGGACCGCGGCGAGGTCCGCGCTGGGCTCCAGGGGCGCCACCAGGTCCCGCACCCACGGCGCGGCGGTCGAGCGGTCGACGTCCGGGATCCCCAGAAGGTCGCCGATGACCCCGACCGGCAGGGGCAGCGCCAGGTCGGTCATCACGTCGACGACCTCGCACCCGGCGAAGCCGTCGAGCAGCTCGTCGATCCGGGTCACGATCGCCGGCCGCAGGGCCTCGACATGGCGGGGGGTGAACACCGACGCCACCAGCCGCCGCAGGCGGGTGTGGTCGGGCGGGTTGCGGAACAGCATCGTGCGGCGGAAGCGGCGCAGGGCGCGCCGTTGGAGGTCCTCGGGCACCCCGGCGAGCTGGAATCCCAGCGACTCGTCCACCTTGCCGAGGTCGCGGTTGCGCAGCGCCGCCTCGCAGTCCCGGTAGCCGCTGAGCACCAGCAGGCCGGCCGCTGTGGTCAGCCGAGGTGCCTGCTCGCGCAGGCGCCGGTACCCGGCGTACGGACCGGACGCCCCGTGGTCGGTGAGCAGGACCTCGAGCAGCACCTGCTCCGCGGCGGCGGTGTCGGTGCCCGGTGCCGTCATGCGGGGCCCCGGGTCCCCGCCAGCGGGCAGAGCCGCAGCGGGAGCCCGTCGGCGGGCACCGGGAGCGAGGTGTTGTCCCACCTGGGCCGGTATCCGGGCTCGACCGTCCAGCGGTGGGTGCGCAGCATCTCGTGCAGGATCGCGGTGACCTCGAGCGTGCCGAACGCCATGCCGATGCACTTGTGCACGCCACCGCCGAACGGGATCCACGCGTCGCGGTGGTTCCGGTCCTCGCGTCGGGGCTCGGCGAACCGGTCGGGGTCGAACGTGTCGGGGTCGGTCCAGCAGGAGGGGTCGAAGTGGTTGACCGCGCCGGCGACCATGACCATCGTGCCGGCCGGAAGGTGGTGGCCCAGCAGGGCGGTGGGCGCGACGGTTTTGCGCATCACCACCGGCACCGGGGCCACCAGCCGCAGCGCTTCCTTGATCACCAGCTCCAGCGTCGGCAGCGACCCGAGCGCCGCCATGTCCAGCGGGCCGTCGCCCAGCGCGAGCGACTCCTCCCGGGCGCGCTCCTGCCACTGCGGGTTCGCCCCGAGGTAGTACGCCGCCGCGGTGCTGGTGATGGTGGACGTGTCGTGCGCCGCCATCATCAGGAAGATCATGTGGTTGACGATGTCGGCGTCGCTGAACTCCTCGCCGTCGGCCGTGCGGGCCTGGCACAGCGCCGAGAACAGGTCGTCTCCCCCGCCGGCGCGCTTGGCCGGGAGGTTCGCCTCGAAGTAGCGCTCGAGGACCGCGCGGCCGCGCAGCCCGGCCCGCCACCGGGTGCCCGGGACGTTCCACTTGACGATGGAGCTCGCAGCGCGGACGCAGTCGACGAACGCCTTGTTGATCTGCTCGGTCTCCGGGCCGGTGCGCTCGTCCATGAACACGCGGGTAGCGATGTCCAGGGTCAGGCGCTTGAGCTCCGGGTAGATGCGGATCGGCCGGTCGGTGCGCCAGCCGGGCACCGTCTCCCGCACGCACGGCACGGTCTGGGCGACGTAGCCCTCCAGCCGTTCGGCGGTGAACGCCTGCTGCATCACCCGGCGGTGCGCGCGGTGCTCGTCGAAGTCGAGCAGCATCAGCCCACGCCGGAAGAAGCTGTCGATCAGGAACCGCCAGCCCTCCTGCGAGTAGGCCTTGTCCGCGTTCGTCAGCACCGCCCGGGTGGCGTCGGGCCCGGCCGCGAGGACGACCTGCTCACCCACAAAGCCGGTCCACGAGACGGGTCCGAAGCGCTCTTGGCGCGCCCGGGTGAACGTGCTGCCGAACCGGATGTACTCCACGGTGTGCCCGAGGAACGGCAGCCCGAAGTCCCCCGGGACCGCCTTCAAGCCCGAGCCCACCGGGGCAGGTGCAAGCTCCACGCACCGGCCACGACGAGCCATCCCGAGCAACTTCTCGTCCACGACCGCCGGTGCCGGTGTCAGCAGCACAGACGACAGACGTGCTCGCACAGCTCGGCCCGCCTGCTCCATTGCGATGATCACAGATCGCCTCCGGCCTCCGATGGAATGAGGCGACACTAGACGCACATCGATTTCGTGTCCAGACTGTTGACGGAGCACAATCTGGCGTCCATAGTGACGCGATGACAGGCCGCACCCTCGTCGACCGCACCCACGCCCTCATGCGCGACGAGGCCCTCTCCGCGGCGACACAGCTCCTGCTGGCCGGCGGGTACCGCGGGCTACGGCTGCAGGATGTCGCCGACCGCATCGGCGTGAGCAGGCAGACGCTCTACAACGAGTTCGGCAGCAAGCGGGGACTGGCCGCGGCACTCGTGCTGCGCCTGACCGAGCGGTTCCTCGACGACATCGAGGCCGCACTCGGCAGCGAGGACGACCTCTACGCGGCGTGGGCGGCCGCGGTCCGCCTGACGATCGAGACCGCCGCCACCGACCCGCTGCTCAAGACACTGCTGACGGGAGTCGGCAGCGAGGAGATGCTCCCGCTCCTCACCACGGAGAGCGAGCCGGTCGTCCAGGCTGCCCGCGACCGCGCGGGAGCCTATGTCATGAGGCGGTGGCCCGACCTGGACCCGCCCGACGTCACTGCGGCCGCGGAGGTGGCGACCCGACTCGCCATCAGCCACGTCGTCGTGCCGCTGCACACGGCGGAGTTCGTGGCCGCGCAGGTCGCCACCGTGGTGGTGCGGTTCCTGGGACACCAGACCCCCGACCCCGGGTGACCCTCCATCCGTCGGCCTTCCGGTCAGCCGGCGTACGCGGACGCACCCCGGTGGCTGTCGCGGATCGCCTGCTGGGCGGCTGGAGCCAGCGTCGGCATGATCCGCTGCACCCGCTCCTGGCGCCGTAGCGCAGCCTTGCGCTCCGGCATCCCCGGGCTGGGCGCGAGCTGCGGCTTCAGCGGCGGCAGCCCCGCGAGCTCCTCGACCTCTCCCATTTCCCGCGCCGCCTGCGCGGTGTCCTTCTCCTCACTCATCCCGATCGGACCCTGCCGCCGCCCGTTCAGGAACTGGCTCACCACCGGCTCATCACTAGTCAGCAGCACCTCGCGCGGGCCGAACATCGCCAGGTGCTTCCGATACAACATCCCGATGTTGTCCGGCACCGTCTGCGCCGTATTGATGTCGTGGGTCACGATCAGGAACGTCGAGTCCGTCTGCGCGTTCAGATCGATGATCAACTGGTTGATGTAGGCCGTACGCACCGGATCCAGTCCCGAGTCCGGCTCGTCGAACAGGATGATCTCCGGATCCAGCACCAACGCCCGTGCCAGACCGGCCCGCTTGCGCATGCCACCCGAGATCTCACCCGGCAGCTTCTTCTCGTCACCGGTCAGACCAACCAGCGTCATCTTCTCCGCCACGATGTCGCGGATCTGCGCCTCGGACTTCTTCGTGTGCTCACGCAACGGGAACGCGATGTTGTCGAACAGGTTCATCGATCCGAACAGCGCGCCGTCCTGGAACAGCACCCCGAACAGCTTGCGCAGCTCGTAGAGCCGCGACTCCGAGCACTTCACCAGGTCGGTGTCGTGGATGACGATCGAGCCCTTCTCCGGCTTGAGCAGCCCGATCAGGGTCTTCAGGAACACCGACTTCCCGGTACCCGACGGGCCGAGCATCACACTGACCTCCCCCGGGGGCAGGGTCAGCGACACGTCCGACCAGATGTTCGCCCGCCCGAAGGACTTCGACAGGCCTTGAACCGTCACCTCGACACCCGCCACCGACGACTCCTTCGTCACTGTGCACACACGATCAGAAGCAGAAGGTAGCGAACACCACAGTCGATGCCGCCACCCGGCCTAATTCGGCGTCCGTCGATTGACCTAACGAGTCGCCTCGCGTGCCACCGCCACGGCGGCCTGACCCTGCTTCGCGCCGGCGAGATCGGCGATCTGATCCCAGCGGGCGGCGAGCGCGTCGTCCGTCGGCGGCTCGGGGAAGTCGACACCGCGCGACTCGACAAGCCGCACGCGACTGTAGTGCGGCCCATGCACCCGGACGATCTCGGCGGTCAGCTCGCACTCCTCGGTGCACAGCCAGCCGACCGCGGCCGAGACCCAGGCTGGGTCGAGGTCGGTGGAGCTGTCGAGCAGCCCGTCGGTCATTCGGGTCAGCGCGACCGGCGCGATCGCGTTGACCCGAATGCCGTACCGGGCCCCCTCCAGGGCAAGCGTGTTCATCAGCCCCACGACGCCCAGCTTCGCCGCCGCGTAGTTGGCCTGGCCGAAGTTGCCGAACAACCCCGCTCCCGATGTCGTCATGACCACCCGGCCGTAGTGCTGCTCCCGCAGGTGCGGCCAGGCCGCCATGGTCACCAGTGCGGTGCCGTCGAGATGCACGCGGACGACGGCGCCCCACTGCTCCGGGGACATCTTGTGGAAGGTGCCGTCCCGCAGGATGCCGGCGTTGTTCACGACGGCGTCCAGCCGCCCGAAGACCTCGAGCGCCGCACCGACGACCCCACGCGCGCCGTCCTCGGTGGAGATGTCCCGGTGGTCGGCAACCGCGGTGCCGCCGGCCGCGGTGATCTCCGCGACGACCTCCTGCGCGGGTGACGCGTCACCGGACCCGCCCTCGCGACCCACCCCCGGATCGTTGACCAGCACGAGCGCTCCCCCAGCCGCCAGCCGCAGAGCATGGCTGCGCCCCAGCCCGCGCCCGGCACCCGTGACGATGACCGCCCGACCGTCCACTCCTGGCATGTCCGTCTCCTTCGACTCCGTTTGTCCTGCGCCCGGCACCGGGCACACACCCTGCCGGTCTGGTCAGGGACAGCAACCCGGGACACCGGCGGGAGTCCGCGTCGCGGTGACGACCGGTTGCGCCGTGGCACCCGGACCCGGAACCCACCGGGTGGGCGTCCCGGGGATGCTCACCATCCGGCCGTCTCGGGCGAGCAGCTCCAGGTGGGCGAGTGTCGCGGCGCAGCGCATGTACGGCGTGATCGCCCCCCACGGCCGCGACCAGCTCAAGGACGCGGTGACGGTCCCAGCATGTCGCCACGAGGCGCGCGGTCACCACGGTGAGGATCTCCGCGAGCCGCTGCCGGTGGTGGGCGACGAGTGCCCGCAGTCGACCGTGCAGGTCGGCGAAGCGGTACTCGTGGGCGGGAAGGACCAGGTCGGGGTTGAACCCCCGGAGTCGGTCGAGCGACTCCAGGAAGTCGGCCAGCGGGTTGGGATCCGACTGCGCGTGCCACGACACATTCGGGCTGATCCGCGGCAGCACGCAGTCGCCGGTGAGGAGTAGCCGGCGGCCGGGCTCGACGAAGCACAGATCCCCCGGCGAGTGCCCGGGCGTCCGCACGGCCCGCAGGTCCCAGCCGGGCATCTCGATCCGCTCGCCGTCCTCGAAGAGGCGGTCCGGGACCACCGACTGGACCCAGGCTCCGAGCGGGACCGACGAGGACGCGGTCTCCGCACTCACCTCGTCGGGTACGCCGCAGTCGCGGAAGACCTCGTGCATCCCCGCCTTCAGGGACCCGAGGTCCAGATGGCGGTCACCGGCCAGCGCAGCGTCGGCGGGACGCAGCCCGATCCACGCCCCGGAGGCCTCCCGCACGCGTCCGGCCAGTCCATGGTTGTCGGGGTGGATGTGGGTCACGAGCACGGCCGTGACGTCCGTGACCGAGGCGCCGGCCACGGCGAGCCCGTCGATCAAGGACCGCCACGCGGCGTCGGTGTTCCACCCCGCGTCGACGATCGAGAAGTCGCCCGCGTGTTCGAAGGCGGAGACCGGGACGTAGCGCAGCGGGCTGTCCGGGGTGGGCACCTGAATGGACCACAGGCCGGGCCGGACCTGCTCCACGGGAGGGAGCACGTCCTCCGCCCAGGCGCGCCGCTGTGCCGTGCCGGGATCGACCGTTGACCCGTCACGGTGGTTATGCACCGGATAATCATTACACCAACTCCATTGGGCATCGCATCTGTCGCTGGCGGCGTGCAGTGCCGAAGAGCTCAGCCACAAACGGACGAATCAGGCAGTCAGCCACCCGTTCGGACCTAGGACCGACCTCCGGAGTCCGCCATCGTGATCGCCATCACCATCGGATCATCAGGAGCATCCCCATGACCGAGTCCCTGCGCTGGGCCCTCGACCGCGCTGCGCTGATCGCGCCGGAGCGCACCGCCGTCATCGACGGCGACATCACCTACGACTATGCCGAGCTGGCACGCCGGGTGGGGGGACTGGGCGGCGGGCTGCAGTCACTCGGCATCGGCAAGGGCGACGTCGTGGGCGTACTGGCCCTCAACGGTCACCGCCACCTCGACTACTGGCTCGGGGTGCCCGCGATCGGCGCGGTCCTCAACGATCTCAACTTCCGGCTCAGCGAGGACGAGCTCGCCTTCATCATCGACGACTGCGGCACCGCCGCGCTGGCCGTCGACGACATGCACGCCGGGATCGGCGGCCGGCTCCGCGAACGCTGCCCCACCCTCACCACGCTGGTACACCTGGGAGACGGTCCCGCACCCGCCGGGTTCGCCTCGCACGACGAGCTGCTCGGACACACTGCGGCGACCGCGGTTCCCCTCGGCGCCGAGGACATCGGCGGCGTCTTCTACACCGGCGGCACCACTGGCCGGCCGAAGGGGGTCCTGCTGAGCCATCGCAACCTGGTGGCGAACGCGAAGCACGCGCTGCTCGCCATCCGGCACACCCCCGAGGAGCGGTACCTGCACGCGGGTCCCATGTTCCACCTGGCCGACGGCTCCCAGACCTACGCGGTCACCTGGATCGCCGGGACGCACGTGTTCGTCCCCGCCTTCGACGCCGACCTGGTGGGGCGCGTCATCGAGCGCGAGCGGGTCACACTGCTCCTCATCGTCCCATCGATGATCAACATGTTCGTGAACCACCCCGGCACCGCCGAGCGCGACCTCTCGAGCCTCCGGCTGTTGCTCTACGGGGCCTCCCCCATGCCCGACCAGCTCCAGGAGGCCGCGATGAAGCTGCTGCCCTGCGACTTCAGCCAGCTCTACGGCATGACCGAGGCCGCTCCCCTGCTCACCCAGTGCAGCCCGGAGGACCACCGCCGGGGCGCCACCGGCGAGCAGCCCTACGCCGGACGGTTGCGGTCCGCGGGGGCACCCGTCATCGGGGTGCAGGTGGAGGTCCACCGGGAGGACGGCACGCGGGCGGCCCAGAGCGAGGTCGGCGAGATCTGGGCCCGCGGGCCCAACATCATGACGGGCTACCTCAACCGTCCCGATGAGACGGCGGCAGTGCTCGACGACGAGGGCTGGTACCACAGCGGCGATGCGGCGTGGGCGGACGAGAACGGCTACATCTACATCGTCGACCGCCTGAAGGACATGATCATCTCCGGTGGCGAGAACGTCTACTCGGCCGAGGTCGAGAACGTCCTCTACACCCATCCCGACGTACTGGAGGCTGCGGTGATCGGGGTGCCCGACGACGCGTGGGGCGAACGCGTCCACGCCGTCGTCGTCGCCCGCCCGGGCGCCGAACCGGACGTCGAGGACCTGATCGCGCACTGCCGCGCCAAGCTCGGCGGGTTCAAGGTCCCCCGCAGTGTGGACTTCCGCGACGACGCCCTGCCGAAGTCGGGCGCCGGCAAGATCCTCAAGAGGGAACTGCGACAGCCCTACTGGGCGGGGCACGACCGGGGAGTCAACTGACGCCGTTCGCAGCACCGTTCCCAGCACCGTTCCCCTTACCGTCGAGCCACTTCTGGAAGCGCCCGTAGTGTTTCGCGGGGTCACGTTCCACGAACCTCGCCCGGGCGTGGCAGAGCGGGCGGTCGTCGCCCGGCAGCAGGATCTCGGCGTGGATGATCCAGTGCCCCTTCTCGCTGCGCGACTCCGGCCAGGCACGCACGTTCAGCTCGCGCAGCAGTGGGACCGGACGCCTGAACCGGACATCCATCTCGGCCGTCACCGACAGGACCGCGGCGGCGATCGGCACCGCCCCGCAGGCCTCGTCGAGGGCTCCCATCACAGAGCCGCCGTGCACCACACCGCCCGCCCCCTCGTGCTCTGCGGTGAAGCGGGCGGTGCCCTCGACGGCACCGTCCGCGCCGCGGCGCAGCACGAGGCCGAAGCGGCACCGGTTCATCGGCCGGCACCCCATGCAGAGCATCTTCCCGAACTCGATGCTGAACAGCGGGTCTCCGGCATCGGTCGAGGTGGTGGCCGGGTCGACGTCCGGCTGCGCAGGAAGGCTCACACGGCCACAGTATCCGAGCGACCACGGTCGTCGTCACACGCTGGTCAGCGATGTTAGTCACTGCTAACGTCTGGACCCATGCCAGAACCGCTCGCGACGCTCGCCGGATTCTCGGAGGTCACGCCCGGCCGGCTCGACCGCCCCTTCCTGGACCTGCACCTCGAGTCGGCCGTCGCCGCCCTGCGCGACGCGGGGATGGAGGCATCCGACGTCGACGGCCTGATCTGCGTGGGCTCGATGATGGGCGAGTCCATCGAGCACACGTTCCTGTCCGAGGAGATCCAGGACTCCCTCGGACTGCACAACCTCGGACTGCAGCTCGGTGTCCAGCTGGGCGGCGGGAGCCACCTCGCCATGCTCGGCGTCGCGACGCGGGCGATCCAATCCGGCCAGTGCTCGGCGGTGCTGTGCGTGTCGGCGGGGGTGTTCCCGCCGATCCGCGACGTCGGCAGGCGCCTGATGACGATGACCTGCCACCCGGACTACGAGCTGCCCTACGCGCCCTCCATCCCCACCCTCTACGGGCTGATCGCGCAGTCGTGGCTCGACCAGGTCGGGCAGGGCCGCGAGGTGTTCGCCGAGGCCGTGGTGGCCCAGCAGGAGTGGGCGGTGGCGCACCCGACCTCGATCGGCGCCGGCGCCGGTAGCTTCACCGTTGAACAGGTGCTCGACGCCCGGCACATCGCCGGCCCGTTCGGCTACCTCGACTGCTCCATCCCGTGCGAGGGCGGCGGCGCCTTCGTCCTCGTCTCGCCCGACCGGGCCGCGGGCCTGCCGCACCGCTCGGTGCACGTGGTGGGCATGGGGGAGGGCCACACCCACGGCTTCCTCACCTCGATGCCCGACCTGTCGCGGACCGGCGCGGTCCGCTCCGGCGCCACCGCCTTCGCCCAGGCCGGTGTCTCCCCCGCCGACATCCAGCTCGCGCAGCTCTACGACGCGTTCAGCTCCAACCCGCTGATGCTGCTCGAGGAGCTCGGCCTCGCCGAGCGCGGAAAGGCCGTCGAGCTCTACCGCGAAGGGGCCACCCGCCCCGGGGGGCGGCTGCCGGTGAACACCAACGGCGGGCTGCTGCGCTTCGGCCACTCCGGCACGGCCTCGGGCATCTGCGGGGTACTGGAGGCCTACCAACAGATGACCGGCCGCGCCGCGGGCATCCAGGTCGAGCAGGCCGACCTCGCCGTCGTCCACGCCTACGGCTCCATGCTCTGCAGCCACGTCACCGTCGTCCTGGAGGGGTCATGACCGCCGACACAATCACTCCCGCGGGGGCGGCATCGTGACCGTCACCTACCTGGAGGGGTTGGCCGATCCCGAGGTGCTGCCCCGCATCGACGAGGTCAACCGCGGCCACTTCGAGGCCGCGGCGCAGGGGCGGCTCGCCGTGCGCGAGTGCACCGCGTGCGGGCTGCTGTTCCACTACCCGCGTCCGTTCTGTCCTCGCTGCCACTCCGCCGAGCTGAAGTGGACCGACCTGTCCGGCGACGCGACCGTGCTCGTCGCCGCGGTCGTCAGCCGCCCCCCGTGGAACGAACTGCCCCGAGCGGCGCCCTACCCGGTCGTCGTGGTCCGCCTGGCCGAGGGCCCGCAGATGCTCTCCACCGTGGAGGGCTGCGACCCCGCGGCGGTGGTTCCGGGGATGGCGGTGCGCGCGGCGTTCGAGCGCGTCGGTGACATCGGCATGGTCCGATTCATCCCTGCCTGAGCGCCCTGA
The DNA here is from genome assembly GCF_001899645.1 of Pseudonocardia sp. 73-21. Classification (GTDB taxonomy): domain Bacteria; phylum Actinomycetota; class Actinomycetes; order Mycobacteriales; family Pseudonocardiaceae; genus Pseudonocardia. Next base: position 95,750 of record NZ_MKVV01000033.1, on the reverse strand, counting down.
CCAGATCCGACGAGAGGACCGCCGTGCCCACGGACCACGACCTGAACGCCAACATCGTCACCCGGGTCAACGTCGGCGACATGCTGACCCGGGCCGCCTGGCGCCGACCCGAGCACGAGGCCGTGATAGACGGCGTACGCAGGCTCACCTACCGCGCGCTGAACGACGAGGTCAACCGGCTCGCCCACGCCCTGCTCGCGGCAGGTTACGGGCGCGGCGACGTCCTCGCCCTGGCCAGTGGCAACAGCGTCGAGTTCCTGACCACCTACTTCGCCTGCGCCAAGACCGGTGTCGTCTGCGTCCCGGTCAACCTGGCCTGGGGACCTCCCGAGGTCAGCTACGTCCTGGAGCACTCGCAGGCCCGCGGCGTGGTGGTGGAGACCCAGCTCGCCGGGCTGGTCGCCGCAGCGCTGCAGCGGGTCGCCGGCGACGCGGTGGCCGACGTGATCGTGGCGCCCGGAACCGGCGTGCCGTGGGAGGCGGGGGCGACGGGCCGGTGGCAGGACCTCGCCTCCTTCGTCGGCGACGCCGTGACCACCGAGCCGGAGTGCCTGGTGGGCGACCGCGACCCGATCAGCTACCTCTACACCAGCGGCACCACCTCCGCCCCGAAGGGCGTGGTGAGCAGTCACGTCGCGGTCTACATCGAGTCGCTCAACGCGCCGCTGGTACTCGGGATCAACGGTGACGAGCGCGCTGTGGCGATGATGCCGCTGTTCCACACCGCGCAGCTCAACGGCTTCACCACCGGGCTGCTCTACATGGGCGGCACGCTCGTGCTGATGCGGGCGTTCGACCCGGCCGCCCTGCTGGCCACGATCGAGGCCGAGCGGATCACGCAGATCTTCGGGCTGCCGATGATGTACCGGGCGATGATGGACCACCCCGACATCGACAAGCGCGATCTGTCCACGCTGCGGCTGGCGCTCTACGCGATGGCCCCGATGCCCGACACCGACCTGCGCCGGGCGATCGAGGTGTTCGGCTGCGACTTCGCGCTGGGCTTCGGCCAGACCGAGATGAACCCGATCACCACCGTGTTCCCGCCCGAGTACCAGCTCAGCCACGCCGGATCGGTCGGCCTGCCCGTGCCCAACGTCCAGGTCGGGATCATGGACGACGCCGGCCAACTGCTGCCGACCGGGGAGACCGGCGAGATCGTCTACCGCGGCCCGCACGCCATGGAGGGATACCTGCGGAACCCGGAGGCCACGACCGAGGCGTTCGCGCACGGCTGGTTCCACTCCGGCGACGTGGGTCGCTTCGACGGCGACGGGCTGCTCTGGTTCGCCGACCGCAAGAAGGACGTGATCAAGTCCGGCGGTGAGAACGTCGCCTCGATCGAGGTGGAGAAGGCGCTCTACGAGGCCGAGCCGCGGATCCAGGAGGTGGTGGTGGTCGGGCTCCCCCACGAGCGGTGGTCGGAGGCGATCGCCGCCATCGTGACGCCGAAGCCGGGCGTCGTGCTCACCGAGGCCGACGTGATCGCCGCCGCTCGCACCCGGCTGACGGGGTTCAAGGTGCCCAAGGCCGTGCTGTTCACCGACACCATGCCGCGCACGGCCACCGGCAAGATCCAGAAGAACGTGCTGCGCGAGCAGCACCACCGGCACTTCGAGAGCTGACGGGCCCCTGCCGGCCCGGAGGGGGGGCCTGCGGGGAACCGTCTCCGCACCGGCCGGCTCGCGTGACGCGAGCCGGCCGGACCGCGGTCAGCCGCCCGTCACGGACGGGAACTTCGGCGCGCGCTTCTCCTTGATGGCCGTGGCGCCCTCGAGGACATCGTCGTCGAAGAAGTTGAGCATCTCGTAGGCGAGCGAGGCCTCGAAGATCGGGCTGGCGTCGCGGATCCAGAGGTTGAGCGAGCGCTTGGTCCAGCGCAGCGCGTGCTGCGGGCCGGCGGCCAGCTTCTCGGCGACGGCCAGCGCGGTGGGCAGCACCTCGGCGAGCGGCTTGCACATCGAGACCAGGCCGATCCGCTCGGCCTCCTTGCCGTCGATGAACTCGGCGGTCAGCAGGTAGTACTTGGCCTTGGCCATGCCGCACAGGATCGGCCAGATGATGGCCGCATGGTCGCCCGCGCCGACACCGAGGCGCAGGTGCCCGTCGGTGAGCCGCGCGTCCTCGGCGATCACCGAGATGTCGGCCATCAGGGCCGCCGCGAGCCCCGCACCCACCGCCACCCCGTTGATCGCCGAGATGACCACCTTCTGGCAGTTGGCGATGTTGTAGACGAGGTCGGCGGCCTCCTTGGCGATGGCCGCGATCTGCTTGAAGTCCTTCACCTGGTCGACCACCATGTCGAGGTCGCCGCCGGCGGAGAACGCCTTGCCCGCGCCGGTGATCACCGCGATCCTCGTCGCGTCGTCGGCGTCGACGTCGAGCCACACGTTGCCGAGCTCCCAGTGCAGGCGCTTGTTGGTGGCATTGAGGCGTTCGGGACGGTTGATCGTGATCAGCAGCACCCCGTCGGAGGGCCGCTCGAAGGTCAGGTACTCGTACTTGTCGTAGTCCACTGCTGTCCCCTTGCTCGTCGAGAGGTGAGTCACGCTCAGAGGCCGATCTGCTTGGCGATGATCTCTTTCATGATCTCGGTGGTGCCCCCACCGATACCGAGGATGCGCGAGTCGCGGTAGTGCCGCTCGACCTCGGTCTCGCGCAGGTAGCCCATGCCGCCGTAGAGCTGCACCGCGGTGTCGACGGCGAGCGCGCAGGCCTCCACGGCCTGGTTCTTGGCCATCGAGACCATCCGCACGTCGGCGTCGCCCGCTATGATGCGATCCACCGCGGCGCGGGTGTAGATACGGGCCACGTCCACGGCCGTGGCCATGTCGACGATCTTGTGCCGCACCACCTGCCGGGTGGACAACGGCCGTCCGAAGGTCTCGCGCTGCTTCACCCACTCCAGGGTCAGGTCGAGGCAGCGCTGGGCCGTGGCGTAGCACTGCACGGCGAGGAAGGCCCGCTCCACCTGGAACTGCTGCATGATCTGGAGGAAGCCACTGTTCTCCGGCCCGACCAGGTTAGCCACCGGCACGCGCACGTCGGAGTAGCCCAGCTCGGCGGTGTCGGAGCACAGCCAGCCCATCTTCTTCAGGGTGCGCGAGACCGCGAAACCCGGGGTGCCCCGCTCCACCACCAACAGCGAGATACCCGACGCGCCCGGGCCGCCGGTGCGCACGGCCGTGGTGACGAAGTCGGCCCGGACCGCCGAGGTGATGAAGAGCTTCGCGCCGTTGACCACGTAGTGATCACCGTCGCGGCGTGCGGTGGTCCGGATGCCGGCGACGTCGGACCCCGTGTCGGGCTCGGTGACGGCGAGGCTGCCGATCTTCTCCCCGGCCAGCGTCGGCGCGACGAACGTGCGGATCTGCTCGGGATCGCCCTGTGCGGCCATGTGCGGCACGGCGATGTTGTGGGTGAGCAGGCCGGCCAGCAACCCCGACGAGCCGCCGGCCTCCATCACGGCCTCGGTAAGCAGCACCAGGTCGCGCAGGTCACCACCGGAACCGCCGACCTCCTCCGCGAAACCGATGCCCAGCAGGCCCGCTGCGGCCGCGCGGCGGTGCAGCTCACGGGGCAGCTCACCGGCATCCTCCCAATCCTGCAGGTGGGGGACGATCTCCTTGCGGGTGAACGACATGGCGAGGTCCCGCAGCGAGACGCGCTCGGGCGTGGTCCACGGGTCCGCTGCAGCGGACCCCACCTCGCGCTGGTCCAGCTGGGTCATGTGGGCGCTCCTTCTCCTACCGTTCAGGGAGGATCGGCACGACCGACCGCGCCGACCCCGTTGTCGCAGGACGTTAGTAGCCGCTAACGTAACGCCTCAGGAGATCGGCGTCGATGCCACCTGGAGGAAGAAGTTGGTTGACGTCCTGCCCGACCTGGTCGATCCGCGTGCCCCGGGATACCTCGAGAACCGCGAGGGACACACCGCACAGCTCGACACGATCGCCGAACAGCTCGCGCTGGCCAACGGGGGCGGCGGCGAGAAGTACGTCGCCCGACACCGCAATCGCGGCAAGATGCTGGCCCGTGAGCGCGTCGAGCTGCTGATCGACCCCGACACGGCATTCCTGGAGATGTGCCCGTTCGCGGCATGGGGCACGAAGTTCTCCGTGGGCGGCAGCGTGGTGGTCGGCATCGGCATCGTCGAAGGCATCGAGTCGATGATCATCGCTCACGACCCGACGGTGCGCGGCGGGGCCTCGAACCCCTACACGTTCCGCAAGGTGTTCCGGGGCATGGCGGTGGCCCGCGAGAACCGGCTACCCATCATCAACGTCGTCGAGTCCGGCGGGGCGGACCTGCCCACCCAGGCCGAGATCTTCGTGCCGGGCGGCCAACTGTTCCACGATTTGACCCAGCACAGCGCGATGGGGCTGCCGACGCTCGCGCTCGTGTTCGGCAACTCGACTGCGGGGGGCGCCTACATCCCCGGCATGTGCGACTACGTGGTGATGGTCCGCAACCGGTCCAAGGTCTTCCTCGGCGGTCCACCCCTGGTGAAGATGGCCACCGGCGAGGTGTCCGACGACGAGTCGCTCGGCGGCGCCGACATGCACGCCCGCACCTCCGGGCTGGCCGACTACATGGCCGAGGACGAGCAGGACGCCATCCGGATCGGGCGCCGCATCATGGCGCGGCTGAACTGGCGCAAGCTCGGGCCGGGCCCAACCCAGCCACCGACCCCGCCGCTGCTGGATCCCGACCAGCTCCTGGGGATCGCCTCGGTGGATCCGAAGGTCCCCTTCGACCCACGCGACGTCATCGCCCGCATCGTAGACGGATCGGCGTTCGACGAGTTCAAGCCGCTCTACGGCACCTCGCTGGTCACTGGATGGGCGTCGATCCACGGCTACCCCGTGGGGATCCTGGCCAACGCGCGCGGCATCCTGTTCAGCGAGGAGGCGGAGAAGGCCGCCCAGTTCATCCAGCTGGCCAACCAGATCGACACGCCACTGGTGTTCCTGCAGAACACCACCGGCTACATGGTGGGCGCGGAGTACGAGCAGGGCGGCATCATCAAGGACGGCGCGAAGATGATCAACGCCGTCTCCAACAGCATCGTGCCGCACCTGACGATCGTGATGGGCGCGTCCTACGGCGCGGGTAACTACGGGATGTGCGGCCGGTCCTACTCCCCCCGTTTCCTGTTCACCTGGCCCAACTCGCGCTCCGCCGTCATGGGTCCGGCCCAGCTCGCCGGAGTGCTGTCGATCGTCGCCCGCGAGTCGGCCGCCGATCGCGGTCTCCCGTTCGACGAGGAGGCCGACGCCCAGATGCGCGCCGCCGTCGAGGGCCAGATCGAGCGCGAGTCGGTGGCGCTGGCCAACAGCGGCAGGCTCTACGACGACGGGATCATCGACCCCCGCGACACCCGTACCGTGCTCGGGTTCTGCCTGTCCGTGGTGCACAGCAACGAGGTCCGTGGCCAGCGTGGCTACGGCGTGTTCCGGATGTGATGGCAATGCCCGTGATCAAGAAGCTGCTGGTAGCCAACCGGGGAGAGATCGCCCGGCGCGTGTTCCGCACCTGTCGCGACCTCGGCATCGCCACGGTCGCCGTGTACTCCGACGCCGATGCCGGTGCCTGGCACGTCGACGACGCCGACGAGGCCGTCCGGCTGCCCGGATCGTCCCCGGCGGAGACCTACCTCGACGGTGAGCGGGTGATCGCCGCGGCCCTGCTCACCGGGGCCGATGCCGTGCACCCCGGCTACGGCTTCCTGTCGGAGAACGCCGGCTTCGCGCGGGCCTGCGCCGGCGCCGGGCTGGTGTTCGTGGGTCCGCCGCCGGACGCGATCGACGCGATGGGCTCCAAGCTGACGGCCAAGAAGATGATGGCCGAGGCCGGGGTCCCCGTCCTCCCGGGCGGTGACGCGACCGGGCTGGACGCCGAGGAGCTGCGCAGGCTTGGCGCCGAGGTCGGCTACCCGCTGCTGGTCAAGGCGAGCGCAGGCGGCGGCGGGCGCGGCATGCGCGTCGTCGAGTCGTCCGACGACCTCGACGAGGCCGTGGCCTCCGCGTCGCGCGAGGCGGAGTCGGCGTTCGCCGACGGCACGGTGTTCCTCGAGCGGTACGTGCAGCGCCCCCGCCACGTCGAGATCCAGGTGATGGCCGACATGCACGGCACCGTCGTCTCGCTGTTCGAGCGGGAGTGCTCGGTGCAGCGCCGCCACCAGAAGGTCATCGAGGAAGCGCCCTCCCCCGTCGTCGGCGACGAGCTGCGCGCCCGGATGGGCGCGGCGGCGGTCGCGGCGGCGCGGGCCGTGGACTACGTCGGCGCCGGCACCGTCGAGTTCGTCCTCGACGCCAACGGCGGCGACGCCGACGGCACGTTCGCCTTCCTGGAGATGAACACCCGCCTGCAGGTCGAGCACCCGGTCACCGAGCTGGTCACCGGGCTCGACCTCGTACGCCTGCAGCTGCTGGTGGCGATGGGCCGGCCGCTGCCTGCCGAGGTGAGCGAGCCGCGGATCGCCGGCCACGCGGTCGAGGCCCGGCTCTACGCCGAGGACCCCGCGAAGGGGTACCTGCCGCGCACCGGGACGCTGCGCACGATGCAGGTCCCCGACCTCGCCGGGGTCCGGGTGGACTCCGGCGTGCGCGACGGCTCGGTGGTCGGCCACCACTACGATCCGATGCTCGCCAAAGTGATCGCCTGGGCGCCCACCCGGGCCGAGGCGCTCGGCACGCTGTCCGCCGCGCTCGCCGGCGCCCGGATCCACGGCCTCACCACCAACCGAGACCTGCTGGTCCGCGTGCTGCGCCACGACGAGTTCGCCGGACGCGGCACCGACACCGGGTTCCTCGACCGCCACGACGCGGCCGAGCTCGGGGGCGCGCTCATCGACGGCGACGGAGAGCGCCTGCACGCGGTGGCAGCCACGCTCGCCCAGGTCGCGGCGCGCCGTGCCGCGGCCCGCATCCAGCCGACGCTGCCCGCCGGGTGGCGCAACAACCCGTCCCAGCCGCAGACCACCGGGTGGGGCACCGCCGACGGCCGCGAGCTGCGGGTGGGCTACGCGCTGCTCCGCGACGGGGTCGAGGTGGAGGTCGACGGCAAGCCGGTCGAGGACGTCACCGTGCTCGCGCACCAGCCCGAGCGGGTGGTCCTGGAGGCCGGCGGGCTGCGGCGCACCTACGACGTCGTGTTCGACGGCGACCGTGCCTACGTGGACAGCAGTGCCGGATCCACCGCGTTCACCCAGGTCCCGCGGTTCGTCGACCCGAGCACGCTGAAGCCGGCAGGTTCGCTGACGGCACCCATGCCCGGCTCGGTGATCCGACTACCCGTCGCGGCGGGCGACACCGTCAGGGCCGGGCAGGCCCTGGTCGTGCTGGAGGCGATGAAGATGGAGCACACCATCGCCAGCCCGATCGACGGGATTGTCGCCGACCTTCCGGTCGAGCTGGGACAGCAGGTGTCCACCGGCGACGCCCTCGCAGTAGTCGAACCGGCCGACGGTTCGGACGAGACGTAGGACGAGACACCGACGCGCCGCCGGCCGGTGGCGGGTCACTTCGGGGTAGGGAGCGGTATGGAACTGCACGAGACCGAGGAACGGCGCGACCTGCGCAAGGCCGTGTCCGAGATCGCCAAGGACTTCGGGCACGACTACTACGTGACCAAGTCGCTCGCCGGGGAGAAGAGCACCGAGCTCTGGCAGGCCGTCGGCAAGCAGGGGTTCCTCGGGGTCAACATCACCGAGGAGTACGGCGGCGGCGGCGGCGGCATCTACGACATGCACATCGTCGGCGAGGAGCTGGCCGCGGCCGGCTGCCCGCTGCTGATGACGGTGGTCTCCCCCACCATCTGCGGCACGATCATCCAGGCGTTCGGCAGCGACGAGCTCAAGGCGCGCTGGCTGCCGGGCATCGCCAGCGGCGAGATCATCATGTCGTTCGCGATCACCGAGCCGGATGCGGGCTCGAACTCCCACAACATCTCCACCCACGCCAAGCGCGTCGGCGGGGAGTGGGTGCTCAACGGCACCAAGTACTACATCTCCGGCGTCGACGAGGCCGAGGCCATCCTCGTCGTCACTCGCACCGCGACCGACGACCGCGGCCGCGGTCGGCTGAGCCTCATCGTGGTGCCGACCGACGCCCCCGGGCTGACCAAGACCGTGATCCCCGTGCAGGCAGTGACGCCGGAGAAGCAGTTCACCCTGTTCTTCGACGACGTGAAGGTGCCCGCCGAGAACCTCATCGGCACGGAGAACGACGGCCTGCGCCAGGTGTTCATGGGCCTCAACCCGGAGCGCATCATGGGCGCCGCCCTGGGCAACGGCATCGGCCGCTACGCGCTGGACAAGGCGTCTGCCTACGCGCGCGAGCGCAAGGTCTGGGACGTGCCGATCGGAGCCCACCAGGGGGTGTCGCACCCGCTTGCGCACGCCAAGATCCAGGTCGAGCTGGCCCGGCTGATGACCCAGCGGGCGGCGTCGCTGCACGACGCGGGCGACCCGGGCTCGGGCGAGGCGTCGAACATGGCCAAGTACGCCGCGGCCGAGGCCGGCATCCTGGCGCTGGACCAGGCGATCCAGACGCACGGCGGCAACGGAATGGCCACCGAGTACGGGCTGGCCACGCTCTGGGGCCCGGCCCGGCTGATGCGCACCGCGCCGATCAGCCGGGAGATGATCCTCAACTATGTGGCGCAGCACAGCCTGAACCTGCCACGATCGTACTGAGTACCCTTTGTCCGCTCGTGTCCGTTTCGGTGGACACGAGCGGACGGGGGCGTTCGGGCGGCCGTCGGGGCCGGGGCCCTGCCTCACCCAGCCATTCTCAACGACGAGGAGCCGCCGACGCGGTGGCCGAGGAGTACGCACATGGATCGCGGTATCGGTCAGTGGGTCACCAAGCGGGCCTTCCTCAACGGGCAGCGCACGGCGTTCGTCTCCGGTGACACCAGCTTCACCTACGCCGACCTCGAACGGCGCACCAACCAGGTCGCCTTGAGCCTGCTGGGCCTCGGCGTCCGCAAGGGCGACCGGGTGGCTGTGCTCCTGGTGAACTCGGTGGAGTTCATGGAGGTCCTCTTGGGATGTGCGAAGATCGGCGCGATCACCGTCCCGATCAACGTGCGGCTCGCCGGCCCGGAGATCGGCTACATCCTCGCCGACGCGGGCGCCGACGTGTTCGTCTTCCACGAGCCGCTCGCGGCGGCGGCGGTCACCGCGCTGGCCGAGCCGGGGGTCCGGGTCCGTCACACCGTCCGGGCCCGGGGCGCTGCGGCCGACGGCGAGATCGCCTACACCGACCTGCTCTCCGGCGGTGCCCCGGAGCCTCTCGACAGCGACGTCGACGGCCGCGACCCCGCGTTCATCATGTACACCTCGGGCACCACTGGCCGCCCGAAGGGCGCCATCCTCACCCACGACAACCTGCTGTGGAACGCCGTCAACATGCTGGGCACCGACCAGGGCCTGCGCGGCAGCGACGTGACCGTGGCCGTCGCCCCGATGTTCCACATCGGCGGGCTGGGGGTGCACACGCTGCCGCTGCTCTACGTCGGCGGGACCAGCGTGATCCTGCCGTCGTTCGACCCGGTGGGCACGCTCAAGGCGATGGCCGAGAGCCGGGCCACCATCCAGTTCATGGTGCCGGCGATGTGGTCGGCGCTGACCCAGGTGCCCGACTTCGACTCCTACGACCTCTCGGCGCTGCAGTTCGCCATGGGCGGCGGCTCGCCGGTGCCGCTGACCGTCATCGACTTCATGCAGCAACGCGGCGTCCCGTTCACCGAGGGATTCGGGATGACCGAGACCGCACCGCTGGTCTCGGTCCTCGACGCTGCCAACATCACAACACGGGCCGGGTCGATCGGCCGGGTCGCCGTGCACGTCGACGCCCGCATCGTGGACGCCGACGACCGGGACGTTCCGGTCGACACCGTCGGCGAGTTGCTGGTGCGCGGACCCAACGTGTTCGTCGGGTACTGGATGAAGCCGGCAGCCACCGCCGAGGCCTTCCGGGGCGGCTGGTTCCACACCGGCGACCTTGGGCGGATGGACGCCGACGGCTACATCACTCTGGTCGACCGCAAGAAGGACATGATCATCTCGGGCGGGGAGAACGTCTACCCGATCGAGGTGGAGCAGGTGCTGTTCCGCCATCCCGGTGTGCTGGACGCGGCGGTCATCGGCGGTCCGGACGACAAGTGGGGCGAGCGCGTCGTCGCGGTGGTGGTGGCCGACCCGGCCGCGAAGCAGGAACCCGGCGCCGACGAGCTGATCGCCTGGTGCCGCGAGCGGCTGGCGCACTTCAAGTGTCCACGCGAGGTGCACCTGGTGGCCGAGCTGCCTCGCAACGCAACCGGCAAGCTCCTCAAGACGGAGCTGCGCAAGCGGTTCACCGGGACCGAGGGCGGAGTCGTGCTGCGATGAGCCGGCGCCCGGCACGGAACACAGCCGCCCTGCCACACACCGCTCCGCCAACACCTCCCGTCGCTCAATCGAGTGAACGCCCGTGACGCCGCCTACACTCCGTGCGATGAGGTCGGCGACGCCGCACGATCCCGAGCAGCACGCGCTGACCGCCCGCCTGGTCATATCGGCGGAGGAGCTGACCGACACGCTCGGCGCGCGCGTCCTCGCCAGCGAGCGCTCCTACGCGGAGTCGTCCCTGCTCGCTGCCGACGATCTCCGACTGCTCGTGTTCGACAACCTCGAGGCGCTTCTCTCCCAGCTCGCCGGGACAGGGCCGGAGCGGCTCGACGTCCCCCGGGCAACCGGCCGGATGAAGGCGGAATTCGGACTGCCCGTATCGGCAATGCTGCACGCCTACCGACTGGGTGGTCGGCTGATCTGGGAGCGGCTGCTCGACGTCGCCGACGAGCGTAGCCGTGCAGTTCTCCCGCAGATGGCCACAAAGGTCTGGACCCTCGTCGATGATTACTCGGGCCTGGCGAGCGCGGCCTACGGCCAGTTCACGGTCGAGCTGGCTCGACGGGACGAGCTGGCTCGATCGAGGTTGCTCGACTGCCTGCTGTCCGGGAGCGCCGACGAGTCCGCGATGTGGGAGAGCCTCCGCATCCTGCAGCTCCCCGACCAGGGGCGGTTCCTCGTCGTGATGATCGAGGTCGGCGCCAGCCGCACCGAGGTGCCGCGGCGGGTTGAGGACCGGCTCCGGGCCCGCGGCGTGCACTCCGTGTGGACGGTCGAGCCCGGCGCGGCACTCGGGCTGCTGAGCCTGCCATCGGCACTGCGGGAGCAGACGGTGCTGGATTCGCTCGAGGACCTGGCGACTGCCCGGATCGGGGTGAGCCGCAGCTTCTCCTCGGTACTCGGCGCGCCCGTCGCGCTGCGCGAGGCTCAGGTGGCGCGCCGCTGCACCACGCCGGGATTGCGCTCCGTCAACAGCTACGGTCTCAGACCGATCCCGCAGCTCGTCGCGCACCTCCCCGAGGCGACCCGGGAGTTCGCCGAGCAGGTACTCGGCCCAGTACTGGAGCTTCCGGAGGCCGAGCGGGACGGGCTGCTGTCCACGCTCGCAACCTGGTACTCGTGCGGGGGGTCGTGCACCGAGGTCGCCCGCCGCCTGCACTACCACCGCAACACCATCCGGCTCCGCCTGCAGCGCATCGAGGAGCTGACCGGCCGCTCCTCCGCCGATCCTGTGTCGTCCGCAGAGCTCTACGTCGCCCTGCAAGCCGTCGACCTGAACCCCGGTGCGCTCGGTTGCCGAACGAGCGCCGCGCCGCTGATCTCGCTGCATCGCGCCTGAGAGCAGGGTGTCCGGCGGCAGCTGCGATCGGCGCCGCTGTGCACGAGCACCGTGGATCCGCCACCACCATGTGCCTGCTGCCATCGACGACCCGGGTCCATCACGCCATCCTTAACGGTGGCCGATCGACAACGATCGTCCCGCCGAGCAGGAGGTTGTCGGGATGGACGAAGTCGTCACCGAGCACAGGACCACGGACATCGTGGACCACACCGAGCAGGTGATGACCGAATTCGTGGCCGAGCTTTCTCACCTCCCGGCGGTCGTCGCCAAGCTGCTGGCCGATCACACCCCGGACGCCGGCGGGCGGTGCCGGACGTGCCATATCGCCGACGGATCCGGGCGGGTATGGTCGCCCTGCCGGTTGCTGAGGTTCGCGGAGGCCGCCCGGGCGCTGTCACCCGTGGCGATCGTCGAGCCACCCTCCGCACGTCGCGGGCACAGCCGGAGGTCGGCGGTCCGGTCGCCCCACGCACCCAACACGGCGTCGGCACGCTGAAATCGATCATCGGCGACAGCATCACGCCGAGAAGCCTGACTGTGAGACTGGCTGGCGAGCGCCGTGCCGCTTGCCGTGCCTCCACCAGGAGCATGACGGGGATAGCTTGGCGCGGCAGCGGTGAACTCGTCCGCCCGTTCCCGCGCGAGGACGGCACGCCGAACAGATCGTTGCGGTACCCGCACAACGTCGCAAGCATCTCCTCCGGCGGCGGTCGGTTCTCATTCCCCGCGGTCGTACCCCATGCCTGGCAGCCCCCTCCATGTAGGTATCACCGTCGGTGTTGTAATCGTGCAGCACCCATTCATCACCTACCCGAGCGCTCCGTCCGCAGGTGGTTGCGCACGTCGGCGAAATCGAGGCGGGCGCGAATTCCCAGCGGCGCGCGGCGGTGGCGAGCAGCAGCGCTTTCGGCACACACCGTCCCCGGCGCCGCGCTGCCCGAGTAGGTGGACGGGCAGGTGTTGGTGGCGAACGGGCCGCACCAGATGCGGTCGCAGACCGCTCGGACAGATGACGGCCTTCCCCCGCGGATCGCGGACCGTGGTCGCGGTGGACTACACGGTCGCGCCGGAGCACCCTCACCCCGCGGGCCTCGTGTCGTCGGATCCTGATCTGACCCCCTGGTGTCTCGTGGGTTCGGAACCATCCGGGGTCGATTTTCAAGCTCCGTTGAGACCTCGACCACGCCGGCACCGCGACCGACCCGACGGGCACTCGCGAACATCGACGAAGTCGGCGCGAGCCGGAGCAGTTGGTCATCGGCGGGGAGGCGCAACTTGGCCGTTGACAGCGCCGGTGGCACCTTCGCCGCCGGTCATCGCGCAGCAGCTTCGATCCACTTCGCGACCAGGGCGGCGGCTACGCGGAAAGCACACGACGAGCCGGAAACCTCGTGCTGCACACGCGGCTCCCGGACCTGATCCACGGATTCCTCGACCTCGGGCCGTTAGTGCCCGCCCCGCCGCCTACGAGGAGATCGAGATGGCGCGCCGGGCGCTGCAGGAGCCCCGGCGCGTAGCCGCCGGCTTCACCGGGCGCCTCAGCCCTCGACGTGCTCGGCGCCGGCGTAGAGGTCTGCGTACTGCTGCACCAGGGTGCGCTTGCTGGTCTTGCCGACGCTGGTCTTGGGGATCTCGGCCACGAACAGCACGCGGTCGGGCAGCTGCCAGCGCGCGAACCGCTCCAGCAGTAGGTCGTTGACCTGCTCCACCGTCACCTCGGCCCCCTGGCGGAGCACGACGAGCGCGAGAGGGCGCTCCTGCCACCTCGGGTGCGGCAGGCCGACGACGGCGGCGTCGAGCACGTCGGGGTGGCCGACGATCGCGTTCTCCATGTCGATCGACGAGATCCACTCGCCACCGCTCTTGATCACATCCTTGATCCGGTCGACGACCTTGAGGTACCCGTCGGCGTCGACGGTGCCGGCGTCACCACTGCGCCAGTAGCCGTCGAGGAAGTTGCCCTCAGCCTCCGGCGCGTCGTGGTAGCGCACGGCCACCCACGGCCCGCGCATGCAGACCTCGCCGACGCTGGCGCCATCGTGCGGCACCTCCTCGCCGTGGGCGTCGACGACACGGACGTCCACACCGGTGATCAACAGTCCCTGCTTGCGCTTGAGATCCCACTGGCCCTCGACGTCGAGGCGCTCGCGCACCGACCGTTTGAGTCGGTAATTCAACGCGACCAGTGGTGTGGTCTCTGTGGCGCCGTAGGCGTGGATGATCTCGGCCCCGGTCAGCTCCTTGAACCCGCGCATCATCGACAGCGGTGGCTCGGTCGCCCCGGAGAGGAACCGCGCCCGGCTCAGGTCCGGCGCCTGTGGCAGCGTGCGGATGTACTCCAGCATCGGGCCGAAGATCGCCGGCGCACCGTGCGCGATCGTGACGTCCTCGGCGATCATCAGGTCGACCAGCGGCGCGATCTCCTCGGCCGTGTACCGGCCGGGGAAGATCAGCTTGGCACCCATCATCGCGCACGCGTAGAACAGCCCCCAGGACTGGCCGTGGAACATCGGCACGATGACCAGCGCGCAGTCGTCACTGCTGATGCCGAGGTAGGCGGCCATGGTCAGCGAGTGCAGGTGGATGTTGCGATGGGAGTAGAACACGCCCTTGGGCCGGCCGGTGGTGCCCGAGGTGTAGCAGGCGCTGTACGCGCTGGTCTCCTCCACCACCGGCCACTCGTACTCGTCGGAGGCGGCCGCGAGCAGCTCCTCGTACCCCAACAACCCGGACAGCGTCGTCGTGATCTCCGCGATCGGGCGCTCCGACATCACCACCCAGTTCCGCACACCCGGCAGCTGTGGTGCGATCGCCTCGGCCAGCGGCAGCAACGACTCGTCGACGAGGACGTAGGACGCCTCGCTATGGCCAGCGACGTAGGACAGGTCCTCCGCGGAGATGCGCAGGTTCATCTGCAGCAGCACCGCTCCGGTGCCGGGGACCGCGAAGTAGAGCTCGAAGTGCCGGTGGGAGTTCCAGTCCAGCACCCCGACCCGGTCCCCGGGGGCGACACCGAGCGTCTCGAGTGCGTTCGCGGCTCGCATCATCCGCCGGTGGGCGTCGGCGTAGGTGTAGCGCCGCATCTCCCCACCGGCGCTGTAGACGATCTCCTGCTCCGGGTGCGTACGCACCGCGTGCCGGATGAAGGTGGTGGTGGTGAGCTGGTAGTCGTCGCCCGAGGTGGATGGGCATCCGGTGACGCGCCTCATCGAGCGCCTCCTTCCTGTTGTCGGTCAGCCGACGTACTCGCGGCCGATCAGATGACGGGCGATCACGAGCTTCTGGATCTGGGGGGTCCCGTCGCCGATCTGCAGGCCGCTGACGTCGAGCAGCAGCTGCTGCAACGGCATCTCGGTGGACCACCCGACGTGGCCGTGCAGCACGATGCAGTCGTTGATGGCCTGCACCGCGATCCGCGGCGCCCACCACTTGCACATCGCGGCCTCCCGCGTGTGCGGGAGGCCGGCGGCGCGCAGGCCGAGCGTCCGATAGCACAGCCAGCGGGCCGCCTCGAGCTGCGTGTCCCACTCGGCGAGCGTGAACGACACCCCCTGGTAGGTGGCGATCGGCGCGCCGAACGCCTCACGCTGGCGCACCCAGTCGATGGTGGCGTCCATGGCGCGGCGGGCGGCGCCGAGCACCATCAACCCCAGCAGCGCGCGGGTGAAGTCGAAGTCGGCCAGCTGCGCTGCCAGGCCACTGCCGCCGTCGGTGATCTCATGGTCGGCTGGGACGAACGTGTCGTCGAAGCTCAGCCCGACCCGGCTCAGCGGCCGGAAGCCGGGATCGACGAACCGCTGCCGGCTGATGGTCGGGTCGTCCAGCGGCACCAGCAGGCGCCTCGTCCCGCGCGACCGCAGCGCGGGGTCGACGGTGCCGACGACGATCGCATGGGTCGCGTGCGCGCCCAACGTGACCGAGGTCTTCTCTCCCGACAACCGGAAACCGCCCTCGACGGGCCGGGCGCGCACCGAGAGCCCGGAGGCGTCGGAACCCCCGCGGGGCTCCGTCAACGCCAGGCACACGACCTGCTCGCCGGCCGCCACCGCGTGCACCACCGGTTCGCCGACGTGCGCCGGCAACCCCGCGAGCAGGCCGTCGAGCAGTACCGACCCGAAGATCAGGTAGGCCAGGTTGAAGTCCGAACGGGCCATCTGCTCGCATGCGATGCCGACCGTGACGGGGTCCGCGTCCTGTCCCCCGTGAGCCGCCGGAAGCGTCATCCCGAGCAGTCCGTGACGACCCAGTGCCTTGAGTTCGTCCCAGCACATCTCTTCCGAGGTCGCCCGCGCGAGGTACCCGTCGTGGAACTCGCGGCGACCCAGCGCCGCGACCGAGGCCTCGAAGTCGGCATGCTCGCGGGAGAAGACGAAGGGAGTATCTGGTGTACCAGATTCCATTGATCTAGGATACGAGATCGTGACAGGCGTGTCGAGAGCCGAGCGCGGACCCACCGGCACCGCCGGTGGCTCCGTCCCGCGGATGACGGCGCGGCGGATGATGCGCGAGGCCGTCGCGCGGCGGCTCGTCCCCGGTGACCGGCTGGCCTCGGAACCGACCCTCATGAGCTACTTCGACGTCTCGCGCGGCTCATTGCGGGAGGCGCTGCGCGTGCTGTCCTACCTCGGTGCCATCGACGTGCGCAGCGGCCCGGGTGGCGGCCCGCGGATCGCTCGGCCCGGACCGCGCGTCGTGGGCAGCGCGCTGGCCATCGCGCTGCAGTTCCGCGGCACCACGATGCGCGGCCTGCTCGAGGCGAGGACCGAACTGGAGCCGGTGGCGGCCCGGATGGCGGCGCGGCGCGGGGACCCGGCCGACGTCGCGATGCTGCGCGCCTGCCACCAGCGTCTCGCCGCCTCGGCGGCATCCGCGCACAGGCAGCGCGAATGCCTGGAGTTCCACCGGCTCCTCGCCGCGGCCAGCGGCAACGACGTGCTCGAGTTGGTCCTCACCGCGCTGGCCTGGATGTGCGGTGCGCTCGACCGCGCCCGGCCGGAGCCGGAAGACCGATGCGACGCGACGCGCGACGCGCTCGTGGTCGCGATCGCGGCCGGCGACGCCGCCGGTGCCGCAGCGCTCGCGGCGGCCCTGCTCGACACCACGACCGGACCGCTGCGCGACGGCGCGGCGAGAGCCCTCGACGAGCGGGTGTCGTGGCCCGACGTCGACGAGTTGCCCGACATCGAGGACAGGAAGGACGTCGCGACATGGACGTAGCGATCATCGGCACCGGCATCACCCGGTTCGGCATGTTCGTCGACACCCGGCTGCGCGATCTGGCCGCCGAGGCAGCGGACGCCGCGCTGGCCGACGCCGGGGTGGAACCCGAGGAGATCGGGCTGGTGGTGTTCGGCAATGCCGCGGCGGGAGTGCTCACCGGGCAGGAAATGATCCGGGCCCACACGGCGCTGGGCGGATCGCGTGTGGCCGGCCGCCCGATGGTGTCGGTGGAGAACGCCTGCGCGTCCAGCTCGAGTGCATTCCACCTCGGGGCCATGGCCGTCTCCTCGGGCTCCTACGACCATGTCCTGGTGGTCGGCGCGGAGAAGATGACGAGCACCGACCGTACGCGTGCCGCGCGGGCACTGGCCACGGCCGTGGATGTCGAGCTGGCCGGCGATCAGGACGGCTCGCGCCCCGTGTTCATGGAGATCTACGCGGCCGAGGCGCGCGCGTACCTCGAACGCACCGGTGCGTCGGACCGCGACCTGGCGCTCGTCGCGGCCAAGAGCCTGCACAACGGCAGCCTCAACCCGATCGCGCAGAACCGCACGGCTCTCACGGTCGAGGAGATCCTCGCCGCGCGCACGATCGTGGCCCCGCTCACGCGGCCCATGTGCTCCTCCATCGGCGACGGCGCGGCCGCCTGCGTGCTGACCCGGACGGAGCTGGCTCGCCGCCGCGACCGGCCGTCCGTGCGCGTACTGGCCTCGGCGGTCGGGGCGTCACGCGTCAGCGATGCCGGGGACGTGGTCGGGCGCACCGCCCGGGTGGCCTACGAGCAGGCCGGCGTCGGCCCGGACGGGATCGACCTGTTCGAGGTGCACGACGCCGCCTCACCCGCCGAGCTCGTGATCGCCGAGGAGATCGGCATCGCGCCTCCCGGCGACGGTGCGAAGCTCGCCCGGGACGGCGCGACGGGTGTCGGCGGCGCGACGCCGGTCAACGTGTCCGGGGGCCTGCTGGCCCGCGGCCATCCGATCGGCGCCACCGGGGCGGCGCAGTTGGTGGAGCTCGCCGACCAGCTGCGGGGCCGCGGGGGCGCGCGGCAGGTACCGGGAGCACGAATCGGCCTCGCCGAGAACGCCGGCGGCTCCCTGGGCGACGGGCCCGCGGCCTGTGTCGTCACGATCCTGGCCGCCGTCCGGTAGCCGGCGCGGGCGGCCGGCGTGTGCGGTCAGCCGCGACGATCCGGCCCGGCCTGGCCCGGTGGCCGGCGGCGGTTAGGATGACCTCGTTCGTTCGTATCGTCGGCTCCAGCGTGTCCGCGGGGTCCGCCCGTGCCGAGGTGGAGGTGTGTGACCGTGGCCGGATTCCGCCGGACCGTGCTCCTGGAGGTCGCCACCGAGTTGTTCTCGCGGCAGGGTTTCCATGCGGTGGGCATCGACGACATCGGAGCGGCCGCCGGCGTCACCGGGCCGGCGGTGTACCGCCACTTCCAGAACAAGGACGCCATCCTGCGGGAGCTGTGCAACACCGCGATGACGGAACTGCTGACGGGTGCTCGTCGCGCGGCGGGCACCGGTGGCCCGGAGAACGTGCTGCACGCGCTGATCGCGGTGCATGCCGGATTCGGTTCGCGCCACCGGCGGCTCGTGGCGGTGTACGTGCGCGAGCACCGGGCCCTGTCCCCGATCGCGCTGCGGGCACTGCGCCGTCGTCAACGCGAGTACGAGATCATCTGGACCGAGACACTCGTCCTGGTGCGGACCGACCTGGGCGCCACGCAGGCCCGCGGACTGGTCACGGCGGTCCTGTCGCTGCTCAATGCCGCGGCCCACATGCCGGCCGAGCTCGACGACGCGACGGTGGAGCGGCTGCTGAGCTCCGGGGCCGCCGCGGTGCTGCTGACCCGGCCTGCTGATGCCGCCGACCTCGGCTCGGCCACCGGCTGATCCCGGCCGTTCCTTCCGGGACGATCCCCGTCCCGCCGGGCCTGCACAGCAGGTCCAGGTCCAGGTCCAGGTCCGGATCCGTCGCGTGCCCGGCGCCGTGAACACGGACCGTCCGGCATTGGACTCGCGCATCTGCAGCACATAGTGTTAACCGTGGTTCACATCACCTGTCCGCCGGGAGGCCGTCATGAGTTTCGTCGAGACGTCCGAGCAGTCCATGATCCGCGAGACCGTCGCGAAGATCGCCGGCGGCTTCGGCCACGACTACTTCGTCGACATCACCCGCCGCGGCGAGCCCGCGCTCGAGCTGTGGAAGGCGCTCGCCGACGCCGGGTTCGTCGCGGTGAACATCCCCGAGGAGTACGGGGGCGGCGGTCAGGGGATCACCGAGCTGGCGATCGTGTGCGAGGAGCTCGCGGCGGCCGGCTGCCCGATGCTCGTGCTGATCGTCTCCTCCGGCATCGCGGCACCCGTCATCGCCCAGCACGGCAGCGCGGAGCAGCGGCAGCGCTGGCTCCCCGCCATGGCGAGTGGCGCCAAGAAAATGGCGTTCTCCATCACCGAACCCGATGCCGGTCTCAACACCCACAAGATCACCACCTCGGCCGTTCGGGACGGCGAGGACTGGCGCATCCGCGGCACCAAGTACTACGCCTCCGGCATCGACGAGGCCGACCAGGTTCTGCTGGTCGCCCGCACCGGCGTCGACGAGGCGACCAGCCGATCGCGGCTGTCGCTGTTCGTGGTCGACACCGACGCGCCCGGCCTCACCCGGACCGTGATCCCGATGGAGCTCAAGGTCGCGGAGAAGCAGTTCTTCCTGCACTTCGACGACGTCGTGGTCACCCCGGACCGCATGATCGGCGCCGAGGGGGAAGGCCTGCGGCACGTGTTCACCGGCCTCAACCCCGAGCGGATCACCGTGGCGGCGGTCAGCGCCGGGATCGGGCGCTACGCGCTGGCCAAGGCCTCGCGCTACGCCAACGACCGGCAGGTCTGGGACGTGCCCATCGGTGCCCATCAGGGCCTGGCCCACCCGCTGGCCGAGGCCAAGATCGCGCTGGAGCTGGCCCGTCTGATGACGCAGAAGGCCGGCTGGCTGTTCGACAGCGGCCGGGACGCCGGTGCTGCCTCGAACATGGCAAAGTTCGCCGCGGCCGACGCGGGGCTGCGTTGCCTGGACGCGGCGATCCAGATCCACGGTGGCAATGGGATGGCCACCGAGTACGGGCTCGCCGACATGTGGGGCATGGCCCGATTGCTGCGTACCGCCCCGGTCAGTCGCGAGATGATCCTGAACTACGTCTCCGAGCACGCGCTCGGGCTGCCCCGCTCCTACTGAAGCCGCCGGTCACGTTCGGTGGCGGACCCGCTCGTGGTTGCCCCACGTCACGTCGATCGCGGTCGCAATCACGTGCCTGGTCTCCCGCGGGTCGATGACGTCGTCGACGAAGAAGTGCGCGGCGGCCTCCCACGGCTCGGACTCCAGCTGCCACTCCTCGGTCAGCTTGTCGAAGAGCCGGTCCCGTGCCTCGGTGCCGCCCTGGGCGAGCTCGCGTTCCAGGTCGCCGCGGTGCACCGTGCGGACCCCCGCCTCCGGTGCCATGAAGCCGAGTTCCGCAGTCGGCCAGCAGACCAGCATGTCGGGCGAGGTCTGCGAGCCCCCCATGAGGAAGTAGCCGCCGCCGTAGGACTTGCGCACGATCACGCTGACCCGTGGCACCGCCGCCGTGGACAGCCGCACCGCGATCCGTTCCAGGTAGCGCAGCACACCGCGGCGCTCCTCCTGGGTGCCGATCATCAGACCCGGCACGTCGTGCAGCATCACCAGCGGGATGTTGAAGGTGTCGCAGATCTCGATGAATCCGAGGTACTTGTCGAGGGCCTCGACGTCGAGCGTCCCGGCGCGCTGCATCGGCTGGCTGGCGACGACACCGACCGGGCCGCCCTCGATCCGGGCCAGCGCTGTGATCACGGACTTGCCGCGGGTCTCGCACCACTGCAGCAACGAATCGCGGTCGACGATCGCGGCCAGCACCTTGCGCATGTCGTAGCCGCGCTTGCGTTCGGTCGGGACGAGCGTGAGCAGCGCCTCGGCGTCCACCGCGGGCGGCAGCGGCGCCACCACCGGTGCGGCCGCGGCGGCGTGGTCGGGCAGGTAACCCAGCGCGCGTCGGACCCAGGCGATGGCGGCCTGCTCGTCGGCGACCACCGCGTGCGAGGTGCCGGCCTGGGCTGCCGCGACGTCCGGACCGCCCAGATCCAGGTGGGTCACGTTCTCGGCGATGGCGGTGCTGACGACCGACGGCCCGGACAGCGCGACCGAGGCCTGCTCGGTCATGACGGTGAAGTGCCCGGCGGCGGCCTGCAGCGCCGAGTCGCCGTAGCACGGCCCGAGCGCCGCTACCAGCCTGGGCACGGAGGGACAGCCGTCGGGCGGGGTGAGGAACTGCTTGAAGTCCAGCGGTAGGCCGCCGAAGCGCCAGCCCATGATGTCGGGCATCCGCCCGCCGTCGGCGTCGGCCAGCGTGATGATCGGCAGGCCGGCGCGACCGGCGGCGGTGATCAGCCGGGTCTGTTTACGGGCGTTCACCGCGGCCGTCGTCCCCGACAGCACGGTGGCGTCGATGGCGATGACGGCGACCCGGCGGCCGTCCACGGTGGCCCATCCGGTGACCACCCCGTCGGCCGCGGACGCGTCGCCCTCGCGGCGCAGCTCCGGCTTCGTCAGCAAACCCAGTTCGAACCACGATCCCGGGTCGATCAGCAGATCGATGCGCTCACGTGCGGTCAGCCTGCCGCTCGCGTGCTGGCGGGCGATCCGCCGCGGCCCGCCCATCCCGAGCGCCTCGGTGCGGCGCTTCCGCAGCTCGTCGAGATGGGTGTCCATGCTGTCGGCGTTCAGTGGTCGGCCCGCCTTCCGTTCGTCGCGGACTCGAGAACCGCGTGCCACACGTCGTCGGCGACGTCATAGGGCGCGTAGAGGGCCGCCCGGTCGAGCAGGCCGTCGAATCGTTCGCGGATGGCGGCGACCAGGTCCTTCGGGTGCGCCACCACCGCGAATGCCTCGACCAGGTCGTCGGACACCAGCCGTCCCATCTCGTCCCACTCGCCGAGCTTGGACAGCTCGGTCAGCCGCGGCGCGACCGCTCCGGCGCCGACCGACTCCAGCACCGTCCGGTACGCCGGCGTCGAGGCGTAGAAGCCGATCTGGAGCCGGGTGGCAGCGAGGGCGGCGTCCGTCGCGGCGGCGTCCGAGCCGGTGACCACCAGGACCGGCGCCATCACCGTGAAGCCAGAGCGGTCACGGGCGGAGAGCTCGCGCCCGCGCTGCAGCGCGGGCAGGGTGACGTCGGTCAGGTACTGCGGCGTGGTGAGGGGGTGACAGGCGAAACCGTCGGCCACCTCGCCGGCCAGTCGGGTCATGATGTCGCCGACCCCGGCCAGCACCACCCGTGGGGGGCCGTGCGGCGACGGGTCGGGTGCGAACGTCGGGGTCATCAGCGTGTGCCGGTAGAACTCGCCCCGGAAGTCCAGCGGTGCGCCATCGTTCCAGCAGGCCCACACCGCGCGCAGAGCGCCGACGAACTCGCGCATCCGCGCGGCCGGGTGTGACCATTCCAGGCCGTAACGACGCACGATGTGCGTCTTGACCTGCGACCCGAGACCCAGCACGAACCGGCCTCCGGCCAGCACGTTCAGGTCGTGCGCGGCCTGCCCGAGCACCACCGGGTTGCGTGCGAGCGCCACCGCCACGGCCGTGCCCAGCACCATCCGGCTGGTCGAGGCGGCGGCGAGCGCGAGCGGCAGCAGCGGGTCGCTGCCGGCCTCGATCGACCACAGCCCACCGCAGCCGGCGCTCTCCAGATCCGCCGCCATGGCCCCCACAGTCGCCAGGTCGGGCCGCCGGTTGGCGTAGAAGTCGATCTCCAACACGTCGCTCACCCCGGCCGGCCCGGCCGGTCGCGGGGCAGTACCACCGTGGCCCGGCCGGTCACCGTGCGGCGCCCGCCCGCGGTGGCCCAGAGCTCGACGTCGGCGAGGGACTCGGCCCCCTCCACGCGCACCTGCTCGACCCGGCCCTCGCAGGCCAGCACCTCGCCCGCGCACGAGAAGGACCGCATCGCGATGTCGAGCATCCGCAGCCGCCCGCCCAGGCCCATCCACCGCCGCAGCGTCGCGTCGAACATCGCCTGCACCAGCATCGTGTTGGCGTACATCGTCGGCGCACCGGTCTGCCGGGCGAACTCCGCGTCGTGGTGGATCGGGGCGAAGTCCCGGTTCGACGCGGCCTCCATCACCAGCCGCTGCGGGGTCAGCGGCAGCGCGAACACCGGCACCGGCGTGCCGGCGGTGACCTCGTCGGCGCAGAGCGTGTGCTCCACCGGACTCACTCCTGACCCGGCTGCTGCGCCGTGTAGCGAAAGTAGGTGACCCGCTCGGTGCCGACGACCGCGGTGTCCTGGTTGCGGTAGATCGTCTCCACCACCAGGAACGCCCCGTCGCCGACCGCCGTGCGTTTGCGGTTCATGCTCTGCAGCCGCGACACCCCTGAGATCCGGTCGCCGGGGTACACGGGCTCGCCGTACTCGGTCTCCGAGCGCACGACGAACAGGCTGTCGCCCGGCGCCGGTACGTGCACGGCCGGATAGTCCGGCAGGTACGCGGCGCCGCCCTCAGCAGGCCGTGCCTCGCCCGGCCGCCAGTACGGCGGCATGGACCAGGTCATCAGCATGGCGGTCGGGGACACGACACCGCGATACCCGTGGTTCTTCGCCACCTGTTCGTCGTAGTGCAACGGGCAGTCCAGGGCCAGCGTCTCCAGCCGGCGCCGGATGTCGGCCCGGGTCACCTCGTCAGCACCCTCGAACGACCCGAGCTCGGCGCCGACCATCGCCTCGGCGTCGTCCCAGGTGCCGAAGGTCAGGTCCCACTGCGGTCCGGCCACCGGTCTCAGCCGTCGCCGGTCGAGGCGCCACCGTGGCGCAGCACGACGCCGGGCGTGGCGCCGGTGTCCTTGCCGTCCATCATCGTCACCTCACCATTGACCATGATGTAGCGGTAGCCCACGGCCTTCTGGATGCGCCGCCATTCGTTGCCGGGCAGGTCGTGGACCACCTCGGTGTCGGTGATGGCGAGCTGGTCGAGGTTGTAGACCACGATGTCGGCCGGCGCGCCGAGGCGCAGGGTGCCACGGTCCTGGAACCCCGCGCAGAAGGCCGGGAAGGCGCTCAGCCGCCAGTGCGCCTCCTCCAGCGAGATGATGTCGTTGTCGCGCGCGAACCTGATGATCGTCTCGGTCGGGTAGCGGCCCGCGGTCAGGAACTTGGTGTGCGCGCCGCCGTCGGAGACCCCGTAGATCGAGTACGGGTAGGCCACGACCTCCTTGAGCAGGTCGAGGGAGTTGCTGAACGACTCGGCGAAGAACATGGCCTTCAGGTTGTCGCCCACCGCGATGTCGAGCATGACGTCCACAGCGGACTTGCCCTCGGCCTCGGCGATCTCACCCAGGAACAGGTCGTGGTACTTCTTCAGCTCCGGGTTCTCGCACTTGAGGACGACGATGTTCTCCATCGGCCCGGTGACGCCCGTCGAGATCTCCGTGCGCAGGCGCTCGCGACGCGCCGGGTCGCCGAGCTTCTGCATCTTCTCCTCGAGCGTGCCTGTGGTGGCCTCGGCCCACGCGTCGGAGTCGTCGAACAGGTTCCAGTCCTCGAAGGTGAAGGTGAACCCGGCGGCGGTGGTCATGGCCTGGCCGTAGACCCGCAGTCCGCGCTCGCGCATCCGCTCCAGCCACTTGATCGTGTTGCGGTGGCGGTGCGGGTGGAAGTCGTTGGTCTGCAGGACGTTGTAGAGGATCGGACGGCCCGACACCTCCGCGAGCTCGGCGTAGTGCGCCCCGTCGTGCTTGGGGTCGCCGCTGGCGTAGGTCATCTGGATGAAGCCCTCGTTGCGCTCGGCGAGCACGCTCGCCAGCTCCAGCGCGGTCTTGTCGGACATGTTGTCCGAGGGCATCGGGGTGCCGTCGTAGTCGCGCTGGTTGGCGATCCCGCCGGTGGCCGGGAGCCGCTGGGCCGACCAGCCGCAGGCGCCCGCGTCCATCGCCTCGTGCAGCAGGCGCTTGATCTCCGCCATCTCGTCGGGCGTCGGCTCGCGACCGTCCTTCGCGTCCTGGAGCCCGAGGACCCAGACGAGCAACGGCCCGGTGGGCACGTAGGGCAGCAGGTTCACACCCTTCGGGATGCGGTCCAGGCTCTCCAGGAACTCGGGGTAGGACACCCAGTCCCAGGGCAGGCCGGCCTGCATCGAGTCGAACGGGATCGCCTCGACGCGGGTCATGCTCAGCATCATCCGCTCGCGCATCTCGGGGCGGACGGGCGCGAAGCCGAATCCGCAGTTCCCGATGACCACCGAGGTGACGCCGTGCCAGCCCGACAACGTGCAGTACGGGTCCCAGTAGACCTGCGCGTCGTAATGCGTGTGCAGATCGATGAAACCCGGCGCGACGATGCAGTCGGTGGCATCGACGACCTTGTCGGCGTCACTCTCGGCGATGCGCCCGATGCTGGCGATCTTCCCATCGACGATGCCGATGTCACCTCGATAGCGGGGCACCCGCGTGCCATCGATGATCATGCCGTTCTTGATGACGGTGTCGAAGTGAGCCATCAGGGCCCTCCCTGCTGCGGAGCCGACGTTAACCGCGGTAAACTTAGCGCACGTCGACGCCTGGTTTCAATGGATGCTCCGGCCGGACCGCCGTCGACGACAGGTGTCGGTGATGGGCACACGAGACAGATGGGTGGAGAGATGGCTGAGGAGAACAAGCAGGGCCGCCGCTTGCGGCGTGGTCCGGTCACCGACGAGACGGTGGCCAAGGCGCTCGAGGCCGTGCTGGCGGAGCTGGCCGCTCATCGCGGCGTGGACCCTGACGACCCCGCCGGGCGCGCACACCTGCTGGCCAGCATCGACGAGAGCCTGCGGCCGATGACGCAGGCCGCCGTGAACGACGCGCGCGCCGCGGGCCTGACCTGGAGCCAGGTCGGGGACCTCTTCGGCATATCGGCGTCGGCCACCTGGGGGCGGTTCCGGGAGGTCCCGCTCGAGGCGGTCCCCTGGCCGCCCCCGCTGGACTGACTGGGCGTCAGGCGGTCGCGATCGCGGCCGCCTGCTGCCGACCGAGGCGCTCGATCGCGATGTCGCGCAGCCGGTACTTCTGGATCTTCCCCGTCACCGTCATGGGGAACTCATCGACGAACAGCACGAAGCGCGGCGACTTGAAGTGGGCGACGCGGGCCCGGCAGAAGTCCTTCAGCTCGTCCTCGGTGCACGTCGCTCCGTCGCGCAGCTTGACGAAGGCGACCACCTCCTCGCCGTACTTCTCGTCCGGCACGCCGGTGACCTGCACCTCCTCGACGGGGTCGAACCCGTAGAGCAGCCCCTCGATCTCCGCGGGGTAGATGTTCTCCCCGCCGCGGATGATCATGTCCTTCTTCCGTCCGGTGATCTTCATGAAGCCGTCGCCGTCCATCTCCCCGAGGTCCCCGGTGTGCAGCCAGTGCGCCTCGTCGAGCGCCTCTGCCGTGCCCTCCGGGTTCTCCCAGTAGCCGCGCATCACGGGATATCCCCGCGCACACACCTCGCCCTGTACCCCCCGGGGTACGACGTCCCCGGTGGCCGGGTCCACCACCTTGATCTCGACGTGCGGGTAGGGTCGGCCGACGGTGCTCGCGCGCACCTCTTCGGGATCGTCGATGGTCGTGCCCACGATGATCGGCGACGACTCGGTCTGGCCGAACATGATCACGAAGTCTGGGACGTGCAGGTCGGTCATCACCCGCCGGACGATCTCGATCGGGCACGGTGCGCCGCCCATGAACCCGGTGCGGAGGCTCGTCAGGTCGAAGCGGTCGAGGTCCGGCACGCTCAGCAGCGCGACGAACATCGTCGGCACCCCGTTGAGCACCGTGGCCCGCTCGTCATGCACCGCCTGCAGGACCGCGACAGGATCGAACGTCTCGCTCGGGATGATCAACGTCGCCCCGTGCGAGACCGTCGCCATGGTCGTGCAGCTCATCCCGCCGGTGTGGTAAAAGGGCATGTGGGCGACCACGCGGTCGAGGTGCGTACGCTGGGTCTCCAGTCCGTGCTGGTAGCCGTTGTTGAGCAGGTTGTGGTGGGTCAGCACGACGCCTTTGGGCGACCCCGTGGTGCCCGAGGTGTACTGGATGTTGATCGGATCGTCGAACTGCAGGCTCCGGCCCCGCGCGGCGAGCGCGCCGTCGTCGGTCGCGGCTCCGGCCGCGGCGAGTTCGGCGAAGGTGATGGTGCCCGGCGCAGCCTCCTCCCCCAGCACCACGACGTCGCGCAGGTGCGGCAGCCGTGCCGACTCCAGCCGTCCCGGCGCGGTGGACTCCAGCTCCGGGGCGATCTCCCCGAGCATCGCGAGGTAGTCGGCGTACCGGGTGCCCCGCGACGTCACCAGCATCCGCACACCCGACTGGTTCAGCGCGTACTCCAGCTCGAGCACCCGGTAGGACGGGTTGACCGTGACCAGAATGGCACCCACCTTCGCCGTGGCGAACTGCAGCGCAACCCACTCCCAACAGTTGGTGGCCCACATGCCGACCCGGTCGCCGCGCTCGATCCTCCGCGCCAGCATCCCTTTGGCCAGCGCGTCCACCTCGGCGCGCAGCTCGCGATAGCGCAACCGACGTTGCTGGGGCAGCGCCACCACCGCCTCGTTGTCCGGGAACCGGTCGCTGACCTGGTCGAAGTGCTCCCCGATGGTGGCGCCCAGCAGTGGACTGGCGGGCAGCCGGTAGGCGTAGCTGGGTGCCCCGACCGGGCCCTGACCGTCCTGTGTGGGGGCTGATGTCTCCTGAACGGGTGTGGATGTCACGTCGACTCCGCTTCGTCGTGCCTGCGTGGTGGGTGCGCATGGCCCGGCTCCCGCAGCCCGACGTAGCGCAGCAGCCAGGAGTGTGAACCGCAGTTAACGTGAGGTCAACCACTCCGGCTCGGCCGCACCGTCCGCCGGATGGATCCCACCTCGGCCGTCTGTACCGCCGGGGGGCGCCCCGCTACTGTCGGCCCGTCCCCGGGACTGCAGCTCGGCCTCTGCGCCGCCTGCCGGGCCCAATCGCCCCTGTACGACGGGAGTGCCCATGCCAGCCGAGGTCCGTGCCGAGATCGTCGCCAGCGTCTGGAAGGTGTGCGTAGAGGTGGGCGAGGCGGTACAGCCCGGCGACGTGCTGGCCATCCTGGAGTCGATGAAGATGGAGATCCCCGTGCATGCCGAGACGGCCGGCACGGTGCGGACACTGTCGGTCGGCGAGGGCGAATCCGTCAGCGAGGGTCAGCTCCTGTTCGTCCTCGGGTAGTGCGCGATCGGTCATGACGGATACGATCGCCTCAATCGTCATACTGATCGTCACCGATGGGACGGCAAGCACAAGAGCGGGAGCAACGACGTGCACTACGGGTTCGACGACGACCAGGAGACCTTCCGCCAGGAGCTGGCCACCTTCGCCGGGAAGGTGCTCGCCCCCCACTACCAACCCGACGACCGGGCGGGCCGGATGCGCCCGCAGCTCCCCCGGGAGATGGCCTCGGTCGGACTGACCGGGCTGCGCATCCCGGAGCGTTTCGGCGGCCAGGAGGCCGATGCCGTGACCACCGGCATGGCTGCCGAGGAGATCTCGCGGGCCGACATCAACGCCTGCTACATCCTGCTGGTCGCAGCGCTCAACTCCGACATCCTGGTCGGCAACGCGAGCGAGGAACAGCTCGCGCGCTGGCTGCCGCCGATCGCCGACGGGTCGGCGGTGTCGGCACTGGTGCTCACAGAACCCGAGCACGGCTCCGACGCGGCGAACCTGGCACTGCGCGCCGTCCCCGAGGGGACGGGTTGGCGCCTGGTCGGGGAGAAGACGTCGATCTCGATGGGGATGCTGGCCGACACCGGTGTCGTGTTCGCCCGAACGGGCGGACCCGGCGCCCGGGGGGTCAGCGCATTCTATGTGGACCTGCACGACGAACGGATCGCCCGCACGGCGCTGGACGACCACGGCGGCCGGGCCATCGGGCGCGCGTCGCTGCACTTCGACGGTGTGCCGGTGGGCCGCGACGAGCTGATCGGGCAGGCGGGCGCCGGCTTCGTGTCGGTGATGCAGGGCTTCGACTACTCCCGCGCCGTGATCGGCCTGATGTGCGTCGGCATCGCCGAGGCCGCCCTGGACGACGCCCTGGAGTACGCCCGCACCCGGGAGGCGTTCGGCGGCCCGATCGGACGCAACCAGGGCGTGGCGTTCCCGCTGGTCGAGCAGGCCACCCGGTTGGCCGGCGCCCGCCACATCTGCTACGAGGCCCTGTGGCGCAAGGACCAGGGCCTGGATCACTCGGTGGCCGCGAACATGGCGAAGTGGTTCGCCCCGAAGACCGCGGGCGAGGTGGTGCACCAGGCGCTGCTGACCTTCGGGCACGCCGGCTGGGGCAGCGACAGCCCGCAGGGCCAGCGGCTGCGCGACGTGATGGCCTTCGAGATCGCCGACGGCACCGCGCAGGTGGCCAAACTGGTGGTAGCACGCCACCTGCTCGGCCGGAAGTTCGCCCCCTGAGCCGAGTTCTCCCGGGCCTCTCGACGCGTTATCCTCATGATGATTATGCGGAAGCGACGTGGAGGTCGACATGCCCGAAGCAGTGATCGTCGAAGCCATCCGGACACCGATCGGCAAGCGCGGGGGTTCGCTCGCGGGCGTGCACCCCGTGGAGCTGGCGGCCCGGGTGCTCGAGGCGCTCGTCGAGCGCACGGGCCTGGACCCGGCGCTGATCGACGACGTCGTGTGGGGTTGCGTCAACCAGGTCGGTGACCAGTCCGCGAACCCGGCCAGGTCGGCCGTGCTCGCCGCGGGCTGGCCCGAGTCGGTGCCCGGCACGACGGTCAACCGCGCCTGCGGGTCGAGCCAGCAGGCGCTCGACTTCGCCGCCGGCATGGTGATGGCCGGCCAGTACGACCTGGTCGTCGCGGGCGGGGTCGAGTCCATGAGCAGGGTTCCGCTCGGCGCCGGCCGGGACGTGGGCCTCCCCTACGGCCCGCGGCTGCTCGGCCGCTACGAGACCGCGCTCGGGGGCGGAACGTTCCACCAGGGCCGCGGCGCCGAACTGATCGCCGCCAAGTGGGGCCTGACGCGCACGGCACTCGACGAGTTCTCCGCCCTGAGCCACGAGCGCGCCGCCGCCGCCATCGACTCCGGGGCGTTCGACGGGCAGCTCGTCACGGTCCCGGAGGCTCCCGGGCACACCGTCGACGAGGGGCTGCGGAGGGGCACCACCGCCGAGACGCTGGGAACGCTGAAGCCCTCGTTCGACACCGACGGCGTGATCCACGCCGGCAACGCGTCGCAGATCTCCGACGGCGGGGCCGCCCTGCTGGTGACCACGCCGCAGCGCGCGGCGGAACTCGGGCTCACCCCGATCGTCCGGTACCACTCGGGAGCGGTGAGCGGTGCCGACCCGGTGATGATGCTGACCGGCCCGATCCCGGCCACCGCCAAGGTGCTGGGCCGGGCCGGGCTGAGCATCGCTGACATCGGCGCCTTCGAGGTCAACGAGGCGTTCGCCCCGATCCCGCTGGCGTGGCTGGCCGAGACCGGTGCCGATCCCGACCGTCTCAACCCGCTCGGCGGCGCGATCGCCGTCGGCCACCCGCTCGGGGCGTCCGGGGCCATCCTGATGACGCGGCTCGCGCACCACATGCGCGACAAGGGCATCCGGTACGGGCTGCAGACCATGTGCGAGGGCGGCGGGATGGCGAACGCGACCGTCGTGGAACTCGTCAGCTGACTACCCGGCCTCCCTGCCGGCTCCCGGGATCGGCAGCCGGCACGGCAGCGTGGTCGTTGCTGCGTCAGGCGAGTCCCAGCAGCGGCCGGATCCAGGCCGCGATGTCGGCGACCGTCTTGTCCGCCTCGGTGGCGCGGCCGGCGAGGAACGTGAACACGTGCTGCATGTCCGGCACCACGTCGACCGTGACGTCGACGCCGGCGGCACGTGCACTGGCCGCGAACCGTTGCGCGTTGTCCAGCAGGGTCTCGGCCCCGCCTGCGGTCAAATACATCGGGGGGAGCCCGGCCGGGTCGCTGTAGAGCGGGTTGGCCAGCGGGTCGATCGCCGATCCGTTCGGGCCCAGGAACATGCCCGACATCGCCTCCAGGATGGGCCGCTGCACCAGTGCGTCGGTGCCGGAGTTCGTGTCCAGCGTCTCGCCCTTGTGCTCCATGTCCAGCCACGGCGACATCGGGACGAGCGCGGCCGGGAGGGCGTCGCCGTCGGCACGCAGCTTGAGCGCCACGCTGATCGCGAGGTTGCCGCCCGCCGAGTCACCCGCGGTGGCGATGTGGCCCGGCTCGATCCCCTGGGCGACCAGCCACCGGTAGGCGGTGACACAGTCGTCGAGCTGCGCCGGGAACGGGTACTCGGGGGCGCGGCGGTAGTCGACGACCAGCGCCCGGCAGCCGATGGCCTTGGCCAGGTGGCCCGCCAGCTTGCGGTGGGTGTGGCGCGACCCGACGACGAAACCGCCGCCGTGCGTGTAGAGCAGCACGCGGTCAGCCGCGGCGTCGACGGGGGAACACCACAGCACCGGCACGCCGTCGGCCTCGGTCTCGGCGTAGGTCACGCCCTCCGGCTCGACGGTGGGCAGGTGCCACTCCTCGAACAGGTCACGCAGAGCCGGCAGGCCCATCTCCGGTTCGGCGGTCATCCTCGCCGACCAGTCGCTGTAGAGATCACTGAGATATGCGGACTCGGCGCTCGCCATGGGACGCTCCCTTCCTCGGGTACCGGCACCCTAGGGGCATCCCGGCAGGGCTGGGTGTGTCGGAACGCAACACCTGGCGCCGCGCGGGGCTCAGGCGGTGAACCCGCCGCCGCAGATCACGACCTGACCGCTGACGTAGTCCGACTCGGGGATGCAGAGGAGGTAGACCGCCCCGGCGGCATCGGCCGGGGTGCCCGCCCGCCCCAGCGGGATGCCGCGCTCCATCGACTCCAGCAGCTCCGGGTTGACCCCGACAGCCAGCTGCCGGCCCTGGATGTCGATCTTGCCGTCGCCGCCGGCGGGGACCTCGGTCAACCGGGTGCGGATCAGGCCGAACGCCACCGCGTTGACGGTGACGTTGTAACGGCCCCACTCCTTGGACATCGCCTTGGTCAGGCCGATGATCCCGGCCTTGCCGGAGGAGTAGTTGGCCTGGCCCGCGTTGCCACCGGTGCCCGCGATCGAGGAGATGTTGACGACCTTGCGGCACGGCACGTCGAGGCCTGCCGCCTTCTCCTTCTTCGTCGCGGCGCTGATCACCGGCTGCGCCGCGCGCAGGATCCGGAACGGCGCCTTGAGGTGCACGTCGAGGATGGCGTCCCACTGGTCGTCGCTCATCTTCTGGACGACCGAGTCCCAGGTGTAGCCGGCGTTGTTGACGATGATGTCCAGCCCGCCGAACGCGTCGACCGCGGTGCCGACGAACCGCTCGGCGAAGCCGTCCTCGGTGACGCTACCGGCACACGCGACCGCCGCGCCTCCGGCCGCCTCGATCGCGGCCACGGTCTCCTTCGCCGGGTCGGCGTCGAGGTCGTTCACCACGACCTTGGCGCCGTCACCGGCGAGCTTCTCGGCGATGGCGCGCCCGATCCCGCGGCCGGAGCCCGACACCAGCGCGACCTTGCCGTCCAGCTTGCCCATGTTCGTTCCACCTTCTGGTTCGGGCACGGCCGCGCCGCACCGGGTTCGGGCCTGTTCAGGTCGCGCTGAGCAGGGATTGCGGGATGTCGACGATGCGGGAGCGCACGTACTCCCCCAGGCCCTTCGCCTGGGCGTCGGGTCGGGTCGAGGACGCCACGCCCTCCCCCAGCAGCCCGTGCACCACGACGTTGAGCGCACGCAGGTTGGGCAGCTCGAACCGCTCGATGCGCAGCTGCGCCGCCTCCGGGCCGAGCAGCCCGCGCAGCCGCTCGACGGTCAGGTGCTCGCGCGCCCAGGCGTAGCCGGCGCCGTCGCGGGCCCAGAGACCGATGTTGGCGTTGCCGCCCTTGTCCCCGGACCGGGCGCCCAGCACCGCGCCCAGCGGTGCGCGGCGCGTCGGTCCCGTCGGCGGCGAGGTGGCCGCGACGTCGGCGACCTCCGCCGCCGGCACGGCGCCGGTCGGCGGGTCGGCGATCCTGCGGCGCTCGCCGTCGGGCAGCACCACCACCTGCGTCACGGCCGACCGGGGGACGGCCGCGGGGCGGTACACGCCGAACGCCGACTCCGACGTGGGTGGCGTGGTGGTGTGGAAGCCCGCGTACCCGGCCAGGGCGACCTCCATGATCCCGCTCGAGAACGCCCGGCCGACCTTGCGCGGGTCGGGGTCCTTGACCGTGATCCGCAGGTGCGCGCAGGCCTGGTCGTTGGTCGGGGCGTCCGGTGTGTCGAAGCGCAGCAACCGGACGTCGACCTCGGCGAAGGAGTCCCGGCCGCCGAGGATGTCGAACAGCTGCTGCTGCGCGAACGCGGCCTTCGCCTCCACGTCCAGGCCGGTGAGCACCATCGTCATCGTGTTCCGGTAGCCCCCGACGTCGTTGAGCGCCACCTTCAGCGTCTCCGGTGGCGGGCTGCCGGTGGACCCCGTGATCGCCACCCGGTGCTCGGCCTGCTGGGTCAGAGCGACGGTGTCGAAGTGCGTCACCACGTCCGGCCCCAGGTACGCGGGCTCGGCGATCTCGTAGAGCAGCTGGGCGGTGACCGTGCCGACCGAGACCAGCCCGCCGGTGCCGGCGTGCTTGGTGATCACCGATGAGCCGTCGGCCGCGACCTCCGCGATCGGGAAGCCCGGGTAGCGGCGGTCGGTGATCTCGTCGAGGAAGGCGTAGTTGCCGCCCGTGGCCTGCGGACCGCACTCGATGACGTGGCCGGCCACGACGGCACCGGCGAGCCGGTCCCAGTCGGTGCGCTCCCACCCGTGCCACCAGGCGGCCGGGCCGACGACGAGCGAGGCATCGGTCACGCGGCCGGTGACGACGACGTCGGCGCCGGCACCCAGCGCTTCGGCGATACCCCAGCCGCCGAGGTAGGCGTTCGCCGAGACCGGCTTGAGCCCACCGACCGCAGGGGTGATCGCGGCGAGGTCCCCGCGCAGGTCGTCACCCTCGACGTGGGCGACGCGGACGGTGACACCGAGCCGGTCCGCGAGCTCGCGCAGCGCGGTGGCCAGCCCGGCGGGGTTGAGCCCGCCGGCGTTGGCCACGATCTTGATACCGCGATCGGAGCAGGTGCCCAACACCTGCTCCATCTGCGTCAGGAACGTGCGGGCGTAGCCGCCCGCGGGGTCCTTCGCCTGGGCCTTCGCCAGGATGAGCATCGTCAGCTCGGCGAGGTAGTCGCCGCAGAGCACGTCGATGCCCTCCGCGCCCGCCCCGCCCTCGACCATCTCCCGCGCCGCGGAGAGCCGGTCGCCGTAGAAGCCCGAGCAGTTGCCGATCCGTACCGGGTCCCTCACGCCGCACCTCCGTCGAACTGGCCTGCCGTGCGCCCGCCGCCGGGAGGTCCGGCGAAGGCCTGCGCGATGGAGAGCCACCGGCCGGCCAGCGGCCCGGTGGCCTCCAGCGCGGTGTCGTCGCGATGCCTTCGCTGGGTGACGAGCAGGCAGAAGTCGAGCGCCGGGCCGGTGACCCGGTCGGGCGCACCATCGGGGCCCCAGGTCCAGACGGTGCCCTCCGGCGCGGTGAGCTCGACGCGGACGGGCTCCGTGGGCACCTCGAGGCCGTTGGCCATGTAGCTGAACGCCCGCGCTCCCACGCCGATGTGGGCGACGTGGCGCAACCGGGCCGAGGGCACACGGGTCACCCCGAGCGCGTCGGCGACGTCCTGACCGTGTGCCCAGGTCTCCATGATCCGCGCGGTCAGCGAGGAGGCCGCGCTCATGGGGAGGCCGAACCACGGCACCCGCACCGAGGGGTCGATCGCGGCGAAGGCAGCGACGAGGGCGATGCGTGCGCCGTCGAACCAGGACAGCAGCTCCGCTCCCGGCATCGGCCGGTAGCGCTCGGCGATGGTGTCCGGGGAGATCCGGCCGTCGGCGAGCATGGGCAGCACCTCGGCCGTGAACCCCTCGGGGTCGGTGGCCGAGCGCACCGCGACGTCGTCGAAGAACGCCAGATGGCTGATCTGGTCGCGGACGGCCCAGCCTGCGGCGGGAGTCGAGGCGTCCCACCCGGCCGGCCCGTCGGGCAGCTCGGCGATCAGCGACCTCAGGTCGGCCGTCTCCGCCTCGATGTCGGTGATCACGGACTCCATCGTCACGGCCACGGCTAGCGCCCCTTCCAGACCGGTGTGCGCTTCTCGCGGAAGGCGGTGGGACCCTCCTGCGCGTCGGCGCTGAGGTACACCGGCTCCCAGATCTCGTCGGCGAGGTCGTAGGCCTCGGCCAGGTGGTGGTGCGCGGAGAGGTACACCGTCCTCTTCGCCGCGAGCACGGACAGCGGCGCGTTGGAGGCGATCCGGAGGGCGAGCTCCTGGGTTCGTGCCCGCAGCTCCGCCGCGGGCACGACCTCGTTCACCATGCCCACCTCGCGGGCGCGCTCGGCCGTGATCGGGTCGCCGGTCATCAGGATCTGCAGCGCGAGCCGCGGCGGCAGCAGCCACGACAGCGGCGCCGCCCACGGCGAGCCGCGACCTACCTTGACCTCGCTGACCGCGAAGGTGGCGTGCTCGGCGGCGACGACGAGGTCGCACTGCTGGGCCAGCAGGAACCCGCCGGCGAAGGCGACGCCGTTCACCGCGGCGATGGTCGGCTTGACGACCTCGATGTTGCGCCCGAACTGCGGCGCGAAGTCGGGCGGCGGGACCGTGAGCGCCGTCTCCGACATCTCCTTCAGGTCCCCGCCGGCACAGAACGCCTTGTCGCCGGCCCCGGTCAGCACCAGGACCTTGGCCGAGTCGTCGTCGTTGAAGCGGCGCACCGTGTCGAACAACCCGTGCCGGACCGCGGCGTTGAGAGCGTTCCGTGCCTCCGGCCGGTTGATCGTCAACCAGGCGACCCCGTCGACGACCTCATAGATGATCGCTTCCTCGCTCACCGGTCCCCGTCCTGATCGGCGCCGGCCCTCCGATGTGAGGGCACGTTCACTCGCAGCACCTTACCCAGCGGGGTGTCATGATGGCCAGATGGCGCACCCGAGCGAACCCGCCACACCCCGGCGGCGCGATCCCGACCGGCGTGCCCGGATCCTCACCGCAGCTGCCGCGCTCGCCGCCCGGCGCGGTTTCCACGCGGTCGCGATGGACGAGATCGGGTCGGAGGCCGGCATCGTGGGCTCCGGTGTGTACCGGCACTTCAACAGCAAGCAGGACATCCTCGTCGCCCTGCTGGACCAGGCCATGGCGAGGCTGCAGTCCGAGGCCTCGGATATCCTGGCTGCCGCGCCTGACGACCGTACGGCACTGTCCTTGCTGGTCCGCGCCCACATCGCGGTCGCGATGCACGATCGCGACGTGCTCACCGTCTACCACCGCGAGGCCTACAGCCTGCCCGACGCCGACCGTCGACGGCTGCGGCGCGAGCAGCGGCACTACATCGAGGAGTGGGTGGCCGTGCTCGGGCCGCTGCGGCCGGAACTGGCTGACGGCGAGCTCCGACTGCTCGTGCACGCCGCGATCGGGGCTGTGCAGGCGACACTGTTCTACCGCAGTGGCCTGGCCGCCGACCGCCTGACCGAACTGCTCGACATCACCGCGCACGCCTGTCTCGGCGTCAGCCCGGCCACCGGTCGGCGAAGTGAACTCGAACTGACTAAACCTTGATTCGTCGCGCGCCGTTCGACATGCTCACCGCAGGTCCCGAGAGAGGAACCGGCAATGGAGCTGGACGTCACCACATTGCGCGGACGCCGCGCAGTGCACCGCTGGGGCTGGTCGACGACGACGGCCTGCGGATCATGGTCGACCGCTACAAGGACATCGTGAAGTCCGGCGGGAAGAACGTGTCCAGCATGCGGGTCGAGGCGGTGTTGCACGCTCATCCCGGCGTGCTGCGTGCCGCCGTGATCGGGCTCCCGCACCAGCGCTGGGGCGAGGCCGTGACGGCTGTCGTGGTGTCCCGCCCGGGGGCGGTCGCCGACGAGAAGGACGTACTCGGATTCTGTCGGGACCGCCTGGCCGGGTTCGAGCGGCCCAAGCGCGTCGTGTTCGCCGACGGCCTGCCCGAGACCGTCGGCGGGAAGGTCCTCACGTACAAGCTGCGCGCCCAACTCGCCGAGCTCTACGGCGGCTGAGCCGGAGTGTCGCGAAGCGAGACATCCGCCTCGCGCACGGCCGTGCTGGAGTATCCGGGGTGAGGGGACAGTCGATGGTGGCAGCTCCGATCGGGTCCGAGCTGATGCGCTGCCTGTTCCGCCCGGCCTCGGTCGTGCTGTTCGGCGCCTCGCCCGACCCCACGCGTCCGGCCACCCGGACACTGCGCAGCCTGCTGCGCGGCGACCACCCGCCGCGGCTCTACCCCGTCAACCCGCGCCACGGCTTCGTCGAGGGTGTCGCCTGCGTGCCCGACGCCGCCGCTCTGCCCGAGGCACCGGACCTCGCGATCGTCGCGGTGCGCGCCGAGGCGGTGCTCGACACGGTCGCGGCCGCGGCGGACCGCGGCACCCGGACGTTCCTCGTGTTCAGCTCCGGGTTCGCCGAGCTCGACGAGGCCGGTGCGGCACGGGAGCGGGCGCTGCGGGAGCTGGCACACGAGCGGGGGCTCGCCGTCGTCGGTCCCAACTCGCTGGGGGTCGTCGACTTCGGCGCCCGCTTCTACGGCACCTTCGGCTCGCTGGTCGACGGCGCGGACCTGGCCGCCGGACCGGTCGCGCTGGTCACCCAGAGCGGCGCCATCGGCAGCTACGTCTGCGCGATGGCCCACGCCCGCGGACTCGGCCTCTCGCACATGGTCAGCACCGGCAACGAGGCCGTGCTCGACGCGGCCCAGATCGCCTCGGCCGCCCTGGACGAGCCCGGCGTGCGAGCCGTCGCGCTCTACCTGGAGGGCGTGCGCAGCGGCCGCCACCTGACCGACTTCTTCGCCCTCGCGCGCCGGCGGAAGGTGCCGGTCGTGCTGCTGCGCGCGGGCGACTCCGAGCGCGGGCGGACCGCCGCCCGCTCGCACACCGGCGCGCTCGCCGGGTCGGCCCGGGTCAGCGACGCCGTGCTGCACCGCTACGGGGTGGTCGGCGTCTCCACGCCCGAGGACCTGGTTGTGGCCTGCCAGGCGGTGGTCGCCGAGCCCGCGTGGGGCGGGCGCCGGGTCGGGGTGCTGACCGGTTCCGGCGGGGGCGGGGTGCTGGTCAGCGACGCCTGCTCCCGGTGGGGGCTCGAGGTACCGGCGCTCGAATCCGGCACCCGCGACCGGCTGCGCGAGCTGCTCCCGGGCTGGGCGAGCGTCACCAACCCGGTCGACGTCACGGCCACGGTCCTGATCGACCCGCACTCCAGCCTGGACCGGTGCCTGCGCGTGCTGGCCGCGGACGAGGGGCTCGACGAGCTGGTCGTGTTCATGGGGGCCGGCGGCTCGTTCGGTCCGGGACTGGCCCGGCGGATCGTCGCCGAGCTGCCCACGATCGGGAAGCGGTGCTCGGTGATCTGGCTGGGCGCCTCGGCGGAGGTGATGGGCATCCTGCACGCGGGCGGGGTCCCCGTGTTCGTCGGCGTCGAGGAGTGCATCCGTCCGATGGCCCCGCTCGCCCGGGCCGGTGACGGCGGCCGGGACGTCGCCCCGGAGTCCGTGCCCGGCCCCACCCCGCCGGCGCTCGCCCGGTTCCTCGACGCCCGGCAGGGCGCCGTGCTCGACGAGGACGAGTCCAAGACCCTGCTGGAGCTGGCCGGAGTCCCCGGCCTGCCGCCGCGCCGCGTGTTGGCGGCCGAGCAGATCGCCACGGGCGCCGACCCGGGGCTCGCCTTCCCGCTGGCGGTCAAGGTGCTGGCCCGCGACATCGCGCACAAGAGCGCGGCGGGCGGCGTGGTGCTCGGGGTGCCCGACACCGCCGCGCTCGCCGCCGCGGTCACCCGGGTGCACGCCGCCGGCGTGGCTGCGGTCGGCGCCGGTCGGGTGCGTGGCGTGCTGGTGGAGCAGATGGCCCCGGCCGGCGTCGAGGTGATCGTCGGGGTGGCCACCGACCCGGTGTACGGCAGGGTCCTCGCCGTCGGGCCGGGTGGCGTGCTCGCCGAGCTCGTCGACGACGTCACCATCGTGCTGCCGCCTGCAGGCCCCGACGAGGTACGGGCCCGGCTGGCGGGCACCCGGCTGGCCCGGCTGCTGGCCGATGCGGATGCCGACGTCGACGCCCTGTGCGCGCTCGTCGCTCGGCTGGCGCGGCTCGTCGGCGCGGACGGGCGGACGGGGCTGCCCGGCGTCCGCGAGCTCGACCTCAACCCGGTCCTGGTGCACGCGGTCGGCCACGGCGTCTCCGTCGTCGACTGCCTGGCCGGACTCGACCGCGACGACCGGCCCGCAACCCGAGAGGAACCGCCCCGATGACGTGGAGAACCGGCATCACCGAACTGCTCGGAGTGCGCTACCCGATCATGCAGGCCGGCATGGGCGTGGCGGCCGGGGGCCGGCTCGCCGCCGCGGTGTCGAACGCGGGCGGTGTCGGGTGCATCGGCGCGTCCCGGATGACTCCCGAGGAGCTGGACCGGGAGATCGCCTTCGTGCAGGCGGCCACCTCGGCGCCGTTCGGGGTGGACTTCCTGTTCCCGGACCTGGGTGAGCGGACCGCGAGCCCACAGGAGGGCGCGTCGCACGCGGTGGACCCGAAACTGCGCGCGGAGATGCTCGAGGTCACCTACCGGCGGCGGGTGCCGCTGATCGTCTACGCGATGAAGCTCCCGGCGGGGGCCGCTGGTGAGGCCCACGAGCACGGCATCACGGTCATGACGCTGGTGGGCACCGCCCGGCACGCCGTGCGCGCCCAGCAGCTCGGCGCGGACGCGGTCATCGCCACCGGCACCGAGGCGGGCGGGCACACCGGCGCGGTGGCGCTGTCGGTGCTGGTGCCCGCCGTCGCGCGCGAGGTGGGCATCCCGGTGGTCGCGGCGGGCGGCATCGCGACCGGTGCCGGGGTCGCCGCGGCGCTGGCGCTCGGCGCCGACGGCGTCTGGGTCGGCACCCGCTTCCTGGCCACCCGCGAGTCCTCCGTGCACGACGACGTCCGCAAGGAGGTGGTCGCCCGCACCGAGGACCAGACGGTGATCTCGCGGGCGCTGTCGGGCAAGACCTGCCGGCTGGCCACCAACGACTTCACCGCCTACTGGGCCACCCACGAGCCCCGGCCCTTCCCGCAGCAGGCCGTGGAGATCAACCGGCAGGGCCTGGTGCTCAAGGGCCTGCGCGACGGCGACGTCGTGGGCTCCCCGATCCCGCTGGGCCAGTCCACCGCGCTCGTCGACAGCGTCGAGGACGCCGCGACGGTGCTGACCGACCTGGTCGGAGGGGCCGAGCGGGCCGTCGCCGACCTGGCCGCCCGGCTCGGGTCGAGGGTCGGCGCGTGAGCGGGACCTGTGTGGCCGGGATCGGGATGACGGAGTTCTCCCGGGCCAGCGGCCGCAGCGCCGAGCGGCTGGCCGTCGAGGCCGCCGCCGCGGCGTGCGCCGACGCCGGCCTGCCCACCTCGGCCGTGGACGGCATCGTGCCGTTCCCGTTCGGGCCCTCGGCCGAGGACCTGATCGCGGGCCTGGGGCTGCCCGACGTGACGTTCACCGGGGTCCCGCACCTGGGCGGGGCCAGCACGGTCGCCGGGCTGCGGCTCGCCGCGCTGGCGGTGGCGAGCGGTGCAGCCACCTGTGTGCTGGTGTTCGTCGCGCGCAACGGTCGCTCCGGGTCGCGGGTCGAGCAGCGGATCGGGGTGCTGCTGCCCGGCCAGCGCTACCGCCGCCAGCTGGAGCATCCGCACGGGTTCACCACGCCCGCGCAGTGGTACTCGATGATCGCCCGGCGGCACATGCACGAGTTCGGCACCACCCGCGAGCACCTGGGCGAGGTCGCGCTCGCCATGCGCGCACACGCCCAGCTCAACCCGCACGCGCAGATGCACGGGCGGCCGATGACGATGGAGCAGTACCGCGCCAGCCGGCCGATCGCCGAGCCCTACCTGCTGCTCGACTGCTGCCAGGAGACGGACGGCGCCGGCGCGGTGCTGGTGGTGGCCGCGGACCGGGCGCGCGACCTGCGCCACCGCCCGGTGCGCCTGGCCGGGCTGGCCGAGGGCCACCCGGACTCGCCCGACGACCTGGTGAACCGCCGCGACTTCTTCACCGTCGGGCTGACCAGGGCGGCACCGCGCGCGTTCGCGATGGCCGGGGTGACGCCGTCGGACGTGGACGCGGCGATGATCTACGACTGCTTCACCTTCGAGGTGATCCAGCAGCTGGAGGAGGCCGGGTTCTGCGCACGCGGCGAGGGCGGCCCGTTCGTGGCCGGCGGCGGCATCGCGCTCGGCGGGCGGCTACCGGTCAACCCGCACGGCGGGCTGCTCTCGGACGGGCACATCGCCGGGATGAACCACGTGGTGGAGGCGGTCGTGCAGCTGCGCGGCGACGGCGGGGAGCGCCAGGTCCCCGGGGCGGAGGTGGTCGCGGTGACCGGCTGGGGCGACATGGGCGACGGCGCCATCGCGGTGATGACGCGATGACCGGGCGGAACGCGCCCACGCCGCCGTTGCCCGACCCGGACGACCCTGTGCTGGGCGGGTACTGGGCCGCGGTCGCCCGCGGAGAGCTGGTCGTGCAGCGGTGCGCAGCGTGCGAGCAGGTGCAGTGGCCACCCCGCGACAGCTGCGGGCGGTGCGGCCCGGCAGAGCTGCGCTGGCTGCCCGTCGCGGGCACCGGCACGCTGTTCACCTGGACGGTGGTGCACCACACCACGGTCGCGGCCTACGCCGGCGCGCTGCCGTTCGCGGTCGGTGTGGTCGAGCTCGACGACGCGCCGGCCCGGATGCTGGGCCGGCTGCGCGGCGTGCCGCCGGAGAAGCTGGAGATGGACATGCCGGTGGAGGTGGCGTTCGAGCCGGTCGCCCCGGGCATCGCGCTGCCCGTCTGGCAGCCCGCCGGGGGCGGTCCCCGGTGAGCGGCGGGCTGGTCACGGACGAGGCGCGGGCCTGGATCGGGCGCAGCGACCCGCCGGTGACCGTCCACGTGAGCGCCACCGACATCGCGAAGTACTGCCACGCGGTCGGCGAGACCGCGCCCGAGCACTTCGACGAGGCCGCCGCGCTCGCCGCCGGGTACCGCGCGATCGTGGCCCCGCCGGGGTTCTACGTGGCCGTGCGAATCGGCGCGGCGCTGATCCGGCCCCGCACCGAGCTCGCCGAGGACGGCACCCCCGACGCCGACCTCCCCCCGGTCGCCGTGACGCAGGTGATGGCCGGGGAGACCCGTGCGCGATTCCCCGGCCGGATCCACGCCGGCGACCGGATCACCCTGGAGAAGACGATCACCGGGCTGACCGAGAAGTCCGGCTCGTCGGGCCCGTTCGTGCTGATGGGGCTGCGGCACCGGCTCACCAACCAGCTCGGCGAGGAGGTCGTGGTGGAGGACTACTCCCGGATCCTGCGATGAGCGGGCTCCCCCGGATCGGCGACCCGCTCGGGCCGGTCGGCCACCGGCCCGGCGCAGTCGAGCTGTTCCAGTACTCGGCCGTGCTGTGGAACTCCCACCGCATCCACTACGACGCCGACTACACCCGCGACGTCGCCGGCCATCCCGGGGTCGTGGTGCCGGGACCGCTGCAGGGCACCTATCTCGAGCAGCTGCTCACCGGCTGGGCCCGGCCGGGCCGGCTGGTCGAGCTGCGCTACCGCAACCGGGCGCCGGCCTACCTCGGCGATGAGCTGCTCGCCCGCGGGCGGGTGCTGGAGGTCGGTGCCGACGGCCGGACCGTCCGCTGCGAGGTCTGGCTCGCCACCGCGCAGGGCCGCACCACCACCACCGGCGATGCGACGGTCGAGCTGCGATGGACCTGACCCCCGCCGAGGACGCCTGGCAGCGCGAGGTGCGCGACGTGCTGCTGGAGCATCTGACCCCCGAGCTGCGTGCGGCGCTGCCCGGCTGGCGCGAGACCGCCGCCGCCGACCGCCACCCGGCCGTCCGCGGACTCCTGGCGGCGATGGTCGCGCGGGGCTGGTTCGGCATCGGGGTGCCGGCCGAGTACGGCGGCCAGGGCCGCTCCGCGGTCGACCAGTTCCTGTTCTTCGAGGCGTGCGACTACCTCGGCGCCCCGCACCCGGACCTGATGACCACCGTGTCGATCGGCCCGACGATCGCCCGCGTCGGCACCGCCGCGCAGCGCCGCCGCTGGCTGCCGGGCATCGTCTCGGGTGAGGTCGAGTTCGCGCTGGGCTACTCCGAGGACACGGCGGGCACCGACCTCGCGAACCTGCGCTGCCGCGCGGTGCGCGAGGGCGACGACTGGGTGATCGACGGCCACAAGCTGTGGAACACCGGCGCCCACCACGCCAGCCACGAGTGGCTGGCCTGCCGCACCGACCCCGACGCACCGCGGCACCGCGGGATCAGCATCATCGCCGTCCCGCTCGACAGGCCGGGCATCGCGGTCCGGGCGCTGCCCACCTGGGGCGGGCTGCGCACCAACGAGGTGACCTTCACCGGGGTCCGGGTGCCTGCCGACCACCTGATCGGCGAGGCCGGGCAGGGCTGGGCCCACGTCACCACCGCGCTCGCCCTCGAGCGGGTCGGCATCGCCGGCGTCGGCACGCTGCGCCGCCTGTTCGACGGGCTCACCGCCGAGCTGTGCACCGGCTCCGGACCGGACGGGGCCACCGCGGTCCGGCTCGCG
Source organism: Pseudonocardia sp. 73-21 (assembly GCF_001899645.1). Lineage (GTDB taxonomy): Bacteria > Actinomycetota > Actinomycetes > Mycobacteriales > Pseudonocardiaceae > Pseudonocardia. Next base: position 52,037 of record NZ_MKVV01000033.1, on the reverse strand, counting down.
GAGCTGGAGACCCGGGTGCGCGCGGTGCGCCTGCTCGCGCTGCGCACGCTGCGCGAGATCGACGCCGGCCGGCTGTCGGACGCCGACGCGGCGATGCTCAAGGTCACGGCCACCGAGCTGATGGCGGAGCTGTCGGACGCGGCCCTGGAGACCTGCGGGGAACGCTCCCGGCTGGCCCACGACGAGCCGGGGGCACCGCTGGGCGGGCTCGCCGAGCTGGCCTACCGCCGGTCGCCGTACCTGCGCTTCGGTGGGGGCACGAACGAGGTGCAGCGCACGATGGTGGCGCAGCGCCGCTACGGCCTGCCCACGTCGGCGCGGTCCGCGCCCGCCGCCGTCGAGCGGGTGTCGCGCCGGACGGGGGAGAGCCCTGAGCACCGCGCGCTGCGCGAGTCGGCGGCGGCCTTCCTCGGTGACCACGTCGACCGGCGGCGACTGGCCGACGGCGATGCGGGCCACCGCGACGCGCTGTGGGCGGCCGTGGGCGAGCAGGGCTGGCCCGCGCTGGCCGTCCCCGAGTGCCACGGTGGGGCCGGGGCGGCGCCTGCCGACCTGGCCGTCGTGCTCGCCGAGGCCGCGCGGGCCGCGCTGCCCAGCACCCTGCGCTCCACGGCCGCGGCGGCACTGGCACTGGCGCGGGCCGGCTCGCCCGAGCAGCAGCGGCAGTGGCTCCCCCGGCTGGCCGCAGGCGCCGCCGCCGCCGTTGGCACACCGTCCGGCCTGCCGGGACTGCGCGCGGACGGGCCGGGGTACCGGCTCGACGGCCACCTGCCCCGGCTGGACGACGCCGGGCCGGCCGCCGTCCTGGTGGCCGTCGCGGCCGACGACGCCGGCGGTCACCGGCTGGTCACCGTCGACACCGGAGCAGTCGGTGTCACCGTGGCGCCGCTGCGGTCGATCTCGGACGAATCGCTCGGCACCGTCGGGTGCACGGGGGTGGCGCTCGGGGCAGCGGACGTCTCGGCGCCGCTCGCGCCCGGCCGCGCCGACGACGTCGCCGACGTGTGCGCGCTGCTGGCCGCGGTCGAGCTGGTCGGCCTCGGCGAGGAGCTGCTGGAGCGGACGGTCGCCCACGTCAGCGGGCGCGAGCAGTTCGGCCGCCCGATCGGCAGCTTCCAGGCGGTGGCCCACCATGTCGCCGACATGGGCTCGGCGCTGGAGTGCGCGCGGCTGCTGGTCGGCGTCGCCCTCGCCGACCTCGGCGCCGGGCGCCCGGCGCGGCGGTCGGTCGCGGCGGCCAAGGCCCGCGCCGGGCGCGCCGCGACCGCGATCAGCAGGCTCGCCCACCAGCTGCACGGCGCCATCGGCTACGTGACGGAGTCCGACCTGTACCTGTACTCACGCCGCGCGACCGCCGTCGCGCTGTCGGCCGGTACGGCGTCCGAGCACCTGGCGCTCCTCGCGCGGCGCTACCGGGCCGGGCCGCCGAGCACCCTGGGTCTCGACGTGCTCGACACCTCCGGTCACCCGCACAGCCATAACCGTGCCCTGACCGCGCACCCTCGCAGCTGAACGGAGACACCATGCACCCCGACCTCGTCCCGCCGTCCCGACCGGCACGGCCGCTGTGAGCGTCACCGTCGACCGCGACGGCGCGGTCGCCGTCCTGACGCTGAACAGGCCCGACAAGCTCAACGCGCTCGACCACGCGATGCGCAGCGAGCTCGCGGAACGGGCCGCGGAGGTGCAGGCGGAGACCGCGGTGCGGGCGGTGGTGCTCACCGGCGCCGGGCGCGCCTTCTGTGCGGGCGGTGACATCGCGGCGATGAGCGCGCGTCCCGACGCGGTCCAGGCCCGCACCTGGATGCGCAGCGCGAACGCCTCCACCCTCGCGCTGCTGGCCATCGAGAAACCGCTGATCGTCGCGGTCAACGGCGTGGCAGCGGGAGTCGGCTTCTCGATCACCCTCACCGGTGACGTGCGGCTCGCCGCCGAGGGCGCCCGCATGATCGCCAGCTTCGCCAACGTCGGGCTGGTGCCCGACGGCGGCGGCCTGTGGCTGCTGTCGAGGATGGTCGGCCTGCACCGCGCCAAGGAGATGTTCCTGTTCGCCGAGACGCTCGAGGCGAAGCAGGCGCAGCGACTCGGCCTGGTCCGGGAGATCCACCCGGCCGGCGAGCTGCTGCCGGCGGCGATGGCCATGGCGCACCGCTTCGCCGAGGGCCCGACCCGGGCGTTCGGTCTCGGAAAGGCGCTGGCCCACCGTTCGGTCAGCGGCGACCTGGAGACCTACCTCGAGCTGGAGCTCGCGCACCAGACCCTGGCGATGGGGTCCGACGACCACCACGAGGGGATCAACGCGTTCCAGGAGAAGCGGGCCCCCCGGTTCCCCAGTCGCTGAGCGCCGGCTCCCGCCGGTGCTCCCGCGGACAGGACCAACTCCGCCTGACTCTTGACCGGCCTCGCATCGAGTGTAATTCTCCTGACCAATAGGTCGAACTAATTCGACGGATCAGGGGGCGGACGTGGCCGACATCGAGGTCCAGCCCGACGGGGTTGCCGTTCTCCCGGACGGTGCGCATCGTCTCCGGTGTCGAGCGCGAGCAGGTCGGACCGGGCGCCGTCACCGTGTACGCGACCTTCGCTATGCACGAGTTCCGGATGGACCGCACCCACGTCTGGGCCGGACGGCTCGAGTTCGACCTGGTGAGCCCCGCCGGTGACGGCGGGCTGCGGATGACCCGCAAGAAGGTGCTGCTCGTGGACCGCACCGGAGCCGTCCCGTCGATGGCCTTCCTGCTCTGAGCGAGCAGCCACACCCCCGACCCGAGAGGGCGCACGTGCGCAACGACCCGGCCCTGGCGGCCGTCACCGAGATCAGGCCCGGCCGCTATCCCGAGCTCGACGAGCTCGCGCTGAACTCCGCGGTGATCTCGGCGTTCCTCGACCAGTGGGAGGTTCGCCCCGGCGACATCGACGGGGTGCTGGCCGCACCGACCGGTGTGCTCACCGACGGCGGTGCGGACGTCGCGGTGCACGAGAAGGTCGCCGACGAGCTGGGCATCCGGCCGCGGTTCTCCCAGACGATGTACGCCGGCGGCGCGGGTTACGCGCTGATGGTCGCGCGGGCCGCGGAGGCCATCGCCGCCGGCCGCGCCGACGCCGTGCTGTGCATCTCCGCCGGCAAGTTCCCCAAGGTGGGTGCGGCCAGCGGCGAGAAGATCGCCAAGTTCGTCAGCCACCCCGAGTTCGAGTACCCCTACGGGACCTACATCCCGGTGCTCTACGCGCTGTTCGCGCAGCGCTGGATGGCCGAGACCGGCGCCACCGGCGAGGACCTGGCCGCGGTGGCGGTGGCCCAGCGACAGTGGGCGCTGCTGCACCCGGACGCGTTCATGCGGGACAAGGGCCCGTTGACCGTCGCAGACGTGCTGGGCTCGCGGATGATCGCGAGCCCGTTCCACCTCTACGACTGCTCGGTGCCGCTGGAGGGAGGTGCCGCACTGCTGGTCACCAGCGGGGAGCGGGCGCGGGCGGTCAACCGGCGCCCCGCCTACCTGCTGGGCTACGGGGAGGTGCACATGGAGGGTGCGGTCAGCATGCGGTCGACCTTCGACACCGGCGGCGCGACGGAGGCGGCCCGGCAGGCCTTCGCGATGTCCGGGCTGGCGCCCTCGGAGATCGACGTCGCCCAGCTCTACGACTCCTTCTCCGCAAACCCGCTGATGTACCTGGAGGAGTGCGGCCTCGCCGGGCGGGGCAAGGCTCCCGAGCTCTACCACAGCGGCGCCACCGCGCCCGGCGGGTCGCTGCCGGTCAACACCTACGGAGGGTTGATGTCGTTCGGGCACACCGGAGACGCGTCCGGGATGAGCATGGTCGTCGAGGGCGCGCTGCAGGTGATGGGTCGCGCCGGGGAGCGGCAGGTTCCGGGGACGTCCACGGCGCTGGTGCACACCCACGGCGGGATGCTCTCCGAGCACGCCACGCTGATCCTCGGCGACCGGGCGGAGTCCTGATGGCCCCCGTGAAGCCCGCTCCCGAACCCACCGCGCTGTCGGCGCCCTATTGGGCGGCGGCGGCCCGCGGGGAGCTTTCCGCACCGTGGTGCGAGCCGTGCGCGGACTGGGTGTTCCCGCCACGACCGCGCTGCCCGCGCTGCGGCGGTTCCGAGATGGGCTGGCGCGCGCCGGCCAGCACCGGTCAGGTCGTGACGTTCTCGGTGGTGCACCAGGCCGCCTACGAGGCCTACCGCGACGACCAGCCCTACGTGGTGGCGATCGTCGCGCTCGACGGCGGGCCCCAGCTGATGACCAACCTCGTGGACGTGCCCGACCTCGGTGCCGTCACGGTCGGGCAGCGGGTGGAGCTCACCTACGAGAAGCGGGGCCCCGAGATGCAGATACCCCAGTTCCGCCCGGTCGGCCGCAGCTGATCGGTGGGCAGCGGGCTCAGGTCGGCGCCCCTAGTAGGACGGGATGCGGGCGGCCCGGGCCAGCGTGGCCTCGGCGAGCTTGACGTGTGCGGCGTCGACGAGGACCCCATCGACACCCACGGCGCCGAGGCCCCGGGCCTCGCCGTGGCGGTAGGCCGCGACGTTGCGTTCGGCCCGGGCGATCTCGTCGGGGGTGGGTGCGTAGACGTCGTTGGCGATCGCGACCTGACTCGGGTGGATGGCCCACTTGCCGGTGTAGCCGAGCATCGCGGCGCGGCGGGCGTCGCGCTCGTAGCCCGCGGTGTCGCGGTAGTCGGGGTACGGGGCGTCGACCGCGTCGATGCCGGCGATCCGGGCAGCCACGAGAACCTTGGCGCGGGCGTAGTGCCAGAAGTCACCCGGGTACTCCCCGACGGGCACGAAGTTGGTGTCCACCCGCGCTCCCTGGGAGACCGAGAAGTCGCCCGCGCCGAAGATCAGCGCGTCCAGCCGGGGGCTGGCGGCGGCAATCGCCTCGGCGTTGGCGAGACCCTCGACCTCCTCGATCAGCACCTCGAGGCGGATCCGTTTCGTCATCCCGAGCTTGGCCTCGAGCTGGGTGAGCAGGACGTCCACCCACCACACGTCCCGGGCGGTGCGCGCCTTGGGCACGATGATCGTGTCGAGGTGTTCACGGGCGCCGGTGACCACCTCGATGATGTCGTCGTGGCACCAGGTCGTGTCCAGGCCGTTGACGCGCACGGCCCGTGCGGTGCGGCCCCACTCCAGCTCCCTGAGCGCGGTGACGGCCTTGGGTCGGGACGCCTCCTTCTGCGCGGGGGCGACGGCGTCCTCCAGGTCCAGGAAGACCAGGTCGGCGCCGGCGGCGGCGGCCTTGGCGAACATGCGCTCGTTGCTCGCGGGTGTCGCCAGCTCGGAACGGCGCAGAATCCCGGACATCGGACTCCTCAGAGCACGCCGCGGGCGCGCAGGTCGTCGATCTCGTCGGTGGACAGGCCCAGCAGCTCGCCGTAGACCTCGTGGTTGTGCTCACCCAGCCGCGGCCCAAGGTGCTCGATGCGGCCGTCGGCGCCGGAGAAGCGGGGCACGGGCGCCTGCACCGTCATCGCGCCGAGTTCGCCGTCACCGACCTCGACGAACACCCGGCGGTGCACCAACTGCTCGTCGGCCACCAGCTGGGTGATGTCGTAGACGGGCGCGGCGGCCACCTGCGCCGCCTCGAAGACCGCCATCGCCTCGTCGAGCGTCCGGGCGGCCACCCAGTCGGCGACGACCCGGTCCACCTCCCCGGCCCGCGCCAGGCGACCCTGGGGGTCGGCGAAGTCGATGTCGTCGGCGAGGTCGGCGCGGCCGATCGAGCGGAAGACGCGAAGCGCCACGGTGGGCGAGCTGCCCGACATCGCCAGCCACCGCCCGTCAGAGGTGCGGTAGGTGTTGCGGGGCGCCGAGATGTCCCACCGGTTTCCCGCGCGCGTGGGAACCAGTCCCAGCTGGTCGTAGCCCAGCAGGGTCTGCTCCAGCAGCCGGGTGAGCGGGTCGATGAGGTTGACGTCGATCAGCTGTCCCGGCACGCCGTGCACGTCGCGGTGGTAGAGCGCCATCAGCACGGCGTACGCGGCGTTCAGCGACGCGACGCCGTCGGCCAGCATGAACGGCGGCAGCGTGGGCGGCCCGTCGGCCTCGCCGGTGATGTCGGCGAACCCGCTCATCGCCTCCCCGAGCGTGCCGAAGCCGGGGCGCTCGGCCTTCGGCCCGGTCAGCCCGTAGCCCGTGACGTGCAGCATCACGATCCGGTCGTTCACGGCGCGGAGGCTGCCGTAGTCCAGCCCCCACCCGGCGAGGGTCTGCGGGCGGGTGTTGGCCACCACCACGTCGGCGTGCTCGACGAGCCTGCGCAGCAGGCCCTGGCCCTCCGCCACCCGCAGGTCGAGTGTGACGGCCCGCTTGTTGCGTGACACCGACTTCCACATCAGGCCGACGCCGTCGCGCTGGTGGCCCCACGAGCGGATCGGGTCGCCGCCCGTTGGCTGCTCGACCTTGATGACGTCGGCGCCGAACTCGCCGAGGTAGGTCGCGGCCAGCGGGGCGGCCGCGAGCGTGGCGAGGTCGAGGACCCGCACGCCGTCGAGCATGTTCACGAAGTGGCCGACCGCAGGTGCGCCGACGCCTCCTCGTCGGCGCGCTGCCACAGCTCCACGGCCATGGGCTGCTCGCTCTCCTCCAAGATGTGCCCGACGAGACCGATCGCCCGGGCCATCACGCCGAGCCCGCGCACCACCTTGGGCGGCAGGCCCAGCTCGTTGGTCAGCGCCCCGATCGCGCCGGTGGCGTTGATCGGCAGCGCCCGGTCGTACACGTGCTCGGCCTCGGCGCCGACCAGCCTCATCAGCGCAACGTACCGGCCCGACAGCCCGTTCTCCTCGGCGATCGCGAACAGCCGCGGGGTGCGGGGGTCGATCGGCTTGTGCAGCGGGTGGCCCAGCCCCGGGATGATCGCCCTGCGCTCCCGGACGCCGGCCACGATCTCCGCGGCGACCGCGGGGAGATCGGTGCTGCCGTCGGCCAGCGCCGCGTGCAGCATCGACGCCGCACCCTCGGTGGTCCCGACGAACACCGAGCCCAGCCCGCACAGCCCGGCCGCCACGGCCGCCTGCAACGACTCCGGTGCGCCGGCGTAGGTCATCCGGGCGGCGATCACGCTCGGGGTCAGCCCGTGTTCGACCAGCGTGATGAGCAGCGCGTTGTAGACCCGCGACTGCTCGGGCGTCGCCTCCCGCCCGGTCAGCTGCAGGAACGAGAAGTCGGCCAGGTTCATGTGGCCGAGGATCTCGCCGGGGAGGTCACGACCGCGGACGACGATCCGGTCGGAGGTGCTCCAGGCGATGTCGGACCGGATCGGCCGCGGCGTGCGGGACATGCGGGGTTCCTCTCGGGCGAGCACGGTCAGACGACGGCGGTGGGGCGTTCGAGACCGAGGTGGTGGCGCAGCGTCGGGCCGCCGTAGGCGGTGCGGAAGAGGCCGCGGCGCTGCAGGTGCGGCACCACCATGCGCGTCACGTCCTCGAACGCCCCGGGCAGGTGCGTCGCCGCGAGCACGAACCCGTCGCACGCGCCGCCGTGGAACCACTCCGCCATCTGGTCGGCCACCTGCGGGCCGGTGCCCACGAACCGCGGGCCCTGCAGCAGCGTGGCACGGTGCCCGGCGAGGTCCCGGACGGTGACGGTATCGCCGCCGATGTGCGTGCGCAGGTTCTGCACCAGGCCGCGGATGCCCGAGACGGACCCGATCAGCTCGTCGGTGACCGGGTCGTCGAGGTCGTGCACCGAGAAGTCGTAGTTCATCAGCTCGGAGAGCAGGGTCAGCGACGCCATGGGGTGCACCAGGTCGTTCAGGAACACCTGCTCGCGCTCCTTGGCATGCGCCTCGGACTCCCCCACCACCGCGTAGGCCATCGGGCACAGCTTCACCGAGCCCGGATCGCGCCCGGCCGCTGCGATGCGCTCCTTCTGGTCGGCGTAGTGGCTGCGCGCGACCTCGACGCCCGGGTCGCCGGTGAAGATCAGGTCGGCCCAGCGCGACGCGAACTCCCGGCCGCGGCCCGACGACCCGGCTTGGATGATCACCGGGCGTCCCTGGGGCGTGCGTGGCACCGTCAGCGGCCCGCGGACGTCGAAGTACTCGCCGTGGTGGTTGAGCTCGTGGACCTTCGACGGGTCGGCGTAGACCCCGCCCTCCCGGTCGTGGACGACCGCGCCGTCCTCCCAGGTGTCCCACAGTCCGGCCACGGCGTCGAGGAACTCGTCGGCGCGGTCGTAGCGGGCGTCGTGACCGAGGTGGGCGTGGACGCCGAAGTTCTGCGCTTCGCTGTCGTTGACCGAGGTCACGACGTTCCACGCGGCCCGACCACCGGAGAGGTGGTCCAGCGTGGCGAACGTGCGCGCCACGTGGAACGGCGGGTAGTAGGTGGTGGAGTAGGTGGCACCCAGCCCGATCCTCGACGTCGCCTGCGCCAGCACCCCCAGCACGACCGAGAGGTCCAGCTTGACCGGCCTGGCTCCGTGCCGCACGGCCTCGGCCACCGACCCGCCGTAGATGCCCGGCATCGCGAGCCGGTCGTCGAAGAACATCAGGTCGAAGCAGCCCTCCTCGAGCTGGCGCCCGATCTTGGCGTAGTACGAGGCGTCGAGGTAGCCGTGCTCGGTGGCGGGGTGTCGCCACGACCCTGCGTACACCGAGGTACTGCCGGCCTGCATGAACGCGACGAGCGACATCTTGTCGGTGCGTGGAGCCATCCCTGCACTCTCACATCTGATATGCCAGATTTCAAGTATCAGATGTAGTGTGACCGCGTGACGCGACGTGACTTCGGCATCTCCGGGACCGTCCGGGAACGGGCCGCCCGCGAACTGCGGGACCGGATCCTCACCGGGGTCCTGCCCGCGGGCAGCCGGGTGGACATCGACGCGATCACCGAGGAGTTCGCCACCAGCCGCACCCCCGTCCGGGAGGCGCTGCTGGAACTGTCGTTCGAGGGACTCGTTCGCGTCGCGCCGCGCAGCGGGGTCACGGTCGTCGGCATCGGTCCGCAGGACGTGCTCGACAGCTTCGCGATCCTCGGCGCGCTGGCCGGCAAGGCCGCCGAGTGGGCGGCCGAGCGCATCGACCCCGCGGGGGTTGCCGAGCTCCGGTCGCTGGCCTGCGAGGTGGCGACGAGCGCCGGCAGCGCCGCGATCGTCGACGCCAACTGGCGGCTGCACCGCCGCATCCACCTGGCCGCCGGATCACCCCGACTGGAGGCCCAGATCCGGCAGGCCGTGCGCGTCGTCCCGTCCAATTTCTTCGAGCTCATGCCCGCCCAGGAGGACCACTCGCTGGCCGACCACGACGACCTCATCACCGCCCTCGCCGAGGGCGATGCGGCCCGGTCGCGGACCGTCGCCGAGCGCCACGTGGTCGACGCCGGGCGATCGCTGGCCGGCTGGCTCGGTGGCGGCTCGGCTTCGCTGCGGACGCTGACCCGAATGCCCGCACCGGTCAGCGACACGACCGCTCGGTGAACGCCGCGGCGAGGGCGGCCTGACCGCGTTGCGACGATCGTGGCAGTTGAGTGTGTGGGCGGATTCTGGGGATCATCGCAACACTGGTGTCCTGGCCCTGGTGCGGAGGAGCATGGCGAGGCGCTGGGCCGGGCTGTCCCATCCGAGGGTCTTGCGGGGCCAGGTGGCCACACCGAAACGGATGTCGGCGGGCCGCGGCTGGCGCCGTAGCCCACCATCTCCGGGGCCAGCACCCGGTAGTCCCGGGCCAGCACCGGCATGGTGAGCCGCCCCGTCCGGCCACGCGCTCACCCCGGGCCCGACCCGTGCAGCAGCACGACGGTCCGCGCGCTGGCCCCGGCCTCCAGGTAACGGTGCGGATCCCGCCGACGTCGACGAACTTCCCGGCCAGCTCGGTGGCCACCACGGTGGTGTTCATGACTTGCTCCCCTCGAACATCACCCGCGGCCAGGGACTCGTAGAGGGCGCGGTCAGCGGCGGTGTCGGGGCGCAGGTGCCAGTTCCGGTCGACGAGGAACGCGTGCCACCAGCTCGACGACGCGACCAGCGCCACCCGGTGCGGCCCGTCGCCCAACGCCGATGCACTGCCGCGCCGAGCGCGTAGCAGCGCGCCGGTGTGGGGCCAGGCGGGTCCAGCCGCTCGGTCGCGATGTCGGCGAACTTCGCGATGGCGCCCTTGCCGGCGGTCACGCGCCAGCCCTAGCAGTTCACCGCCATCCGCAGCACGGGGTAGGGGAACTCGGTGCCGGCGTTGTCGTGGTCGAGCTGAGTGTTGGCCATCGCGTGCGGGAACGGCACGCCCTCGGGCTTGCGGTAGGAGTAGGCGATGTCGAACCCGGCGTCGAGCAGGCGACACGCGACCTCCCGGCCGATATCGGGAGCGCGGCGCATCAGCATCGGCATGTCGAACGGGCGGCCCCACGGGTTGGGCACCCCGCGCGAGCCGGCCGGTTCCGGCCGCCGGATCTCCATATCCTCGTAGGCCATCAGGCAGAACGACGGCACGACCTCCTCGCGGAAGGTCTCGTACTGGTCGTCGCCCGATACCAGGACGACGTCGGGCGCGAACGCGTCGAGGGCCTCGCGGCACCTCGCCATCCGGCGGCCAGCTCGGCGCGGTGCCGTGTCGCGGCCGCAGTGCCGCCGTCGTCGCCCCAGTCAGTGCGCATCCGCTCCGGCCAGTTCGCCGGGTCCTTCTGCTCGGCAGGGATGTCCGGATCCGAGAGCGTGCCGCAGGATGTCGGCCATGTGCTCGTCGGTGACCGCGAGCGGCGGGCAGTGCGTCAGGCCGAGGCCGAGGATCTCGCCCACGAGGGGCCTCCCGTGTCGTGGACCGCGCTATCCCGGTAGATGGCGGCGATCATGTCCAGTGCGTTGTCACGACCGATGGGATCTGCGCAGGTCGTCGTCGAGGCCGTCGAGGCCGGCCACGCAGGGGTCTCCAGCGCGGCGAACGGGTAGCCGGTGCCCAGCACGACGTGACCGGGACCGAACCGGGCGACCGCACGCCTCAGGCTGTCGGCGTCGTAGGCCAGCGAGTCGCACCACAGGTCCCGGGCACGCACCGTGGGTAGGCGCTCGCCCGCGCGGCCTACGAGCAGCTCCCCGCGGTCGAGGCGGGGCAGCACCGCCGGCAGTGCCCCGCCGGCGTGGGCGAGGCACAGCCGCATCCCGGGCCGCCGCTCCCGGCTGATGAGCAGGGCTGCCGACGCGGCAGCGGCCTCGCCCGGCATCCCCACGTCGAACCCGATCCCCAGGCCGCTGTGACGGCACCCAGGCCGAACAGCTGGCCGCCGCCCGGCCCGACCAGCTCCGCGAAGAACTCGTTCTGGGCGGCGGCCAGCACGACGGTCCCGTCGGCGGGCTCGCCGTGACACAGCGTCACAGGGATCGGCGATACGAGCTGCGCCGCCATGCCCTCGACGTCCACTCGGCCAAGCGGCCAGACGGCGCTCCGCCGACCAGCACCGGTTGTCGATCTCCCCGTACGGGCGCCCGGCGAGCAGGATGCGGGCGCTAGTCTCGTCGATCCGCTCCGTCCAGGGGCCACCGGCCGGGGTGGCCGGACAGGACGGGGAGGGTGAGCGCGATCGCGTGGGTGTGCACTCGATCGTCCTGGCGGGCATGGCCTTGGCGGTGGGCACGACGCTGGGACTGCGGATCCTGCGCGACCGTGGGCTGGTCGAGGTCCGTACCGGGCGGCGGGAGTTCGTCGCCTCCCTGCCCCACACGCCCGGCTGGGCAGGCTCGACCTGTGGTTCTCCGACACCGGCCGCGATCCGTCGGAGCTGTTCGAGGCCCGCTCCCATCTCGAGGACCTGCTCACCAGGATGGCCCTCGACCGCGCCGGGCCCGAGGACATGCGCGACATGGACTGGGGCGCTCGACGAGATGCATCGCGCCACCGACGCGGCGGGGCTACCTCGCGGCCAACCTGCGCCTGCACCGGGCGCTGGCCCGGGCGTCGCGACTCGCCGTACTCGCCGACGTGCACGAGACCTTCGTGACGTTGATCGACGCCGGCCTCGTGCGGGCGGTCCTTGTCGGCGGCACCGATGACCTCCTGCGGCACAACATCGATGTACACCGGGGGATCGTGTCCGCGGTACGTCACCGCGACGGCGAGGCACTCGACGAGGCTCTGCGACTGCACCGCCACGACCTCGTGCGCGAGACGACCCCGCCCACTCATCCGCTCCCGGGACCTGAGCGGTCCATCTCGGCGCGGGCTGATGTCACGGCGGCGACGCCTCCGGACCCGACTCCCCCGGGAACAGCTCGTCGGTGTGGCCCAGGTAGCCCAGGGCGAGGAACAGGTACGCGTCGGCCATCTCCAGCGCCCTCCCAACGGCCGGGCTGACCGCGGCGGCCTGCTCGGACAGCAGGCCCGCCCGCAGGGCGACGAGCCGTTCGCGCTGGAGGTCGGGCAGGAACCCGAGCACCGGCGGGGCCGCCTGCGCCGGCGTCTGCACGGTCGTCACAGGTTCCCTCCCAACGTCACGGTGGGCCGCTCGTCGACCGACCGGCTGTCGAAGATCCGCTTGGTCTTCAGCTCGTAGCGCGGCAGCGCCCCACTCGGGAGGACCTCGGTCTCGAGCCGGACGCCGAGGCTCTCGCGGAGGTGCCCACCGAGCGCGCGGCCCAGGTCCGCCGCCTCGGCTCCCGGGGTCGCGGCCTCCACCTTCACGAGCATGCGGTCCATCCCGTCGACACGGCTGATGTGCAGCTCGTAGTGGTTGGACAGGCCCGCCACCTCGCCGACCAGGTTCTCCACAGCCGTCGGGTAGACGTTGACGCCACGGATGGTGACCATGAAGTCGGCGCGGCCGAGCACGGTGCCGGGCATGTGCTTCCACGTCCAGCCGCAGCCGTGGTCGGGGGCATCGTCGATGCGCACCAGGTCGTGGGTGCGGTACTTGATGAACGGCTGCGCGAAATGCGTGTAGCTGGTCAGCACGTGCTCGCCCACCGCGTCCGACGACGTGACAGGCTCGCCGGACGCCGGGTCGACGGAGTAGGAGTGGCAGACGTCCTCGATCACGTGCACCCCGCCGCCCCACTCGTTGCAGGACTGGCCGATGAACAGTGCCTCGCCCACGCCGTAGGCGTCATAGACCTGCTCGGCCCCCCACGCCCGCTTCAGCTGGTCGCGGGTGGCGGGGATGGAGAAGCCGGCCTCGCCGCCACCGGCGAGCATGCGCACCCCGGCGTCGCGGACGTCGAGGCCCTCGCGCTTGGCCACCTCGGCGAGGTGCAGCAGGTAGGTAGGCGTGCCGCAGACGACGGTGGGCCGCCGCTCCAGGATCTGCCGGACGCGCTGCACACCGGTCGCCCCGCCGCCGGAGACGATCGTCAGCCCGAGGTTGCGGGCGCCCCAGTAGAAGCTCCAGAGCCCGATCCACATACCGAAGTCGAAGCAGAAGTACATCGAGTCCGACGGCCGGATCCCGTGGTCCCACATGCCGTAGCAGTACTGCGACCCCGCCTTGTGCAGCTCGTAGTGGGTGAAGGCCTCGTTGAGGAACCGGCCGGTGGTGCCGGTGGTGTGGAAGTACTGCTGCCACGTCTCCGGCCCGCGGGCGATGCCGCCAAACCCGTCGGCGCTGGCTTCCTGGTCGGCCACGTAGTGTGGCTTGTCGGTGAAGGGCAGCTTGTGGTGGTAGTCGTCCCAGGTGCGGATGTCAGCGGGCTTGACCCCGGCCGCGTCGTAGATGCGACGGTGCAGCGGCGAGTTCTCGTAGGCCCAGCCGACGAGGTGGCGGATGCGTTCGAGGTGCAGCGCGTCGAGCGTCTCGCGCGGGGCGGTCTGGGTCGGCGCGTTCCAGAACCGGGCCTTCTCCGGTGCGGTCATGGTGTCCCCTACCGGCCCTGCCACTGCGGCGGGCGCTTCTCGAGGAATGCCAGCGCGCCCTCACGGTGGTCCTCGGTGGTCTTGAGCACGCTCTGCCCCAGCCGCTCCAGCTGGCGCCCGGTCTCGGCGTCGACATCGGTACAGGTGTTGAGCACGAGCTTGGCCATGCCCAGCGCCAGTGGCGCCATCGTGGCGAGCCGGCCGGCCATGGCGACGGCGGCCTCCAGCGCGCCGCCGTCGGCGACCACCTCGGTGGCCAGCCCCAGCTCCAGGGCTCGCGGCGCGCGCAGCGTGCCGCCGAGCATCACGAGCTCCTTCGCCCGTCCCAGCCCGACGTGGCGAACGAGCCTCGAGCAGCCGCCCGAGCCGGGGATCAGGCCGACCTTGGCCTCGGGCATGACGAACCGGGCACTCTCCCCGGCCACCCGGAAGTCGCAGGACAGGGCGAGCTCGAACCCGCCGCCCGCGGCGACCCCCTCCACCGCCGCGATGACCGGCACCTCCATGGCCTCGACCGTGTCGAACACGTCGTGGATGCCACGGGCCAGTGCGCGGAACCCGCGCGTGCCCATCGCGGTGAGGTCGCCCATCTCGCTGACGTCCTCGCCCGCGGAGAACCCGCGACCGGCCCCGGTCAGCACCAGCACCCGGACCTGCGGGTCACCGGCGGCGTCCTCGACGGCATCACGCATCTCCGAGCGCATCCGGGAGTTCCACGCGTTGAGCCGGTCCGGGCGGTTCAACGTCAGCACGCGGACCCCGCCCGCGCGCTCCTCGACCATGAGGTGCTCGTAGCCCATCAGGCACCGTCCGCGGCCGGGGCGAGCGTGAGCGCCACCGTAGCGACGACCGTTCCACTGGCCTTCCTGACCTCAACGCCGGCGTCCGTGGGGACGACAAGCAAGACATCGCCGGGAAACACCGGGGCTGATAGCCGGGCAGTCGCCGAACGCAACGCAGCCGGGCCGAGCTGCGCGACGACGGCGTCGAGAGCGAGGGCAATGGTCAGCGGGCCGTGCGCGATCACAGAGGGCAGGCCGGCGGCCTTCGCGAACTCCTCGTCGACGTGCACCGGGTTGTAGTCGTCGACAGCGCCCGCGTACCGGGCGATCTGCACCCGATTCACCGGCCCTCGGGTGCACTCCTCGATATTCACGCCTGGGCCACCCTCTCGACGAAGGTGATCGACTGGCGCTGCACCAGGGCGCCGTCGCTGCCCGTGTACTCGGCGACGACCACCCCAAACTGGTTGGAGCCCTTGGTGAACACGTCATCGACAGTGACCCGGACGTGCACGGTCTCGCCCGCGACGAAAGGTCGCTCCCACTCGTAGCCGAGCCCGCCCAGCAGCGCCCGCGACAGGTCCATTCCCAAGCCGTCCACGACCGTGGTCTCGCCTCCGACCGTCGCGGCGAACGAGGGGACCAGGGTGGCGGTTCGTGCCCCGCTGTCGGTTCCGAGCGCACCGGTCAGGCGGACCAGCAGCTCCGGTGTGACCGCCAGATCCGCCTCCGCCAGGGTGCGCCCCTTTGCGCCTTCGTCCACGTCGACCTCCGTGTCGCTGGGGGGCCACGTTTTGCCCAACCCCTTGGTCGGGAGAATGTCTGGGTGGGCGCAGGCACGTCAAGAGGTGACCACCATTTAATTCGCCCGACCCGTCGGTTGACGAAACGCCAGGGTCGTGGATATGGTCCACGTCACTACGATGGAAGGAGTGCCGGTGACGGTCACCGAGGCGCCGCAGCGGGTCTACCGCGAAGGCGATCCCGACATGCCGGAGGAGTTCCACCAGCTCCTGGTGCGGATGCTGAGCCATCACCTGGAGAACTCCACCAACCCCCACTACACCGAACTGCTCGGCAAGCTCTGGAACAGCTGCATGACGCTGTGCCCAACTGAGCGGCTCAAGACCACCTTCGCGAAGCTCATGGCCCAGGAGGTGGAACACGGCGTGATCACCGCCCGGATCCTGGAGGGCCTGGGCGTCGGTCCGATCGACGCACCGATCAAGCAGTACCTGTTCCACCTGCCCATCGACACGTTCTGCGACTTGGCCTACTTCAACGGCCTGGGCGACCGGGTGGGCTGCTACATCGGCGAGACCTGGGAGGGCGTGCCCTACGAGCCGCTGCTGTCCGTCGCCGAGCGACTGCACAAGGACGAGGTCTTCCACGCCACGTTCGGCATGAGCAACCTCAAGCGCATCTGCTCGACGCCCGAAGGCCTCGATGAGGCGAACGAGAAGATCAAGATCTGGTGGCCGGCGGCGCTCGACATGTTCGGCCGCTCGGATTCGGACTTCTCCGACGCCTACGTCCGCTGGGGCCTGCGCACCAAGAACAACGAGGACCTGCGCCATGAGTACATCGCCGACACCCGCCCGATTGTGGAGGCGATGGGCATCGAGGTGCCCGCCGACACCGCGAACCGGCGGTTCCTCTGATGAGTACCGCGGACCCGCTGCTGACCCGCGCGCGCAGCGGGTGGCGGGTCCAGGTGACCCGGCCGGACCCGAAGGTGTCGCTGTTCGAGGTGGCGCTATCCGACTACAGGGAGTTCTTCTTCGTGGCCGTCGGAGAACGATCGGTCTCGGTCACCATGTACGACACCAGCGACGCGACCTACCCCGAGCCGCAGACGTTCATCTTCGCCAAGCCCTACGGCTGGGACAGCGGTCTGTCCGACGAGGAGGCCCTGCTGCAGGTGTGGCAGGCCGTCGGGGTGCAGCGATGACGGTGCGGCGATGACCAGCTTCACCGTCAAGGGCTCACGCAACGGGAGCCTTGTGCACATCACATGGACCGACGGGGAGATCAGCGGCGACTTCCCCACGGTGGACCTGCTGCTAACCGAGGCCGAGCTGGTCCCGATCCTGCACGCGGACGCCTACGCCGCCCGGGCCATGCCCGACCTCGACGGGCTGGCCGACGCGCCGCTGCGCGACCCGACCACGGCCTACCGGCTGATCGCGCACGTGATGGACAGTGTCCGCGAGACGACGGGCGACGCACCCGTCCAGACCTGAGCGACGAGCCCGACCGGCACGACGGCACAGAGCTCCGGTGCACCCGGCGCGATGAGCGGATAGCAGGTCGCCGGCACGACGCTGCGGTCGGGTGAATCGGGGCGGTGACCAACCTGCCCATCTCCCGCGAGCTGATGCACCGGCGGCACTGGTTCCCGGCCGCGGTGTCGAAGATCGATCTTCAACACGGTGTACCTCGACCCGAATCGCGACGTGGGGCACAAGCTCGGCCAGACCATCTACGCCTTCATTCTGCAGGCCTCGTACGGTGTCTGGAAGGGCGGCAAGGACGGCCTGGTCACGAGCGTCCGCTCCCTGCGCAAGCGCGACCTCACGATCTTCCGCCCGCGCGCTGACGTGTACGCCGAGATCCTGCTGCTGGCCGTCCTGTGCGCGACCGTGCTGTACTTCGCCGGCTGGACCGGGCTGCTCGTCGGCGTCGCGACGATGGTCTTCTCCAAGCTACTGGTGGAGGGCTTCAACTACCTCGAGCACTACGGCAGGGTCCGGGCGCCCGGCGCACCAACAGTGCGCAGATGCCGAGCGCCTTCCTCTGCTTCGTCTGTGCGCTGGTGCCCCCGCTGTGGACGAGCTACATCGCCAAGCCGTGGCTGCAGGACTGGGATACGGGGTTTGCCTCCCCCGACGAGCAGCGCATGGCGATGGACGAGAACCGGAGGATCGGCTGGCCCGAGTGGCGAGATCCCGTTCCCGCACAGCTGCACCGTGGGTACCTGCGGCACCTGCAAGTCCCGGCTGGTCAGCGGCAAGGTCCGGGAGATCACCGACTCCCCGATCGCGCTGTCGTCTCAGGAACTCAAGGACCGCTTCATCCTCCCCTGCCAGTCGCTGGCGCGCGGGCCCGTCGAGCTCGACGTCGCCGACCTCGCCGACATGCCCGGCCATCCGCTGGTGCACACCGACGTCGAGATGGTGGCGCGGCGCGAACTCACGCACGACATCCTGGAGGTCACCGTCCGGGTCAACGAGCCGTTGCCTACTCGGCGGGCCAGTACGTCGAGCAGAGCGTCCCGGGGCTGTCCGGCCCGCGCAGCTACTCCTTCGCCACGGGCGCGGCCGACCGCCCCGAGGACGAGTTCGCCTTCTTCGTCCGCCGGACCCCCGGTGGCGAGTTCACCGAGTGGCTCTTCGCCGACGACCGGACGGGCACGAGACTCGGAGTGGTCGGACCGTTCGGGAACCTGGGGCTGCGCCCGTCGGCCGTGCCCGTGCTGTGCGTCGCCGGGGGCAGTGGGCTGGGCCCCCATCAAGTCGATCCTGGAGGCCACCCGCGACGACGGCGTCCAGCGCGAGGCTCCTGTTCATCTTCGGGGCCCGCAGCACACGCGACCTGTATTGCCTAGAGGAGTCCGAGACGCTGGCCGGGTCCTGGGACGCCGACTACACGTTCGTCCCCGTGCTCTCGGAGGAATCGGCCGACTCGGTCTGGACCGGGGCCCGCGGCATGGTCACCGACGTCATCGCCGGGCTGCTCGCCGAGCTGCTCGCGTCGTGCGACGCCTACGTCTGCGGCCCGCCGGCGATGGTCGACGCGGTCGAGGAGCAGCCGCGAGCGCTGCGTCCCGGGGCAGCTTCTTCTACGCCGACCGGTTCCTGGACAAGAAGACCCAGCGGAAGGGGTGAGCGGTCAGGGCGCCAGCCCCTCCGCCGCCTCTGCCAACTTCTCGACCCCTTCGCGTTCCAGGGCAGGTAGTGCGGCTGCGATGTGGCGCACCGCCGCGAGGCGGTCCGGGGCAGGGGAGTCCCCCAGCCCGGCCGCGGCCACCGCCGACCAGGTCGCCGCGATCTGCTGGTAGACGTCGCGCGCAGCGCGGACCACCGGATCGGGGATCTGCCCGGCGAGATCGGCGAGGAACTCTCCCTGAAGGCGGCGGAACAGCCCGCCGCCAGTGCCGGCCTTCTCCACGAACACCCGCAGGGTGAACAGCGCCTTCTCCAGCTCCGGCCCGTCGAACTCCGCGAACCAGCGGTCCAGGTCGGCCACGAACGCCGTCACCCCGTCGACGCCGGCGGCCGACACCACACCGTCACCCAGCGCAGGGGCCGGCGCCGTCATTCCGCGGACCGCGTCGGCGCAGGCCGAACCGGCCACGGCCCGCAGGTCCGGCAGGCTCTTGGGGAAGCCCAGCCGGAAGCAGGTGTGCCGGGTCGGCATGGGGAACCCGCGGGCCGAGCGGGCCCTCGCCAGGTTGGCGCGGCTGATCGTCTGCGGCTCGGGCCGGTCGTTGTCCACCACCATGACGGTCCCCGCGTCGTCGTCGTAGCCGATCACGACGATGTCGTGGCGGCTCATCCGCATCTTCACCCGCAGGTAGGGCAGCTCGGCCATCTCGGCCCAGCACAGGGCCGGGCGGCCGGCGTCGAGCTCATTGCGCACCCAGGCCCACCCCTCGTCGGGATCATCGGTCGCCCGCAACTCGTGCTCGATGCCGAGCCGCCCGCAGAGCTGCTCGGTGAGCGACGAGCCCCGACCGACCAGGTAGAACGGCGTTCCGAGGCCCGGCCCGCGCAGGTAGCTGAAGCTCAGGGCGCCGCCCACGCCGAACACGAAACCCTCACCGAGCGGATCGCTGCCGTAGCTGAGCCCGGCCCACTCCAGCAGGTCGCGCAGCGCCCCGGAGCCACAGTGCCCCCCGAGCCGGTGCGGGTACCCCGCCACCAGTGATCCGCCCATCAGGCCCCCTCCGCCATCGTCTGGGGCACCGCCGCGCGGAAGCGGGCGATCGCGTCCTCGCCACCACCGGAGCCGAACCGCTCGAAATGCGACAGGTCCACCGTGACGAACACCGCTTCGGCCGAGAACCGCACCGAGCCGTCCGCCGCCGTTCCCCGAGCCGACATCATGACCCTGCGCCCGTCGCGGGCAGCCACCCGGCCCACCAGACGGTGCAATTCGCCGACCGGTACCGGCGCCATGTAGTCGACCGTCAGGCTTCTCGTCACCGCCGGCTCGTTCAGAACGTAGAGCAGAAACGCCACGAGATCGTCGCAGGCCGAGGCCAGCACGCCGCCGTGGACGACGCCGTGCGCGCCGGCGTGCTTCCGCTCGAAGCGGATGTCGGCCATCACCTCGTCACCGACCCGGAACACCTCCATCGCCAGGCCGGCGGGGTTGTCCGGTCCGCATCCGAAGCAGCGGGCCCCGTGAGGCTCCAGCAGGACGGCGTCCGCGGGGCGCGGTGGCAAGTCGGGCATGGTGGACTCCTGCATCCTTCGCGTCAGACTTCTTGACAGCTGTGACGGACCTGTCAGGCTGACATCATGACACAGCGTCGGCAACGGTTCCCCGGCGTTGCCCGTCGACTGCTGCACGAAGCGATACTCGATGCCACCGAGACGCTCGGAGGCCAGGCCGGGTGGGACGCCCTGCGGATGGCCGATGTGGCGACAGCCGTGGGGATCAGCCGGCAGACGCTCTACACCGAGTTCGGCTCCAAACCAGCACTCGTCCGAGCCGTCGTCCTCGATCGAGCGAATCGGCTGACGGCGTCCCTGACCGGAGTGCTCGCCGCGGCCGACAGCGACGTGCACGGCGCTATTCGCGCCGCCGTGCGGTTCCTGCTGGACGCGGCGCGGGCCGACCCGCTGGTCAAGTGCCTGGTTTCCGGGCCTGACGGTGATCTACTCGCCCTCGTCACCACCGGCTCCGCGCCGATCATCGACGGCACCACCCGGGCGCTCACCGACTACGTGACCGAGGTGCGCCCGGGCACCGACGCGCGCCGCGTTGCGGTGGCCGCGGACGCGTTCACTCGGCTCGTGATCAGCCACGTCGTCCTCCCCGACCGCGAGATCGACGACGCCGCCGACGACGTGGCCGACGTCATCGGACCCTACCTGATGGAGGTGCTGTCGGCGACCTGAACGGGCCACCCGCAGGATTTGCCGCTGTCGGCGTCATCCGGACCCACCGGAGGGCCAGACCCAAAGTCGACCTGTGCACCGAGCACGAGCCTGACCATCGTGCGGGCCACGTCGTCGATGTCATCGCGACCCGGATCGAACCACTTGTAGACCCAGCTCGTCATGCCCAGCAGGGCGTGGGCGGCATGCCGGGCGTCGACGTCGGGAAGCCCGCCCTCCGCGACGGCGGCGTCGACGATCTCCGCGATCCGCCGCACGTAGGCGCGCTCCTTCTGCCGGATGGCGACGTCGAACGAGCCGTCCAGACGCGGCCTCTGGTCGAAGAACACCGAGAACAGGCTCGGCTCCTCGGCCATGATCCGAACCTGGTGTTCGATCAGCGCGGCCACCCGGACCCTCGGGTCGGAGATCTCGGAGAGCTGGTCGAGCCGCTGCAGGGAGAGCGTGATGGCCCGGTCGAAGATCAGGTACAGCAGTTGAGCCTTGCTGCGCACGTAGTGGTAGAGGCTGGCCTTACGCAGCCCCAGGACGGTGGCGACATCGTCGAGCGACCCGGCGTCGTAGCCCCGCTCGTGGAACACCCTGGTGGCGGTGTCGATGATCTCCTCGAGCCGCCTGCGGTACTCGGGCGACGGTTCGGTGAGCCGTGGACGCCCGGGCCGACGTCGCGGAACAGCCGCTGTGTCGTCCCGACCCGCTGGTGAGGCCACTCGGTCACCCCCTATGCCGCCACTGTAGTGACTGCGACGACCAGCCGGGGCCTGCGGGTCAGGCCGGACCGCGGACGACCACCCAGCGCTCGACCTCGTGCCGCTGGATCTTGCCGGTGGTGCTGCGGGGCAGGTCGGTCTCGGCGACGAACCGGACGTCCTTGGGTACCTTGTATCCGGCCAGTTGCCCGCGCAGTACGCACAGCAGGTCCTCGGCGCTCAGCTCCGCCCCCTCGACGCGTGCGACGACCGCCACCGGCACTTCTCCCCACCGCTCGTCGGGCCGGCGGACGACGACCGCGTCCGCGACCCGGGGATCGGCCAGCAGGAACCGTTCGATCTCCGCCGGGTAGACGTTCTCCCCACCCGATTTGATCATGTACTTGACGCGGTCGACGAAGTCGAGGGTCCCGTCGGGGTTGCGGCGGAAGCTGTCGCCGGTGTGGAACCAGCCACCGCGGAAGTCCTCGGCGTTCGCCTCGGGTGCCGCCCAGTAGCCGCTGAACAGCGTCGGGCCCCGGAAGGCCAGCTCGCCGGGCGACCCGTCGGGCACGTCCTGGTCGTCCGGGTCGACCAGTCGCACCAGGCACAGCGGATTCTGCCGTTTCGTCAACGACACCGGTGCCTCCCCCACCGGCAGCCGGTTCCCCGAGGCCGGTGCCATCCCGCTCTCCGTCGAGCCGAACGTATTGGCGTAGGGACAGTCCAGCAGCCTGGTCAACTCGGCGATCTGCCATCGCGGCACAAGGTCCGCCATCGCGCCGACGAGCTTGATCCCGCGCACCGCGGACCCGTCGGCCAATGCGGCCAGCAACGGGTCGATCATGCCCGGCATCGCCACCAGCCAGCTCAACCGGTGCCGCGCCAGCGCGCCGACGATCGTATCGAGGTCCAGGCCGTCACAGACCACGACGCGCCCACCGAGCATCAGCGTGATCAGGCTCTGGTCGGTGGAGGCCATGTGGAACATCGGCGCCCACGCCACGAACGCGTCGTCGGCAGTGGCACCGGTAATCGTGGCGAACAACCCGGCGCGGGCGATCATCGCCCGGTGGCTGATCAGCGCCCCCTTGGGCAGACCGGTCGTACCGCTGGTGTAGAGGATCGTCAGGCCGGCCTCGGGGTCGACAGGTCCGGTGGCGCCGATGCCCACGGGCTCGGCAACGGCGATCCGCGCCTCGAGGTCCTCGCCCAGCACCACCACCGGGCCGACCCCGTGGTCGACCGATGCCAGCAGAGCACCGAACCGGGCCGAGACCAGTATCAGCACCGGCTCGACGAGCCCGATGCAGTGAGCCAGCTCGTCGGTCACCAGCCGCCAGTTCAGGCAGGCGGTGATGGCGCCCAGACGCCCGGCCGCGAGCTCCAGCTCGAGGTACTCGTGGCGGTTCTCGGCCAGCACCGCGACCCGGTCGCCACGGCGCACCCCCCACGCCACCAGTACCCCGGCCAGCCGCGCGACCCGGTCGTCGAGCTCCCGATAGGTCCAGCTCCGCGCGCCCTCCTCGATCGCGACCGCGTCCGGCGCTGCCCACGCCTGCTCGGCGACCAGGTCGGCCACCGTCACGGCGAAGCACGCGGACGGCACGCCGGGCCCGGCCCCGCTCATCGGCGGTCGGCCGTCAGGACGAGGGCGGAGCCGTCGGTGAGCGCCCCGGAGGTGACGACGCCGACCTCGTGACGCGGCACCTGCCGGTCCCCACCACGACCCTGGATCTGCAGGACCGCCTCGGCCACGGTGTTCATGCCGTGCAGGTACCCCTCGGCGAGCAGGCCGCCGTGGGTGTTGACCGGCAGCGGCCCTTCCAGCGACGTGTTGCCTGCACGGACGAACGCGCCCGCCTCGCCGCGCCCGCAGAACCCCAGCCCTTCCAGGCCCATCAGCACGACGCTGGTGAAACAGTCGTAGATCTCGGCGAAGTCGACGTCCGCCGGGGTGATGCCGGCGCGGCCGTACAGCTCGTCGCGCAGCCGATAGGTGAAGTTGCGGCTGTAGTCGTCGTGCATGATCTGGTCGCCGACGTCGAGCCCCGGCCGCGGACCGGCCCGGTACACGGCCGATGCCACGACCGCCGGCGGGTGCCGGAGGTCCCGGGCACGCTCGAGCGTGGTGACCAGGACGGCGCAGGCACCGTCGACCTCACTCGTGCAGTCCGCGACGCGGAACGGCTCGGCGATCATGGGCGATGCCAGGTAGGCATCGAGATCCAGCGGGCCACGCAGGATCGCCCGCTCGTTGGCCTGCGCGTAGCGCCGCTGTGCCATCGCGACGGCCGCGAGGTCACGGTCCGAGCCGCCGGTCTCGTGCAGGAAGCGCTGCGCCCACATCGCGATGTACATGAGGTACGCCGAGTAGCCGATCGGGTACCGGTACTGGGCGGCGGGACCGGGCAACGGCGTGCTGCCGACCCTCGATCCGGAGCGCCCGTTGAGCGCGCGGAACACCAGGACGTTTTCGGCATAGCCCTGCGCGACGGCCATCGCGGCCTGCTGCACCATGAAGCACGGGGACTGGCCGCCCTGGTTGAAGTCCATCACGAAGCGCAGCTCCGGCAGGGCGAGCGTGGTGGCGACCGCCTCGCCGGACACGGAGTCGTTGGAGAGGCTGAAGGTGACGACCCCGTCGATGTCGCTGGGCGGGATGCCCGCGTCCTCGGCCGCCGCTGCGGCTGCCGAGGAGGCGAGGTCGAGAACCGATCGGCCGGACTCCCTGCTGAAGGGGGTGTAGCCGACGCCGGACACCGCTGTCGCACGCATGTCGCCTCCTGCGGCGACCGTACGTATGCCCCCGGCGGTCGTCAACCGAGCGTTCGAGATTCGTCTGTGCCGTCGAACAGCTGTGCCGTCGAACAGCTGTGCCGTCGAACAGCTGTGCCCTGTTAGGTTCGCCCCATGCCCGACCAGGCCGTACCCGCGTCCCCCGCAGCGCCGGCCGCCGACGTGGACAGCGCGGCGCACTGGCGCACCCTGCGTCAGCACCGGCTGGCGCTGCAGGAGTGTGAGGCGTGCGAGCGCAGGAGGTTCCCGCCGACGCCGCGATGCCCGTTCTGCGCCGATCCGCGCTCGCGGTGGGAGACGGTCGCCGGCACGGGGACCGTCTACTCCGCGGTCACCGTCCACCGCACCCTCGACGCGGCCTTCGACGGCGAGACCCCCTACACGGTCGTCACCGTCGACCTCGACGGCGGTGGCCGGATGCTCGGCCGTGCCGCAGACGGACGGCTCGACATCGGCGACCGGGTGACGCCGAGCTACCTCGACCACGACGGCTGGACCGAGCTGCGCTTCGGCCTCGCGCGACCCTCTGCCCACGGCCGGACGGCACCCCGATGACCACCGATCCATCTCGACGTCGGCCGACCGGCCGCGGGGCCCTGCAGGCGGCCCTCGCGGTGGGCGGGGCCGTGCTGGGCGGCGCGGCCGCGCCAGGCCGGCGCCGCGTGCGGTGCCGGCACCCCCTCCCCCGCACCGCGGCGGGCACGGGACCCCCTGGTGCTACTGCACGGCGTCGGCGGCACGTGGCAGGTTTGGGGGGAACCCGTGCTGCCGCTGTTTTTGGGGGGAACCCGTGCTCCCGCTGTTGGAGCCGCATCACGACGTTATCGCGGCAACGCTGCGCGGCCGCGGCGGCGAGCCGTTCCCGCCCGGTGCCGAGGTGTCGCTCGACGTGATCGTCGACGGGTCGAGGCGGACCTCGACCGGGCCGGTCTCACGACGGTGCACCTGGTCGGGAACTCGCTGGGCGGCTGGGTCGCGCTCGAGCTGGCCTGCCGGGGGCGGATACGCTCGGTCGTGCTGTTCGGCCCGGGCGGCGCGTGGGGTCCACCGCGCGGAACACCGCCGTCACGACGACGATCCGCTGGACGCTGCTGGTCTTCGCCCGGCTCTCCGTCACGCGGATGCCATCGCCGCGCAGCCCCGCCTCCGCTCCGCGCTCCTGGGGATGAAGGTCGAGCACCCCGACAACGATTCCCGCTGCCTTCCTCGCCGGCGCAATCCGCTCGGCTGCCGAGTCACCGTCGATCCCTCGGCTGCTCCAGGTGCTCACGCGCCGCCAGCTCGCTCCGCTGCCCCCCGGGAACCGGTCCAGGTCGAGTGGGCCGAGCGCGACCGCGTCATCCCGTTCGAGCACTTCGGTCGACCGCTGATGGAGCGGGTCCCGGGAGCCGAGCTCGTCCGCGTGGCCGGCATCGGCCACGTCCCGATGTTCGACGATCCCGACGCCGTCGCCCGGCTGATCCTCGACGTGACGGGCGCGGTGGACCGGTCCGCGACGCCCGGCTGACGGAGTCCCTACGGTTGTTCCCTGAACGTCTACCCAGCGATGTAGCGGCCTCGACACGTCCTGACACGACGAACGGTCTTTGAGAATCCGCCGGCGACCGCCAACCCGAACTCATGCGGTCTCTCGGGCCGGGTGGACAACCGGCGCCCGTGCCGTCGGTCTCGGCCGAGGAGCGTGAGCGGTGAGCTGGAAAGCATCCGGAAAGGACACGATCGGCGACGTCATCGCGGCCAACACACAGGCATGTCCGGACAAGGTCGCCGTCCACTTCGACTCGGGCGGGATCTCGTTCGGCGAGCTGGACCACGCTCGACCGCCGTCGCCAACACCCTGCTCGGGTGGGGCGTGCGGTCCGGCGACGCGGTTGCCGTTCTGATGGAGAACCGGCCGGAGATGCTGGACTCCTGGTTCGGCGTCGCCATGACGGGCGGCCTGTACGTCTCAGGGCCTGGGCGATCGGGGGCGCAGGCGGCTACGGCGCCGGCCTGACCCGCCACCTCGCCGAGGGTGGGGAAAAAGGTCGTCGAGCTCGACCGCCCGCTGCGACCGGCACGCCGCGCCGGGGCGAAGTCCGACGTGATCGACGCCGAACGCCCCGCCCGCGACGCGCGGGCCCGCACGAAGCTGGCGGCACCGAAGACGGAACCACACCGGACGGCGTTGGCGGTGTTGCTGGCCGGGCGACGCAGCGCCGTGGACGCCGCCAGCACCGCGCAGCGGCAACTCCGAGCGCTGGTGATCACCGCCCCAGAGCAGGTGCGGGCCCGGTTCCGCGGCCACTCCACCCCGCACACTGATCGATATCGCCAGTCGGGTTCGACCCGGTCGTGCGGTCCTGGCGGCCTGCGTTGTTCGGCGTTCGGTGTGCCCAACGAGATCGCCGAGGACGAGGTGATGGCCTGCGTGGTCCCCGCGCCGGGCGCCACGTTGACCCCGGCCGAGCTGGTGGATCCCTGCGTCGCCACCATGCCGTCGTTCGCAGTACCCCGGTGCCTGGACTACGTGGCAGAGCTCCCGAAGAACCCGATGGGACGGGTACTGACGACCGAGCTGCGCGATCGCGGCGTGACAGAGACGACCTGGGACCGCGAGAAGACCACATAGTCTGTCCGACATGTAGAATGTGCTTCGATATTGTGTGCTAGCGTCGACGAGTCCGTCAGTACTCGATATCCAGGGAGTTCCTGTGGTCAGGACCGGTGCAGCAGGCGTGCCGGGCGCCGATCGGCGTGACCGGCGCGTGGCCACCCGTCGCCACATGATCCTCACCGCCGCCGCCACGTCGATGGCCGAGCACGGGTACGAGCGGGTGACGCTGGAGCAGATCGGTGAGCAGGTCGGGCTGTCGGCGACCGGGCTCTACCATTACGTCGGCGGCAAGGAGGACATCCTCGCCCAGCTGATGACCGACACGATCGCGGAGATCGGCCGCGAGACCGACGTGCTGGCCGCCGGCTCCACCGACCCCGAAGTGCTGTTGCGCGCCTTCGTCCGCGCGCACCTGCGGGTCGCGGTGACGACACCGGCCGGACGGGTGCTGAGCAACCACCAGGACATCGTGGTCAGCGAGACCTACAGCGACGTCATCCGGGACGCGCGCCGCCGCCACGAGCGGCGACTGGAATCCATCCTCGCGGATGGAGCGGCCGCGCAGGCGTTCCGCGCTCCCGATCCGCGGACCACCGCTCGGTTCGTCCTGGGCGCTCTCAACGGGGTCCCCCGATGGGCAGGCCCGCAGGCCACCGCCGCCGCCACCGACAAGATCGGTGACCAGCTCGTCGACCACCTGATCAGCGGCATCGGGGTCGGTGCGTCTCCACCGGGCTCCCGATGAACGGGCAACCGACCGGATCGATCCACGAAGGGGTGGGAATGACCGAAGTCCGAGAGGTTCCGCAGGCCGAGTCGCGCTTCACCGAGCTGACCTATGCCGTGATCGACGGCGTCGCCCGGATCGCGCTGAACCGTCCCGCCGAGCTCAACTCCTTCAGCACCAACCTGTACCGCGAACTCCGCGACGCGGTCCGGTTGGCCACCATCGACGACGGGGTCGACATCGTCGTCATCACCGGCACCGGCCGTGCCTTCGCCACCGGCGGCGACCTCAAGGAGGTCTTGGCGTACCTCGAACCCGGTGCCGATCCGCTCGACATCTACCGCTTCGAGGACAACCTGCCCTTCGAGACCGTACGGCAGTGCCCGAAGGTCACGATCGCGGCGGTCAACGGGATCTGCATGGCCGGGGGCCTCATCACGACCATGTCGTGCGACATCTCCGTCGCGGTGGCCGACGCCGTCTTCGCCGCTCCGGAGGGCAAGGTCGGCGTGGCCGAGGGCTGGATGCCGGCCGTCATGTTCGGCCGGGTGAGCCTGTCGAAGATGCGCTACCTCGCCCTGACCGGCACCGCGATCCCGGCCGACAAGGCCGAGCGCTGGGGTCTGATCACCGAGGTCGTGCCCGACGCCGCCGCGCTCGACCGCCGCGTCGACGAGATCATCGCCGAGGTCCGTGGCACCTCGCCCGCTGTGCGGCGGTCCTACAAGCAGACCATCAACGACATCGCCCCGGCCGGGAAGATGGGCGACTTCCGGGAGGGCACCGGCACCCCCGACGGCATCGAGGGCCTGCGCGCCTTCGCCGAGAAGCGACCGCCGCGGTACCGCAACGGCTCGCACCCGATCTGACGCCACCCCGCAACCGCAACGGGCCGGATCGGGCCGACCCTTCCGAAGGATCGACACACGGGAGACGACGATGCGTGACTGGAACGGACTGCTCACCCAGCTCACCCCGGAGAAGGCCGCCGACTTCCGGTCGCAGGGGTACTGGGCCGAGGATCGGCTCTGCCACCAGGTCGACGAGGCGGTGTTGCGAACGCCGGAAAGGGCGGCCGTCGTGGACCGGGGCGGCTCCACCAGCTACGTGGAGCTGCAGCGGCTGAGTCACGTGGTCGCGGCCGGCCTGGCCGGGCTCGGCGTCAGGCCCGGTGACGTCGTGAGCTGGCAGTTGCCCAACCGGCTCGAGGTGGTCACGCTGATGGTGGCCTGCACCCGCCTCGGTGCCGTGTTCAACTCGCTCGCGCCGATCTTCCGCGAGCGCGAGGTGTCGACGATGCTGGCATTGGGCGCCCCGAAGGTGGTGGTCACCGTCGAGTCCTTCCGCGACTTCGACCACGCCAAGATGATGAGCTCCATCGCCCGGTCCCTGCCCGAGATCCCCACAGTGGTGGTGATCGACGGTGCCGGCGGTGACCTCGGCTGGCCGCAACTGCTGTCCGACGGGGAGGCACGGCTCGACGCCGAGGGCCCGGTCGACGCCGGGACCAGCGCGGACGCTGTCGCGCAGCTCGCGTTCACCTCCGGCACCACCGGCGAGCCCAAGGGCATCCTGCACACCCACAACAGCCTCTACTACGGCGGGCGCGTCATCGTCGAGCGCCGCGAGCTGACCGCCGACGGGGTCTACCACATGGCCTCCACCCTCGGGCACCAGACCGGCATCCTGTTCGGCATCCTCGCCCCGATCCACCTCGGTGCGACCATGGTCCTGCAGGACGTGTGGGACGCGGGCGACTACCTGGACATGGTCGAGGCGAACGGCGTCACCATGACCAACGGGGCGACGCCCTACCTGCAGGACACACTGGAGCGCGCCGACTTCGCGGCCAGGGACACCACCACGCTGCGGCAGGTCGGCTGCTTCGGGTCGGGCTTCCCCAGCCCGCTCGCCCGCCGGGCCGCGGAGATGCTCCCCGACGTCGAGTTCTACGGGATCTGGGGGATGACCGAGGTCGGCCTCGCCACCTCGCACTCCCCCGGCGATCCGCGCGAGATCGTGTGCGACACCGACGGCCACGCCGTGTTCCCGATCGAGGTGGCGATCCGCAGCGACGACCTCACCGAGGAGCTCGGCCCCGACGAGGAGGGCGAGATGGTCGTGCGCGGCCCGTCGCGGCACCTGGGCTTCCTGCAGCCCGGTCTGGCTCCGTCGCACTTCCTCGACGGCGACTGGTACGTCACCGGTGACCGGGGCCGGATCCGTTCCGACGGCCGGCTGGTAATGACCACCCGGAGCAAGGACATCATCATCCGAGGCGGCGAGAACATCCCCGTTCTGGAGGTCGAGAACGTCCTGATCGAGCACCCCGACGTCTGGTCCGCCGCCGTGGTGGCCGTGCCCGACGAGCGGCTCGGCGAGAAGGCCTGCGCCTGCCTCGTCCTGCGCCACGGCGCCTCCTTCGACCTGGCCGAGCTGCGACGCTGGCTGGCGGAGAAGAAGGTCACCCGCCAGTTCTGGCCCGAGTACGTGCAGGTCTACCCGGAGTTCCCGGTCACCCCGAGCGGCAAGATCAAGAAGTTCGCGCTGCGCGAGCAGGTAGCGGCGATCGCTACCGGACCCATCGGTCGAGGAGCCTGACGTGATGAGCGACAGCCCGCTGCGGGATGCGATCGCCATCGTCGGCGTCGGGGAGTCCGCCTACTCCCGCCGGTCCGCGGTGCCGGTGCCGACCTTGATGGTCGAGGCGGTGCGCGACGCCATCGCGGACGCCGGCATTGACGTCGACGAGGTCGACGGGATCGTCTCCGACGCCGCGGTCGCCCCCCACCTGCTGCCTGCCGACGAGCTCGCCGCCAACCTCGGCCTGAGCGACCGGGTCTTCACCGCGCAGATGTCGGTGGGCGGCGCGGGCAGCGTCGGGGCGCCCCTGCTGGCGGCCCAGGCCATCGCGACCGGTGCGGCGAAGACCGTGGTGTGCTACTTCGGCGTCGACTGGGGCTCGGCACCAGGCGGCCCGTACCGGTTCCACGGCACCGACCCGTACAAGGCGAGCCTCGAGATGCCCTTCGGCTTCTACGGGCAGCCGGTCTACTTCGCCGCCGTCGCTCGCCGCTACATGCACCGCTACGGCCTCACCCCCGAGGACCTCGCCGACGTCGCGATCTCCACCCGCGCCTGGGCGGCGCTGCACCCGGGGGCGATGAAACGCACACCACTCACCCGCGCGGACTACCTGGGCTCACCCATGATCGCGGACCCGCTGCGGGTGCTGGACTGTTGCCTACTCACCGACGGCGCCGCGGCGTTCGTGATGACCTCGACCGCGCGGGCACGCGACTGCCGACACCGCCCGGTCTCCGTGGCCGGCGTGTCGTTCAGTGGTGCGGCCATGTCCGGGCACTCCTACCTGGCCCAGCACGAGGACTACCTCGCCACACCGGCTCAGGTGACGGGACCGCGGGCGCTCGGGATGGCCGGAATCCGCCCCGAGGACGTCGACTTCGCCGAGATCTACGACTGCTTCACCATCAGCTGTCTGCTGCAGGCCGAGGACCTGGGCTTCGCGCCGAAGGGCGCTGGTGCCGCGCTGTTCGCCGACGGGCAGGCCGCCCCGGGCGGATCGCTGCCGATCAACACCCACGGCGGCCTGCTCTCTCACTCCTACGTGCTGGGGATCAACCACGTCGTCGAGGCGGTGGCGCAACTGCGCGGCGGGTGTGGCGACCGGCAGGTGCCCGGCGCGGAGGTCGGGCTCGTGTCGGGATACGCGGGCTGGGAACACGCGAGCCTGGTGCTGACCGCATGAGCGCGCCCGATGACAGCGCCGCCGGCCCGTGGGTCCCCGACACGACGTGGCCGGTCCTGCAGGAGTTCTGGGCCGCCGCACGCACGGGTCACCTGGTGTTCCCGCGCTGCACGGCGTGCGGCCGGTACCAGTGGTACCCCCAGGCGATGTGTCCGGCGTGCCGCGCAATGGCGTTCGCCTGGGACGAGGTCGCGCCCGACGGCTACGTGTTCAGCCACACCACGCTGCGGCGCAGCTTCGTCCCCGGTGCGGACGGCCAGCAGGCTCGGCACATCGTGTTGGTCAAGTTCCTGCACGTGCCGGGCGTCACCCTGGTCACGAACGTGCGCGAGGACGTCGAGCCCCGGGTCGACCTGCGGGCGCGGATCGCCTTCGACGAGGTCGGGCCCGGGGTGTCGCTTCCGGTCAGCGAGCTGTACGAGGTCTGACAGTGAGGATGTAGGGGAGCCCCGCAGCGGTCGTCCTGACCCAAGCACTGACTGGCTGCGTGCCTTCAACGGGATCTGTCGGTCGGTCCGCTGCGGGGCTCGTTGTGCACTCGCCAGACTCGCGGTGTGACCTCATAGGTGCCACCAGGCACCCATCACTGTCTTGTCCACTCGCCCGGCTGGTGCGTGCTGCCCTGCCCGGTCGAGAGAACAGGTCAGCCATGCCCACGATGACACAGCCCGATCCCGTCCCACAGTCGACCGTCGAGGTGACCGGCGGGGTGGATACGCACAAGGACACCCACACCGCCGCCGCGCTCGATGCCGCCGGACGAACGTTGGGGACCGCGCAGTTCCCGACCACCCCGGCCGGCTACGCCGCGCTGCTGAGCTGGCTGCGCGGCTTCGGCACCCTGATGCTGGTCGGGATCGAGGGCACCGGGGTCTACGGTGCCGGGCTCGCCCTGTGTCTGCGGGTCGCCGGGGTGGCGTTGGTGGAGATCGACCGCCCGGACCGCA
The DNA here is from genome assembly GCF_001899645.1 of Pseudonocardia sp. 73-21. Lineage (GTDB taxonomy): Bacteria > Actinomycetota > Actinomycetes > Mycobacteriales > Pseudonocardiaceae > Pseudonocardia. The sequence goes on along the minus strand of NZ_MKVV01000033.1, from coordinate 19,816 downwards.
AGACACGGCGCTGGCAGGGCAGGTCCGACCCGGTCGACGCCGAGGCCGCCGCCCGGACCGCGCTTGCCGGGCACCGTACCGGTGTCCCCAAGCACCGCGACGGCACCGTGGAAGCGCTGCGGCTGCTGCGGGTGGCCCGCCGCAGCGCCGTGGCTGGTCGTGCGGATGCCCAACGCCGGATGAAAGCCCTGGTCGTGACCGCCCCGGACACCCTGCGCAGCGTGCTGCGCGAGCTGAGCGACCGCCGCCTCATCGATCTGTGCGCCACGCGGCGACCCGACCGGGCCGCCGCCGGTGACCCGACCGTCGCCGCGGTGATCGCGTTGCGGGCCCTCGCCCGCCGCCACCAGCAGCTCTCGATCGAGATCGACGAGCTCGACGCGCTGATCGCCCCGCTCACCGAAGCGGTCAACCCCACCCTGTGCGGACTGTTCGGGGTCGGCCCCGACGTCGCCGGACAGCTGCTGGTCACCGCCGGGCAGAACCCCGACCGGCTGCGCTCCGAGGCCGCGTTCGCGATGCTCTGCGGCGCAGCCCCGCTACCGGCGTCCTCGGGACGCACCCACCGACACCGGCTCAACCGCGGCGGTGACCGCCACGCCAACTGCGCGCTGCACCGGATCGTGCTGTGCCGGCTGCGCTGGGACCCCCGCACCCGCGCCTACGCCGAGAAACGCACCGCCGAGGGTATGAGCAAGAAAGAGATCATCCGCTGCCTCAAACGCTACGTCGCCCGCGAGGTCTACACCGCCCTGCTCAGTCCCCGCCCTTCCTCCACCCCGGCCATCCCTTCCGCCGCGTAGGAGGAGTCCACGTGGAGCGCCCGCAGCGCAGCGAGGACGAACGACGTTGACACCGACCAGCGGCGGAAGACGATCTACCGGGAGGAAGGCAGCCACGACACCGCTCAACCGGAACGATCTTCAAACCACCGCTTGACAACCATAGGAGCATCCGCCCGGTCACACCGTTGCGGCGAGCCGGGCCCGCACGCCGGCGAGCCGCTCGTACTGGCCCAGGACGTCGACCGCGGTCGGCATCATCACGAACGCCTCGGCCCCGGCGTCGCGATACCGGGCCAGCGCGTCGGCCACGCGGTCCTCGCTGCCGATCACGCACCACCGCTCGATGGCCTCGACGGGCAGGCCGTACTGGCCGGCGACGAACCGCTCCAGCTCCCCGCGACCCGTCTCGGCATTGTCGGTGACGTGCACGAACACCAGCATGACGGTGGTGCACACCGGGCGGTGGAACTCCTGGGCGTGGGCCCGCAGATCCTCGACCGCCCGGCGCACCCGCTCGGGTTCCAGCCACACCGCGAACCAGCCCTCGGCGAGCCGAGCCGCGCGCCGCACCGCATGGGCCGAACGACCGCCGACCACCAGCGGAGGCCGCGAGGACGGCACGGGTTCCAGCTTCGGCGAGCGCACCGGGAGCAGCGGGCCCGGATGGTCCACGGCCTCGCCGCGCAGCAAGGCGTCGACGACGCCGATGGCCTCGTCGAGCCGGCGGCCCCGCTGTGCCACGGGGTAGCCGGCAGCCTCGAACTCGGCCGGGTTCTCCCCGCCGACACCGACGCCGACGATCAGGCGGTCGGGAGCGAGCGCCGCGACCGTCCCGAGCTGCTTGGCCGTCCACACCGGGTTGCGCATCGGCAGCAGCAGCACGCCAGTGCCCAGCACCAGCCGCTGGGTCACCGCGGCGACGGCGGCCAGCGCCCCGCACGGCTCCAGGACCGGCGGGTGGAAAGTCAAGTGGTCACCGACCCAGCCCGAGTCGAACCCGAGGTCCTCCGCCAGCCGCGCGGCCGCCAGCAGCGGTGGTGTGCCCAGCCGCAGCGGGTCGAAGTTCGGCAGCATCACGCCGAAACCGGACTCCCGCACTGTCAGGGGCGCGCTCACGCGGTTGCGACCTGGCCCAGCTCGCCGTCGTTGATCCGCTTGGTGAGCTCCCGCTTGAGGATCTTTCCGACCGGGTTGACCGGCAGCGCGTCGATCAGGTGATAGGTCTTGGGGATCTCGAATCCCGCGAGCCGGCCGCGGCAGAACGCGATGAGCTCCACCGCGTCGATGGTAGCGCCCTGCGCCGGCACGACACACGCGCACACCCGCTCGCCCCACTTTTCGTCGTGGGCACCGACGACGGCCACCTCGCGGACCGCCGGATGCTCGACCAGCACGCTCTCGACCCGTACGGCGTAGACGTTCTCGCCTCCGGTCTTGATCACTTCCTTGCCGCGGCCCTCGAAGTAGAAGTACCCGTCCGGGTCGCGGCGCAGCATGTCGCCGGTGTGGAACCATCCCCCGCGCCAGGCACGCGCGGTCTCCTCGGGGTCGGCGTAGTACTCGGGAATCACCGATGCGCCGCGCAGCAGCAGCTCACCAGGGGTATCGGGTGCGACATCACGATCCTCCTCGTCAACCAGGCGCCACTCGAGCCGGGCATCCAGCCGCCCGACCGACTGCCGGCGTTCAAAGACGTCCTTGCCGCGCAGCAGGCAGGTCGTGGTGTTCTCGGTCTGGGAGTACAGGTAGAACAGCTCGGTGTCCGGCAGGTACTTCGCCACCACGTCACGGTTGAAGAAGTTGCCGCCGGGGACGAACAGCTTCGTGATGCTCGACAGGTCGTAGTCGTCGATGCCGGCGTCGACGAGCCAGTTGAACAGCACCGGCGGCATCAGGAAGACGTAGCTGACCTTCTCCCGGTCGATGATCGAGAGGAACTCGGTGGGGTCGAACTTCGGGGTGACGATCGTGGACGCGCCCACGATCATGTGTGTCAGCGTCGTGACCAGGATGGACGCGTGATACGGCGGCATGGGGTGCAGGCAGACGTCCTGCGGCCGGAAGCCGATGTTCCACTGGAACGCGTAGTGGTTCTGCAGCACAGTCGAATGGGTATGCACCCCGAGCTTGGGCAGGCCGGTCGTGCCGCCGGTGGAGAACAGGATCACCGGGTCGTCGTCGCCGACCCCCGCCGGGAGCGGCACCCCCGCGCCCGACGCCACCATATCCTCGTAAGCCAGAACGCCGTCCGCCGCCGGCCGGGGCCCGATCTCCACGACCGTCGCGATCCCGGCCAGTAACCCGGCCGCACGCATCGCCGACACGCGATCACGATGGTCCGGCCCGACAACCAGCACCCGGGCACCGCACTTGGCGACCAGCGCGTCGATCTCGTCGTCGAGGCGGCGGGTGACCATCGGCGCCAGGACCGTGCCCGCCTTCGCACACGCGAAGAACAGCTCCGGCATCTCGACGCAGTTCTCCAGCACCGCGGCGACGGTGTCGCCCCTGCCGAGACCCAGCCCGGCGAAGCCGCCGGCCAGCCCTCTGGTCCGGTGCTCCAGCTCGGCATAGGTGAGCGAGCACTCGCCGACCGTGATCGCCTTCTTGGTCGGGAACTCCTGCGCGTGCGAGGTGATGAAACGCCCGAGGTTCATCGTCATGCCGGGGCTCCTTGCGGTCGGCGCCGCACCGGCGCGCTGGGGTTGAGCACGAAGCCGTCGTAACCGCGCGCCGCAGCGGCGTCGCACGCCTTGCGGTACGTCCCGACGCCCGCGACGTAGGGGTAGACGACGCGGGGTTTGCCGGGCACGTTGGCACCCGTCCACCAGGAGTCCACCGCGCCCAGCAGGGTGCGCGCCGCGACACGCGCGGCGTGCTCGACCCACCCGTCCTCGGCTTCGACCGTGGGCTCGATGAGGTCGTGACCGTTGCGACGCAGGTGCTCCAGGCAGTCGCCGATCCAGTCGACGTGCTGCTCGATGCAGGTGGGCATGTTGGAGAACACCGAGGGGCTGAGCGGACCGGTGATCGTGAACAGGTTCGGGAACCCGGCGGACATCAGCCCCAGGTGGTTCCGGGGTCCGTCGGACCACTTCTTCCGGAGCTCGACACCGTCCCTCCCGACGATGTTCATCGCCAGCAGCGATCCGGTCATGGCGTCGAATCCGGTGGCCAGCACGAGGACGTCGAGCGGGTACTCGGTGTCGCTCGTGCGCAGGCCGCCGGCGGTCACCTCCTCGACCGGGGTGCGATGCAGGTCGACCAGTGTCACGTCGTCGCGGTTGTACGTCTCGTAATAGCGGGTGTCCAGGGCCGGGCGGCGGGTGCCGAAGGGATGGTCGCGTGGCGTGAGCACCTCCGCCGTGGCTCCCTCGCGGACCACCTCACCGATACGGGCACGCACGAAGTCCGCAGCCACGTCGTTGGCGGTGCGGTCGGTCAGCACGTCGGCGAACCCGCCGAAGACGAATCGCATCCCGCCCTCGTCCCAGAGGCCGCGGTACAGCGCCTCCCTCTCCTCCGGCGACACCGACAGGGCCGAGCGCGGGTCGACGTCGAACGGGAAACCGCCCAGCGAGCGGCGGCAGCGCTCGCGGATCGCGTCGTAGTTCGCCTTCACGTCGGCGCTCTGCACAGGGTCGGACGGCGCATTGCGCGCAGGGACGCTGTAGTTGGGGGTGCGCTGAAAGACGGTCAGGTGCTCGGCCTGCTCGGCGAGCAGCGGGATCGACTGCACTCCCGACGAGCCGGTGCCGAGTACCCCGACACGGCAGCTGGTGACCTCGACCGGCTCGTGCGGCCATCGTCCGGTGTGCAGCACCGGCCCGCGGAAGTTTTCGACGCCGGGCAGTGCCGGAACGTTCGGTGTGGACAGGCAGCCGACCGCGGAGATCAGGAACCGGGCGCGGACCTGCACGCCGGTGTCGGTGCGCACCGACCAGCAGGACCCTCCCTCGTCGAACGTTGCCGCCACCACGCGGGTGTCGAACCGGATGTCACGCCGCAGGTCGAACCGGTCAGCGACGTGCTCGAGGTAGTGCAGGATCTCCGGTTGCGACGCGTAGCGCTCGCTCCACTCCCATTCCTGCTGCAGCTCCTCGGAGAAGGAGTAGGAGTAGTAGACGCTCTCGGAGTCGCAGCGGGCGCCCGGGTAGCGGTTCCAGTACCACGTGCCGCCCACCCCGGACCCCGCCTCGTAGCCGCGTGCGCTGAGACCGAGCTCGCGCAGCTTGTACAGCATGTAGAGGCCCGCGAAGCCGGCCCCGACGACGACCGCGTCAACGCCGTCGTCCGCCCCGCGCACCGCGCTCACCGCTGCCCCGCGCCGAGGACGGGGAACCGGGGTGCGACGAAGGACGTGCGGCCCGCCTTCCAGAACAACGTCTCGCCCAGGTGCTCCGCCACATCACGACGCGGCAGGTCGAGCGGGTCGGCGTCGGTCGGGCGCGACTCGAGGTGCTCGGTCAGCTGCAGCCAGTACGTGGCCGGGCCGAGCCTGGTCACCTCGTGCGCCGGCGCCGATGCCACGACGTCTCCGCCGATCAGGTCGACGTACGCGGGCCCCAGCACCGTCCCCCACCACATCTCCGGGAGCCACGCCCGCAGGTTCTGCGGTGTCAGGTAGACGAAGCCCGGTGGCTCACCGTCCGGGCCGTCCGCGCCGGGCAGGACGTCGACATAGCCGAAGTCGGCCCCGAAGGTGGACGACACCTCCCGTACGAATCCGGCGAGACCGTCCGGGCCCGCTGCCGCGGCGTCGCACTCGAGCGTGATCGTGGCGTGCGTGTCGGTGGGATAGAACATCGGATGCACTCCTCCGCGGACCCGCCCGGGAGCGCGGGACTCCCAGAAGATCTCTCCGCCGGGGCTGCCGTGCACGGAGCGCACTGCCCGGGCCGAGCCGCCCCCGTCCCCCGGGCTCCGCAGCCCGGGAATCGCCCCGGGAACGTGCCGAGCAAGTATCGAGAACAGCCGGGCGAGCGCGTCGGCCCCGATGAGCGGGTCCCGGGTGAAGACCTGAGCGATGTGTGTTGTCATCCGGATGTCAGTGATGACATCCGGACGCTGTGGCGGTCATGCCTCCCCCGTGACGGCGGAGACCGCGGGCGTCGTCGCTGCCTCGGGATAAAACTGGTCCGACCAACGCCGGTAGGCCAGATAGGGCTTGGCCTCCTCGGGAGGCAGCGGGGGTCGCGCGATGTAGGTCATGTGCTCCCACACGACGAGGTCCCGATCCACCTGACGACGCAGGTGCTCGATCCGTTTGGCCGCCCGTTCGGTGGGCACCTCGGCATTCGGCTCGTGCCTGGGGACGAAGTTCGTCATCCGCAGGTCGGAGAGGGTGTCGTCGATGGGCGTGACCGACTGAATCTGGACGGTGTCGTCGATGCCCTCGAAGCGGAACAGAGCGATGCCGATCCCCCATCCCTGGATGTCGAGGTGTCCGACCTTCCCCCCGGCGGGAGTCAGCCACGTGTCGCCCTTGCCCCGGCCCCAGACCATCCGCTGCCGGGAGTGCCACAGCGGCCCCTCCCCGGAGAACTCGACGATCTCCGGCACGTCCGTCGCCTCGTGGACGTACTTCTGGTGCGCCGGATCGGCCAGGTTCTCGCCGAGGAACTGCGGCGCCACGGGACGGTTGAGCCACTCGCCGGTGCAGTGCGGGTGTACGGGATAGAACGTGTCGGCGTCGTACCCGGGGATCGTGGGTAGCTCCCACGTCGGCTCGCCGCCTGCGGCGTCGTACCAGAGCATGACCAGACCATTGACCTCGTGGACCGGCCACACGGTGACGCGCTGGCCCCGGTTGGGCTTGGTGCTGTAGGGGATCTCGGCGTTGCGCCCGTCGGCGCTCCACTGCCAGCCGTGGAACGGGCAGACGAGGTTGTCGCCGCACACCGAGCCGCCGTAGCCCATGTGCGCCCCGAGGTGGGGGCAATACGCATCCATGATCGACAACGCGCCTGACTCTCCGCGGAAAGCGACGAGATCACGGCCGAAGTACCGCAGCGGGACGACCTTGCCGACCTCGAACTCCGCCGACCAGCCCACATGGAACCAGCCCGTGGGGTGGTTCCGGTACGGGAAGCCGCGGCTCGACGCACTCCGCATAGGCGGTGACGCAGTGTTGACCACCCGAGAACCTCCATCGAACACAACGGGCCTACATCTGCAGCACCCTAGTTATTGCAACGATACTCACGATGTCGAGGATCATTCGAACATCGGAGGCCCGTACTGTCAAGGCAGAGCGACCCTCGAACAGACTCTCGGAGGCACTCGGAGCGCACGGACAGCCGTGCTGCCTGGGCGCCGGAAATCCGGGCGTCGACGGAGTCGCACCGTGTCGGGGCGCCCGACGCCAGCTTCCGGACCCTTCTGCCGAGTACCTCTACAGAGGTCACAGCGCGCCCACCGAGCGATGGGACCCTCAAGCGCAACATCGATCAATGAGGGAGCGGAGGAGGAGCTCGACCGTGTCGTCGGCATACGCGTCAACGTTTCGGCCAGCCGGGACCGCAGTTCGAGCGCGGTGGCGACGGTGCGGACCATCGCAGCACCGACGAGACAGTCTGAATCCCGCATCCGGGCCTGTCACAGGCACCGGGCCAGACCGTGTCGCCGCGAGTCAGTTTGCGTCAGGTCCAGGCGCTACACCTCCTTGGATTGTCGTCGCCTCGCGCATCGTGGAGATCGCGCAAATGCGTGGTACAGCCGACCTCGACTGCCCGCGAGAACATCTCCAGGAACAGCAATTCCCCGGCCGCCAGCGGCCTCATGACTTCGTTTCCGTCTTGGAGGTAGCGGAACTGATCGGCGGCGAACGGGTGCATCGTCACGCCTCGGGCGGGTCCAACCGTCCGGTGAGGTAGCGCTGCAGGTTCGGCGCGACGGCGGCGACGACGGTGGTGTGGTCGGCGGAGGCGAGCGGTTCGAGGCGGAGCACGTAGCGCACCATGCCCAGCCCGATGACCTGGGTGTCGGCCAGCGCGGCCGGAGCTCGGGCTGGTCGGGGCCACCGAGCTGACCACGCGGCCCAGGATCACCCGGCTGATGAATTCGCGCATCATCGCTGCGGCGGTCTCGTGTCCGGCGATGCTGCGGATCAGCGCCACCATCGCGCCGCCGCCGGTGGTGTCCCAGACGGTCAGGAAGGTGTGGATGAGGCGGGCGGCGAGCTGGTCGGCGTCACCGTCCAGCAGCCGCGGGAGGATCTGGTCGGGGTCGAGCGGGATCCGCAGGGCGGCCAGGAACAGCGCGTCTTTGCCGCCCAACCAGTGGTTGACCATCGCGGCGTCGACGCCGGCCTGCTCGGCGATGGCGCGGACCGTGGCCCCGTCATAGTCGCGTTCAGGTGAACACCCGACGGGCCGCGGTGACCAGCGCCGCGCGGGTGTCTGCCGCGCTGGCTGGTCGTCGGCCCCGGGGACGGGCGGAGCGTGGTGTGCTCACGCTGTCGATCTGTGCAACGCCGGGCGCCGCGGGCCGATGACACGGCAGCTGCCACCGGTTCGTTCGCGGAATCTGGTGTCCACCACAGTTGCCGGGAGGCGAGTTCGGCGCCCTGGGCCATGCTCGCCAGTTTGGCCCAGGTGACCTTCGGGTCGATCTTGAGGTAGGTGGCGAAGGTGGCGAATCCGCAGTCGCTGGAGGCCAGGACGCGTTCCCGGCCGACGACCGTGGCGTAGCGGATGATCCGCTCGGCGACCAGTTCGGGGTGCTCGATGTAGTTGGTGGTCGAGTCGATCACCCCGGGCAGGATGATTTTGTCGTCGGGGAGGGGGATGTCTTCGAAGACGCGCCATTCGTGTTCGTGGCGGGGGTTGGCCCCTTCGAAGGAGATGGCCGAGGCGCGGGCAGTGAGCACGATGTCGAGGATGTCGCGCAGGGGCACGTCGAGGTGGTGGGGGCCTTCGTAGTTGCCCCAGCACAGGTGCAGCCGCACCCGGTCGGGTGGGATGTCGCGCAGGGCGTGGTTGAGCGCCTCGATGTTCTGGGCGATGCGGCGGCGGAAGGCGTCGAGGCCCGGGTCCTCGCCCTCGTACATCTGACGGGACATGCCCAGGTCGGGGCAGTCGACCTGCAGCACCAGCCCGGCCGCGTGGATGGCGTCGTACTCGGTCTTCATCGCCTCGGCCAGCGCGGCAAGGTAGGCCTCGTGGGTGGGGTAGTGCCGGTTGGCCAGGAACACCGCGATGACGCCGGGGGAGGCCGCGGTCAGGAACACCTCCTGGGCGCCGGCGCCCGCGGCGCCCGCGGTGGCCGCGGTGATGTTGGCGATGTCCTGCTCGACGGCGACGGTGCTCGGGTAGGTGACGTCGCCGGTGCAGGAGGGCATCGTCATGTCCGCCATCGCCTCGCCCAGGATCCGACCGGCGAGTTCGGGGAACTCGTCGAAGTCGTGGATCGGGATGGCCTCGGTCTGACCGTCGAAGCCGGTCAGCCGTTCCTTGACGTAGGTGGAGTAGCCGATCTTCCCCAGCTCGCCGTCGTTGATGACGTCGACGCGGGCCGCGAGCTGGTCGCCGATGACGCCGGCGACCGCGTCGCGCACCTGCTCCGGTTCGGGGACGGGCCCGCCGCGTTCATGATCGGCTAGTGCCTGCCGCAGCGGCTCGGGACGGGGCAGGCTCCCGGTGTGGGTGGTCAGTATCCGCTCGTCGCTACGCAACATGGCTGCGGTTCCTTCCCTGCAGGTCGAGTGCCCTTTCATCAAGGCTCGTCGTGCGGTGTGCTGGTGCCGAGGAAGCGCTCGAGGTCGACGACTCCCCGGGTGGCCTCCGCCCACATGGCCTTGGCGGCCTCGATCTGATGACGCTGGACTGCGGCTCGCTCCCGGGCCTGTGACGAAGGGGCGTCACCGCGCCCAGCGGGCCACCCCAGATGAGTCGGCCTGCCCGCAAAGCGATCAGGCCGCGTGGCCCGGGTAGTCCGTCACCGGGTCACCTCCACGGTGCCCGCCATCAGGGCTTGGACGGTACTCCTCAATCCATAGCAGGAAAAGGTGCAGGCCCCGGAGAGGAGCTACTGAACTCAGAGGAGGTGTTCGACGAGATCCGCGAGGTGGCGGAGCAGCGGCGCGGCGACCGCACGCTCGACATCGTCGAGCCGATTCCAGGTGGTGGTCAGGTGACCCGCCACGACCGATCGTTTCGCGGCGAGCAGTTGCTCGCCGCGTTCGGTCAGCGCCAGCACCCGCACCCGTCCGTCGGGGGTGCCGACGGTGCGCTGCACGAGCCCGTCGCGTTCGAGGGTGATGACGCCGCGGGTCACGGTCGGTTGGGTCAGCCCGGTGTGGTCGGCGACGGCGACGACTCCGTCGTTGCCGCGTGCTCGTACGGCGTCGAGGAGTACCAGCTGTGGGACGGTGATGTCGTCGAACAGCGGCTGCAGGCGGCCGCGGGTGCGCCGGGCGGCGGCCAGGAACACCAGTACCGCGTCGGCGAACTCTTCGGCCGCGGTCTCGGGTGACATCATCTGCGCGGCGCTGGCCACCCCGTTGAGCTGCACAGTGCTGGCGTGCTCGTCGTTTCGCACCGCGGCTCCTTTCCGTCCGGTTGCGCGACCACGCGCGAGCCGCTGCCAGGCCACCTGCCCCCGCTGAACAATAACGCTGACCGGCGCCCTCCAACGCCTCGATGATCAGGAGCCCGGTGTGACCGTCATAGCTGGAGCCTCGACGGGGGCAGCTCGTTCAGGTTCGGCCGCTGCGACCGCGCGAAGCCGGGCGCGCACCGCCAAAGTCAGCTCGATGATGAGGACGGCGAGGCTGACCACCAGCAGGACGGCCCCGACGATGAGATCGTTGCGGGTGCCGGTCACCCAGTCCTGGCCCTGTGGCTGGTAGCCGACGGTGAACGGCGCCACGACGAGCCACATCCCGACCGCGGCGAACAGCAGGGACACGATGGCGTGCACCCGGGGGGCGAACGGGATCATGACTGCTCCGTGGTGTGGGTCGGGATGGCCGACCGGTTGGTGGACAGGCCACCCCGGTCGTGTTCGGGGTTGTCGCGGTTGAGCGCGTCGACTAACGGCCGGAGCAGGTTGACGAGCTCGTCGGCCGGGCCGCCGGCCACGCCCGTGGGGGTTGCCGAGTCGGTGCCGCGCAGGGAGTCCGGGTCGGGGTAGGGGCTGCGCCGCGGCGGGAGGCCCCCGGCGGCGCGGAGCCTGCTGGTCAGGTCGGCGAGCAGGGCGATGCTGGCCAGGAGGGCGAGGATGGCCAGGCCGAGGCCGGTGAAGAAGTCGGTGGTGGTGGCGTTGGTCCAGCCCGTGCCCTCGGGCTGGTATCCCAGGGCGAACGGGGCCAGCATCAACCAGCCTCCGGCCAGCAAGGCGACGATCCCACCGGCCAGCCCGACGGTCGCGGCCCCGAGCGACCCGCGCCCGGCGTCACCGCCAGGCGTGGCCCGGGCGTGGCCGGTGTGGTGCGGTGCGGCTCGCCCCACGGGCGACAGATCATTACCGAGCCGATCCGACATGCTGGTCCTCTCGATCATCGTGGGTGGCGGGGAGCTCCGCGGTGGCGCCCGGTGTCGGGGTGGACCCGGTGACGCCGGCGAGCGCGGCGGCCAGCGCGCGGCGCGCCACGGGTCGCAGGACTTGCCGGGCGGCGGTTTGTGCGCGTTCGTGCTCGCTGCCCCCGCTGGGCGGCGCGAGTCGGGCGGCGGCGGCGGTCAGGTGAGGGTTCGCCCCGTCGGTGCGTTGTAGGTGATCGGCGAGCCATGCGAGCGCGACCGCCGCGACGAGCAGGGTATGCGTCGGCGCGGGGTCGGTGCCCGGGCGGAGCGCGGACGCGCCGGGCCCGCGCAGCGGGACCTCGCGCAGGAACAGGACCACGAGGAAGCCGAACACCGCGAACGGGACCGCGGCCAGGAACGCGGTCTGCAACGCGTCGGCGAAGCCGGTGATCACCGCGGTGTGGATCGGCTCGGGGAGGTTCATGATCTGCGCCGGGGTACCCAGCGACGGACCGCCGACCGGGAGACCGGCGGTCGGCACGCCGGCCTCGGCGAGCCGGTTGGGGATGGTGTCGCGCAGCCGGTGGGTCAGCAGCGCCCCGAACACGGCCACCCCGACCGCGCCGCCCAGGGAACGGAAGAACGTCGCCCCCGAAGTGGCCACACCGAGGTCTTTCCGGTCGACCGCGTTCTGGGTGGCCAGCACCAGGACCTGCATCACCAGGCCGATACCCACGCCGGTGATGAACATGAACAGCCCGGCCATCGCCAGGGGGGTGTCGACCTGCAGCCGGCTCATCAGGGTCAGCCCGACGGCCGCGACGAGCAGCCCCACCACCGGGAAGATCTTGTATCGGCCGGTGCGGGTGATCGCCCGCCCGGACCCGATCGACGCGATGAGCAACCCAACGACCAACGGCAGGGTCAGCAGCCCGGATGCGGTCGGGGTCTCGCCCTTGACGATCTGCAGGTACTGGGGCAGGAAGATGATCGCGCCGAACATGGCGATGCCGACGACGAACCCGGCCAGGCTGGTGATCACGAAGCTGTGGTTGCCGAACAGATGGGGGGGCATGATGGGTTCCCGGGCGCGGCGTTCCTGCCACACCGCGGCGCCCAGCATCACCACCGCGACCGCGAACAGCCCGTAGGTCCAGCCGGAGTTCCAGTCGAACTCCTTGCCGGCCAGGCTCAGCACCAGCAGCAGGCTGCTCACCGCGGCGACGATGAAGAACGCCCCCAGCCAGTCGATCGCGTGCAGGCGGCGCGGGAAGGGCAGCTTCAACACCCGCTCGGTGACCAGCAGCGCGACAAGACCGATCGGGATCCCGACCCAGAACGTCCAGCGCCACGACAGGTGCTCGACCAGGAACCCGCCCAACAACGGCCCGGCCACGGTGGCGACGCCGAACACGGCACCGATGTAGCCTTGGTACCGGCCCCGTTCCCGGGGGCTGACCACGTCACCGATGATCGCCTGAGCCAGCGCCATCAGCCCGCCAATGCCCAGCCCTTGCACCGCCCGGAACCCGACGAGCTGGATCATGTCCTGAGCAAATCCGCAGGCCAGCGACGCGACCAGGAAGATCCCGATCGCCGACTGGAACATGATCTTGCGGCCGTAGAGGTCGGACAGCTTGCCCCAGATGGGGGTCGAGGCGGTCGATGCCAGCAAGGTCGCCGACACCACCCAGGCCAGCTGGTCCTGCCCACCCAGCTCTCCCACGATCGTGGGCAGCGCGGTCGCGACGATCGTCTGCGACAACGCCGCGACCAGCATGCCCAGCATCAGCCCGACCAGCACCACCATGATCTGGCGGTGGGTCAACACCGGCATCCCCTGCGCCGCAGCCGGGCGGGCGGAGGCTGGGCGGGTCGCTACAGTGGGCGGTGAGGAACTCATCAGGTGTCACTCCGTTCGGGGTGGTCGGCGGGCCGAAGCTGCGGTGCCGTGCTGGCGGGGGCGGGCGGCCGATCCCGTGGTCATGGCAACGGGCTCGATACCGGGGAGGAAGCGCTCGAGAAGATCGGCGAACAACACCTGATCGCGAACCGGGCATGAGGTCGGCAGTTCCCGTACCAGCCGGCGACGCAGCTCGCGGGTCGATTCCAGGGCATCGCGTCCGTGGACGGTCAGTTGTAGCCGGCAGGCCCGCCGTCGTGCGGATCGGGCACCCGGCCAGCACCTTCGCGTGTTCCAGAGCTGCGATCTGGCGGCTGATCGTGGAGGGATCCAGGTGGATCCGGTCCGCAACCGCCGTGGGCCGCAGCGGCCCCTCGTCGTAGAGGCACCCGAGAACGCAGTAGGCCGAGCGTTCCAGCAACCGTCCCCCGGCACTCGAGACGTACATGCACCCGCTGTGCCCGCCGGACCAGCTCGGTCAGCCCGCGCTCGATCCGAGCCAGTGGATCCACGCCCGGCGACGATTGCATGACTGCTACATATCGTGATAGATGCACTAGCCACACGTCTAGCTACGATGGCGATGTCGGCTCCGCTCGCGTCTCGGGCCGGGTGATCGCCCACCGACATCCGCGGCGATCCTCGCGTCGCCGACGGAGCGGTGCGGCGCTGTCCCGTCGCAGCTCGCACGCGTCGCTGAGAAATGCTTCGGTCTGGGCGATGCCACGCGTCGTCTCCTTGATGACGATGAACTCAGCGAGCTTGTGGCGCCGCCACGTCGGCGGACACGCCTTGACAGATTGGGCGGCAATGGCGGGCTGGCCGCACATTGCGGCCCCGTAGTCGGCGCATCCGGCCAGCACCAGCCATGCTCCGTAGCGGAGGACGTTACCGGCGATCTCGGCCACCACCCACCCAAGAGCACGACCGATCCCGGGATACGTGTTACGCACCGGCCCCACCTCCACGCCGACCGGCCACACGGTGCCTGGCCGCGAAAGGGCGGGCGCTGATCACGCCGATGTGGCCAGCCGCCGCACCCGCGGGGAACGCTACGCCACTTTATATAGCAGGAACAGCCCTCTTGTCGTACGATCTGCACTATTCGGGCCGCCTGTGGCGGTCCGCTGAAAGCTGTTCTTCCCGGTCGGGGACGCCGGGCCGGCGCAGCGGCAGATCGCCGCGGCCAAGGCGGTGTGCCGCCGCTGCCCGGTGACCGAGGAGTACCTGGCCTGGGCGTTGCACGCGCGCTGTGGCCGGTCATCGGCGGCCTGGTCTGGTCGGTCGGAGTGACCCTGGCCGGGTACGGGCTCGGGTCGGTGGTGCCAAACGTGGACCGCTACCTGCTGCCGGTGATCGCCGCGGTCGTGATCGTCTCGCTGATCCCGCACGGGCTCGAGCTGCTGCACTCCCGGCGCCGCCCACCACGCCACACAGCGGCTTCGACTGACGGGCAGGCGCGCTGAGATGCCAGGGCTCGGCGACATCCTCGACGGCGCGGTCGAGGACACCCAGACGTTTCTGAACTGGGCCAACCGCGACGGGTTCGACGCGGTGACCGCCTTCGCCACCCGGACCGGCTGGCTCCACCCGGTGATGGCGGGCTACGCCACCTACGGCGTCGTCGGGTTCGCGGCGTTGCTGCTGGCCGGGTGGTGGCTGGCCCGCCGCGCGACCAACGCACCGGCCTCGACCGCTCCGTCCTCATCTGCGCCGTCCCCCGTCCCGTCCGCTTCGTCGGCTGCCGGTCGGCCGGCGCGGAAGATTGCGACGGCACTGTGGGCCCCGGTGGGGATGCTGATCGCGCTCCGGCTCAACCAGATCGTGGTGGCCTCGGTGCACGAGCTGCGGCCCTACATCGTGCTGCCCGCAGCGGAGGTGCTCGTCGCCCGCCGCGCCGACTACGCCTTCCCGTCCGACCATGCGGTGATGGCCGGCGCCGTCGCGGCCGGGGTGTGGCTGGCTTCCCGACCCCTCGGGTACCTCGCCGCCGCGGCGGAGCTGCTGATGGCGTCCGCCCGGGTGTATGTCGGCGCGCACTGGCCCGGGGATGTGCTGGTCGGGCTGGTCTTCGGCGCCGCGGTCACGATTCTCGGCTACCTGCTGTGGCGCACGCCGCTGACCTCGGCGGTGTTCAGGCTGGCCCGCTCCAGGCTGCGGCCCCTGCTGACCGCGCACGCCACCGCGCTGGAGAACCTCGAGGCCGAACCCGACCGGACCGAGGGGGCCCAGCTCGTTGCGGATTCGTCCGGGGACGGCAGCGACTTGCCGTGGGTTCCTCGCCGCACCAATCGGGGACAATGTCGAGTTCGCCATCGGGCACTCCGGCGTCAGCGCTGGTACCTGCGATTCGGCCGCTACGTGTTCCTCACCGAGGACCGGCTGAACAAGGCCGAGGGCTTCTTCACCCGCCACGGTGGGAAGCTCGTCACGATCGCCCGGTTCGTCGAAGGGCTGCGCCAGGCCAACGGTATCGTCGCCGGGCTTGCCGGAATGCCGTGGCGGTCCTGGTGTTCAACGCGCTCGGCGCGCCGATCTGGGTCGGGACCTGGAGCGCGGTCGGGTACCTCGCCGGCAACCCGGCAACCATCTCGACGCTCATCTACGCCCAGGTCAGACGCTACGAGCTCTACTTGCTCATCGCGCTCGCCGTCGTCGCGCTCGCCGTCGAACGCGCCGACCGCGACGCCGAGACGGCCGTCCCCAACCTGTTCCAGGCGCCTACCCAGAACCAGGACCGCACCGTGGTCCAGGGCCGCCGACCCGGCCTGGGACGGTCCTGATCGGTCACCCGCAAGTGCCCGAGGCGAACGCCTCATCGCACGCCCAGCTCATGATGGATTCGGTCGGGGTTCGCGCCAGTCGGGGGCCTCGGGGCTGTCGGCGACGGCCTTGGACCAGCGCTCGGCGAGTCCCTCGAGGAGTCGGCTTTCGACTTCGGCGGCGACGTGGGAGTAGGTCTGCTGGATTTTGTCGTCGAGGATGTGCCCGAGCCTGCGGGCTTGGGCGATCTCGGGCACGTTGTCGGCGATCATCCACGTCTTGTGGCTGTGGCGCAGCCCGTGAAACGTCAGCCCGGTCTTTGCCGGCGAGAGCCGTACGTGCGGACGGGTTTGGGTCAGGTTGCCGTCGGCCGCGGGACGCATCGCGCGGCGCCCGAAGTTGCTGCGCCGGTGCCACTCCCCCTCCGGCGAGACGAACACGTGCGGGTGGTTGTGGCCCTCGAGGTGGGCGCGCAGCAGCTCGACCAGGAAGTTGGGCAGGGTGATGGTGCGGGCGGACTCGGCGGTCTTGGGCGGGCCTAGCTCGAGGCCACGGCTGGACTCGTGCAGCGTCCCGACGTCAGGGTCGATGACGATCAGTCCGTCGTCGAGGTGGGTGTTGGCGCGGCGCAGGCCGACCAGCTCGCCCCAGCGGGCACCGGTCCACGCCGCAGTCACGATCAGTGTGGCCGCGGCTGGGCCACCGATGGGTAGGCGGGCGGCGTTGTCGGCTACAGCGAGCGCTTCTTGCGGGGTGGCCCAGATCCGTTCCACCCGTCGGGTGGCGCGGTGGCGGCCACGGCGCCGCGACCGGATCGGGTTGGCCACGATGAGCCGCTCCTCGACCGCGTCAGCCAACATCAACGACAGCAGTTTCGTCACCCCGGACACGGTCGACAGGGCGTAGCCGCTCGCCCGGAGTTGCTTGGTCCACGCTGCGGCCTTGATACCGGAAATGTCGGCGAGCCCTTCATCGCCCCAGCGGGGAAGGATGTGGCATCGCAGCATGCTGCGGTAGTAGTCCTCGGTGCGGATCGCGACATCGAGGGCGTCGAGCCAGTCCACGCTCCACTCTCGCAAGGTGGTCTTCCCCGCGGCCGGGTCGATCCACGTGCCGTGGCGTTGCTCGGACTCGAGTGTGTTGGCGTGCTGCCCGGCCGCGGTCTTACTGGTGAACCCGTTGACCGCGCCGATGGTGCCGTCCTCGCGGCGATAACGGACCCGCCAGCTGCGGTTACCGCTCTGCTCCACCCAGGCCATGTCGTGGTGTCCCATCCCTCATCACACGGCAAACCAGTCTTGGCGACCCCGCAAGCCCGAGACGCCAACGTCCATGGACGCTCCGATACGGCCAGAGCGGAACCCCTGCTCTGCCCAGCAGACGGGTGATCGGTCATCGTCGGCGGATCGGTCGGCGACGCAGCGGCGTCGTTGGTCCGGCCGGGCGCGCGCCCGCGGCGGCGATCGCTTCCACATCAGCGCGGGAGAACCGCAGATGCTTGCCCATGAAGGTGCACGGCACCCGGCGCTCGGTCACGCGGCGACGCAGCCACGACTCCCGCACTGCCAGCAACTCCGCTGCGTGGCCCGGGGTATAGAGCGGGAGAACCCCCGCCATGGGGACGCTAGGTCCCACAGCGGGCCGCACCGAGCAGCCCGGATCCGCCTCCGCCACATCGGTGCCCAGACGTGCGCCGGGCGCGGCCGCGGCGCTCACGGCCGGGCGGGATCGATCGGGTCCAGTCATCGCCTGCACCCGATACCCACCCAGCGTTCCTCGGCCGGCGCACCGCCCGCCTCGAAACCGCCGGATGTCGGGGTTACGCGGCCCGCGGGTGTGTCAGGATCGGCTCCGTGGCCGTCCCGGAGATCCATGTGCAGCGCATCGCGGCGTACTGCGCGACCCGGGTGCCCGCGCAGGCGCGCGACCAGATTCGAGTCGAGCACACAGTCCGCGGCGCCACGGTGACGATCATCGAAACGCGCCCCCCCTGGGACGGGACCGACGCGGCGTGGACCCGGCGGCCGATTGCGCAGCTGCGCTACGACGGGCGCCGGTGGCGGCTGTGGTGGCCCGATCGCCGCACCCGCTGGCACCCCGTCGACGCCGCCCCGACGGTGTCGCCTGATCCGCTGATGAAGATCCTCGACGATCCCGGCTCCGCACCGTTCTGGTAGGCCGCCGGCGATTCGCCAGCCGCGGCGTCTCACGCGGCCGGGTTCGCGTCGCACGGGCTCGCCCCTGCTCGCCCGGTCCGAGCCGCCGCATCCGCCCGGCGCGCTCCCAACGCGGCCGGGTTGTCACCGGTACCGGCCGCGAACGCACCGGGCCTGTCCGTGCGGAACAGCAGGACGTCCTCGTGCGCGATGAGGTGCAGGGGCAGCCCGGCGTCGCGCTGTTTGCGGATGAAGTCGCGCTGGAAGAACGAGCCGCGGGCGACGAGGCCGTCGTCGGCGACGCGGCCGAGCAGGGCGACGCAGCGCTCCACGGGCACCAGTCCGGCGCGGGTGCCGCAGGCGAGGATCTGGGAGGGCAGGTCGATCAGTTCGGCGTGCTCCCGCCACGGCCGGACGGTGATTGCCACGTGCGCGCCGGGACGCAAGACTTCGGCGAGGGCGGTGAGGATCCGCTGGAAACCGGCCAGAAGGCGATGGTGACCGATGTTGGCGAGGTTTCCCCGGTCGAGCAGGTTGCCGTAGAGGTGGTGGTACTTCTGCACGCCGCCTCCAGGGATGACCGACACCTGCCCGTGGGTGGAGGGACCGTAGGGCGGGGAGGTGACCACGAGTGCGACGTTGCCCGTGTGGCGCGCGGGCAGCAGCGTGGCGAGTTGACGTGCGTCACCGTGCAGCACGCCGGAGTCGTCGAGCACGGCCGGGTCGATGCCGTGCTGGCGGGCGAGGGTGAGGTTGGCGCGGGCGACGTCGACCCAGTGCGGCTCGTACTCGACGCCGACGGCGCGCCGACGGAGGTGGACGGCCTCGACGAGGGTGGTGCCGATGCCACACATCGGGTCCAGGACGAGGTCCCCGGGGCGGGTGTAGTGGGCGATGGCGTGGGCTGCGACGGCGGGCAGCATCTTCGCCGGGTGCGCGGTCGACTCTGCGGTGTACCGCTCGCGGCGCTGGCTGGCGGGGGGCCGCTGCGCGGTGGTCCACACCGACAGCGGCAGGTCCTCGATGTCGGGAACAGCGGCGGACGGGCCAGCCGCGGGTTCGGGGTGAGCGGTGGCGGGCATGACGGTAGCTCCCGGGTCGGCGGGCGAGGGACGGCGAGCGGGCAAGCGGGTCACGGTTGCGGCGACCGGGCCGTGGCGGGGTGGGCGCCGCCGCCGTGTCCGACAACCCGCGAGTTGCATGACAGCGCGATGAGGGACGGAACGTTGCTTAGGCCCTGGACCTCGGTCTGCGACCTGCTTCGCGTTGTCCTGAGGTGTTGTGAGTACTCTTCAGGATTCATGAGGCTTGACTCCACTTGGTGAGTTGAGATCGGAAATACTGAAGACGGGAGACGTGGGTTGACGCTCGGCGTCGTACGAGATCTGCGTTCGGTCCGGGCACCGGTCGATGCGGAGGAGCTCGCGGCGTTCGAGACCGACGTGGTGGCCGAGTTTGTGATGGCACGCTCGGCGGCTGGGCTGGCCGACAGCACGATCCGTGGTGAGGTCGGTCAGCTCGACAAGGTCCGCGGCTGGTTCGGCCGCCCGGTGTGGGAGATGGACCCGTCCGACGCCGACCGCTACTTCGGCCAAGAGCTGCGCTCGGGGTCGAAGGCGACCCGGATGGCGCGGGCGCAGGCGGTCCGGGTCTTCTTCGCGTTCCTGCAGCTGCGCCATGCCGCGGAGATCCACGTGATGTGAGGTTCCCCCGGTAGCCCGGAGTGTCGGTTACCTGGCGGATGCC